>NZ_DATMHS010000102.1:0-9031 GCF_035554825.1 Ramlibacter sp. | reverse complement strand
GTTCGGCTGCGAACAGTACGGTTTGCTATTGCCTCAAGATCACCAACGCCGACCCTGCGGTCAACGACCTCCTTTTCGAGCGATTCCTTTCCGAAGAGCGCCGCGAACCGCCCGATATCGACGTCGATTTCGAGCACGAGCGGCGCGAGGAAGTGATCCAGTACATCTACGGGAAGTACGGGCGCGACCGGGCGGCGATCGCGGCCGTGGTCGCCACCTACCGCACGCGCAGCGCGATCCGCGATGTCGGCAAGGCCCTGGGCATCCCGGACGCGCTGGTCGACGCCTTCGCCAAGGAACATTTCTGGTTCGACGAGGAGGGGCTGCAGGTGCAGCGCCTGTGCGAGCGCGCCGCGCAGACCGGCGTGGCGATGGACGAACTGCGGGTCAGGCAGTGGCTGGAGCTCACCGACGCCTTGCGCGGCTTTCCGCGCCATCTGAGCCAGCACGTCGGCGGCTTCGTGCTGACGCAGGGCAAGCTGACGCGGCTCGTGCCGGTGGAAAACGCCGCGATGCCGGAGCGCTCGATCATCCAGTGGGACAAGGACGACCTCGACGACATGGGATTGCTGAAGGTCGACGTGCTGGCGCTGGGGATGCTCACCGCCTTGCGCCGCTGCGTCGACCTGGTGAGCCTGCGGCGCGGGCATCCATTCGAACTGCAGGACATCGAGGACCGCGACGAAGCGACCTACGACATGATCTGCCGCGCCGACACCGTCGGCGTGTTCCAGATCGAAAGCCGGGCGCAGATGTCGATGCTGCCGCGGTTGCAGCCGCGCCGTTTCTACGATCTGGTGATCGAGGTGGCGATCGTGCGGCCCGGCCCGATCCAGGGCGGCATGATCCATCCCTATCTCAAGAGCCGCGACCGTGTCCGCCAGGGCGGCGAGATCACCTACGAGCGCGACGAACTGAAGCCGGCGCTGGAGCGCACGCTGGGCATCCCGATCTTCCAGGAGCAGGTGATGCAGATCGCGATGATCGCCGCCGGATTTTCCGCGGCCGAAGCCGACCGCCTGCGGCGATCGATGGCGGCATGGAAGCGCCGCGGCGGCGTGCACCAGTTCCAGCAGCGGCTGATCGAAGGCATGCGCAGGAACGGCTATCGCGAGGCGTTCGCCGAGAACATCTTCAAGCAGATCCTCGGCTTCGGCGAATACGGCTTTCCCGAGAGCCACGCCGCCAGTTTCGCGCTGCTGGCGTACGACAGCAGCTGGCTCAAGTGCCACGAGCCCGAATGCTTCCTCGCCGCGATGCTCAATTCACAGCCGATGGGGTTCTACTCGCCGTCGCAGCTGGTGCAGGACGCCAGGCGCCATGGCGTTCAGGTGCTGCCGCCGGACGTCGGCGCCAGCGACTGGGACTGCACGCTGGAAATGGCGGCGGATCGAAAGGATGCCCGGTCGCCGGTGCGTCTGGGGCTGCGGCTGGTGGCCGGTCTCACCCGCGCCGGCGCCGAGCGGATCATGCAAGCCAGGCGGGAAGCGCCGTTCGCCAGCACCGAGGACATGGCGCTGCGGGCGCAGCTCGACGGGAAGGACGTCAATGCGCTGGCGGCGGGCGATGCGCTGCTTTCGCTTTCGGGGCACCGGCGCCAGCAGGTGTGGGATGCGCAAGCCTACCGGCGGCCGACCCGCATGCTGAGCGAGGCGCCGCTCAACGAGGAAACACTGGTCCTGCCGCAAGCCCCCGAAGGCGAGGAGATCGTCTTCGATTACGCCTCCCTGGGATTGACGCTGCGCCGCCATCCGCTGGCGCTGCTGCGGTCGCGCCTGGCCAAGATGCGGCTGCAGACCTCGGCCGAACTGAGCCATCTGCCGAACGGGCTGAAGGTGCGGGCCTGCGGCATCGTCACCGTGCGCCAGCAGCCCCAAACCGCCAACGGCACCATCTTCATCACGCTGGAAGACGAGACCGGCCCGGTGAACGTGATCGTCTGGAAATCGCTGCGCGAGCAGCAGCGCCAGGAGGTGCTGCTCTCGCGCTTGCTCGCGGTGGAAGGCACCTGGCAGCGGGACATGGAAAGCGGCGGGAACGTGCGCAATCTCATCGCCCACCGGCTGAAGGATCTGACGCCGCTGCTGGGCCGGCTGGGCCGGCAGCATCCCGGCAGCCGCGACTTCCATTGACGCGGCCCAAGAGCCCCTACCGATGGCTTGGATCTTGTATTTGCGAATGATTCGCATTAGAGTAGCGGAAATCCTCTCCAAGGCACTCCATGAAGATGTTGACTTCCATGCTCCTGCGCTCGGCTGCTGCGGCCCTGGCACTGTCCTGCACTGTCGCGCTCGCGGCCGATCCGGAAGCACTGCTCGTCATCAAGAACCACCGCTTCGAGCCGGCCGAGCTCAAGGTGCCCGCCGGCCAGCGGGTCAAGCTCACCGTCCACAACCAGGACGGCACCGCCGAGGAGTTCGAGAGCCACAAGCTCAACCGCGAAAAGATCATTCCGCCGGGCGGCAAGGTGGTGATCTTCATCGGCCCCCTGAAGCCGGGCAAGTACGAGTTCTTCGGCGAATACCACGAAGCCACCGCCAAGGGCGTGGTGGTCGCGGAGTAACGCGATGTTCGGGACGGCGCTCATCGTCTTTCGCGAATCGCTCGAAGCGGCGTTGTTCGTCGGGATCGTGGCCGCCGCCACCCGTGGCCTGCCGGGACGTCTCCGCTGGCTGGCCGCCGGCGTCATCGCCGGCGTGCTGGGCGCGCTGGCGCTGGCGGCCGGCGCCGGACAGATCAGCGCGATGGCCGACGGGGTCGGCCAGGACCTGGTGAACGTCGGCATCCTCGGCGCGGCGCTGGCGATGCTGGCGTGGCATTGCATCTGGGTCTCCGCCCACGCCAAGGAAATGTCGATGCAGGCCAGGCGCCTGGGCTCGTCCGTCCGCGAAGGCGGCCGCAAGCCCTGGGCCCTGATCACCGTGGTCGCCCTGGCGGTGCTGCGGGAAGGGGCAGAGACCGTGCTGTTCGTGGCGGGCCTCTCGACCGGCGGCTCCGACCACTGGACGATGGTGGCCGCCGGCGCCATCGGCGGGCTGGCCGGCGGCGTCGGCATCGGCGCCCTGATCTACTTCGGCCTGTCGCGCGTCAAGGCCCAGCACCTGTTCCAGGTGACCAATGCGCTGATCCTGCTGCTGGCCGGCGCCATTGCCAGCCAGCTGGCCCGCGCCCTGGCGCAGGCGGGGCTGGTCGACGCCTGGTCGACCGCGCTGTGGGACAGCTCGCATGTGCTGCCGACGGATTCCGCGCTGGGCGTGCTGCTGCATGCCCTGGCCGGCTACGACGCGCAGCCTTCCGGACTGCAGCTGGCGTTCTACGCCGGCACCGTGGTCCTGATCACCCTGGCCGCGCGCCGAGTGCGGCAGCGCCAGGGACGCGCGGGGCCGGCCCGGGGGCCGGTCCGCGCCCGCTCCTGCTGACAACAACACTCACTTCGAAAGAAACTTGATGCGAACCGCCATCCTGGCGGGGGCGCTGGCCGCCCTCTGCCCGTTGCTCCTGCCCACCGCCGCGCACGCCGGCCCCAACCAGTACGTGCACACCCCCATCGTCGAGGAAGGCGAGAAGGAAATCGACTTCAAGTGGGGCCTCGAGAAGCACCGCGACGGCTCGAGCGAAACCGCCACTTCGATCGGCTTCGGCTGGGGCGCGACGTCCTGGTGGTTCACCGAAATCTACGGCAAGTGGCACCGCGAGCCCGCCGCGCGCACCTCGTTCGACGCCTGGGAATGGGAGAACAAGTTCCAGCTGGCGCCCACGGGCAAATATCCGGTCGACGTCGGTTTCCTGCTCGAGATCGAGCGGCCGAAGGATCGCGCCGAAGGCTACGAGCTGGTGTTCGGCCCGCTGCTGCAGTCCGAGTGGGGTCCGGTCCAAGGCAACCTGAACCTGCTGTGGGAACGGCACGTGCGCGCCAGCGAACCGCATGACACCGAGCTCAAGTACGAGGCGCAGCTGAAGTACCGCGGCAGCGAGCGCCTCGAGTGGGGCGCGCAGGCTTTCGGCGAATTCGGCCGCTGGGACCACTGGTCGAAGTCGTCGCAGCAGGAGCATCTGGTCGGCCCCGCCATCTTCGGCAAGATCAAGGCCGGTGCGACCCAGGCGATCAAGTACAACGCGGCGCTGCTGTTCGGCGTGACCAACGCATCGCCGCGCACGGCGCTGCGGGTGCAGGCCGAATACGAGTTCTAGGGGGAGTGGAGCGGGCGATGGGAATCGAACCCACGTCTTGAGCTTGGGAAGCTCAGGTCCTGCCATTGAACGACGCCCGCGGACAGGCCGGCATTGTACGCGGCAGAATGGCGACGGCCGGCCGCCGCGGCCGATTTCGTCGCGATCCATGAAACATGCCCGCCTGCAACCCGCGCTGATCGGGGAGCACCCCTCGATGGTGGCCCTGCGCCAGCTGATCGCCCGCGTGGCGCGCAGCCGGGCCAACACCGTCCTGATCTACGGCGAGACCGGCACCGGCAAGGGCCTGGCCGCGCGCATGCTGCACGCGCTGTCGGATCGCGCCGGCGCCGAATTCATGGACATCAACTGCGCGGCCATCCCGGCCGAGCTGCTGGAGTCGGAGCTGTTCGGCCATGAGCGCGGCGCCTTCACCGGCGCGGTGAGCAAGAAGGAAGGGCTGATCGAGGCCGCCAACGGCGGCACCGTCTTTCTGGACGAGGTCCGCGAGCTCGATCACGTCATGCAGGCCAAGATCCTGACCCTGCTGGACACCCGGCGCTTCCGCCGCGTCGGCGCCGTCAGCCCGATCGACGTCGACGTGCGCTTCATCGCGGCCACCAACAAGGTGTTGCTCGGGGAGGTGAAGGCCGGGCGCTTCCGCGACGACCTGTACTACCGGCTGCAGGTCATCGCCATCAACATTCCGCCGCTGCGCGAGCGCGGCGATGACATCTTCCTGATCGCCGAGCACTGCCTGGCCAAGTACAACGAGCACCACGGCAGCCGCATGCGCCACCTCGACGACGACGTGCGCGCCGTGTTCCGCTCCTACCAGTGGCCGGGGAACGTGCGCGAGCTGGAGAACCTGCTCGAGCGCATCTGCCTGCTGGAAGACGGCGAGCGCGTGCGGATCGAGCACCTGCCGGCGCGCATCCTGCGCGAGGTCGGCCGGGCCCCGGCTGCCGAGGCGGCGGCCGCAACGGCGCTGCCGGAGCGCGGCTTCCACGCCGCCACCCGCG
Organism: Ramlibacter sp.; assembly: GCF_035554825.1. Classification (GTDB taxonomy): domain Bacteria; phylum Pseudomonadota; class Gammaproteobacteria; order Burkholderiales; family Burkholderiaceae_C; genus Ramlibacter. The sequence continues at coordinate 3,839 of NZ_DATMHS010000102.1, read as the reverse complement.
CCTACCAGGCCAGCCTGGTGACGCAGGCGCTGGCCCGGGCCGGCGGCAACCTGGCCGCGGCGGCCAAGACGCTGGGGTTGACCCGGCACGCCCTGCGCCACCAGATGGCCAAGCTCGGGATCGCAGGGGCGGGATCGGACTGACCGCCGTGCGCGGATTTCACGCGCGAGGCGTGAAATCCGCGCACCCCGGACCGGGGCGCTGGTCCGCAACTCGTTGATTCGAAAGCCGTTTGGGCGCTCGCCGTGGTGGCACGGTTCCTGCGACATGGCAGGACCGACGCCGCCGCGCCGGTTCACAACCCAGGACCCATGCAGCACCTCAAGATCATCTGCCCCAACGGCCACCTCGGCTTCGCCCCGCTGCGCACCGAGAGCTTCGAACTCGGCGTGCGGGCCGAGCCCCATTACATCGCCGCCGATTCCGGCAGCGACGACGTCGGGCCGGTACCGCTCGGCTCCGATACCTCCACCAGCCCCGAGGCCTGGCAGCGGCACGACCTCGAGCACATGCTGGTGGCGGCCCGGCGGCTGGCCGTGCCGATGATCATCGGGTCGGCCGGCGACACCGGCTCCAACAGCCGCGTCGACCGCTACGTGCGGATCATCCAGGAGCTCGCGCAGCAGCACGGCATGCGCAAGCTGCGGGTCGGCTATTTCTATTCGGAGGTCGACAAGGAGGCGCTGCGCGGCAAGATGCGGCGCGGACAGGTGGTGCAGGGGCTGGACGGCTTCGCCGACCTCACCGACAGCGAGCTCGACGCGACCGACCGCATCGTCGCGATGGCCGGCGTGCATCCGTACCTGGAACTGCTGCGGCGCGGCGCCGACGTCATCATCGGCGGCCGCAGCTCGGACGCGGCGGTGTTCGCCGCGCCGGCGCTGCACCACGGTTTCGCCGCCGACCACGCCTACTACCTGGGCAAGGTGCTGGAGTGCGCATCGTTCTGCGCCGAGCCCTACGGCGGCAAGGAAACCGTGATGGGCACCATCTCGGTCGAGGACGTGCGGGTCACCGCCATGCATCCGCAGCAGCGCTGCACGGTGGCCTCGGTCTCCGGCCACGCGATGTACGAACGCTCCAATCCCTACGAGGAGTTCTTCGCCGGCGGCCGGCTGGACATGTCCGGCTGCCGCTACGAGCAGCTCGACGAGCGCACCGCGCGCATCACGGGCTCGCGCTTCGTGCCGGACCGCAAGGTCCGGGTCAAGCTCGAAGGCGCCGGTCGCGTGGGCGAGCGCTTCGTCGGGCTGTGCGGCATCCGCGACCCGTACACGGTCGCCAACGTCGACCGGGTGATCGGCTGGGCGCGCGACCAGGTGCGGCAGCGCTTCGGCGAGACCGGCTACGAGCTGCACTACACCGTCTACGGCCGCGACGGGGTGATGGGCGAACTCGAACCGCTGCGCGAACGGCCGGGCCACGAACTGTGCGTCATGGTGCAGGGGGTCGCGCCGACGCGCGAGATGGCCGAGGAGGTCACCATGATCGGGCTGCGGCAGATGTTCTATGCCCGGCTGCCGGACGTGAAGGGCACGGCCGGGTCGGTCGCGTTCCCGCTGGACGAAGTGCTGCCGGCCAGCCCGGCCTACCGCTGGACCCTCAACCACACCGTCGAGGTCGAGGACCCGATGGAACTGTTTTCCGTCCACATGGTGGACGCCGGCCTCTGACAACGGGAGACTCCATGAGCACCCAGAAGCTTCACGAACTCGCCAAGACGATCCGCAGCAAGAACGCCGGCGTCAACAAGATCACCTTCGACATCATCTTCCGCGAGGCGGCGCAGTACGAGCGCGTCAAGCGTTCCGGGGCGGTCACGCGCGAGCGCGTGGCGGCCCTGTACCGCATCCCGCTGGAGCGGATCTCGGATTTCGTCGAATACGACCCGGCCTACGCGATCAAGTTCACGATCTACCGCCGCCATCCGAGCGGCTGCGCCGGCGACGCCGACATCTTCGGCGCGCAGCAGTACGCGCCGCTGCTGGACATCGACATCCCGGCCTGAGCGCGCCGAACCGCACACCAAGGAGACAACCCCATGCGCAGCTTTCTCATCCGGCTCGGCCTGGCGGCCGCAGCCTCGTGCCTGCTCCTGCCGGCCGGCGCCCAGCCCGACGCCGAGCCCAAGGTGCCGACGGTCATCAAGATCGTGGTGCCGTTCTCGCCCGGGGCGAGCAACGACGCGATCGCGCGTGCCGTGGCGCCGCCGCTGGCCAAGCGCCTGGGCACCACGGTGATCGTCGACAACAAGCCGGGCGCCGCCGGCGTGATCGGTGCCGACGCGGTGGCGAAGGGACCGCGCGACGGCTCCGTGCTGCTGCTCACGTCGTCCACCTTCCTCACCGCCGCGGCGACCCAGCCGCGGCTGCCGTACGACCCGGTCGCGGCCTTCGCCCCGGTGGCGATGGTCGGGCAGGGGCCGCTGCTGCTGGCCGTCTCGGCGCAGACCGGCATCCGCACGCCGGCCGAGCTGGTGGCCGCGGCGCGGGCCAAGCCCGGCACGCTGACCTACGGCACCTCGGGCATGGGGTCGATCGCGCACATGGCCACCGAGATGTTCAGCGACAGCGCCAAGGTGCAGCTGCGCCACGTCCCGTACAAGGGCGCCGCCAACGCGCTGATGGACATGGCAGCCGGGCAGATCGACGTGATGATCTCCAACTACTCGTCGCTCGCGTCGCAGATCAAGTCCGGGCGCGTGCGCCCCCTGGCCGTCACATCGCGCCAGGCCACGCCGGCCTTTCCCGACCTGCCGCCGCTCGGCAGCGTGGCGCCGGGCTTCGCCGCGGACATCTGGGTGTCGGTGCTGGCGCCGGCCGGCACGCCGGCACCGCTGGTGCAGCGGCTCAACCGGGAGCTCAACGCGATCGCCGCCACGCCCGAACTGCGCGCGCTGCTGGAGGCCGACGGCGCCGTCCCGGCGGCGCTGTCGCCGGCCGAACTGGCGCAGCGGATCAAGGAGGACCTGGCGGTGTGGAAGAAGGTCGCGGCCGAGAAGCGGATCGCGGTCGACTAGCCCGACAGCTCTCGCGCGGCGGCCGCCGGGCCCGTGCCTGCCCGGCGCGGGCGCGTGGCGCGCCCGCGCCCGGGGCGGCTTACTTCAGGATGTCGCCGACACAGAGGTACTTCATCTCCAGGTACTCCTCCATCCCGTGGCTGGAGCCCTCGCGCCCCAGGCCCGACTGCTTGACGCCGCCGAAGGGCACGTGCTCGGTGGCGATGATGCCGACGTTGATGCCCACCATGCCGTATTCCAGCGCCTCGCCGACGCGGAAGATGCGGCCGATGTCGCGGCTGTAGAAATAGCTGGCCAGGCCGAACTCGGTGTTGTTGGCCGCGGCGATCGCCTCCTGCTCGGTCTTGAACCTGAACACCGGCGCCACCGGCCCGAAGGTCTCCTCGCGCGCCACCAGCATGTCGCCGGTCGCCCCGGAGATCACCGTCGGCTCGAAGAACTGGCCCTGCAGCTTGCCGCCGCCGACCACGACCTTGGCGCCCTTGGACACCGCGTCCTGCACGTGCCGCTGCACTTTTTCCACGGCGGCATCCTCGATCAGCGGGCCCTGCACCACGCCTTCCTCGAAGCCGTTGCCGACCTTGAGCGCCTTCACCTTGGCCGCGAACTTCTGCACGAACTGGTCGTACACGCCGTCCTGGACGTAGAGGCGGTTGGCGCAGACGCAGGTCTGGCCGGCGTTACGGAACTTCGACGCGATCGCGCCCTTCACCGCCTCGTCGAGGTCGGCGTCGTCGAACACGATGAACGGCGCGTTGCCGCCAAGCTCGAGGCTGACCTTGGTGACGTTCTCGGCGCAGGCCGCCATCAGCTGCTGGCC
>NZ_DATMHS010000101.1:0-18188 GCF_035554825.1 Ramlibacter sp. | reverse complement strand
CACCGGGCTGTTCTTCATGCGGGTGCAGTTCGCCTGCGACCAGCTCACGCACGAGGATCTGACGCTGCAGCTGGGCCTCTTCGCCGAGCCGTTCCGCATGGACTGGCGCCTGCACGCGCTGCGCCAGCCGATGCGCACCGTGATCCTGGTGAGCAAGGAAGGCCACTGCCTGAACGACCTGCTGTTCCGGTGGAAGAGCGGACTGCTGCGGCTGGACATCGCCGCGATCGTCTCCAACCACCGCGACTTCTACCAGCTCGCCGCCAGCTACAACGTGCCGTTCCACCACCTGCCGGTGACGGCTGCCACCAAGGCGCAGGTGGAAGCCAGGCAGTTCGAGATCATCGAGTCGGAACGGGCCGAGCTGGTGGTGCTGGCCCGCTACATGCAGATCCTGTCGGACGACCTGTGCCGCAAGCTCGCCGGCCGGGCGATCAACATCCACCACAGCTTCCTGCCCAGCTTCAAGGGCGCCAAGCCCTACTACCAGGCGCACGACCGCGGCGTGAAGCTGATCGGCGCCACGGCCCATTACGTCACGGCCGATCTCGACGAGGGCCCGATCATCGAACAGGACGTTGCCCGCGTCGACCACAGCTTCACCGTCGAAGATCTCACGGCGCAGGGCCGCGACACCGAGAGCCAGGTGCTGGCGCGGGCGGTGAAATGGCACAGCGAGCACCGCGTCCTGATGAACGGCCACAAGACCGTGGTCTTCAGGTAGCGCCCACGAAAAAGCCGCCGGTCGCTGGCGCGGCGGCGGCTGGTGCGGGCCCGGCGGACCGGCTTACTGCTTGGTGGCGGTGATGATCTGGAAGTTGCCGAAGAAGAACGTCTGGCGCTCGACGGCCCAGCCGCCCATCTCGTTCAGGACCACGACCGGATCGTGGCTGTCCCACAGCGCCAGGCCCAGCGGCTCGAACACCTTGAAGTAGCTCCAGCTCAGGCACTTGAGCACCAGCGGCGTCGGCTTGTGGAACTCGCCCAGGTACAGCTTGCCGCCCTTGGCCAGCATCCGCCCGGCCTCGGCCAGCGCCTTCACTTTCAGGTCGTGCGGCAGCTCGTGCAGCAGGAAGAACATGATGTTGGCGTCGGCGAAGCCTTCGCGCAGCGTCATGTCGGTCGCGTCTTCCTCGACGTAGTCGATCTTGCGCCCGTACTGGCGATCGAGCTTGCTCTTGGCGTGCGTCAGTTCGTTCCTGATGATGTCGGCGATCACGACCTTGTCGGCACCCGAGCCCATGGCCGCCTCCACGCAGCGCGGGATCACGTTGCCGAAGGCGCACGAGGTGATCAGGATCTTCTTGCGCTTCAGGTTGGTGGCGCGCAGGCCGGCGACGATCTTGGAGACCAGGCGGTGGTACTGGAACAGCAGGATCGCGGAGATGATCGGCTGGAAGTCGACCATCTTGATCAGGCGCATGTTCGAGTAGATCGGGTACACGTGCGATTCGCTGCTGCGCGGGCCGCGCGAGAGGCCGCGCACGATCAGCGCGCCGCGCGTGGCGACGAAGAAGAACAGCCCGGTGGCTGCGAGCAGGAAGAACACGCCTGCCGCGGTGTTGACCATCCACGCGCTCATGGCAGCGCCTCCTGCCGGACCATGGCGGTCGCTTGTCGGGTGCTCACGTTCATGACCTTCCTTTCCGTCTCAAGAATCATTCACCGGCCTCATCGTGCCAGCGCTCGAGCTGGCGCGACTTGACATTTCTCATGGGACGCGGCGGGGCCGACAGGCGGCGGCCGCAGGGCTGCGGGGCGGCCCCGCCGGGTGGTACAAACGGGGATCAATTCCTGACCTGTTTGGTGCGTTGATGAACCTTCCTGCCCCGGCCACCGCCATGCGCGCGCGTTCGCGGCGAAAGCCGGGCGCGTGAACGCGCCCGCCGAAGCCGCGGCGCTCCAGCGCGCCGAGCTGCAGCCGCGCGTGGTGGCGGCGCTGGCGCCGCTGCTGCCGCGCGGCGGCCTGCTGTGGAACGCCGAGGACACCACGCCCTACGAGTGCGACGGGCTGACGGCCTACCGCCAGCGGCCGCTGGCGGTCGCCCTGCCGGAGACCGACGCCCAGGTGCAGGCCGTGCTGCGGGCCTGCCACGACCTGCGGGTGCCGGTGGTGGCGCGCGGCGCCGGCACCGGGCTGTCCGGCGGCGCGATGCCCGATCCGGCGGGGGTGACGCTGTCGCTGGCCCGCTTCAACCGGATCCTCAAGCTCGATCCGTACGCGCGCACCGCGCTGGTGCAATGCGGCGTGCGCAACCTCGCGATCAGCGAGGCCGCCGCCCCCCATGGCCTGTACTACGCGCCCGATCCCTCGTCGCAGATCGCGTGCACGATCGGCGGCAACGTGGCCGAGAACTCGGGCGGCGTGCATTGCCTGAAATATGGCCTCACCGTCCACAACGTGCTGAAGGTGCGCGGCTTCACGGCCCAGGGCGATCCGGTGGAATTCGGCAGCGACGCGCTGGATGCGGCGGGCTTCGACCTGCTCAGCGCCGTCGTCGGCAGCGAAGGCATGCTCGCCGTGCTGACCGAAGTCACCGTGAAGCTGGTGCCCAAGCCCCAGCTCGCGCGCTGCATCATGGCCAGCTTCGACGACGTTCGCCGGGCCGGCGACGCGGTGGCCGAAGTGATCGCGGCCGGGATCATCCCCGCCGGGCTGGAAATGATGGACAAGCCGATGACCGCGGCGGTGGAGGATTTCGTGCACGCCGGCTACGACCTGGAGGCGGCGGCGATCCTGCTGTGCGAAAGCGACGGCACGCCCGAGGAAGTGGACGAAGAGATCGGCCGCATGACCGAGGTGCTGCGGCGCGCCGGCGCCACGGCGATCGCGGTGAGCCGCGACGAGGCCGAGCGCTTGCGGTTCTGGAGCGGCCGCAAGAACGCCTTCCCGGCCTCCGGCCGCATCAGCCCCGACTACATGTGCATGGACTCGACGATTCCGCGCCGCCGGCTCGCCGACATCCTGCTGGCGATCCAGCAGATGGAAGAGAAGTACCGGCTGCGCTGCGTCAACGTGTTCCACGCCGGCGACGGCAACCTGCACCCGCTGATCCTGTTCGATGCGAACGACGCCGACCAGTTGCGCCGCTGCGAGCAGTTCGGCGCCGAGATCCTCGAGACCAGCGTCGCCATGGGCGGCACCGTCACCGGCGAGCACGGCGTCGGCATCGAGAAGCTCAATTCGATGTGCGTGCAGTTCAGCGCGGCGGAACTGGAGCAGATGCGGGCCGTCAAGCGCGCGTTCGACCCCCAGCTGCTGCTCAACCCCGGCAAGGTGATTCCGACGCTGAACCGCTGCGCCGAGTACGGCAAGATGCTGGTGCGCGGCGGGCGGCTCGCCCACTCCGAGCTGCCGCGCTTCTGAGGCGCATCGGCGGCAGGACTGGTCGCCGCCGACGCCGTCCTGGCTGCGCCGGCGCTCCTCGGCGGCTGCGCCGCATCGCGCCGCGATCGGCGCGCTGCCCGGACAGCACGGCTCGCACGGTGCAACATCGCGTCCCCGGGGCCGCGGCGGAGTGCGGGGCGGCCGCTTGCTACCATCGCGCGGGCGGGCTCAGCCGCGGGCCGCTTTCCCAGCTCATGAGCATCTTCGTCAGCATCGCTTCCTACTGCGACCCCGTGCTGGGGTTCACGCTGGCACGCGCCCGGGCGACGGCGAGCGCGCCGCGGCAGCTGCATTTCGGCGTGGTCGACCAGAGTTCCGCGGCTGCCGCGCCGCCGTCGGCCGCCGAACTCCAGCCCTGCCGGTTGAGCCATGTCCGGATCGAGCCGGTGTACGCCCGCGGTCCGTGCTGGGCGCGGGCGCTGGCGATGTCGCTCTACGAAGGCGAGGACTGGTTCCTGCAGATCGACTCGCACATGGATTTCGACCCCGGCTGGGACGAGCGCCTCGTCGCGCAAGCCCGCGCGCTGTTGCCCGGCCGCCGGGGCGTCGTGCTCTCGTCCTATCCCAACCCCTTCGTCTTCGACCAGGGCCAGCCGGCGCGGCGCCCCGCCACCGACAAGGTGCTGGCGCATGTGGTCAAACCCGGCGGCCACTTCGAGCCCGAGCACCCGGTGCTGGGGTTCGAGGCGCACCCGGTCCACGTCGACCAGCCGGTGCCCGGCTTCCACGTCGGCGCCGGCTGCCTGTTCGCGCCGGGCCGCTTCGTCGAGGCGTTCCCGTACGACCCCTGGTTCTACTTCCACGGCGAGGAGCAGGGCATCGCGATCCGCCTGTTCACCCACGGCTGGGACATCTTCCACATGCCCGGCCTGCCGCTCTACCACCTCTACAACAACGCGGAGGCCGGCGGGCCGCCGCGCCCCATGCACTGGGACGCCGCGCACGAGGCGCAGCGGCAGCGCAGCTGGTGGAGCCTGGAACAGCGCTCGCGGGCCCGGCTGACCGCGCTGGTGGACGGCAGTGCGCTGGGCGTGTTCGGCCTCGGCGGCGTGCGCACCATGGCCGACTACGCGGCGTTCAGCGGGATCGACTACCGGGCCCGGGTGCTGGCGCCGCAGGCGTTCCGGCCGCTGCTGCCGCAGCCTCAGCCGGCCTGAGCGCGCAGCTGCTCCAGCGCCAGGCAGAGATCGGCCCAGGCCTTCGCCTTCTCGGGCAGGTTGCGCAGCAGGTAGGCCGGGTGGTAGGTCACCACCAGCGGCACGCCCTGGTACTGGTGGACGCGGCCGCGCAGCCGGCCGATCGGCTCGGTGCTGCCCAGCAGCGACTGCACGGCGAAGCGGCCCAGCGCCAGGATGATCTTCGGCCGCAGCAGCTCGACCTGCCGCCGCAGGAACGGCTCGCACTGCGCGACTTCGGCCGGCTCGGGGTTGCGGTTGCCCGGCGGCCGGCACTTGAGCACGTTGGCGATGTACACCTTGCGCCGGCGGTCCACGCCGAGCGCGCGCAACATGTTGTCGAGCAGCTTGCCGGCCTGGCCGACGAAGGGTTCCCCCTGCAGGTCCTCCTGCTCGCCGGGTGCCTCGCCGACCACCAGCCAGTCCGGCTGCAGGTCGCCGACCCCGAACACCGTGGTGTGGCGCCGCTCGCACAGGCCGCAGGCGCGGCATCCGGCCACCGCCTGCGCGAGCGCTTCCCAGTCCATCTGCGCCACCGGGCCGGCCGGCAGGCGCACGACCGGCTGCGGCGCGATCGCCGGCGCGGCCGGCACCGGCGTGCTGCGCGCGATCGTCGGCTCGGCCACCGCTGGCCGCGGGGCCCGGATCGCGACGGGCGGCGCCGCCGGTTCCTGCGCGACCGCCGGAAGCGGCACGGCGGCGAAGCCGCGCAGGCCGATTTCGGCCAGCATGGCGCGCTGCCGTTGGTCCAGGGCGAGGGTCATAGCTTGTAGCTCATCACGACGGCATCTTCACGGCCGCCGGTGGCGGGGTAGTAGTTGCGGCGCTCGCCGACGCGCCGAAAGCCGTACCGCTCGTACAGATGCTGGGCCCTGGTGTTGCCCGCGCGCACTTCCAGCCACAGCCATTCGGCGCCGACGGCGCGCGACCAGAGCACCAGCGCATCGAGCATCAGTCGGCCCCAGCCTTGGCCCTGGCATTGCGGCACCACGGTGAGGTTGAGCAGATGCACCTCGTCGACGCCCTTCATGGCCACGTAGTAGCCGATCAGCGTCGAGCCGGCGACCAGCAGCCGGCCGTGATAGCCGGCGCGCAGCGAATCGACGAAGTTGCCATGGGTCCAGGGATGCGAATAGACGCGCTGTTCGAGCGCGACCACTTCGGCCAGACGCGATTCGGTCATCGGCTCGAAGTCGGCTTCGGCGTGGGGCAAGGCGCTCATGGGCTCGGGCTGGTCAGGGCTCGCGCCGCGGCGCGTTCCTCGGTCGTCTGGGCCACTTTATCGCGAATGTACAAGGGGATGGCGGCCGCCGCCGGGCCGGCCCGCCCGGCCGCCAGCAGCGCCGGCGCCAGCCGCAGCAAGGCCGCGGCGCTGGGCAGCGCCTCCACGCGCACGCCCCCCGGCAGGCGTTCGCCGTACGGCGCGAAGACATTGCCGGCCATGGCCCAGCCCGCCGGCACCTGCACCCGCTGCGGCGCCTGCACGGCGACGCCCTGGCGTTCCTGCCAGGCGGCGCCCGACCACTCGTAGGCGGCCGCATAGACCTCGTCCATGCGGGCATCGAGCATGGCGACGACGCGCGTCACCCCGGAGCTGCCGCGGGCCTGCTCGGCCACGGCGAGCAGCGTGTCCACCGCCAGCACCGGCAGGTCGGCGCCGAAGGCGAGGCCCTGGGCCACCGCGCAGGCGGTGCGCAGCCCGGTGAAGGAACCGGGGCCGCGGCCGAACACGATCGCGTCGAGGCCCGCCAGCGCCAGTCCCGACCGCGCCAGCAGGTCCTGGATCGCCGGGATCAGGGCGGCCGAGGCGTTCGCGCCGCCCGGTCCCTGCTGCTGCAGCGGCGCCGCGCCGCCGCGCTGCACGGCGATCGAGAAGACTTCGGTACTGGTGTCGAGGGCGAGCAGGTTCACGCAATGCTTTCCGCGGGACCCGCAATTATCGAGCCCCCGGATAATCCCCGGATGACACCTGCCCGCTGCCTCGCCCTCCTGCTGGCGCTCGCCTGCCTCCCGCTGGCGGCGCAGGGACTCCCGCCGGAGGTGGAAGCGGCGCTGGCGCGCGCCAAGCTGCCGCCGGATGCCGTGACCATGCTGGTGGTCGATGCCGACGGGCAGGCGCCGCCCCGGCTGGCGCACCGCCCCACCGTACCGGTCAATCCGGCCTCGATCGCCAAGCTCGCCACCACGGCCGCCGCCCTCGAGCTGCTGGGGCCCGCCTTCACCTGGCGCACGCCGGTGTACGTCGACGGCAACGTGCGTGACGGCACGCTGCAGGGCGACCTCTATATCAAGGGCAGCGGCGATCCCAAGCTGGTGGCGGAGCGGCTGTGGCTGCTGCTGCGGCGGGTGCAGGGGCTGGGCATCCGCTTCATCAGCGGCGACATCGTGCTGGACCGCAGCGCGTTCGAGGCCGCGCCGGCCGATCCGGCGGCGTTCGACGGCGAGCCGCTGCGGCCGTACAACGCGGCGCCCGATGCGCTGCTGGTCAACTTCAAGTCGCTGGTCCTCACCTTCACGCCGCTGGCGGGACAGGCCCGCGTGCAGATGGAGCCGCCGCTGGCCGGGGTCCGCGTCCCGGCCACCGTGCCGCTGGCGGCCGGCGACTGCAACGACTGGCGCGGCGGCCTGAAGGCGGGGCTCGGCGAGGCCGACCGCATCGGTTTCGCCGGCCGCTATCCGGCCGCCTGCGGCGAACGCAGCTGGCCGCTGGCGTTCGCCGACCCCGCCAGCTTCGCGGCGCGCGCGATCGGCGGCATCTGGCGCGAGATGGGCGGGCGGCTGGGCGGGCGCGTGCGCGACGGCCGGGTGCCGCCGGCGCTGGCCCCGGCCTTCGAATGGCAGTCGCCCACACTCGCCGAGATCGTGCGCGACGTGAACAAGTACAGCAACAACGTCATGGCGCAGCAGGTCTTCCTCACGCTGAGCCTGCAGCGGCAGGGCACCGGCACGATGGCCGGGTCGCGCGAGCTGATGCAACAGTGGTGGCGCGAGCGGGTGCCCGGCGCCGGCCTGCCCACGTTCAGCAACGGCGCGGGCCTGTCGCGCGAAGAGCGCGTCACGGCGCAGCAACTGGCGCAGCTGCTGCAGGCGGCGTGGCGGGCCCCGCTGATGCCCGAGCTGGTCTCGTCCCTGCCGCTGGCCGGCGTGGACGGCACGCTGCGCCGCACGCGCGGCAACGCCGTCGGCCTGGCCCACCTGAAGACCGGCAGCCTGCGCGACGTCGCCGGGGTCGCCGGCTACGTGCATGGCGACAGCGGCAAACGCTACGTGCTGGTGGCGATCGCCAACCACCCGCAGGCGGCCGCGGCGCGGCCCGCGATCGAGGCGCTGCTCGAATGGACGGCGCGCGACCGATGACGGGCTGGACCGAACTGGTGGGGTCATTGGCCGCGATCCTGACCACGGCGAGTTTCGTGCCGCAGGCCTGGCACACCTTCCGCAGCCGCGACGTGGCCGGCATCTCGCTCGGCATGTATTCGGTGTTCGCCTGCGGCGTCGCGCTGTGGCTGGTCTATGGGCTGCTGCTCGCGGCCTGGCCGATCGTCGCGGCCAACGGGATCACGCTGTGCCTGGCGCTCCTGATCCTGTTCATGAAGCTGCGCTACGGCCGCCGGCGGCGCTGACAGGTTGCACCGCGCCGGGCCCCGGCGATAGGATGAGCTTCCCGGGGCCCTGAGCCTCGATCACGGAGCAACGCCATGCAGCCGCCTCTGCCGCCCGCCGTCGGCCAATCCGCGCAAGACCTGTTCCGGTCCGGCCTGTTCTGCGCCGAGAGCGTGGTGCTGGCCGTCGCCCGGGCGCAAGGAGTCGCATCGCCGCTTCTGCCGCGCCTGGCCAGTGCCTTCTGCAGCGGCATGGCGCGCACCGGCGGCCCGTGTGGCGCGCTGACCGGGGCGGTGATGGGCGTGGGCCTGGCCCTCGGCCGCTCGAATGCGGGCGACCCGGTTCAGCCGGCCTACGCCGCCACCCAGCGGCTGGTGCAGGAGTTCGAAGCCCGGTTCGGCAGCCGCGACTGCCGGGCCCTCCTCGACGGCTGCGACCTGAACACGCCGGCCGGCCAGGCGAAGTTCCAGGAGCAGGGTCTGGCTCAGCGCTGCGTTCGGTATACCGGCGCGGCCGCCGAGATCGCGGCCCGCGTCATCGCCGACGGCCGATGACGGTGCCGCGGCGCCAGGGCCGGCGGCGGCGCAGCCAAGAAAAAAGCGCCCCGCGGGGCGCTCCATGCTCGGGGTCGGCCCGCCTCACCAGCGCTGGCGGATGCGGCCGTAGGCGTATTCGCCGAAGCGGCGATGCGCGGCCGGCGTCGGATAGACCGGGTCGGCGAACACGTACTGGTTGTAGTCCACCCCCGCCACCAGCGTCGCCGTGGTGCAGCGGGCCGAATTCACCTGCCCGGCGCCGATGCCGATCCCCGGACCCGGGTCGACCGAGGTGCACACCGGGTCCGTCGAATTCGACAAGCCGTAGGCCGCGGGCGTGGCGACCATGACATTGAAGATCAGCGGCGCGTCGACATACAGCACGTTCTGCCCGAGGTCGACCATCGAGACCAGCAGCTGGTCATTGAAGCGGCCGCTGGCCTGGGACAGCAGGTCGCCCTGGCCGCTGGCCTTGGCCCAGGGCGAGCGGCTGAGGTCGTAGGAGCCGACCACCACCACGTGCTGCGCGCCCGCCCCCACCAGCCGCCGCACCTGCGCCGCCAGGTCGCGGCCGGCCTGCTTGGCGGCTTCGATCGCCTGGTCGCGCGTCTGGGTCCCGGCGGTCACTTTGGCCGCCTCGGCGATGATGTCCGAGAAGCCGCCGTTGACGATCAGCAGGTCGTTGGCGCCGATCGGCCCCTTGGCCAGGAACGCGTCGATCTGTTCGGTGACCGTCGGCGTGGCGGCATTGCCCGCCGCATCCGGCTTGGCCGCGATGCGGGCGTTGCCGGTCGCGTACGAGGTGCCGCCGGCCGAGGCCGGCGCGAGGCCGAGCCCGAAGCTGACCGCGACCTGCTGGGTCCAGGTGTCGATGCCGCCGTCGTTGACGGTATAGCGCGACCCGCTCTGCCCGACGTCGGTGAACGCGTCGCCGAAGGACACGACCCGCGACGGCTGCAGCTGCGATTCGATGGTCCCGGAGCCGCACGCGGCCAGCAACAGCGCCGCGGCCGAGGCCAGGGCGAGCAGGGCACGGCGCTTCCATAGGCAAGACATGAGCAATTCTCCAAATGGCTAGGTGGCGAGTGTAACGAGCCCCGCCGCCGCGCCTCAGCGCACCGCCGCGCGCTGCAGGCGATCGCGCACGCCGTCCCAATCCGGCGCCGGCGGTGGCGTCTCGACCCAGATCAATTGCACGCCGGCATCATCGAACTGGCGCAGCACGGCGAACAGTTCGCGCGCAGCCAGGGCCGCGTCGTCGGGCATGCGCCGCTGCACGACCCTGGCGGCGGCGCTGTGCAGCGGCGCGCGCGCATAGACCGCGATCGCCGGCGCGTCGGCGCCGAGCAGCTGCAGCGCGGTGCGCAGCGCCGCCGCGTCCATCAGCCGGACCGCGGCCCGGGGCGCGTAGTGCGATTCCAGCGTCCCCGAGGCGCGGGGGGCGGCCTGCGGCGACTCGACCTGGTGCGGCAGCCGCAGCGGCTGTCCGCACGCCGCCGCCACCTGCTCGGCGGTCAGCACGCCCGGGCGCAGCAACACCGGCACGCCGCGCGTGCAGTCGACGATGGTCGACTCGATGCCGACGTCGCACGGCCCGCCGTCGAGGACCAGCAGCGCGTCGCCGAACTCCGAGCGCACGTGTTCGGCGGTGGTGGGGCTCACCCGGCCGAACTTGTTGGCGCTGGGTGCGGCCAGGCCGCTGATCGGCGGCTGCGCCCGCGCGCAGGCCAGCAGCAGCGCGTGGGCCACCGGGTGGGCCGGACAACGCAGCCCGATCGAGGCCTGGCCGCCGGCCGCCGCCGCGGCGCGCTCCGCCCGTCGCGGCAGGATCAGCGTGAGCGGGCCGGGCCAGAAGGCGGCCATCAGCTGCTGCGCGAACGCCGGCACCTCGGCGGCGAACTGCGGCACGGCGAGCGCATCGGGCACGTGCACGATCAACGGATGGTCGCTGGGACGGCCCTTGGCCGCGAAGATCTTCGCCACCGCTGCTTCGTTGCCGGCGTCCGCCGCCAGGCCATAGACGGTTTCGGTGGGCATGCCGACCAGGGCGCCGGCGGCCAGCGCGCGCACTGCCTCGGCGATGGCGGCGGGGGACTGCCCGTCGAGGATCACCGCGGCGCCCTCAGAACGGCTCGATGCCGAGCAGTTGCGCGGCCCGGGACGCACTCGCCCGCACCGCCTCGGCGGTCGGCCCGGTCACGGTCAGGTGTCCCATCTTGCGGCCGGGACGCGCGCTGAGCTTGCCGTACAGGTGCAGGTGCATCCCGGGCAGCGCCAGCACCTCGTGCCACGGCGGGGTCGCTTCCGCGCCCCGGGTGAACCAGAGGTCGCCCAGCAGGTTCAACATGATGGCCGGGCTGTGCTGGCGCGGCTGCACCAGCGGCAGGCCGGCCAGCGTGCGCACCTGCAGCTCGAACTGCGAGACATCGCACGCCTCGATGCTGTAGTGGCCGCTGTTGTGGGGCCGCGGCGCCATCTCGTTGACCACCAGCGAGCCGTCCTGCAGCAGGAAGAACTCGACGCACAGCACGCCGACGTAGTGCAGTCCCTCGGCGATGGCGCGCGTGGCGGCGACCGCCTGGCGCGCCGTCGCCGCCGGCAGGATGCCGGTGCCGGCCTGCGTCACCGCCAGGATGCCGCCGCGGTGCAGGTTCCATTGCGGGGGCAGGTCGACCATCGCGCCGTCGTGCCCGCGCGCGACGATCACCGAGCATTCCGCGGCCAACGGCAGCAACCGCTCCAGCACGCAGGGCACGCCCTGGAGCGCCGCCCAGGCGCCGGCCAGTTCCTCGCGCGTGCCCACGCGCAGCTGGCCCTTGCCGTCGTAGCCCAGGCGCGCGGTCTTCAGCACGCCGGGCAACAGCGCGTCGGGCACCCGCTCGAGATCGGCCTCGGTCTCCAGCACCGCATGGGGAGCGCAGGCGACGCCGCAGCGCGTGAAGTGGGCCTTTTCCCGGGCCCGGTCCTGCGCGATCGCAACCGCGTCGGCGCCGGGCGACACCGGCCGGTGCGCCGCCAGCGTGGCCAGCGCCGGGGCCGGCACGTTCTCGAATTCGGTGGTCACGGCGGCGCTGCGCTGCAGCAGCTGGGCGAGGCCCTCCTGGTCGAGGTACGGCGTCTTGACGTGGTAGTGGCTCACCAGGCCGGCCGGACTGGCCGGGTCGGGGTCCAGGACCGCCGTGAAATAGCCCATCCGCTGGGCCGCGTGCACGAACATGCGGCCGAGCTGGCCGCCGCCCATCACGCCGAGCGTCGCGCCCGGGAGGATGACCGTCACGCGCTGCCCCCGGCCGGCGGCAGGCGCATGTCGCGCGCCGCCTGGGTCTGGCGCGCCCGATAGGCCTCCAGCTGGGCCCGCAGGGCGCCGTCGCCGCGCGCCAGCATGGCGACCGCGAACAGCGCCGCATTGGCCGCGCCGGCGGCGCCGATCGCGAACGTCGCCACCGGAATGCCCTTGGGCATCTGCACGATGCTGTGCAGCGAATCCACGCCCTGCAGGTGCCGGCTGGGCACCGGCACGCCCAGCACCGGGACCACGGTCTTGGCGGCGAGCATGCCCGGCAGATGGGCCGCGCCGCCGGCGCCGGCGATGATCGCCTGCAGCCCGCGGCCGGCCGCGGCGGCGGCATAGGCGAACATCTCGTCGGGCATCCGGTGGGCCGAGACCACCTGCGCCTCATGGGTGATGCCGAATTCCTGGAGAATCGCCACGGCGTGCTGCATGGTCTCCCAGTCGCTGCTGGAGCCCATCACGACGCCGACCTGGACGCCGCTCATGCCGCCTCCTGCCGGACTGCACCGGCGCGGGCGCCGCTGCCCGGCGGGCAGCGCAGAAGGAAGGCGTGCAGGTCCATAGAATTCCCAAAGAGACCAATTTTACGGTTTGCCCTTCAGAGAGCTTCCATGATCGACGTCACGCTGCAAAACTTCGAAAACGAGGTGATCAACGCCTCCAAATCCGTCCCGGTGCTGGTGGATTTCTGGGCCACCTGGTGCGGCCCGTGCAAGGTCATCGGGCCGCTGCTGGAGAAACTGGAGGCGCAGTACGCCGGCCGCTTCAAGCTGGTCAAGATCGATTCGGACCAGGAGCAGCAGCTCGCCGCCGCCTTCGGCATCCGCAGCATTCCCACCTGCATCCTGCTGATGGACGGCCAGCCGGTCGACGGCTTCATGGGCGCGCTGCCGGAAGGCAAGATCAAGGAATTCCTGGACAAGCATCTGCCGCCGGCCGAGGAGGAAGAGGAAGAACTGCTGGAGCAGGAGGCGCCGGCCGACGCCGGCTCGCAGCTGGAACGGCTGGAGCAGGCGGTGGCGGCCGACCCGGCCAACGACGATGCGCGCTTCGAGTACGTCAAGGCGCTGCTGCTCGCCGACCGCATCGACGATGCGAAGGTGGCCTTCGCCCCCGTCATCGGCAAGGTGGCCGCGGTGCGGCGCTTCGACTCCCTGCAGCGCTGGCTGGACGCGCTGGACGCCGCGGCGGCCGGCGCAGCCGCCCTGTCCGACCTGGACGCCAGGATCGCCGCCGACCGGCGCGATTTCGACGCGCGCCATCGCAAGGCGCAGCTGCTGATGGCCCGGGGGCAATGGACGCAGGCGATGGACGAGCTGCTGGAAATCCTGATGCGCGACAAGGCCTGGAACGAAGAACTGGCGCGCCGGACCTACATCGCGATCCTGGACATCATCGAGCCACCCAGGCCCAAGGTCGCCGAAGGCCAGATCCCGCCCGACGATCCCACCGTCGCCACCTACCGCCGCCGTTTGTCGAGCGTGGTGCTGAGCTGAGGCCCGCAGCACCCAGGCGCCCACGCATTTCTTGAACGCAGAGGGCGCGAAGGGGGCGCAGAGGACCCAGAAGAAACCATCGGTAGGTCTTTCTCCGCTTCTCCTGAATTCCTCAGCGCCCTCTGCGAATCGGCTGCGTCCTCTGCGTTCGAGACACCGCGGCGCGCCAATGACGCCGGCTACGCCAGCAGGCGTTCCAACGCCTCGCGGTACTTGGCGGCGGTCTTCTCGATCACGTCCTTCGGCAGGCGCGGCGCCGGCGGCGTCTTGTCCCAGGGCTTGCCGCCGATGCGCACCTGCTCCAGCCAGTCGCGCACGAACTGCTTGTCGAAGCTCGGCGGATTGGCGCCGGCGCGGAACGCGGCCTCGTAGCCTTCCACCGGCCAGTAGCGCGAGGAATCCGGCGTCAGCACCTCGTCCATCAGCACCATCCGGCCCTGTTCGTCGAGGCCGAATTCGAATTTCGTGTCGGCGATGATCATGCCCTTGGCCAGCGCCAGCGCCGCCGCCTCCCGGTACAGGGCGATGCTGGTGTCGCGGATCTTGGCGGCCAGCTCGGGGCCGACCAGGCGCACCACGTCGTCGAAGCTGATGTTCTCGTCGTGCTGGCCCATCTCGGCCTTGTGCGCCGGCGTGAAGATCGGCTCCGGCAGCGGACTCGCGTTCTTCAGGCCCGGCGGCAGCTGGACGCCGCACACCGATTGCGATTCCTGGTACTCCTTCCAGCCGCTGCCGGCCAGGTAGCCGCGCACCACGGCCTCCACCGGGATCGGCTTGAGCCGGCGCACCAGCATCGAACGGCCCGTGACCTGCGGCGCTTCGGCCGGCGTGACCACGCTCTCGGGCGCCTGCCCGGTCAGGTGATTCGGACAGACATGGCCGAGCTTGTCGAACCAAAACAGGGCCATCCGCGTCAGCAGCTCGCCCTTGCCGGGAATCGGCTCGCCCATGATCACGTCGAAGGCCGACAGGCGGTCGCTGGCGACCATCAGGATCCGGTCGTCGCCGACCGCATAGTTGTCGCGCACCTTGCCGCGGGCCAGCAGCGGCAGCGAGGTGAGCGAGGAGGTGTGCAGGGCGGAGGTCATGGGCGGCTCACGATGAAAAAGGGCCCGCTGCAGCAACGGGCCCTTCGATTATCGCGCCAGTGCTTCAGTGGACCACTTGCGCCAGTTCGCCCTTGGCATAGCGGGCGGCCACCGCCTGCAGCGGCGCGCCCTTGATCTTGCCGGCCTGGCCTTCGCAGCCGAACTGGATGTAGCGCTGCTTGCAGATCTGCTTGGCGGCCTCGCGCGCCGGCTTCATCCAGTCGCGCATGTCGAACTTCTCGGGGTTCTCGGCCATGAACTTGCGCACCGCGCCGGTCATCGCCAGCCGGATGTCGGTGTCGATGTTGATCTTGCGCACCCCGTGCTTGATCGCCTCCTGGATCTCCTCCACCGGCACGCCGTAGGTTTCCTTCATGTTGCCGCCGTACTGGCGGATGATCGCCAGCAGCTCCTGCGGCACGCTGGACGAGCCGTGCATCACCAGGTGGGTGTTGGGGATGCGGCGGTTGATCTCCTTGATGCGGTCGATCGCCAGGATGTCGCCGGTGGGCTTGCGCGTGAACTTGTAGGCGCCGTGACTGGTGCCGATGGCGATCGCCAGCGCATCCAGCTGCGTCTTCTTGACGAAGTCGGCGGCCTGCTCCGGATCGGTCAGCAGCTGGTCGCGCGTCATGGTCGCCTCCGTGCCGTGGCCGTCCTCCTTGTCGCCGCGCATCGTCTCCAGCGAGCCGAGGCAGCCCAGCTCGCCCTCCACGGTGACCCCCAGCTTGTGCGCCATGTCGACCACCTTGCGGGTGACGTCCACGTTGTAGTCGTAGCTGGCGATCGTCTTGCCGTCGGCCTCCAGCGAGCCATCCATCATCACCGACGAGAACCCCAGCTCGATGGCGCCCTGGCAGACGTCGGGGCTCTGGCCGTGGTCCTGGTGCATCACCAGCGGAATCGCGGGATAGGCCTCGATGGCGGCCTGGATCAGGTGCTTGATGAACGATTCGCCGGCGTACTTGCGGGCGCCGGCGCTGGCCTGCAGGATCACCGGGGCGCCCGTCTCCTTGGCCGCCTCCATGACGGCCTGGACCTGCTCGAGGTTGTTGACGTTGAAGGCCGGGATGCCATAGCCGTTGGCGGCGGCATGGTCCAGCAGTTCGCGCATGGAAACGAGTGGCATGGTGAGATCCGTAGGGGGAGTTGAAAAACCGACGTGCCCGGTACCGCGAGGCAATGCGGGAAATTCTACCTACGGCTCTGCGCCGGCGGGGCCGCTCGCCACGGTCGGGCAGCGCAGCGCGGCCCCTGCCCCTATTCGGCGCGAACGATCTTGAGCATGTTGGTGCCGCCCGGGGCACCCATGGGTTCGCCGCAGGTGATCGCGTAGATGTCGCCGCTCGCCACGATGCCGCGCTTTTTCAGATGCGCCTCGGCTTCGCCCAGGGCCGTGTCGCGGTCGGCGCTCTGATCGAGCAGCAGCGGCCGGACGTTGCGAAACAGCGCCATGCGCCGCTGCGTCGGCAGCTTGGGCGTCAGCGCGTACATCGGGATGTGGACGCGGTGCCGGCTCATCCAGAGGGCCGTGGAACCAGAATCGGTCAGCGCCACGATGGCCTTGCAGCCCAGGTGGTACGCGGTGAACAGCGCGCCCATGGCGATCGAGTGGTCGATGCGGGCGAAGGTCTTGCCGCTGAAGTCGGCGTCGAGCTTCACTTCCTCCGCCTTCTCCGCCTCCAGGCAGATGTTGGCCATCTCGACGATCGTCTCGAGCGGGTAGCGGCCGGTCGCGGTTTCCGCGCTCAGCATCACGGCGTCGGTGCCATCGAGGACGGCGTTCGCCACATCGCTCACCTCGGCGCGCGTGGGCACCGGGTTCGTGATCATCGATTCCATCATCTGCGTCGCCGTGATCACGACCTTGTCGTGATCGCGTGCCATGCGGATCATCCGCTTCTGCAGCGCCGGGACCGCGGCGTTGCCGACTTCCACCGCGAGGTCGCCGCGCGCCACCATGATGCCGTCGCTGGCCTTCAGGATCGATTCGAGGTTGGGGATCGCCTCGGCCCGCTCGATCTTGGCGATCAGACCCGGCCGGTGCCGATGCTCGGCGCCGGCGACGTTGCACAGCTGGCGCGCCATCTCCATGTCGGTGGCGTTCTTCGGGAAGCTCACCGCCACGTAGTCGGCACGCAGGCTCATCGCCGTGCGGATGTCCTCCATGTCCTTGGCCGTCAGCGCCGGCGCCGTCAGGCCGCCGCCCATCTTGTTGATGCCCTTGTTGTTGGACAGCTCGCCGCCCTGCTTGACGGTGGTGCGCACCTGCTCGCCCTTGACCGCATCCACCGTCAGCACGATCAGGCCGTCGTTGAGCAGCAGGACGTCGCCGGCCTTGACGTCGCGCGGCAGCTCCTTGTAGTCGAGGCCGACGCCCTTGTCGTCGCCGGGCTCGGTGCGCGACGCATCGAGCACGAACTTCGTGCCGGACTCCAGCTGCACCTTGCCGTCCGCGAACTTGCCGACGCGGATCTTGGGGCCCTGCAGGTCCGCCATGATCGCGACCTCGCGCCCGGCGCGGGCCGAGGCTTCGCGCACCAGCTTGGCCCGGTTGATGTGGTCGTCGGCGGTGCCGTGGCTGAAGTTGAGCCGCACGACGTTGACGCCGGCGCGGATCATCCGTTCGAGGAGCGCCGGATCGCTGGACGCCGGGCCGAGGGTGGCAACGATCTTGGTCGCGCGACGTACCGCCATCTCAGACCTCCGTGCCGGCCGTCTGGGCCTCGACTGGTTGCAGGAGCGGGGGGTGCATAGGCAGGTGCGCGGGCATGGGGCGGCGTGGTTGTGTTGAAAGGTGGATTCTCGCGCAGCCGGCGGCAAGCGCCGGCGGCGCGAGCGCAAACCGATGGCGGCGGCGGGGTTCAGCCGGCGGCGCGCCGCTGCAGGATCTCGAACGCGGGCAGCGTCTTGCCTTCGAGCACCTCGAGGAACGCACCGCCGCCGGTGGAGATGTAGCCGATCTGGCCTTCGATGCCGTACTTGGCGATCGCGGCCAGCGTGTCGCCGCCGCCGGCGATGCTGAAGGCGCTCGAATCGGCAATGGCGCGCGCGATCGTCTCCGTGCCCTTGGCGAAGGCGTCGAATTCGAACACGCCCACCGGGCCGTTCCACACGATGGTGCCGGCCGCGCGCAGCTGCTGCGCCAGCCGGGCGGCCGTCTCCGGGCCGATGTCGAGGATCAGGTCGTCGTCGGCCACCTCGGAGGCGCGCTTCACGGCGGCGGGCGCATCGGCGGCGAAGGCCTTGGCCGTCACCACGTCGCTGGGGATCGGCACTTCCGCGCCGCGCGCCTTCATGGCCTCGATCACCGCGGCGGCTTCGGCCACCAGGTCGGCTTCGGCCAGCGATTTGCCGATCTTCAGGCCGGCGGCCAGCATGAAGGTGTTGGCGATGCCGCCGCCGACGATCAGCTGGTCGACGTTGCGGGCCAGGGCTTGCAGGATGGTGAGCTTGGTCGAGACCTTCGAGCCCGCCACGATCGCCACCAGCGGCCGCTTCGGATTCGCCAGCGCCTTGGTGATGGCATCGATCTCGGCGGCCAGCAGCGGTCCGGCGCAGGCGATCTTCGCGTATTGCGCGATGCCGTAGGTGGAGGCTTCGGCGCGAT
>NZ_DATMHS010000100.1:0-29694 GCF_035554825.1 Ramlibacter sp. | reverse complement strand
ACGAGCTGGCCAAGGGCTTCGGCTTCTTCCAGAGCAAGCCGGCCACCGCGTTCAGCCCGGTGGCCGTCACGCCCGACGAGGTGGCCGATGCGTGGCAGGGCGGCCGCCTGCACCTCACGGTGCAATCGACCTGGAACGGCCGCCGCGTCGGCATGTGCGAGGCCGGGCCCGAGATGACGTTCCACTTCGGCCAGCTGATCGCGCACATCTGCAAGACGCGCAACGTGCGCGCCGGCACCATCGTCGGCTCCGGCACGGTGAGCAACAAGGGCGTAACCACCAACGGCCGGACCGAATGGCCCAAGGGGTACAGCTGCATCGCCGAAAAGCGCGCGATCGAGACCATCCAGGACGGCCAGCCGGCGACCGCCTTCATGCGGCACGGCGACACCATCCGCATCGAGATGCGCGGTCGCGATGGCCAGAGCATCTTCGGCGCGATCGACCAGAAGATCGCGCCGCTCGCCGCCTGAGGCGGGTTCGCCGGCGCGCCATGGGCGATCCGTTCGATCTGGAGCGTTTCGTGCAGGCGCAGGCGCCGGTGTACCGGCAGGCGCTGGCCGAACTGCGCGCCGGCCGCAAGCGCAGCCACTGGATGTGGTTCGTGTTCCCGCAGCTCCAGGCGCTCGGGCGCAGCGCCACGGCCTGGCACTACGGTCTGGCGTCGCTGGCCGAGGCGCAGGCCTACTGGGCTCATCCGCTGCTCGGGGCGCGACTGCGCGAGTGCAGCGAAGCGGTGCTGAACGGCCCGGAGGCGGACGTGCGCCGCCTGTTCGGCTCGCCCGACGATCTCAAGTTCCGCTCGTGCCTGACGCTGTTCGAGCGCGTGGCGCCGCAGGCGCCGGTGTTCCGCCGCTGCCTGGACCGGTTCTACGGCGGGGCGCCGGATCCGCTGACGCTGGCCGCGCTGTCCGCCGGCGACTGACCGCGGCCTGGTGAGGGGCGCCGCGGCCGCCGCCGGGCCCTCAGAGCCGCAGCCACGGCGTGCCGGTCTCTTCCGCCTGCGCCTTGATCAGCATGTCCAGGAAGCTGTCGCACCACCAGTGGACGTCGAACTCGCGGATGTTGGCCATCAGCGCCTGGTGCCGCGCGCGCCGCTCCTCCACCGGCATTTGCAGCGCCAGGTGGATCGCATTCGCCGTGGCCTCGACGTCATAGGGGTTGACCAGCAAGGCTTCCTTCAACTGCTCTGCCGCGCCGGCAAAGCGCGACAGCACCAGCACGCCCGGATCCTGCGGGTCCTGCGCCGCGATGAACTCCTTGGCCACCAGGTTCATGCCGTCGCGCAAGGGCGTGACCAGCGCCACCCGGCTGGCCCGGTACAGCCCCGGCAGCCGCGCGCGCGCCACCGTGCGGTGGATGTAGCGCACCGGCATCCAGTCGAGTTCGCCGTAGTTGCCGTTGATCGACCCGCACAGGCTCTCCAGCTCGTGCAGGATGTCGTTGTAGGCGCTGACGTCCTCGCGGCTGGGCGAGGCGATCTGGATCAGGGTGGCGCTGTTGTGCGTCTCCGGGTAGCGCTGGAGCAGTTCGCGGAAGGCGCGCAGGCGCTGCGGCAGGCCCTTCGAATAATCCAGCCGGTCGACCCCCACCAGCAGCTTGCGCCGCGAATACTCGCGCCGCATCCGCTCGTACATTTCGCGGCCTTCCGGCGCGTTGCCCAGCGCGGTGAACTCGTCGACGTCGATCCCGATTGGGAAGGCGCGCGCCTGCACCGTGCGGTTGAAGGCGCGCCAGCGGCCTTCGCCCAGGTGCTGGGCGTGGGCCTCGGCCTCGATGTAGCGGCAGAAGTGGCCGTGGTCGGCCTGGCTCTGGAAGCCGACCAGGTCGTACGCGAACAGCGCCCGGATCAGCCAGTCGTGGCCGGGGATCGCCGCGAGGATCAGCGGCGGCGGCAGCGGGATGTGCAGGAAGAATCCGATCCGTTGCGTGCAGCCCAGGGCCCGCAACTCCGCGGCCAGCGGGATCAGGTGGTAGTCGTGCACCCAGATGATGTCGTCTTCGCGCAGCAGCGGCTTGAGCTTGCGCGCGAACAGCTGGTTCACGCGCCGATAGCCGGCGATGTAGCCGGCATCGAAGTCGGCGAGGTCGAGCCGGTAATGGAACACCGGCCACAGCACGCCGTTGGAATAGCCGACGTAGTAGGCGTCGTGGTCCTCGCGGCACAGGTCGACGGTCACCAGCTTCACCGGGCCGGCCTGGTGGCTGCGCATCTCGCCTTCGCCGGGCCGGCCGCCTTCGGCGGCTTCGACGATCTTGCCGCTCCAGCCGAACCACAGGCCGCCGGTGTTGTTCAACACATCGGCCAGCGCGACCGCCAGTCCGCCGGCCGCGGTCTTGCGCGGATCGGCGATTCGGTTGGAGACGACCACCAGCCGCGGCATGGCCCTCCT
This sequence comes from Ramlibacter sp., assembly GCF_035554825.1. Lineage (GTDB taxonomy): Bacteria > Pseudomonadota > Gammaproteobacteria > Burkholderiales > Burkholderiaceae_C > Ramlibacter. The sequence goes on along the minus strand of NZ_DATMHS010000100.1, from coordinate 27,301 downwards.
AGATCACCGAGTCCCAGCGCGCCGACAGGCGCACCGCGGCATTGATCATGCCGACCATCGAATAGGTCTGCGGGAAGTTGCCCCACATCTCGCCCGTGACCGGGTGGGTGTCCTCCGACAGCAGCCCCAGCGGGCTGCGGCTTTGCAGCATCACCTCGAAGATCTCGCGCGCCTGTCCCTTGCGGCCGATTCGCGCCAGCGCGTCGATGCGCCAGAAGGTGCAGATGTTGAACGCGGTCTCGGGCTTGCCGAAGTCATCGGGCGCCTCGTAGCGCCGCATGTACGGCCCGTCGCACAGCGACTTCTCCAGCGCGTCGACGGTGCTGATGAAACGCGGGTCGCTCGGGTCGATGAAGTTCACCTCCGCCATCAGCAGCACGCTGGCGTCGAGGTCGCGCCCGCCGAAGCTCTCGGCGAATGCCTGGCGCTGCTCGCACCAGGACTCGCGCAGGATCCGCGCGCGGATGGTGTCGGCGCGCTCGCGCCAGTAGCGATGGCGGTCCGGCAGCTTGAGCGTGGTCGCCACCTTCGCCAGCCGGTCGCACGCCGCCCAGCTCATCAGGGCCGACGAGGTGTGGATGCGGGCGCGGGTGCGCAGCTCCCACATGCCGGCATCGGGCTGGTCGTGCACGCGAAAGGCCTGCTCCCCGACCGCCTCGAGGTAGCCGAACTCGGCCAGGCCGGCGCGGCGGAACAGGCGGTGGTCGTGGAACGCCTGGGAGGCGCCCAGCACGATGTTGCCGTACACGTCGTGCTGGAAATGCTCCTGCGCCTGGTTGCCCACCCGCACCGGGCCCTGGCCGCGATAGCCGGGCAGATGCTCCAGGATCGCCTCGGGCAGCTTCTCCTCCTGGCCGATGCCGTACAGCGGCTGGATGTGGCCGCCGCCCGAGCGCACGATGATGTTGTTGAGCCAGCGCAGGTACTCCTCCATGGTCGCCACTTCGGAGATGCTGTTGAGCGCCCGCACGACGAAGAACGCGTCGCGCAGCCAGCAGAAGCGGTAGTCCCAGTTGCGGCCGCTGTGCGGCGCTTCGGGAATGCTGGTGGTCATGGCGGCGACGATCGCGCCGGTGTCCTCGAACAGCGACAACTTCAGCGTGATGGCCGCGCGGATCACCGCCTCCTGCCACTCCAGCGGCAGCGACAGCGAGCGGGTCCACGACCGCCAGTAGCTGGCGGTCTCCTGTTCGAAGGCGCGGGCGGTGTCCTCGATGCCGGACACCAGGGTCTCGTCGGGGCCGAGGATGAAATTCATCGGCCGGTCGAGCACGAAGCAGGTCTCGGACAGGATGTAGCTGAGCGGCGCGTCGCTGTTCAGGCGCAGGGTCTGGCTGGCGCCGACATAGCGGATGTGCGTGCTGCCCTGGGTCACGGCCGGCGCCTGGCGGCCCCAGTCGAAGCGCGGCCGCAGCAGCACCCGCAGCCGCGGCGAGCCGGCCAGCACCTGGACCCGGCGCACCAGCGTCAGCGGCCGGAACATGCGGCCGCGGTTGAAGAAGCGCGGCGCGTAGTCGGTGATCTCGATGCCCTGGCCCTGGCCGTCCCACAGGCGGGTATGCAGGATCGCCGTGTTGGGCTCGTACGACTGCTCGCTGCGGGCGAAGTTCTCGAGCTCGAAGCTCCACAGGCTGCCGCTGTCGCCCGGGTCGAGCAGGGCGTTGAACACCGGATCGCCGTCGAAGCGCGGCAGGCAGCACCACACGATGCGGCCGCGCTCGTCGATCAGGGCGCTGTAGGCGCAGTTGCCGATCACGCCAAGCCTGAGCGACGGCTCCACGGGGGTCGCCGGAGCGTTCATGCGCGCACCTTTCCGGCCTTCGCGGCCACAGCGGTTTGCAATTGGTCGCGCAAGGCGGCGGCCGAATCCAGCCGCTGCCACGCCACGCTCGGGCCGTCGCCGACCTTGATGCCCAGGCCGTTGAGCCGCTGCACGGTGGCGAAGCCGACCTCGTCGGTGCAGTCGTCGCCGATGAAGACCGGCGCCCGGCCGACGAATGGCGGCTCGCGCAGGAAGGCCTCGATCGCGTGGCCCTTGCTGGCGCCGCCCGGCTTGGCTTCCACCACCATCTTGCCGCGCAACAGCGTGAGGCCGGGCGACTGGGCCACGGCCGCTTCCATCGCGTCGACGCACAGCTGCTCGAGCTCCGGCGCCTGGCGGTAGTGCAGCGCCAGCGAGCCGCGCTTGCTTTCCAGGCGCAGGCGCGGATGCCGGCTCGCCAGCGCGGCCGCGACTTCCTCCACATGCTCGAGCGGGTGGGTGTGCAGCAGCGTCATCTCGCCGCTGGCGCTGCGCCGCTCGGTGCCGTGCACGCCGGCAACGGGCAGCCGCAAGGGGTGCAGGAACTCGTCGATCTGGGCGATCGGGCGGCCCGAGATCAGGGCCAGCGCCCCGCCGAGGTACTCGCCGAGCGCGGCCAGCGTCTGCAGCAGCGGCCGCGGCACGGTGACGGCGTCGGGCTGGGGCGCCAGGTCGACCAAGGTGCCGTCGAAATCGAGGAACAGCGCGGACGATGGGCGCAGGATGTCCACAAAATTCATGGTGTGTGACCGTAGCAGGACCACGGCCCAGGAACCAGTCCGGGCCGACCTCTGGCTGCGTAGGACGCAGCCTACCGCCGATGGGAGGTTTCTGCCGGGAGCGCGGGCATCGGCGGTCCCGCAACGGCCGGGGATAATGGGGCTTCTCCTCTGGGATCCGCCATGACCGCTCGTCGCCGCCGCCTGCTGTTCGCGTCCTGCCTCGTTGCCTGGAGCGCGCTGGCGCAGGGTGCTTCCGCCGCCGCGCCGGCCGCGGCCGAGGCCGGCCCGCCGCCGCGCGTGGAAGCGGCCTGGGTGCGCAGCGCGGTGGCCGGACAGCAGGGCACCGGCGCCTTCATGAAGATCACGGCGCCCCGGCCGATGCAGCTCGTCGCCGCCGAGACGCCGGTGGCCGGCACCGCGGAAGTGCACGAGATGAAGCTGGAAGGCGACGTGATGAAGATGCGCGCGATCGCGCAACTGGAGCTGCCGGCCGGCCGCACGATCGAGCTCAGGCCGGGCGGCCACCACCTGATGCTGATGGACCTCAAGCAGGGACTGCCCGCCGGCTCCATCGTGCCGCTGACGCTGGTGTTCCGCGATGGCGCCGGCGCGCAGAGCCGGGTCGAACTGAAGGTGCCGGTCGCGATCAAGCCGCCCGCCGCCGGCGCGGCCCACGGCGCCGTGGATTCGCACAAACATTGAGCTCGCCGCCGGCCCCGCGTCGCCCGCCCTTCGGGTAAGCTGACAGCATCGGGACAACGGGAGGTGGTGCGATGGGCGAGCAGCGGCAGTCCGGCTTCGGCCAATTCATTCCCGGCTTCGATTTCCTGCAGAACCTGGCCCAGGGCGCGTCGGCCTCGCTGCCGCAGCTGCCGAACCTGTCGAACTGGGTGGCACCCACGCTCGACGTGGCAGAGCTGGAAAAGCGCATCGGCGAGCTCAAGGCCGTGCAGTTCTGGCTGCAGCAGAACACCCATGCCCTGAACGCCACCATCCAGGCGCTCGAAGTCCAGAAGATGACGCTGGCCACGCTCAAGGGCATGAACTTCAGCATGCAGGAGGTCGCCGAATCGATGAAGGTCCAGCCGCAGGCAGCGGGCGCGGCCACCAGGGCGAGTGCGCCACGCGCGGCCAAGGGTGCGGCCGGCCCGGACGCGCCGGCGGGCGGCAAGGCACCCGGTGACGGCAAGGTGGTCGACCCGCTGCAATGGTGGGGCGCCTTGACCCGGCAGTTCCAGGAGATCGCGGCCAACGCGATGCAGGAGGTCGCGACTTCGACCGAGGGCCAGCCGGCCGCCGGCGCCGCGAAGCGTCCGGCCAAGGGCGGCGCCGGCCGCGCCGCCGCTGCGAAGCGGCCGCCACGCAAGCAGACTTCGGGGTAAGCGACGGTGGCCGAACTCAAGCTGTTCCCCAGCGGGCACGCCACCCATCCGCAGTGGCCGATGGCGGCGGGTCTGGTGCTGGCGCAGCTGCGGGCGCAGATGGCGCTGCCGGACCACGCGGCCAATCCGACGCTGGGACTGCTGTACATCACCGACCACTACGCCGCCCACGCCCAGGCCATCCTCGACCACCTGGGCGCCGAGCTGCCCGAGGTCACCGATTGGGCCGGCACGGTGGGCGTGGGCGTGTCGGCTTCCAATGTGGAGTATTTCGACGAGCCGGCGCTGAGCGTGATGTTGTGCGCCGTGCCGCCCGACCAGTACCGGGTGTTCTCGGGCGTCGCGCCGCTGGCCGTGGGCGACGGCATGGGCTTCGAGCCGCACACGGCGCTGGTGCACGCGGACGCGGCCACCGCCGACCTCGCCGAGCTGATCGCCGAGATGGCCGAGCGCACCACCACCGGCTACCTCTTCGGCGGCCTCGCCTCCAGCCGCACCCAGGCGCTGCAGTTCGCCGTCGGCGGCAACGGCAACATCAAGGGCCAGGGGCGGGCCGGCGGCGTGTTCCGCGGCGGCCTGTCGGGCGTCGCGTTCGGCGAGGGCGTGGCCCTGGTGTCGCGGGTCACGCAGGGCTGCCATCCGGTCGCGCCCGAGCGGGTGGTCACCAAGGCCGACGGCAACGTCATGCTGGAGCTCGACGGCGAACCGGCGCTCGACGTGCTGCTGCGCGACACCGGCATTTCGCTGGACCGGCCGCAGGAGGCGATGGCCGCCTTGCGCGCCACGCTGGTGGGCCTGACGCCGCGCGGCTCCGACCTGGTCAGCCGCACCGGCGACTTCGGCGCCGACGTGCTGGTGCGGCACATCATCGGGCTCGACCCGGCGCGCAACGCGGTCGCCGTGGCCGACCGGGTCGAGCCGGCCATGCGGATGGCGTTCTGCCAGCGCAACGCCCAGGCGGCGCGGGCCGATCTGATGCGCATCTGCGCCGAGATCCGCGAGGAACTGGAGCCGCAGGAGATGAGCCTGCCGGTCGCCGCCGCCCTGGCCGCGCCCGAGGCCGGCGCCGGGCCGCATCCGGCGCGCCGCATCGCCGGCGCCGTGTACGTGAGTTGCGCCGGCCGCGGCGGGCCGCATTTCGGCGGTCCCAGCGCCGAGCTGCAGATCGTGCGGCGCGCGCTCGGCGACGTGCCCCTGGTCGGCTTCTTCGCCGGCGGCGAGATCGCCCGCAACCACCTGTACGGCTACACCGGCGTGCTCACGGTGTTCTGCTAGCGGCGCAGCGCCCGGAACGCCGAGAACTCCCAGCTGCGCATTCCCAGCAGCAGCGTGCAGGCCTCGCGGTTCTTCTCCGGCAGCTTCTGGTCGGCCTGGTGCTGCTGCGCGAAGTCCTGCGCCAGCCGCTGCAGGCGGTCGCGAAAGGAGGGCGCGACGCCGCGGCTGACGGACCCGTGCACCAGCAGCAGCCCCTCCGATTCGCCGTCGAAGCCGCCGGCGAAGTAGTCGAGCAGCACGTGTTCGCGGAAGTACTTCATCACCGCGCCGTGCGGGCGCCAGCGGAAGGTCTTGGCCAGCTTGAGCCGGTAGCGATTGAGCGGCCGCAGCTCGATGATGCCCAGCCGATCGAGCTGCGCGAAGCACCTGATGCACTCCGGCTCGCTCAGGCGGTAGCAGCCGGTGATCTGCTCCAGGGTCCACTGGCTGAGCACGCAGATCGCGCACAGCAGCAGCTTCTTGTCGGCCACCACGGCCCGTTCCTGCTCCTGGGTGAGCTCCCTGAGCAGGGGCTGGGCGTCGGCGACCCGCCGGGCCAGCTCGGCGAAATCGAGCTTCAGCACGCGGCAGATCGCGTCCAGGCGCGACAGGGGCATGTCGCCGCGCGCGAGCATGCGCTTGACGCTGGACTCCGCCATCCCGAGGGCCCGCGCCAGATCGGCGTATGTCATCTGCGCGGCCTTGAGCTCCTTCTTCAGGGCCACGACGAGATCGGCGGTCGTGCTCATGTCGGTATCGTATTCCGATACCGAAAGGACCGATAGAGCGAGAAGTACGCAATCTGCTGTACCGGGCGGCAGCTCCTGTCCACACTGGGCCACCTTGATCGAAGGAGCGGACATGCAACCAACGAATGCGCGGACGCGGGAGACCGCCTTGACCATCGGCACCCTGGCGGTACTGGCCATCGCGCTGTGGGGGCCGGCCATGGTCCAGCCCCCGGGCGCCCATGACCTCGCCGGTCAGCGCGCGCTGGGCGGCGTGCCCTTCGCGCTGGACGTGGGCTCGAGCCTCGCGCTCGCCGCCGCCGCACTGGCCGGCTGGCGCGCCGCGGCCAGCCTGCCGCCGCGGACCATCAGCAACATGCAGCGGGCGATGGCCCGTCTGCTCTTCTCCGGCCTGCTGCTGACGGCGGCCGGCTGCGCCTGGTACCACGCGCATCCCGACGCCGCCGGACTGGCGCTGGCGCGCACCATGCTGGGCGTGGCGTGGGCGGGCCTGTTGGGGCTGGCCGTCGCCACCCACGTGAGCGAACGGGCGGCGGCGGCGATCGGCCTGCTGGCCTTGCTGCTGGGGCCGCTGGCGGTGCGGACCTGGTTGACCACCGGCAACCTCCTGCCCTGGTCGGCGCTGCAGGCCGGCGGCATCATGCTGGTCAGCTGGCTGGGGCTGCTGCGCCAGCGCCACGGCGCGCCGCACGTGCGCTGGCCGCTCGTGGTCTTCGCGCTGCTCGCCGCCAAACTGCTGGACCTGAGCGACCGCGAGGTGTTCGGACTGTCCCGCGGCTTGGTCTCGGGGCACGCGCTCACGCACCTGGCCATGGCGCTCGCGGCAGCCCCGGTGGTGGCAGCGCTCGGCGGCAAACGGCCGCGCGGTGGGCCGGGCTGGCGGCCGGGACCCAGCCGCATCGGCTCGCAGCCCTTCGGCGACGCCTGAAGCCGGTCAGACGCCGCGGGCGCGGTCCTGGCGGAAACGCTGCACGAACGCCGGAAACGCGCCCGCGTCGAGCGCGTCGCGGACCTGCTGCATCAGGTCGAGGTAGTAGTGCAGGTTGTGGATGGTCGCCAGCATCGGCGCCAGCATCTCGCCGCAGCGCTCCAGGTGATGCAGGTAGGCTCGCGAAAAGCCGCCGGCGACGCTGCCGTCCGGGTTGGTCGTGCCGCGGCAGGTGTAGCAACCGCAGGACTCGTCCAGCGGCCGCTCGTCGGTGCGGTGGCGCGCGTTGCGGATCTTCAGGTCGCCGAAGCGCGTGAACAGGTGGCCGTTGCGCGCATTGCGCGTGGGCAGCACGCAGTCGAACATGTCGACGCCATGGCCGACGCCTTCGACCAGGTCTTCGGGCGTGCCCACGCCCATCAGGTAGCGCGGCTTGCCGACCGGCAGCCGGTGCGGCGTGTGGGCCATGATCCGCAGCATGTCTTGCTTGGGTTCGCCGACGCTGACCCCGCCCACGGCATAGCCCGGGAAATCCATGTCGACCAGTGCCGCCAGCGATTCCTCGCGCAGGTGCTCGTACATGCCGCCCTGGACGATGCCGAACAGCGCGTTGGGGTTCTCCAGGCGGGCGAACTCGGTCTTGCAGCGGGCGGCCCAACGGCGGCTCAGCTCCATCGAGAACCGGGCCTCGGCTTCGGTGGTGATGTGGCCCTTGGTGTCGTAGGGCGTGCACTCGTCGAACTGCATCACGATGTCGCTGTTCAGCGCGGTCTGGATCTGCATCGACACCTCCGGCGTCAGGAACAGCCGGTCGCCGTTGACGGGCGAGGCGAACTTCACGCCCTCCTCGCTGATCTTGCGCATCTCGCCCAGGCTCCAGACCTGGAAGCCGCCGGAGTCGGTGAGGATCGGCTTGCGCCAACCTTCGAACCGGTGCAGGCCGCCGAACTGCCGCAGCACGTCCAGGCCAGGGCGCATCCACAGGTGGAAGGTGTTGCCCAGGATGATCTGCGCGCCCATTTCCTCCAGCGAACGCGGCGTCACGCCCTTGACGGTGCCGTAGGTGCCAACGGGCATGAAGATCGGCGTCTCGATCACGCCGTGGTTGAGGGTGAGTCGGCCGCGGCGCGCGTGGCCGTCGGTCTTCAGAAGTTCGAAGTTCAGCATATCGTGAGGATGTCGGTCAGCGCCGCGAGCAGCTGTTCGCACTGGGCGCGCGTGCCGATCGTGATGCGCAGGAAGCGCTCGATCCGCGGCGCCGCGAAATGGCGCACCAGGATGCGGCGTTCACGCAGCAGTTGCAGCAGCTGCGCGCCGCCCAGCACGGCGTGGGCCGCGAACAGGAAGTTGGCCCGCGACGGCACGACCTCGAAGCCGAGCCGCGCGAGTTCGCCGGCGAGCCACTCGCGCGTGGCGATCACCTCGCGGCGGGTGCGCTCGAAGTGCGCGTGGTCCTGCAGCGCCGCCGTCCCGCCCGCGATCGCGAGCCGGTCGAGGGGGTAGGAGTTGAAGCTGCCTTTGACGCGCTCCAGCGCCTGCAGCAGCCCCGGCTGGCCGACCGCGAAGCCCACCCGCAGCCCGGCGAGGCTGCGCGACTTCGAGAGCGTCTGGGTGACCAGCAGGTTCGGGAACTCGGCCACCAGCGGGATCGCGGATTCGCCGCCGAAGTCGACATAGGCCTCGTCCACGAGCACGACGGAGGCGGGATTGGCTTCCAGCAGCTGGCGGATGTCCGCGCGCGCGAGCGCCCGTCCGGTGGGCGCGTTGGGGTTGGCCAGCACGATGCCGCCGTTGGGCCGGGCGTAGTCCGCCAGCCGGATGCCGAACCGCGCGTCCAGCGGGACCGTCTCGAACGCGATGCCGTACAGCCGGCAGTAGACCGGGTAGAAGCTGTAGGTGACGTCCGGAAACAGGATCGGACGCTCGTGCTGCAGCAGCCCGAGGAAGGCGTGCGCCAGCACCTCGTCGGAGCTGTTGCCGGCGAAGACGCAGTCCCGGTCGATGCCGTGCACTTGCGCGAAGGCGTCGCGCAGGCGCGTGCTGTCCGGGTCCGGGTACAGGCGCAGGTCCTCGTTGGCCGCCTGGCGGATCGCCTCCAGCGCGGCCGGCGAGGGCGGAAACGGGTTCTCGTTGGTATTGAGCTTCACCAGCCCGGCGATCACCGGCTGTTCGCCCGGCACGTAGGGCCGGATGTCGCGGATGCCCGGGCTCCAGTACTGGTCCATGGTCCTGGTCACTCCTTGGCGGGCGCCGTCCTGGCCAGCAGCATCGCGTCGCCGTAGCTGAAGAAACGGTAGCCGGATTCCACCGCGTGGCGATACAGACCCATGGCGTGCTCGTAGCCGGCGAAGGCGCTCACCAGCATCAGCAGCGTGGATTTGGGCAGGTGGAAATTGGTCAGCAGCAGGTCCACCTCGCGGAAGCGGAAGCCCGGCGTGATGAAGATGTCGGTGTCGCCGCTCGCCTGGCCGCTCCTGGCCCAGGATTCGAGCGTCCGCACGGTGGTCGTGCCCACCGCGACCAGGCGGCCGCCGCGCGCGCGCAGCTGGGCGATGGCGCGCTGCGTCGCCTCGGGCACCTCGTACCACTCGCTGTGCATGCGGTGCTGCGCGATGTCCTCGGTCTTCACCGGCTGGAAGGTGCCCGCGCCGACGTGCAGCGTGACACTGGCGCGCTGCACGCCCCGGGCATCGAGCGCCGCCAGCACGGTCTCGTCGAAGTGCAGTGCAGCGGTGGGTGCGGCAACGGCGCCGGGACGGCGGGCGAACACGGTCTGATAGCGCTCGGCGTCCTGCGCCGTGTCCGCGTGCTCGATGTAGGGCGGCAGCGGCACGTGGCCATGCTGCTGCATGAGCGCATGCGGTTCGCCGTCGAACGACAGGCGGAACAGCGGACCGTCCGGATCGGGCCAGCGACCCAGCAGCGTCGCGGTGAAGCCGCCGTCCATGCGCAGCGTCGTGCCCACCGGCGGCTTCTTGCTCACTTTCATGTGGGCCACGACCTCGCGGCCGGCGAGCACCCGCTCCACCAGCAGTTCCAGCCTGCCGCCGGTCGGCTTCTGGCCGAACAGGCGGGCCTTGATCACCTGCGTGTCGTTGAACACCAGCAGGTCCTCCGGCCGCAGCAGCCGGGGGAACTCGCGAAAGGCCCGGTCGGCCGGCGCGGCGGCGGTGCCATCGAGCAGGCGCGAGCCGCTGCGCTCGGCGGCCGGGTGCTGGGCGATCAGTTCGGGGGGGAGGGCGAAGTCGAAGTCGCCCAGGGTGAAGTGGCGCATGCGCTTGAGGGCTGAACGAGCCCGTGCCAAGTGAAGAAGGCAGAATTGTCCCATGCCCGAAACCAAGGCGCTGTCGCCGCCCCGCCAACCGCGAGGGGGCACCAGGGTTTCCGCCCCGCCCGCGGGCGGGGCCGCGGCGCCGGCGCGGCCGACCGGTCCGCAAGCCGCCTTGCAGAAGATGGGGCTCGCCCGCGACATCGACCTGGCGCTGCACCTGCCCCTGCGCTACGAGGACGAGACCCGCATCGTCATGCTGCGCGACGCGCGCGAAGGGGAGGCGGCGCAGATCGAGGCGGTGGTGACCTCGTGCGAAATCGCGTATCGCCCGCGGCGGCAGCTGCTGGTGACGGTGGACGACGGCACCGATACCTGCCTCCTGCGCTTCTTCACCTTCTATCCATCGCAGCAGAAGGCGCTGGCGCCCGGCAGGCGGCTGCGCATCCGCGGCGAGTTGCGCGGCGGTTTTCTCGGCTGGCAGATGGTGCATCCCTCGTGGCAGGCCGCCGGCGGCGAACTGCCGGCGGCGCTGACACCGGTGTATTCCACGGTGGCCGGCCTGCCGCAGGCGTACCTGCGCAAGGCCGTGCTCGGCGCCTTGGGCCGGGCCGACCTGTCCGACACCTTTCCGCCGGGGGTCAGCGATACCCTGCAGCCGCTGGTGTGGGGCCTGCGCGAGGCGCTGTCCTTCCTGCACCAGCCCGCGCCCGACGTGTCGCTGGCGACGCTGGAGGACCGCAGCCACCCCGCCTGGCAGCGCCTGAAGGCCGAGGAACTGCTGGCGCAGCAGCTCTCGCAGCTGGAAAGCCGGCGCGAGCGGGCGGCCCTGCGGTCGGCGGTGCTGCGCGCCAAGCCGGGGGGCCTGCCCGAGCAGCTGCTGGCGGTGCTGCCGTTCACGCTGACGGCGGCGCAGCGGCGGGTGGTCGACGAGATCGGCGCGGACCTGGCACGCGTGGTGCCGATGCACCGCCTGCTGCAGGGCGACGTCGGCTCGGGCAAGACGGTGGTGGCCGCGCTGGCCGCCGCCGTGGCGATCGACGCCGGCTGGCAGTGCGCGCTGATGGCGCCGACCGAGATCCTGGCGGAGCAGCATTTCCGCAAGCTGATCGGGTGGCTGGAGCCGTTGCTGCAACCCGCCGGCTTGCGCGTCGCCTGGTTGACCGGCGCGCAGAAGAAGAAGGAGCGCACCGAGATGCTGGCGCTGGTCGCCAGCGGCGAGGCGGCGCTGGTGGTCGGCACCCATGCCGTGATCCAGGACCAGGTGCAGTTCCGCAGGCTGGGGCTGGCGATCATCGACGAACAGCATCGGTTCGGGGTCGAACAGCGCTTGGCGTTGCGAAGCAAAGCCCGCGCCGGCAGCGACGCGAAGCCCTCCTCCTCCACGGCCGGCGATGCGGTGAAGCCCTCCCCCACGAGGGGGAGGAACGGGGAGGGGGGGCGTCCCAGGACGCTCGAAGAGGGGGAAAGCGCGCAGCGCGAACCCCATCTCCTCATGATGTCGGCCACGCCGATCCCGCGCACGCTCGCCATGAGCTATTACGCGGACCTGGATGTCTCCACCATCGACGAGCTTCCGCCGGGCCGCACCCCGGTGATCACCAGGCTGATCGCCGACAACCGGCGCGACCAGGTGGTCGAGCGCATCCGGGCCCAGGTGGCGGCCGGCCGCCAGGCCTACTGGGTCTGCCCGCTGATCGAGGAAAGCGAAGCGCTGGACCTCACCAACGCGCGCGCCACCCACGAGGCGCTGGGCGCGGCCTTGCCCGGCGTGATGGTGGGCCTGCTGCATTCGCGCATGCCGGCGGCGGAAAAGAAGGCCGTGATGGCGCTCTTTGCCGGCGGCCAGATGGGGGTGCTGGTGGCGACCACCGTGATCGAGGTCGGCGTCGACGTGCCCAACGCGTCGCTGATGGTCATCGAGCATGCCGAGCGCTTCGGCCTGTCGCAGTTGCACCAGTTGCGCGGCCGGGTGGGGCGGGGCGCTGCCGCGTCGGCCTGCGTGCTGCTCTATGCCAGCGGCGACGGCGGCCGCCTGGCCGAAACCGCCAGGGCCCGGCTGAAGGCCATGGTGGAGACCACCGACGGCTTCGAGATCGCCCGGCGCGACCTCGAGATCCGCGGCCCGGGGGAGTTCTTGGGCGCGCGCCAGTCGGGCGCGCCGCTGCTGCGCTTCGCCGACCTGTCCCTGGACGGCCGCCTGCTCGAATGGGCCCGCCAGCTGGCGCCGCTGATGCTCGATCGCCATCCCGACCTGGCAAAGCGCCACACGGCCCGCTGGTTCGGAGGAAAATCGGCGTACTTGAAGGCGTGACCGGCGCGCCGGCGATCCAGGAATGACGCTCACCGAACTCAAATACATCGTCGCGGTCGCGAGGGAGAAGCACTTCGGCAAGGCCGCCGAGGCCTGCTTCGTCTCGCAGCCGACGCTGTCGGTGGCGATCAAGAAGCTCGAGGACGAACTCGAGGTGAAGCTGTTCGAGCGCAGCGCCAACGAGGTGACGATCACCCCGCTCGGCGAGGACATCGTGCGGCAGGCGCAGAGCGTGCTGGAGCAGGCGGCCAACATCAAGGAAATCGCCAAGCGCGGCAAGGATCCCCTGGCGGGGCCGCTCAAGCTCGGCGTCATCTACACCATCGGCCCCTACCTGCTGCCGGACCTGGTGCGCCAGGCGATCGCCCGCACGCCGCAGATGCCGCTGATGCTGCAGGAGAACTTCACGGTGAAGCTGCTGGAGATGCTGCGCACCGGCGAGATCGACTGCGCCATCATGGCCGAGCCGTTCCCCGACACCGGCCTCGCGATCGCGCCGCTGTACGACGAGCCGTTTCTCGCGGCCGTCCCCAGCAACCATCCGCTGGCGGGCCGCAGGACGATCACGGCGCAGGAGCTGAAAAGCGAAACCATGCTGCTGCTGGGCACCGGCCACTGTTTTCGCGACCACGTGCTGGAGGTGTGCCCCGAGTTCGCGCGCTTTTCCAGCGATGCCGAAGGGATCCGGCGCAGCTTCGAGGGCTCGTCGCTGGAGACCATCAAGCACATGGTCGCCGCCGGCATGGGCGTGACCCTGGTGCCGCGCCTGTCGGTGCCCAAGGACGCGCTGGAACCGCGCCCCAAGCGCCGCCGCGAGGACCAGGCGTTCGTCAAGTACATCCCGTTCGACGGCGACCCGCCGATGCGCCGCGTGGTGCTGGCGTGGCGCCGCAGTTTCACGCGCTACGAGGCCATCGCCGCGTTGCGCAACGCGATCTACGCCTGTGAATTGCCAGGAGTGAAGAGACTTTCATGAGAGACCAGACTGCCCCGCCGCCGGACACGCTGTACCAGCCCGGCATCCTCGAGCCGGTGCCGCCGGTGGCGCGCTACCTGCTGTTCGCGCTGGCCGATCCCGGCGTCGATGCCGCCGCGATCAAGGAGGCGCTCGGCCGGCTGGCGCCGCTGGTCGACGGCAGCGACGTCGTGGTGGGCGTCGGCCCGTCGCTGGTGCGGGCGCTCGGCGCCGAGATCGCCGGGTTGCACGAATTCCCGGACTTCTCCGGCCAGGGCGTGACCGTGCCGGCCACGCCCGGCACCTTGTGGTGCTGGTTGCGCGGCTCGGACCTCGGCGACCTGCTGCACGTCACGCGCAAGGTGCAGCAGGCGCTGGCGCCGGCGTTCGCGCCGCGGCACGTGCTGGACGCGTTCCGGCATGCATGGCGCGAGGGCGGCCATGGCCGCGATCTCACGGGTTTCGAGGACGGCACCGAAAACCCGGTCGGCGACCAGGCCGAGGCGGCGGCGTTCGCGCGCGGCCTCGGCGACGGCCTGGACGGCTCGAGCTACGTCGCCGTGCAGCAATGGGTGCACGATCTGGATGCCTTCGAGGCGCTGGAGGACGAGGCGCGCGACCACCACATCGGCCGCCGCCTGAGCGACAACGAGGAACTCGAGGACGCGCCCGAGACCGCGCACGTCAAGCGCACCGCGCAGGAGAGCTTCGAGCCCGAAGCCTTCGTGCTGCGCCGCTCCATGCCCTGGATGATGGGCATGCAGGCCGGCCTGATGTTCGTCGCCTTCGGCCGGTCGCTGCAGGCCTTCGAAGCGCAGATGCGGCGCATGGCCGGCCACGACGACGGCATCGTCGACGCGATGTTCAGGATCTCCAAACCGGTGAGCGGCGCCTGCTTCTGGTGCCCGCCGATGCGCGCCGGCCGGCTCGACCTGCGCCGCCTCGGGCTCGGTTCGTGATGCCGCGCGAGAAACTCCGGCTCTACCTCGATCTGATCCGCTGGAACCGCCCCGCCGGGTGGCTGCTGCTGCTGTGGCCGAGCCTGAGCGCGCTGTGGATCGCCGCCCACGGCTTTCCGGGCTGGCACCTGGTCGCGGTGTTCACGCTGGGCACCATCCTGATGCGCAGCGCCGGCTGCTGCGTCAACGACGTGGCCGACCGGGAGTTCGACCGGCACGTCAAGCGCACGGCGCAGCGGCCAGTGACCGTCGGCGCCGTGTCGGTGCGGGAAGCCCTGTGGCTCGGCGCGGTGCTGGCGCTGCTCGCCTTCGCGCTGGTGCTGACGACCAATGCCGTGGCGATCGGCTGGTCGTTCGCGGCGCTGGCGATCTCGCTGGTCTATCCGTATGCGAAGCGCTTCGTCTCGATGCCGCAGGCGGTGCTGGGCGTGGCGTTCAGCTTCGGCATCCCCATGGCGTTCGCGGCCGTGCAAAGCCGCGTGCCGCTGGTCGCCTGGGCGCTGCTGCTGGGCAACCTGTTCTGGGTGATCGCCTACGACACCGAATACGCGATCGTCGACCGCGACGACGACATCCGCATCGGCATGAAGACCTCGGCCATCACGCTCGGTCGCGCCGACGTGCCGGTGATCATGCTGTGCTACGCCGCCTACCTCGCCATCTGGGGCGCGGTGCTCGCGGGACGGATCCCGGACCTCGCGCTGCTCGCCGCCATCGGGGCCGCGGCGGCGCAGGCGCTGTGGCACTACACGCTGATCCGCGAGCGCACCCGCGAAGGCTGCTTCAAGGCGTTCCGCCTCAACCACTGGGTGGCGTTCGCGGTCTTTGCCGGCATCGTGGCCGGCTACGCGCTGCGCTAGCTAGTTCCCGAATTCGTCGCCGAGTTCCTTCGCGCGCCGGTCGGCCGCGTGCAACGCCTTCACGAAGAGCGCCTGCACGCGGTCGTGCTCCATCGACGCGATGGCGGCATGGGTCGTGCCGCCCTTGGAGGTCACGCGCTGGCGCAACACCTCGGGCGGCTCCCCGGACGCGCGCGCCAGTTCGGCGGCGCCGGCGAAGGTGGCGACGGCCAGCCGGTACGCCTGCTCGGGCGCCAGGCCCATCTCGACGCCCGCCTGCGTCATCGCTTCGAGAAAGAAGAAGACGTAGGCCGGTCCCGATCCGGACAGCGCCGTCACGGCGTCCAGGTGCGCCTCCTGCGCCACCCACAGCCAGTCGCCGGTGGTCGAGACGACCTGCTCGGCCCGGGTCCGGTCGGCGGGCGTGACGCCCGGGCGGGCATAGAGCGCCGTGATGCCCTTGCCGATCAGCGCCGGCGTGTTGGGCATGCAGCGCACGATGCGTTCGGTGCCGAGCCAGCTGGCGATGCTGTCCGAGCGGATGCCGGCCGCCACGCTCAGATGCGCGGCGCCCCGGGTGTGCGCGCGGGCCTGCGCGGCCGCCTCGCGAAAGGTCTGCGGCTTGACCGCCCAGACCACCAGCCCGGCGCGCTGCAGCACCGGGCCGGCTTGTTCGACCGCCGCGATGCCGTATTGCTCCTGCAGCTTGTCCCGCGCCGGCGCGAACGGTTCCACCACCTCCAGCTGCCCGGCCGGCAGGCCCTGGCGCAGCAGCCCGCCGATGATGGCGCTGGCCATGTTGCCGCCGCCGATGAAGGCGATCGGGGCCTGCGAAGAGAAGTCGGTGCGCGTCGTCATGGGCAAAGTCTAGCGACCGGCGGCGCCGATCGGCCGCTCGGCGAAAATGGCGTGCAATGAACCGAGAAAAACTGTTCGCCCAGCTGGCCCGTCCCACCACCTACGACCTTGCCATCATCGGCGGCGGCGCCACCGGACTGGGCGTGGCGCTCGATGCCGCCGCGCGCGGCTTCTCGGTGGTGCTGCTGGAGTCGCACGATTTCGCCAAGGGCACTTCCTCGCGAGCCACCAAGCTGGTCCACGGTGGCGTGCGCTACCTGGCCCAGGGCAACATCGGCCTGGTGCGCGAGGCGCTGCACGAACGCACGACGCTCCTGCACAACGCGCCCCACCTCGCCCAGCCGCTGCCGTTCGTGCTGCCCCTCTACCGCTACTGGGAGCTGCCGTTCTACGGGGCCGGGCTCAAGATGTACGACGCGCTGGCCGGCAAGGCGGGCCTGGGCGACACGGAGTTCCTGAGCCGCGGCGAAACGCTCGGGTGCCTGCCGACGGCGCGCAGCGAGGGCCTGAAGGGCGGCATCAAGTACTGGGACGGCCAGTTCGACGACGCCCGGCTGGCGCTGGTGCTGGCCCGCACGGCCGCGTCGCGCGGCGCGCTGGTGATCAATTACTGCCCGGTCACCGGCCTGCGCCACGAACAGGGCCGCGTGGTCGGGCTCACCTGCCAGGACAGCGAAACCGGCACGAGCTACGAGGTCAGCGCCCGCTGTGTGGTGAACGCCGCTGGCGTCTGGGTCGACAAGCTGCGGCAGCTGGACGGGGAGGCGATCGGCCGCCCGGTGCGGGCGCTGGTGGCGCCCAGCCAGGGCGTGCACATCGTGGTCGACCGCGAATTCCTGCCCGGCGACCACGCCCTGATGGTGCCCAAGACGGCGGACGGCCGCGTGCTGTTCGGCGTGCCCTGGCTCGGCAAGCTGATCCTGGGCACGACCGATACCCCGCGCAGCGACCTGGCGCTCGAGCCCCGGCCGTTTCGCCAGGAGCTCGAGTTCATCCTGGGCGAGTCGGCCCGGTACCTGGCGCGGGCGCCGCGCACCGAGGACATTCGCAGCATGTGGGTCGGGCTGCGGCCGCTGGTCAAGCCGCAAGGCGACGACGGCGACAACACCAAGGGGCTCAGCCGCGAGCACACCGTGATCGTGAGCCACAGCGGCCTCGTCACCGTCACCGGCGGCAAATGGACGACCTATCGCGCGATGGCCGAGGACGTGCTCACCGAGTGCTTCGAACAGGGCCTGCTCAAGCCGCTGCGGCCGGGAGTGACCGCCAACTTGCCGCTGCTCGGTTCGGACCCGGGCCGGGCGCGCCATGTGCCCATGAGCGAGCCGCAGGGCCTGCATTCCTACGGGACCGAGGCGGCCGCCGTCCAGGCGCTGCCGGGCGCCGCCCGCGAACTCGGCGGCGGCCTGACCGAGGCGATGGTGCGTTTCGCCGCCCGGGCCGAGTACGCCCGCACCGTCGAAGACGTGCTGGCCCGGCGGTGGCGGCTGCTGTTCCTGGATGCCCGGCAGGCCGGCGCGCTGGCGGGCCAGGTCGGCGCGATTCTCCAGGAGGAGACCGGCATCGATCCCCAAGTGGCCGCCTTCGAGCAGCTGGCCGCCTCCTACCTGTCCCTGCCGCAGTAGGCCGGGCGGGGGGTACCACCGGGCGGGGCGGGCCGGTTGACAGCCGGTCGCCCGTCTGCAATAATCGCTGGCTGCGCTTGAAAAGGCGCGCCATTGAAGACCCGAAGGGGTCCTCGAAATCTTGCCCATACGAAGCTGTCCGCAAGTGGTTTGCGGCCGGCGACGGCGGGCCCAAGACTGATCCGATGTCCGTGCCGGACCGATTTCCCGGTGCAGGCTGCGGGTACAAGTTGGGAATTATTTGAAATGATCCAGACAGAATCCCGGCTCGAAGTCGCGGACAACACCGGTGCGAAGTCCGTTCTTTGCATCAAGGTGCTTGGCGGCTCCAAGCGTCGCTACGCCAGCGTCGGCGACATCATCAAGGTGAGCATCAAGGAAGCTGCGCCGCGCGGCCGCGTCAAGAAGGGCGAGGTCTACAGCGCCGTGGTGGTTCGCACCGCCAAGGGCCTGCGCCGCAGCGACGGCTCGCTCGTCAAGTTCGACGGCAACGCCGCCGTGCTCCTCAACAACAAGCTGGAGCCGATCGGCACCCGCATCTTCGGCCCGGTGACGCGCGAACTGCGCACCGAGAAGTTCATGAAGATCGTGTCGCTCGCCCCCGAAGTTCTCTGACAAGGACGCGTGCAATGAACAAGATTCGCAAAGGCGACGAAGTCATCGTCCTGGCAGGCCGGGACAAGGGCAAGCGCGGCAAGGTGACGCTGCGCAAGGACGACGATCACCTGATCGTCGAAGGCATCAACCTGGTGAAGAAGCACACCAAGCCGAACCCGATGAAGGGCACCACCGGCGGCATCGTCAACAAGTCGATGCCGATCCACCAGTCGAATGTGGCGATCTTCAACCCCGCCACCGGCAAGGCCGACCGGGTGGGCATCAAGGTCGACGGCGACAAGCGCGTGCGGGTCTTCAAGTCCAGCGGCGAAGAAATCAAGGTGGCATGAGCATGGCACGTCTGCAACAAATCTACCGGGAAAAGATCGTTCCCGAGCTGACCGAGAAGTTCGGCTACAAGTCGCCGATGGAAGTGCCGCGCCTGACGAAGATCACTCTGAACATGGGTGTCTCCGAGGCCGTGGCCGACAAGAAGGTGATGGACAACGCCGTCGGCGACCTCACCAAGATCGCCGGCCAGAAGCCGGTCGTGACCAAGGCCAAGAAGGCCATCGCGGGCTTCAAGATCCGCGAAGGCCAGGCCATCGGCACGATGGTGACGCTGCGCGGCGTGCGCATGTACGAGTTCCTGGACCGTTTCGTCACGGTGGCCCTGCCGCGCGTGCGCGACTTCCGCGGCATCTCCGGCCGCGCGTTCGACGGCCGCGGCAACTACAACGTGGGCGTGAAAGAGCAGATCATTTTCCCCGAGATCGAGTACGACAAGGTCGATGCCCTGCGCGGTCTCAACATCAGCATCACCACCACGGCCAAGACCGACGAAGAGTGCAAGGCACTGCTCGCCGGCTTCCGTTTCCCGTTCAAGAACTGAAGGTGCAGCGTGGCTAAAACAGCTTTGATCCAGCGCGAACTCAAGCGTGACAAACTGGTCGCGAAGTACGCGCCGAAAATGGCCGAACTGAAGGCGATCGCCAACGACGCCAAGAAGAGCGATGAAGAGCGCGCTGCGGCCCGCCTCGCGCTGCAGAAGATCCCGCGCAACGCCAACCCGACGCGCCAGCGCAACCGCTGCGAGATGACGGGCCGCCCGCGCGGCACGTTCCGCCAGTTCGGCCTGGCCCGCAACAAGATCCGCGAGCTCGCCTTCGCCGGCGACATCCCCGGCGTGATCAAGGCCAGCTGGTAAGCGGCAGGAGAGAACGTTATGAGCATGAGTGATCCCATTGCCGACCTGCTGACCCGGATCCGCAACGCGCAGATGGTGGCCAAGGCCACCGTGTCCGCCCCGTATTCGAAGGTGAAGGTCGCCATCGCCCAGGTCCTGAAGGACGAGGGCTACATCGACGGTTTCCAGGTCAAGACCGAAGGCGGCAAGAGCGAACTCGAAATCGCCCTGAAGTACTACGCCGGCAAGCCCGTCATCGAGCACATCGAGCGCGTCAGCCGTCCGGGCCTGCGCGTGTACAAGGGCCGCGACGCCATCCCCCAGGTCCAGAACGGCCTGGGCGTGGCGATCGTGACGACCCCGCGCGGCGTCATGACCGACCGCAAGGCCCGCGCCAGCGGCGTCGGCGGCGAAGTCCTGTGCTACGTCGCCTGAGGAAGGAACAGCAGAAATGTCCCGAGTTGGAAAAATGCCGGTCGCCGTCCCGCAAGGCGTGGACGTGGCGATCAAGGACGACCAGATCAGCGTGAAGGGCACCGGCGGCACGCTGTCGCTGGCCCGCAATGCCCTGGTCAACGTGACGAACGAAGGCGGCAAGCTCACCTTCGTTCCGGCCGACGAATCCCGTGAAGCCAACGCCATGAGCGGCACCATGCGCCAGCTGGTGAACAACATGGTGGTGGGCGTCACCAAGGGCTTCGAGAAGAAGCTGAACCTGGTCGGCGTCGGCTACAAGGCCACCGCCCAGGGCGCCAAGCTGAACCTCGCGGTCGGCTTCTCGCACCCGGTGAACAAGGAAATGCCGGCCGGCATCACGGTCGCCACGCCCGCACCGACGGAAATCGTGATCAAGGGCGCCGATCGCCAGCGCGTCGGCCAGGTGGCCGCCGAAATCCGCGCGATCCGCCCGCCCGAGCCCTACAAGGGCAAGGGCATCCGCTATGCGGACGAGAAGATCACGATCAAAGAGACGAAGAAGAAATAAAGGGGCGCACCATGTTGACCAAGAAAGAGCAACGCCTCCGCCGGTCCCGCCAGACCCGCATCCGCATCGCCACGCAAGGCGTGCCGCGCCTGACGGTGAATCGCACCAACCTGCACATCTACGCCACGGTCATCTCCGGCGACGGCGCCAAGGTGCTGGCCACGGCCTCGACGGCCCAGGCCGACGTGCGCAAGTCGCTGGGCGCCGCCGGCAAGGGCGGCAACGCTGCCGCCGCCACGGTGGTCGGCAAGCTGATCGCCGAGAAGGCCAAGGCCGCCGGTGTCGAGAAGGTTGCGTTCGATCGCGCCGGCTTCGCCTACCACGGCCGCGTCAAGGCGCTCGCCGATGCCGCGCGTGAAGCCGGCCTGCAGTTCTAACGGACACGGAAAAGATCATGGCAAGAGTTCAGGCAAAAACGCAAGGTGACGGTCCCGAAGACGGGATGCGCGAGAAGATGATCGCGGTCAACCGCGTGACCAAGGTGGTGAAGGGCGGCCGGATTCTCGGTTTCGCCGCGCTCACCGTGGTCGGCGACGGTGACGGCCGCGTCGGCATGGGCAAGGGCAAGTCCAAGGAAGTGCCCGCCGCCGTGCAGAAGGCGATGGAAGAAGCCCGCCGCAACATGACCAAGGTGCAGCTGAAGAACGGCACCATCCACCACAACGTGTTCGGCCAGCATGGCGCTGCCCGCGTGATGATGTCGCCCGCCCCGCGCGGCACCGGCATCATCGCCGGCGGCCCGATGCGCGCCGTGTTCGAAGTGATGGGCATCACCGACATCGTGGCCAAGAGCCACGGGTCGAGCAACCCCTACAACATGGTCCGCGCCACGTTCGACGCGCTGCGCAATTCCACCACCGCGGCGGAAGTGGCGGCCAAGCGCGGCAAGTCGGTCGAAGACATCTTCGCCGCCTGACCGGAGTCAAAGCAATGGCAACCCAACAAGCTACCCTCAAGGTCCAGCTGGTGCGCAGCCCGATCGGCACCAAGGCTGACCACCGCGCCACCGTCCGCGGCCTGGGCCTGCGCAAGCTCAACAGCGTGCGCGAGCTCGAGGACACGCCCGCGGTGCGCGGCATGATCAACAAGGTCGATTACCTGGTCCGGGTGCTGTAAGCGCCCGAGCGACTGAAAGACTCAGATGGAACTCAATAGCATCAAGCCCGCCGCGGGCGCCAAGCACGCCAAGCGTCGCGTCGGCCGCGGCATCGGCTCCGGCCTGGGCAAGACCTCCGGCCGCGGCCACAAGGGCCAGAAGTCCCGTGCCGGCGGCTACCACAAGGTCGGCTTCGAAGGCGGCCAGATGCCGCTGCAGCGCCGCCTGCCCAAGCGCGGCTTCAAGTCGGCCAGCCTGAAGTTCAACGGCGAGATCACGCTGGCGGCGCTCGAGCGCCTGGTGAACCAGTCGAACCTGGCCGAAGTCGACCTGCTGGGGCTGAAGGCGGCCGGCCTGGTCGGCCAGAACGTGAAGAACGTCAAGGTCATCAAGTCCGGCGAGATCACCAAGGCCGTCAAGCTGACGGGCATCGGTGCCACGGCGGGCGCGAAGGCGGCGATCGAAGCGGCCGGCGGCAGCTTCGCCGCCTGACCTGCAAGCGAAGTAGCGAAAGAAGGCGAGCGTGGCAACAAGCGCAACTCAGATTGCAAAGACCGGCAAGTACGGCGACCTGCGTCGCCGGCTGGTCTTTCTGCTGCTCGCACTGGTGGTGTACCGCGTCGGCGCGCACATCCCGGTGCCCGGCATCAACCCGGACCAGCTGGCGCAGCTGTTCAAGGGGCAGCAGGGCGGGATCCTGAGCCTGTTCAACATGTTCTCGGGCGGGGCGCTGTCGCGCTTCACCGTGTTCGCGCTGGGCATCATGCCGTACATCTCGGCCTCGATCATCATGCAGCTGCTCACCTACGTCGTGCCGACGTTCGAGCAGATGAAGAAAGAGGGCGAGGCCGGCCGGCGCAAGATCACGCAGTACACGCGCTACGGCACGCTGGGCCTGGCGGTCTTCCAGTCGCTGGGCATCGCGCTGGCGCTCGAAGGTTCGGCCGGACTGGTGCTGAACCCGGGCTTCGGCTTCCGCATGACCGCGGTGGTGAGCCTGACGGCCGGCACCATGTTCCTGATGTGGCTGGGCGAGCAGATCACCGAGCGCGGCCTGGGCAACGGGATCTCGATCCTGATCTTCGCCGGCATCGCCGCCGGCCTGCCCAACGCCATCGGCGGCCTGCTGGAGCTGGTGCGCACCGGCGCCATGAGCATCCTGGTGGCGCTGGTCATCGTCGCGGTGGTCGGCCTGGTCACCTACTTCGTCGTGTTCGTCGAACGCGGCCAGCGCAAGATCCTCGTGAACTACGCGCGCCGCCAGGTCGGCAACAAGGTGTACGGCGGCCAGTCGTCGCACCTGCCGCTGAAGCTGAACATGGCCGGCGTGATCCCGCCGATCTTCGCGTCGTCGATCATCCTGCTGCCGGCGACGGTGGTGAGCTGGTTCTCGACCGGCGACGGCATGCGCTGGCTGAAGGACATCGCCGGCACGCTGACGCCGGGACAGCCGATCTACGTGCTGCTGTATGCCAGCGCGATCGTCTTCTTCTGCTTCTTCTACACGGCCCTGGTCTTCAACAGCCGGGAGACCGCGGACAACCTGAAGAAGAGCGGCGCGTTCATCCCCGGGATCCGTCCCGGCGAGCAGACGGCCCGCTACATCGACAAGATCCTGGTCCGGCTCACGCTGGCGGGCGCGGCGTACATCACCTTCGTCTGCCTGCTGCCCGAGTTCCTGATCCTGAAGTACAACGTGCCGTTCTATTTCGGCGGCACCTCCCTGCTGATCATCGTGGTGGTGACCATGGACTTCATGGCCCAGGTGCAGAACTACCTGATGAGCCAGCAGTACGAATCGCTGTTGAAGAAAGCCAATTTCAAGACCTCGCTCGGCGGCTAAGGACATGGCAAAGGACGATGTCATCCAGATGCAGGGTGAGGTTGTTGAGAACCTTCCGAACGCCACCTTTCGGGTCAAGCTGGAAAACGGGCACCTGGTGCTCGGGCATATATCGGGAAAGATGCGGATGCACTACATCCGGATCCTCCCGGGTGACAAGGTCACCGTGGAACTGACGCCCTACGACTTGTCGCGGGCACGGATTGTGTTTCGCGCCAAGTAGGCGAGAGAGATTTAGGAGAGAAAGACATGAGAGTTTCGGCTTCCGTCAAGAAGATCTGCCGCAACTGCAAGATCATCCGCCGCAAGGGCATTGTCCGCGTGATCTGCACGGATCCGCGCCACAAGCAGCGCCAAGGCTGATTACAGAGTTATAGAGGACGCACATGGCACGTATCGCTGGCATCAACATCCCGCCGCATCAGCACGCCGAAATCGGCCTGACGGCGATCTACGGCATTGGCCGCAGCCGCGCCCGCAAGATTTGCGAGGCGACCGGCATTGCCTATTCCAAGAAGGTCAAGGACCTCACGGACCAGGACCTCGAGCGCCTGCGCGACCAGATCACGCAGCTCACGATCGAGGGCGACCTGCGCCGCGAGACCACCATGAACATCAAGCGGCTGATGGACATCGGCTGCTACCGGGGCTTCCGCCACCGCCGCGGCCTGCCGGTGCGCGGCCAGCGCACCCGCACCAACGCCCGCACCCGCAAGGGCCCGCGCCGCGCCGCCCAGGCACTGAAGAAATAATCGGGAAAGAGTACAGACATGGCAAAGGCTCCCGCCAGCAACGCCGCGCAGCGAGTGCGCAAGAAGGTTCGCAAGAACGTCGCCGACGGTGTCGCGCACGTCCACGCGTCCTTCAACAACACGATCATCACGATCACCGATCGCCAGGGCAACGCGCTGTCGTGGGCCTCGTCCGGTGGCCAGGGCT
The DNA here is from genome assembly GCF_035554825.1 of Ramlibacter sp. Taxonomy (GTDB): domain Bacteria; phylum Pseudomonadota; class Gammaproteobacteria; order Burkholderiales; family Burkholderiaceae_C; genus Ramlibacter. The sequence continues at coordinate 3,001 of NZ_DATMHS010000100.1, read as the reverse complement.
TCAAGGGTTCGCGCAAGTCGACGCCGTTTGCCGCCCAGGTCGCCTCGGAAGTGGCCGGTCGCGCCGCCATCGAACAGGGCATCAAGAACCTGGACGTCGAGATCAAGGGCCCCGGCCCGGGTCGCGAGTCCTCCGTTCGCGCCCTGGCCGCGCTCGGCATCCGGATCAACTCGATCGCCGACGTGACCCCGGTGCCGCACAACGGCTGCCGGCCGCAGAAGCGCCGCCGTATTTAAGGTGAAAACACGGTCCGCTGGGCGCGGACCGTGTCCTTCGTAAGCCCACCGCTGGTCGTGCATGCACCGCCAGCTCCCGCGGCGGAAACGGCCGCGGCAGATGAACCAAAGGAAAGACAGTGGCACGTTATCTCGGCCCCAAGGCCAAGCTCTCCCGCCGTGAAGGCACCGACCTGTTCCTCAAGAGCGCGCGTCGCTCGCTGGCGGACAAGGCCAAATTCGATTCCAAGCCGGGCCAGCACGGCCGCACCTCGGGCCAGCGCACCTCCGACTTCGGCCTGCAGCTGCGCGAGAAGCAGAAGGTCAAGCGCATGTACGGCATCCTCGAGCGCCAGTTCAAGCGCTACTTCGAGGAAGCCGACCGCCGCCGCGGCAACACCGGCGCGAACCTGCTGATCCTGCTCGAGTCCCGCCTGGACAACGTCGTGTACCGCATGGGTTTCGGCTCGACCCGGGCCGAAGCGCGCCAGCTGGTGTCGCACAAGGCGATCACCGTGAACGGCCAGCCCGTGAACATCCCGTCGTACCTGGTCAAGACCGGCGACGTGATCGCGGTGCGCGAGAAGAGCAAGAAGCAGAACCGCGTGGTTGAAGCGCTGCAGCTGGCCCAGCAGGTCGGCCTGCCGGCGTGGGTGGAAGTGAATGCCGACAAGGCCGAAGGCGTCTTCAAGAAGGTGCCGGACCGCGACGAATTCGCGGCCGACGTCAAGGAAGCGCTGATCGTCGAGTTGTACTCGCGGTAAACGAAGGGCAGCGAGGCAGCCGCGCCGCCTCGTCCTTCGATGATTTTCCGTTCCCTGCTGGGAGGCATCCCCGCAGGGCACTTCACCAGCCTTACCGGTGTAACGAGCCGGGGGTATTGAGAGGAAGTCCTGCATGCAAACCAACCTGCTGAAACCCAAAGCCATCAACGTCGAACAGCTTGGCACCAACCGCGCCAAGGTGACGCTGGAGCCGTTCGAGCGCGGCTACGGCCACACCCTGGGCAACGCCCTGCGCCGGGTGCTGCTGTCGTCGATGGTCGGGTATGCGGCAACCGAGGTCACCATCGCCGGTGTCCTGCACGAGTACTCGTCGATCGACGGCGTCCAGGAAGACGTCGTCAGCATCCTGCTGAACCTCAAGGGCGTGGTGTTCAAGCTCCACAACCGCGATGAGGTCACCCTGTCGCTGCGCAAGGACGGCGAAGGCGTGGTCACCGCCGCCGACATCCAGACCCCGCACGACGTCGAGATCATCAATCCCGACCACGTGATCGCCCACCTGTCGCAAGGCGGCAAGATCGACATGCAGATCAAGGTGGAGAAGGGCCGCGGCTACGTGCCCGGCACGATGCGCCGCTATGCCGACGAGCCGACCAAGTCGATCGGCCGGATCGTGCTGGATGCCTCGTTCTCGCCCGTCAAGCGCGTGAGCTACACGGTCGAGAGCGCCCGCGTCGAGCAGCGCACCGACCTGGACAAGCTGGTGGTGGAGATCGAAACCAACGGCGCGATCACCGCCGAGGACGCCGTGCGCGCCTCCGCCAAGATCCTCGTCGAGCAGCTCGCCGTGTTCGCCCAGCTGGAAGGCAGCGAACTGGCCGCCTTCGACCAGCCGGTGCAGCGCAGCTCGCAGCAGTTCGACCCGATCCTGCTGCGTCCGGTCGACGAGCTCGAACTGACGGTGCGTTCGGCCAACTGCCTGAAGGCCGAGAACATCTACTACATCGGCGACCTGATCCAGCGCACCGAGAACGAGCTGCTCAAGACCCCGAACCTGGGCCGCAAGTCGCTCAACGAGATCAAGGAAGTGCTCGCCTCGCGCGGCCTGACCTTGGGCATGAAGCTGGAGTCCTGGCCACCCGCTGGCCTCGACAAGCGTTAACCCAACAGCCGAACGCAGAGGACGCGAAGGGTACGCAGAGGACGCAGAAGAGAACCATTGAAAAGGTCTTCTCTGCGTCTTCCGCGGGCCCTCTGCGACCTCTGCGTACGGAAGTCTGTTTTTTTTGAACTGGTGAACCCGCAGTACCTGATCCGGCTGCGGTATCGATAAGGAAAGGAAATCACCATGCGTCACGGCCACGGCCTTCGTAAACTGAACCGCACCAGCGAGCACCGCCTCGCGATGCTGCGCAACATGATGAACTCGCTGCTGGAGCACGAGGTCATCAAGACCACCGTCCCCAAGGCCAAGGAACTGCGCCGCGTCGTCGAACCGATGATCACGCTGGCCAAGGAGCCGACGATGGCCAACAAGCGCCTGGCGTTCGACCGCCTGCGCGATCGCGACATCGTGACCAAGCTCTTCAGCGAGCTCGGCCCCCGCTACCAGACCCGTCCCGGCGGCTACACGCGGATCCTGAAGATGGGTTTCCGCGTCGGCGACAACGCGCCGATGGCGCTGGTCGAACTGGTGGACCGTCCCGAGCCCGCCGCGGCGCCGGAAACGCCCGCCGGCGAATAAGCGGACACCGATTTAAGCTATAATTTCCCTTCTGACGCGCGGTGGAGCAGCCTGGTAGCTCGTTGGGCTCATAACCCAAAGGTCGCAAGTTCAAATCTTGCCCGCGCAACCAACATGAGAGCCCTCAAGGCTCACAGCAAACGCCCACTTTCGAGTGGGCGTTTTGCCTTGGAGCTTTAGCCGACGCAAAGCCCAGTCATGGCCCATGACGTGAGGCGACGCGGCAGGAACGTTTGGCACTTGCGCGGCCCGAGGGTTGCTGTCTGCGCGAGCCGAGGCGCCTGGACGAAGTGGTGTCGTCAATGCGAGAGCTTCGG
>NZ_DATMHS010000099.1:0-9828 GCF_035554825.1 Ramlibacter sp. | reverse complement strand
ATGCTCTCCGCCTCGACGGTGATGCAGTACCTCACCATCATCTTCTCGCAGGTGACCGGCGGGCAGGACGGGCTCAACGGCATCTTCCCGATCCTCGATTCTCAGCGCGACTATTACTGGCTGGTGCTCGCCTTCCTGGTGGCGACGGTGCTGGTGCTGAAGCTGATCGCGCTCTCGCCTTGGGGCACGATCCTGCGCGCCATCCGCGGCGACGAGGCGACCTGCCAGGCGGCCGGCATCAACGTGACCTTCTACAAGATCGCCTCGCTGGTGATCAGCGCCGCGTTCGCCGGCGCCGGCGGCGCCATGTACGCGCACTACCAGCTGCAGGTGAGCCCGCAGCTGTTCGCGGTGGTGACGTCGATCACGATCATCACCATGGTCTATGTGGGCGGCATGGCGAGCATCTACGGGCCGGTCGGCGGCGCGATCCTGCTGGTGCTGCTGACGGAGCTGCTGCGCAACTTCGGCGAGTGGCGCCTCATGGTCTACAGCTGCACGCTCATCCTGATCCTGTTCTTCCTGCCGAACGGGCTGGTCGCGCCGACCTGGCGCCGCGTGCGGGCCGCTCTGGGAGCAAACCGGTGAGCGCCTTGCTGGAACTGGCCAACGTCAACAAGCGCTTCGGCGGCCTGCATGCCGTGCGCGACGTCACCTTTTCGGTCGAACGCGGCGAGGTGGTCGGCATCCTCGGTCCCAACGGGGCGGGCAAGACCACGCTGTACAACCTGCTGACCGGGTTCATCCGACCCGATCCGGGCGCGAGGATCGTCTTCGACGGCCACGACGTCGTGGGCATGCCGCCGCACCGCGTCGCCGCGCTGGGGATCTCGCGCACCTTCCAGCTGTGCCGTCCCTTCATCGGCATGAGCGTGCTGGAGAACGTCATCGTCGGCGGCCTCGGCTCGCGCCGGCACCAGGGCGCCGCGCTCGACCAGCGCGCCCGCGGGCTGCTGGCGCAGGTCGGGCTCGCGGGCAAGGAAGGCGTGCCGGTGGAGGTGCTGTCCTACGGCGACCAGCGGCGGCTGGAGATCGCGCGCGCGCTGGCCGCCGGGCCCAAGCTGTTGCTGCTGGACGAGCCGTTCGCGGGCCTGGGCAGCGGCGAAATCGCCGACCTGTCGGCCCTGATCCGCCAGGTGCACGCGGCCGAAGGGCTTACCGTGGTGCTGATCGAGCACAAGCTGCGCGAGTTCATGCGGCTGGTGGGACGCGTGGTCGCCCTCGACTTCGGCGAAGTGATCGCGCAGGGCACGCCGGAGGAGATCGTGCGCCATCCGGCCGTCATCGAGGCGTACATCGGGCGCGACGAGCCCCAGGCGGAGGCGGCCCATGCTGCTTGAGATCGGCAAGCTGTCGGTGTCCTACGGCAAGGCCGTCGCGCTCGAGGACGTCTCGATGCGGATCGGCGAGGGCGAGTTCGTGGCCGTGCTCGGCCCCAACGGCGCCGGCAAGAGCACCTTGCTCAAGGCGATCTCGCGCGCCCAGCCTTCCAGCGGCCGGCTCGAATTCCGCGGCGAATCGCTGCACCGGTTCGCGGCGCACGAGGTGGTCGGCAAGGGCATCTGCCACTGCCCCGAGGGGCGGCGGCTGTTCCCCGAGCTCACGGTGCTGAAGAACCTGATGCTCGGCGCCTACCTGCGGCGCGACGCGCAGGCGGTGCAGGCCGACCTCGACCTGGTCTACAGCCTGTTTCCGATCCTGAAGGAGCGGGCGCTGCAGGTCGTCAGCACCTTGTCCGGCGGCCAGCAGCAGATGGTGGCGATCGGCCGCGCGCTGATGGGCAAGCCGTCGCTGCTGCTGCTCGACGAGCCCTCGGTCGGCATCGCGCACCGCCTCAAGCTGGAGATCTTCGACGCGATCAAGCGCATCCAGCGCGGCGGCACCGCGATCCTGATGGCCGAGCAGGATGCGCAGTCGGCCTTGCGCATCGCCGACCGCATCTATGTGCTGGAGCACGGCAAGGTCGGTCGCGAAGGCACCAGCGCCGAGTTGGGCGCCGACGACTACATCCGGCAGGCGTACCTGGGGGTGGGCTGACGGGCGATAGGGGGCGGCCCGCGGCCCTGCCGTCCCGGGCACGGCTCCGGCGGCGGCGGGCGTCAGTTGCCGCCGTAGACAGCCGGCGGGCGTTCGCCGGCGAGGGCGCACAACAGGTTGGTCGTGGCCAGCGCGGCCATGGCCTCGCGCGTTTCGTGCGTCGCCGAGCCGACGTGCGGCAGGCAGGTGACCTTGGGATGGCTGCGCAGCGGGGAATCCAGCGGCAACGGTTCGGTGGCGAACACGTCCAACGCGGCGGCGCGCAGCGTGCCGCTGTCGAGCGCGTCCAGCAGCGCCGGCTCCTGCACGATCGCGCCGCGGGCGCCGTTGACGAAGATGGCGCCCGGCTTCATCAGCGCGAACTGCGGCGCGCCCATCAGGCCGCGCGTCTCGTCGGTCAGCGGCATCGTCACGGCCACGATGTCCGCTTGCCGCAGCACGTCGTCCAGCGCCGCGTGGCGTGCGCGCCCGGCCAGCTCGGGCAGGTCGACCGGCGAAAGGTTGTGATAGAGCACCGGCATGCCGAAGCCCAGCGCCGCCCGCCGGGCCAGCGCCTGGCCGATGCGGCCGAAGCCGAGGATGCCGAGCGTCTTGCCGTGCACGTCCCAGCCGAAGAGCTCCTCGCCGATGTTGCGGGTCCAGCGACCCTCGCGCACGTGGTTGGACAGCTCCACCAGCCGGCGGCTGGCGGCCATGATCAGCGCGAACAAGGTGTCGGCCGTCGTTTCCGTGAGCACGCCCGGCGTGTGGCACAGCGTGATGCCGCGCTCGCGCAGCGCCGCGACGTCGTAGTTGTCGACGCCGACGGAAATGCTGGAAATCACCTCCAGCCGCGGCGCGCGTGCCAGCACCGATTCGTCGATGCGGTAGCTCGAACCGATGAGGCCCTGCGCCCGCGGCAGCGCGGCCTCGAACGCCGCCTGCTGGCCGGCACGCGGATTCGCCACCGTGACCTCGTGCGCCGCCTGCAGCCGCGCCAGCTGCGCCGCCGGCAGCTCGCGGAACACCAGCACCTGCTTGCGGGCGCTCACAGGCCCGCCGCTTCGAGCTGGGCGCGCGTGGGCAGGCCCTCGGTGTCGCCGAGCACCTGCACCGCGCGGGCGCCGATCCAGGCGCCGCGGCGCACGGCGTCGGGGACGCTGCGGCCTTCGAGCAGCGCGCTGATCACGCCGACCGCGAAGCCGTCGCCGGCGCCCACCGTGTCGATCACCTCCCGGACCGGGAAGGCCGGCAGGTAGCCGGTGCCGCCGGCCTCGCCGTCGAAGTAGGCGCCCTCGGGACCGAGCTTGATCGCGACCAGCTTCGCGCCGCGCTGCCGGTACCAGGCGGCGATCGCCTCTGGCGTGCGTTCGCCCGTCAGGAAGCGGCCCTCTTCGAGTCCCGGCAACACCCAGTCGGCCTGCGCCGCCAGGTGGTTGATCCAGTGCCGCATCAGTTCCGGCGTCGCCCACAGGGTCGGGCGCAGGTTGGGGTCGAAGGAGATGGTGCGTCCGGCGGCACGCATGACTTCCAGCGTCCTGCAGGCGGCGGCCCGGCTGGTCTCGGAGATCGCGGCGAACACGCCGGTCGCATGCAGGTGGCGCGCCGAGCGCAGCCAGGACTCGTCCACGTCGGCCGGACCCATCTGGCTGGCGGCCGAGCCCTTGCGGTGGTATTCGACCGGGGGGTCGCTGCCGTCGGTGACCCGGCCCTTGAACTGGAATCCGGTGCGCGCTGCCGGGTCGCACGCGACGCGCGAGCAGTCGATGCCCTCGCGCTGCATCTCGGCCAGCAGGTAGCGGCCCATCGAGTCGGCGCCGAGCCGGCTGGCCCAGCCCACCTTCAGGCCCAGCCGTGCCAGGCCGATCGCGACGTTGGTCTCGGCGCCGGCCGTGCGCTTGTAGAAGCACTCGGCCTGCTCGATCGGACCCGGCCGGTCGGCGACCAGCAGCAGCATCGCTTCACCGAAGGTGGCGACGTCGAACGTGGGGGGGAAGGTGGTCATGCCGCGGCCTGCGCCTGCGCGGCCGCGACCGACCGCAACAGGCTGATTTCGTTGCGGGTGGTGGCGAGCAGGTCGTCGCCGGCGAGCGGGTATTCGATGGCCCACGGCACGTCGGCCGGCAGCGCGCGCAGCACGGCGCGCCAGGGCGCGGCCGAGTCGGCCAGCGGCACCGCGATCCAGCGCCGCGGCTGGCGCTGCACGCCCTTGCAATGCACGTAGCGCACGTGCGGTGCCAGCGCCGCCGCCGCCTGCAGCGGGCATTCGCCGGTCCAGTGCCAGTTGCCCATGTCGAACGTGACGCCGGGGGGCGGCCCGGCATCGGCGGCCCGCGCCAGAAACCGCCGCAGCGCGTCCAGCGTGCCGGCCGAAGTCGTCTGGTCGTTCTCGATCAGGAGCTCGACGTCGCCGCTTTCCAGCCGGTCGTGCAGCTGCCGCAAGGAGGCGAGCGCCGTGCCGTCGAAGCCGCCGATGGCCATCTTCAGGCGTGGCGCACCGAGCGCCGCCGCCGCCGCCAGGCCGCGTTCCAGCGCCCCGTCATCGAGCGTGCCGTCGTCGCGCCACAGGCCCTCGGGGCTCGAATACACGGCCTGCAGCGAGCCCTCGCGCAGCGCCGCGCCGAGCGCCGGCAGCTCCGCGGCCGGCTCGGTGAGCAATTCGCCGCGCACTTCGACGCCGTCGGCGCCGGCAGCCTGCGCCAGGCGCGCGAACCAGAGCTGGCCGTGCCGGCGCACTTCGGCCGCGCCGTACGACGACAGCGAGATGAGGACCCGGTGCATTCAGGCCTTGTGGTGATGGGAGCTGAGGATCTGGCCGAGGAACTGGCGCGTCTTCTCGTGCTTCGGCCGGCTGAAGAATTCTTCCGGCGGCGCCTGCTCCACGATCCGGCCGTCGGCCATGAAGATCACGCGGTCGGCGACACTGCGGGCAAAGCCCATCTCGTGCGTCACGCACAGCATGGTCATGCCTTCTTCCGCCAGGCTGATCATCGTGTCGAGCACTTCCTTGACCATCTCCGGGTCGAGCGCCGACGTGGGCTCGTCGAACAGCATGATCTTGGGCGTCATGCACAGGGCGCGCGCGATGGCGACGCGCTGCTGCTGGCCGCCCGACAGCTGGCTCGGATACTTGTTGGCCTGCTCCGGGATGCGAACGCGCGTGAGGTACTTCATCGCGATCGCCTCGGCTTCGTCCTTGCCCATGCCGCGCGAGCGCATCGGCGCCAGCGTGCAGTTCTGCAGGATGGTCAGGTGCGGAAACAGGTTGAACTGCTGGAACACCATGCCGACCTCGCGCCGCACCGCGTCGGCGTTGCGCTTGGCGGCGGTGAGGTCGATCCCGTCGACCTCGATCCGGCCCTTCTGCACGGTCTCCAGCCGGTTGATGCAGCGGATCAGGGTCGACTTGCCCGAGCCCGAAGGCCCGCAGACCACGATCCGCTCGCCCGGCTGCACCGACAGGTCGATGTCGGAGAGCACCTTGAACTTGCCATACCACTTCTCGACGCCGGTCATGCGGATGATCGGCTCGCCTTGGGCGAGGACGTGCGGTACGGAAGTTCCAGGTGCGTTCATGGTTCGGCCAGGGCTGGTTACAGCATTTTCGGCAGATCGGACTCGAGCCACTTGTGGTACAGCTTGTTGAGCTCGCCGTTGCCCGTGTTCTTCACGACGAAGTCGTTGACGGCCTTGAGCAGGTCGTCCTGGCCCGGGCGCAGCGCCACCGCCATTTCCTGCTGGCGCAGCACGAACTTCTGCTCGAACGTGTTGGCCGGCACGCGCTTGGCGATCTGGGCCGCCACGGTGGTGGAACAGCCGATCGCGTCGACCTGGCCGGAGATCAGGGCCTGCATCGCCGATGCATCGTCGTCGAAGCGGCGGATCTCGGTGCCCTGCGGCGCCAGCTGCGTCACGGTGACGTCCTGCGTGCTGGCGCGGGCGACGCCGATGCGGAAGTTCTTCAGGTCGGGCGCGCCCTTGATGGCTGCCTTCTTGCCGCCGTACATCACGATGGTGGCGGCGGAGTAGGGCTTGGAGAACGCCACCTGCTTGGCGCGCTCGGGCGTCACGGCGAGCGACGCGACCAGCACGTCGACCTTGTTGGTGAGCAGGAAGGGAATGCGGTTCGGGCCGGTCACCGGCACCAGGTTCAGCTTCAGGCCGAGGTCCTTGGCGAGCAGGCGCGCGACGTCGGCGTCATAGCCGTCGGGCTGGTTCTGCGCGTTGGTCGTGCCGTACGGCGGGAAGTCGACCAGCAGGCCGACGTTGATCTCGCCCTTCTTCTTCAACTCGGCGACCGTCTGCGCGGCGGCGAAGGGCGCGGCCGTGGTGAGCAGCGCGGCGCCCAGGCCCAGGGCGATGGAGCCGGCGAATGCGCGGCGGTTGAGGGAGTGGGACATGGGGTGATCTCCGTGGGTCAAGAGTGGTTCGATGCTGCGGGAAGCAGTCGGTGTTCCCTTCAGCGCGCCAGCGCCGCCGCCTGGCGACGCTCCATTCGCGCGGCCAGCAGCGACAGCGGCCAGCACAGCACGAAATAGATTGCCGCGACCACGCTGAACACGATCAGCGGCTGGAACGTGGCGTTGTTGATGATCTGGCCGGCGCGCGTCACCTCGGCGAAGCCGATGATCGCCGCCAGCGACGTGCCCTTGATGACCTGCACCATGTAGCCCACCGTCGGCGGCAGGGCGATCTTGAAGGCCTGCGGCAGGATGATGTCGCGCATGCGGGCCACGTAGTGCAGGCCCAGCGCTTCGGCCGCTTCCCACTGGCCGACCGGGATCGCCTGGATGCTGCCGCGCCAGATCTCGCCGAGGAAGGCGCTGGTGTTCAGGATCAGCGCCGCGCCGGCGGCCAGCCACGGATTGATGTCGATGCCGATGACCGGCGCGCCGAAGAAGATCAGGAACAGCTGCAGCAGCAGGGGCGTGCCCTGGAAGACCTGCACGAAGCCGGTGGACAGCGTCTGCAGGGCCCGGCTCTCGGAGGTGCGGGCCAGGGCCACCAGGAGGCCGCCGATCGCGCCGCCGGCGAAGGCGATCAGCGACAGCGCGATCGTCCACTTGGCCGCTTCGAGGATGAACAGGAACTCCGGGAATCCGAAAGTGCGCATGGTCTAGCGGCGGTCCGGGTAGTCGAGCGCCCAGCGGTAGACGGCGCGAAAGAGGCCCGAGAACGCCAGGGCGAGCACGAAATAGATCGCGGCCACGACGATGTAGATTTCGAAGCTGCGGAAGGTCTGCGACTGCAGGTTGGCGGCGACCGACGTGAGGTCGTCCGCGGAGATCGCGGACACCACCGCGGAGCTGAGCATCAGCAGGATGAACTGGCTGGTGAGCGCCGGATAGATCGCCTTGAGCGCGGGCTTGAGAATCACGAAGCGGAACACCTCGTGGCCCTTGAGGTTGAGCGCGAGGCCCGCTTCGATCTGGCCGCGCGGAATCGATTCGATGCCGGCGCGAATGATCTCGGTGGCGTAGGCGCCGAGGTTGACGACCATCGCCGTGAGGGCGGCCGTGTGCGCGCTCCAGCGCAGCCCGAGCGCCGGCAGCGCGAAGAAGAAGAAGAACAGCTGCACCAGGAACGGCGTGTTGCGGATCACCTCGATGTAGGCATTGACGATCCAGCGCACGAAGGCGGGGCCGGACGTCTTGCCCCAGGCGCACACCACCGCCACGATCAGGCCGAGCAGCGTGGCCGTGAGCGAGAGTTCGATGGTGGTCCAGGTTCCCTGCAGCAGCAGCGGCCACGCGGCGAACACGTCCTCGAATTGGAATTGGTACTTCACTGTGCGCTCGAACCGGGGCCAAACAGGTGCTGCGGAGAGGTCGTTGAAACCGGTTTCGGAACGAGTCTAAGAAACCGGTTTCAGTTTCACATCAGTAGAAACCCTTAGCCGGTCGGCGCCTCCGGGCGGGACGAGCCGCGCTTGATGAGCCGTCCCGGCAACAGGATCTGGCGCGGCGGCAGGTCGAGTCCGTTGAGGCGCTCGACCAGGCAGGTCGCAGCCAGCCGCCCGAGGTCGTCGGTCGGTTGCGCGATGGTGCTCAGTCCCGGGCCGATCAGCGCCGCCCACTCCGTTTCATCGAAGCCGACGAGGCCGAGGTCGGGGCCGAAGCGCCAGCCCAGCCGGGCCGCCGCGTCGGCCACGCGCAGGCTGATCACCGCGTTGCCGGCCAGGACCGCCGCCTTGCCCCGGCGCGCGCGGGCGCGCAATTGCCGCAGCGCCTCGTCGAGGGCGCCGGGCGCCTCGGCCGTGCTCTCGAACGGGCGGCCGCCGACCTTGCCGCCCTGGTCGGCGACGAAGCTGCGGAAGGCGGCTTCCCGCTCGAGCCGCGAACTCACGCCGGCCATCGGCTCGGACACGAACAGCAGCTCGCGGTACCCGGCCTCGACCAGGTGCGCGGCGGCCAGGCGCACGGCGCCGGCGTTGTCCAGCGAAACGAAATCGGTCTGGATGTCATGGTGGCGGCGATCGACCAGCACCATCGGCTTGCCGTGGCGCAGCGCATCGCCGACGGCGCCCGCATCGGCGCCCAGCGTGTTCAGAATCAGGCCCTCGACCTGGTAGGAGACCAGCGATTCGATCGCTTCGCGTTCGCGGTCCGCCTCGTTGCCGAGGTTGAACAGCATCAGCAGGTAGCCCGCTTCCTGGCAGGCGCGCTCGGCGCCGCGCAGGACGGCCACCGAGAAGGGATTGGTGACGTCGGCCACCACCAGGCCGATCAGCCGCGAGCGGCCGCGTTTGAGCGCCTGGGCCATCGGGCTCGGCGAATAGCCGAGCGCCCGGATCGCCCGTTCCACCCGCACCGCGATCTCGGGCGTCAGCAGTTCCTCGCGGCGGTTCAGGAACCGCGATACCGTCGCCTTCGACACGCCGGCCTGCCGGGCCACGTCGGAGATGGTGGCACGCGCCGGTGGGACGGCGGGCGCGCTGCTGCGCGTGAGCTTGTTCATGCCTAGGGGAGGCTCGCGGGCTGAAACCAGTTTCAAAGATCGAATCGTACCGCGACCCGGCCCCGCCCGGCAACGCCGCGGCGTCGGACTGCCGCGCGGGCGGCGGTCGATCGCGCGGAGCGAACGAACTTGCGATCCGCATGCGCGCTGTCAGCCCCGGCCGCCGCCGTCGATGACGCGCGGCATGGGCGCGCGTGCATGACGCAGCAGATGAACGTATTCGTTTTGCGCGGCGGTGCGAACCATGGCGCTCGTCGCGTCCCGGCGCGCGTGCGGCAACGTCAATGCACCATGTCTTGCGCGCGATCAAACGCGCGTGTTGTATTCCGCGCGAGCCGGAGCGTTCGCGTTGACGTGTGTCAAAACCATTTGCGTGTCGAGGCAGATACTGCCTCGCACCACTGATGCTTTCGAATGCGTAGCGCATCACAAAGCATGAGCGGCCCGACGAGCAAGATGCCGCCCTGACAGCGCCCGAGCGCGTCGGGACGGCCGACGAACAGGAGTGCAGGAGATGTCTCAGTTCGAAGTCGTTGCACGCGAGGATTTCTCGGATGTCACGTACCTGCTCGAGGTGCGGCATCCGCAGATGGCCAGAGCGGCGAAGCCCGGGCAGTTCGTGATCGTCATGCTCAACGAGCACGGCGAACGCATCCCGCTCACCATCGCCGACTACGACCGCCACCGGGGCACGATCACGCTCGTCATCCAGGCGGTGGGCAAGACCACCCGCCAGATGCAGCAGGAATGCCGGGTCGGCACGTCGCTCTTCGGGCTGGTCGGGCCGATGGGCATTCCCACCCACATCGGCAAGCCCAGGAAGGTGCTGTGCGTGGGCGGCGGCCTCGGCGTCGC
>NZ_DATMHS010000098.1:0-12183 GCF_035554825.1 Ramlibacter sp. | reverse complement strand
TTCGCCTCGGAGGTGACCCGGGTGGCACGGGAAGTGGGTACCGAAGGCAAGCTGGGCGGCCAGGCCGACGTGCAGGGCGTGGCCGGCACCTGGAAGGACCTGACCGACAACGTGAACTTCATGGCCGGCAACCTGACGGCGCAGGTGCGGAACATCGCCGACGTGACCAAGGCGGTGGCGGCCGGCGACCTGTCCAAGAAGATCACGGTGGACGTGAAGGGCGAGATCCTGGAGCTGAAGAACACCATCAACACCATGGTGGACCAGCTCTCCTCGTTCGCCTCGGAGGTGACCCGGGTGGCACGGGAAGTGGGTACCGAAGGCAAGCTGGGCGGCCAGGCCGACGTGCAGGGCGTGGCCGGCACCTGGAAGGACCTGACCGACAACGTGAACTTCATGGCCGGCAACCTGACTTCCCAGGTGCGCGGTATCGCCAAGGTGGTGACCGCCGTGGCCAACGGCGACCTCGACCAGAAGCTGACCGTGGAGGCCAAGGGCGAGATCGCCGCGCTGGCCGACACCATCAACTCGATGACCGACACGCTCGCGACCTTCGCCGACCAGGTGACCACCGTGGCGCGCGAAGTGGGCGTGGAAGGCAAGCTGGGCGGCCAGGCCAAGGTGCCGGGCGCGGCCGGTACCTGGAAGGGCCTGACCGAGAACGTGAACCAGCTGGCGGCCAACCTGACGACCCAGGTGCGGGCGATCGCCGAAGTGGCGACCGCCGTGACACAGGGCGACCTGACGCGCTCGATCACGGTGGAGGCGCTGGGCGAGGTGGCCGCGCTGAAGGACACCATCAACGAGATGATCCGCAACCTGCGCGATACCACCCAGCTGAACACCGAACAGGACTGGCTGAAGACCAACCTGGCCAAGTTCTCGCGGATGCTGCAGGGCCAGAAGGATCTGGTCGCCGTGGGCCACCTGATCCTGTCGGAGCTGGCGCCGGTGGTCGGCGCGCAGCAGGCCGAGTTCTACGTGCTGCGCTACACGCACGAGCAGCCGAAGCTGCGCCTGATGGCGAGCTACGCCTCGGACGGCCACGGCTCGTACGGCAAGGAGCTGGACCTCGGCCAGGGACTGGTCGGCCAGTGCGCCTACGACAAGAAGAAGATCCTGCTGACCTCCTCGATCCCCGAGAGCCTGCGCATCTCCTCGGGCCTGGCGCAGGTGCAGCCGCTGAACGTGCTGGTGCTGCCGATCATCTTCGAGGGCCAGGTGCGGGGCGTGGTGGAACTGGCTTCGGTGGAGCGCTTCAATCCGACCCACCAGGCCTTCCTGGACCAGCTCACGGAATCGATCGGCATCGTGATCAACACGATCGAAGCCAACATGCGGACCGAGGACCTGCTGACGCAGTCGCAGTCGCTGGCGCAGGAGCTGCAGAGCCGGCAGCAGGAACTGCAGCAGACCAACGAGGAACTGCAGGAAAAGGCCAGGCTGCTGGTGCACCAGAACCACGAGGTGGAGCGCAAGAACCAGGAAGTGGAACAGGCGCGGCAGGCCCTGGAAGACAAGGCCAAGCAGCTGGCGCTGACGTCCAAGTACAAGTCGGAATTCCTGGCGAACATGTCGCACGAGCTGCGCACGCCGCTGAACTCGCTGCTGATCCTGTCGGACCAGCTGTCGAAGAACCCCGACGGCAACCTGACTCCCAAGCAGGTGGAGTTCGCCAAGACCATCCATTCGTCGGGCAACGACCTGCTGATGCTGATCAACGACATCCTGGACCTCTCGAAGATCGAGTCCGGGACGGTCGTCGTCGACGTCAACGAGCTGCGGCTGTCGGACCTGCAGCTTTACGTGGAGCGCACGTTCCGCCACGTGGCGGAAGCCAAGACCGTGGACTTCATGATCCACACCGGCCTGAACCTGCCGACGTCGATGGTCACGGACGTGAAGCGCCTGCAGCAGATCCTGAAGAACCTGCTGTCGAACGCGTTCAAGTTCACGCACCAGGGCCACGTGACGCTGGCGATCGAGGAAGTGTTCGGCGGCTGGAGCCCCGACAACGAGGATCTCAACCGGGCCCAGCAGGTGCTGGCGTTCGCGGTGTCGGACACCGGCATCGGGATCTCCGGCGACAAGCAGCAGATCATCTTCGAGGCCTTCCAGCAGGCCGACGGCTCCACCAGCCGCAAGTACGGCGGCACGGGCCTGGGCCTGGCGATCAGCCGCGAACTGTCCAAACTGCTGGGGGGCGAGATCCGGCTCGCCAGCGCCCCCGGGCAAGGCAGCACCTTCACCCTGTTCCTGCCGCTGGTGTATTCGGGCACCCGCGCCGCCCGGCGCCAGGCCCAGGCGCCCGAGGCGCGAGGCGACTACACGGTGCCCGGCCTGCCGAGCGCCAAGCGCGCGCCGCAGCGCGCCGTGCCCGAGGTCGAGGATGCGGTGGTGGTGCCGGAGGAGGCGAATCCCGTCCTCAACGAAGCCAACGACGATCGTGACTCGATCCAGCAGGGCGATCTGGTGCTGCTGATCGTGGAGAACGACCTGGCCTTCGCCCGCTTCCTGCTCGACGCCGCGCGCGCCAAGGGCTTCAAGGGCCTGGTGACCTCGATGGGGGCGGGCGCGCTGACGCTTGCCACGCAGTACAAGCCGTCGGCGATCACGCTGGACATGTACCTGCCCGACATGGAAGGCTGGCGGGTCCTGGACCGCATCAAGCAGGACCTCGGCGCCCGCCACATGCCGGTGTGCGTGATCTCGACCGACGACTCCAAGGAGCGCGCGTTCAAGTCCGGCGCGGTCGCCTTCGTCGAGAAGCCGATCCAGTCGAAGGAAGTGCTCGACGGCATGCTGGACAAGCTGAAATCGTACGTGAGCCGCGGCGGCAAGCGGGCGCTGGTGGCGATGCGCGACGTCGCGGCGCGGCGCGAACTGCTGGCCGAACTCGAGGACGGGGCGATCGAAACCACGGTCGTCAAGAGCGGCGAGAAGCTGCTGGAAGCGCTGGAGGACAGCCGCTTCGACTGCGTCGTCCTGGAGGACGGCTTCGCGGGCGCGGACGCCCGCGAGCTGCGGCCGCTGCTGGCGGCGCAGGCCGACCTCGGCCCGCTGCCGCTGCTGATCTACCATGGCGGCGCCAAGGACGCAGGCAAGATCGGCTGGCACTCCGACGACACGATCATCGTCCACGAGGCGCACACGGTGCCCAAGCTGTTCGACCATGCCCTGCTGGCACTGCACCAGAATCTGGCGCGGCTGCCGGAGCCCAAGCGGGCGCTGATCAACAACGTGCACGAGTCGACCAAGCCGCTGGCCGGCAAGCGCGTGCTGATCGTCGACGACGACATGCGCAACATCTTCGCGCTGGCCACCGTGCTGGAGGAGCACGGCATGGACATCGTGTGGGCCGACAACGGCCGCGACGCGATCAGCCGCGTGGCCTCCGATCCGCAGATCGAGGTGGTGCTGATGGACATCATGATGCCGGAGATGGACGGCATGGCCACGATGAAGGAGATCCGCAAGCTGCCGGCCGGCAAGGACCTGCCGATGGTCGCGGTGACCGCGAAGGCGATGAAGGGCGACCGCGAGAAATGCATCGAGGCGGGCGCCTGGGACTACCTGTCGAAACCGGTCAACACGCAGGACCTGCTGGCGGTCCTGCGCGCTTGGCTGCATCAGTGAGAGCTTCGGTTGTCCGCATATCCAACGCCGCCGCTCGAACAGGAGAAGGTCAACATCCTGGTGGTGGACGACCTGCCTGAAAAGCATGTCGTCTTCCGCAGCATCCTGGACGAACTCGGCCAGAACATCGTCAGCGCCCGCTCCGGGCAGGAGGCCCTGCGCTACATCCTCGAGATGGAGTTCGCGGTCATCCTGCTGGACGTCCACATGCCCGACATCGACGGGCTGGAGACGGCCGGGCTGATCCGGCAGTACAAGAAGTCGGCCCAGACCCCGATCGTGTTCATCACCGCCTACGTCGACGACGTGCAGGCCAAGCGCGGCTATGCGCTGGGCGCCGTCGACTACATCCCCTCGCCGGTGGTGCCGGAGGTCCTGCGCTCCAAGATCCGCGTGTTCGTCGAGCTGTTCCGGATGAACCGGCAGCTGCAGGTGCAGGCGGCGGCACGCGAGGCCCTGGCGCGATCGGAGGCGGCCCGCGCGGCGGCCGAGGAGGCCAGCCACCGCGCCGACTACCTGGCCGAGGCGAGCCGGACGCTGTCGCGCTCGCTGAACCTCGACGACACCATCGCGGCCGTGCTGCAGCTGTGCGTGCCGATCCTGGGGGAACGGGCGGTGCTCGGCCTGCCGGACACGGACGGCGGGGTGCGCCGGCTCGACATGCACCCGCCCGCCCGGGCCGACGACCCGGAGGTGTTCACGCCGGCGCTGCGAGCCGCCGCCGACCAGGTGATCCGCGAGCGCCAGCTGCGGCTGGTCCGACTGGACGGTGACCGGGCCGCGGCGATCTGCCCGCTGGTCGCCGGCGACGAAATGCGCGGCGCCCTGGCGCTGCTGGGCGACCACGCGTTCTTCGACTCGGCCCGGCTGGCGTTGATCCGCGAGTTTTCCGGCCGCGCCGCGATCGCGATGGAGAACGCGCGGCTGTATTCGGCCGTCCAGGAGGCCGACCGCCGCAAGAACGAATTCCTGGCGATGCTGGCGCACGAGCTGCGCAATCCGCTCGCCCCGATCCGCAACGCGGTGCACATCATGCAGGGCGACGAGGTGACGCCGGCGACCATGAACTGGGCCCGCGACGTGATCGGTCGCCAGGCGGACCATATGGCCCGGCTCATCGACGACCTGCTCGACGTCTCGCGCATCGTGCAGGGCAAGGTGGTCGTCAAGCCCGAGAAGCTCACGCTGGCCGCGCTCGTGGAGCGGGCGGTGGAGGGCAGCTCGCCCCGGATTGCCGCGCGCGACCAGCTGCTGGCCGTGACCCTGCCCGAGGACGAGGTGCAGCTGGACGGCGACGCCGTGCGCCTGGCCCAGGTGCTCGGCAACCTGTTGAACAATGCGTCGAAGTTCTCGGGGCCCAACACGAAGATCGCGCTCACCGCCAGCTTCGGCGGCGGCGAGGTGAGGATCTCGGTGGCGGACCAGGGCTGCGGCATCGACGCCGGCTTCCTGCCGCACATCTTCGACCTGTTCGCGCAGGGCGACCAGTCGCTGGACCGGTCGCAAGGCGGACTCGGGATCGGCCTCACGCTGGTGAAACACCTGGTGGAACTGCACGGCGGTCGGGTGGCGGCCCACAGCGACGGGCCGGGCCGGGGCACCGAGGTCACCGTCTACCTGCCGGCCCGGCTGGCGCCCGCCGCGGCCATGCCCGCCGCCGCCCCCGTCCGGGACGGCCAGGCGCGCGCCGGCGCACCCAGCCGCATCCTGGTCGTGGACGACCTGGCCGCGTCGGCCGAGACGCTGATGACGCTGCTGGAGATGGAAGGCTTCGAGGTGAAGGTCGCCAACGAGGGCATGAGCGCGCTCAGGATCGCCGAGGATTTCCGGCCCGACGTGGTGCTGCTCGACATCGGCCTGCCGGGCATGAACGGCTTCGAGGTGGCGCATCGGCTGCGCATGCAACCCGAGTCGCGCGATGCGCTGCTGATCGCGCTCACCGGTTACGGCGAAGCCGAGAGCCGCTCTCGTTCGGCCAAGGCCGGGTTCGACTTCCACATGGTCAAGCCGGCCGACGTGAACCTGCTGCTGTCGATGCTCTCGGACCCGCAGCAGGCGCGCCGCGCCAGCGCAAAAGCCGCGTAGCGCGGCCGGAAACGGGGCGGCCCGCTGCTACAATGGCGGGCTTCGCAGGAGAGGTGGATGAGCGGTTTAAGTCGCACGCCTGGAAAGCGTGTGAGGGTTCATAGCCCTCCGCGGGTTCGAATCCCGCCCTCTCCGCCATGACAGAAAAAGGCCCGCTTCGGCGGGCCTTTGCGTTGTGGCGGCCGGCGGGATGCAGAGCCCGCGCCGCGGGGTGGGTCGGCACGGCCGCGGGACGGCCGTGACGGACGCGCAGCGGGCCCGACGGGCCGCGAAGTCGGTGAGCCGACGATCGCGCAATCCCGCCCTCTCCGCCAGGACAGAAAAGGCCCGCTTCGGCGGGCCTTTTGCGTCAGTAGCCGATCGTCAGCGACGGCACGTCCACGTGCACCACGGGCTTGCCGAGTGCGGCGCTTGCCGCCCGGGCGAAATTCTGGGCCCACAGGGGATCGGCAAACCGGGCCGGGCCGGCGGCCTGGGCGACCACCACCACCTTGTCGGCGGTCAGCACCTTGCCAGTGGGGCGCAGCGGTTCGCAGCCCATGTCGGTGAACTGGCGGTCCAGCCACGCGCGGGCGGCATCGGGCGCCATCGCCGCCTCCTTGTCCAGGTCCATCCGCAGCGGGGCTGCGTCCTTGAATGTCACCGTCACTTCGCTGCGCATGCTGCTGGCTCCTCGTTCGACCTGACAGGCAAACCGATGAGGCCATTATCCGCCCTGGGTGGCCGAGCGCAGTTCAAGCGGCGACACCGCTGGCGGGCGCCTGGAGGCGCAAATCCGCCCCGGCGCCGTCACCCCGCGGAAAGGACAGCGTGAAGGTCGTGCAGCCGTCGGCGCTGCGGACGGCGACGTCGCCGCCATGGGCGTCGGCGATCGACCGCACGATCGCCAGCCCCAGGCCGCTGCCGCCTTCCTCGCGCGAGCGGGCCGAGTCGACCCGGTAGAACCGGTCGAAGATGCGGTCCAGGCGCTCCGGGGCGATGGTGTCACCTTGATTCGTCACCGACACCGTCGCCAGCTCTCCCTGGCCTCGCACGTCGATCGTCACGGCGGACCGCTCCTGCGCGTGCCGGATCGCGTTCGACAGCAGATTGGTGATGGCCCGCTGCACCAGCAGGCGGTCGCCGCGCACCAGCGGCGCGCCGCCGGCGACCTGCAGCTGCAGGCCCTTGTCGTCGGCGATCAGCGACAGGTAGTCGGCCACCCGCTGGGCCTCGCGGACGAGGTCCACCGGCTCGGGCTGCATGGCCATCGCCCCGTGGTCGGCCCGCGCGATGAACAGCATGTCGCTGATCAGGGTCGACAGCCGCTCCAGTTCCTCGACGTTGCCTTCGAGGACCGCCCGCAGCTCGTCGGCGGAGCGCGAGTGCGACAGGGCGACCTGGGTCCGCCCGAGCAGCGTCGCCACCGGTGTGCGCATCTCGTGCGCCAGGTCGCCCGAGAAGTCCTGCAGCTGCCGGTAGCCCGCGTCGATGCGGGCCAGCATGGCGTTGAAGTCCGTGGCCAGGTCCGCCAGTTCCCGCGGCAAGCGGTCGGTCGACACGCGCTGGTTCAGCGACGCCGCGCCGATCGATTCGGCCAGCCGGTTGAAGCGCCGCAGCGGCGCCAGCGCGGTGCGGGCGATCAGCCCCGCGCCGCCGGCGACGATCAGCAGCAGCAGTGGCAGCGCCAGGGCCGAGGCCTTGACGAATCCGGCCAGCAGGGCGGCGTCCTGGCGGCGGTCGACCGAGAGGTAGAACCGCACCGGCTGGCCGTCGGCGACGGGGGCGACGCCATGCACGCCGCTGAAGCGCGCGTGGTCGGTGGTGTACCAGCTGTGGACCTCGTCCTCGGCCGCCGGGGCGCTGCCGCCCATCGCCGAGACCGACTGCACCGCGACCTTGGACGAGCTCGCGATGATGCGGCCGGTGTCCGGCTGCGCCAGTGCCAGGTGCAGCTCGTGGTGGCCGAAGAACAGCTCGCCGAAGCGTTCCGGCGGCTCGCCGAGCGCGTCGCGCGAGGGCACCGTCGACAGCAGGTGCACGAGCAGCTCGCGCCGGCCCTGCATCTCGCCGGCGGCGCGCTCGTCGAGCTGCTGTGAGAGCGTCCAGACGCCGAAGGCGACCGCGCCGAGGGCGACGACCAGGCCGAACAGGCCGCTGCCGATGGCGATGCGCAGCGCGAGCGACAACTGGGAGCGGGGCGCGGGAGGCGGGTTCATGGGCGTGGGCGGCAGGGCGGGGGGCCGGTGCGGCGGCAGCGATTGTCCCATCCGTTGCGCCGCCACCTTACGACGCCGTGCGGGACAGCACGCTGACCGGGTGATGACAGGGCCGTCAGCTTCCCGCCGAGTCGCCGGCCAGGCGCGCCAGCGCAAGGGGAACGCAGGCGGTCCGCCAGCGCCGACGGCATGCTGATTTGGGTCAAACAATGCCCCGGGACCCGGGCTTTAAATAGCTGAACAGAGCATGGACAACGTGGCGCAATTCTTTCTGTTGTTCGAGGAGTGGGAAGCCGCCGACCACGAGGCGACTCGCGCCGAATGCTGCCTGGGCCGCAGCCTCGATGCCTACTGCGAGGGGACCGGGCCGGCCCCCAGCCGCGGCGCGGTCGAGGAAGCCCGCCGGCTGCGCCTGCTGGCCATCGACCGGCTGCGCGCCATCCGGGCTCTGGCCGAGCGCGCGCGGCGAAATGCGCGCGTTCTCTGACTCGGCTGTAGGACAACATCCATTTTTGGGGCCGCACCCCCACAGGGAAGCTCGGCAGCACTACAGTCTCCTGAACTCCAGCGCTTGTGCTGGGTTATCAACGGGAGATGAGCATGATCGAGACCACCAACGAGACCCCACGTCCGCGTGCGAAGCGCGGTTTTGCCGTCATGGACCCGACGCGCGTGCGCGAGATCGCCAGCATGGGTGGCCGTACCGCTCACGCCAACGGCCGGGCCCATGAATTCACGTCCGAGGAAGCCCGCGCCGCCGGCAAGAAGCGCCACCAGCGCCGCACCGAGGCGGCCCCGAGCGCGACCTGACCGACCCGGGTGGCCCGCAGCGGCCACCGCGCGGCGAACGCCGCCGCCACCCCACCGCGGGCGCCCACGAGGCGCCCGCTGTCCTTTTCGGGCCGACGTCAGGCCGCGGCCGGCCGGCCGGCCTGGATCATCCGCATCGCCGAGGCGATCAGGCCCGAGACCTCGTTCATGTTGGCCGGCACGATCAGCGTGGTCGACGAGTCGGTCGCCACCTTGCTGAAGGCGTCCACCGCCCGTTCGGCCACTTTCAGCTGCACCGCCTGTTCGCCGCCGGGCTCGCGGATCGAGGCAGCGATGCGCGAGATCGCCTGCGCCGTGGCTTCGGCCACGGCGGTGATGGCGGCCGCCTCGCCCTGGGCCTTGTTGATGGCTGCCTGCTTCTCGCCCTCGGAGCGGGCGATGAAGGCCTCGCGTTCGCCGGTGGCGATGTTGATCTGCTCCTGGCGCCGACCCTCCGAGGCCGCGATCAGGGCGCGCTTCTCGCGCTCCGCGGTGATCTGGGCCTGCATCGCGTGCAGGATCTCCTTGGGCGGCGTGAGGTCCTTGATCTCGTAGCGCAGCACCTTCACGCCCCAGTTCAGCGCCGCCTCGTCGATCGCCTGCACCACCTGCGCGTTGATGATGTCGCGCTCCTCGAAGGTCTTGTCCAGTTCCAGCTTGCCGATCACGCTGCGCAGCGAAGTCTGCGCGAGCTGCGTGACGGCGACGATGTAGTTGGACGAGCCGTAGCTCGCGCGCATCGGATCGGTCACCTGGAAGTAGAGGATCCCGTCCACCTGCAGCTGCGTGTTGTCGCGGGTGATGCAGATCTGGCTCGGCACGTCCAGCGGGATCTCCTTCAGGCTGTGCTTGTACGCCACCCGGTCGACGAACGGGATCAGGAAATTGAGGCCCGGCGCGAGCGAGGTGTGGTACTTGCCCAGGCGCTCCACCACCCAGGCATTTTGCTGCGGCACCACCTTGATCGCGCGCACCACGAAGATGACGGCGATGACGAACAGGATGAAGGGAATGGCAAGGGTGTTGTTCATGAGGACCTCAGATCTTTTCGACCACCAGGCGGCTGCCCACCACTTCGCGCACCCGGTGCGCCCCGGTGCCGTGCACGCTGCCTTCCAGCGCCACGACGGTCCAGTTCGCGCCGCGGTACTTCACCGTGGCGGTGCCGTCGGCGTCCCAGGCATGGACCTGCACCGTTTCGCCGACGTCCATGTTGACATCGGGATTGGCGCCGGCGGCGGGCTCGGCCGGGCGCTTGCGCCGCCGCACGTGCCAGGCCGCGACCGCGCCGCCGCCGACCACCCCGGCGGTGACCAGCTGCACCGACATCGAAGCGCCGGCATGCGCCGCCAGGGCGCCGGCGGCCAGCCCGATCGCCAGCATCAGCAGGTAGAAGGTGCCGGTCAGCAATTCGACCGCTACGGCCGTGCCGGTCAGCAGCCACCACAAGGTGGATTGCGCCATCGCCACTCCAGGTTGTAATGATGAGCCCCATTTTGAGTAAATTCCGGGCAGGCGCAAGGACCACGCGGTTCTTTGCATACACTTCGCGCCTCGATCCACGTTATTTGGCCGCTGCAGCGAAAGGCCCCCCATGAGATTCCGCTTTCCCATCGTCATCATCGACGAGGACTACCGCTCCGAGAACACGTCGGGGCTGGGCATTCGCGCCCTGGCGCAGGCCATCGAGGCCGAAGGCATGGAGGTGCTGGGGGTCACGAGTTACGGGGACCTGTCGCAGTTCGCGCAGCAGCAAAGCCGGGCCAGCGCCTTCATCCTGTCGATCGACGACGAGGAGTTCACGCCCGGTCCGGACCTGGACCCGGCCGTGTTGAGCCTGCGCAACTTCATCGAGGAGGTGCGCCGCAAGAACGCGGACGTGCCGATCTACGTCTACGGCGAGACCAAGACCTCGCGCCACATCCCCAACGACATCCTGCGCGAGCTGCACGGCTTCATCCACATGTTCGAGGACACGCCGGAGTTCGTGGCCCGGCACATCATCCGCGAGGCCAAGAGCTACCTGGAAGGGGTGCAGCCGCCGTTCTTCAAGGCGCTGCTCGATTACGCGGAGGACGGCTCCTACTCCTGGCACTGCCCCGGCCACTCCGGCGGCGTCGCCTTCCTCAAGAGCCCGGTCGGCCAGATGTTCCACCAGTTCTTCGGCGAGAACATGCTGCGGGCCGACGTCTGCAACGCCGTGGACGAACTCGGGCAGCTGCTCGATCACACCGGGCCGGTGGCCGCCAGCGAGCGCAACGCGGCGCGGATCTTCAACGCCGACCACTGCTTCTTCGTCACCAACGGCACCAGCACCTCCAACAAGATCGTCTGGCACCACACCGTGGCGCCGGGCGACGTGGTGGTCGTCGACCGCAACTGCCACAAGTCGATCCTGCACGCGATCATCATGACCGGCGCGGTGCCGGTATTCCTCAAGCCCACGCGCAACCATTTCGGCATCATCGGCCCGATCCCGCAGAGCGAGTTCGAGCCGGCCGCGATCAAGGCCAAGATCAAGGCCAATCCGCTGCTGCAGGACGTGAACCCCGACACGGTGAAACCGCGGGTGATGACGCTGACGCAGTCGACGTACGACGGCGTGCTGTACAACACCGAGACCATCAAGAAGATGCTCGACGGGTACGTCGACACGCTGCACTTCGACGAGGCCTGGCTGCCGCATGCCGCGTTCCACCCCTTCTACGGCACCTACCACGCGATGGGCAAGAAGCGCAGCCGGCCGCGCGATTCGCTGGTGTTCTCGACGCAGTCGACCCACAAGCTGCTGGCCGGCATCAGCCAGGCCAGCCACGTCCTGGTGCAGGACTCGCAGAACCGCCGGCTCGACCGGCACCTGTTCAACGAGGCCTACCTGATGCACACGTCGACCAGCCCGCAGTACGCGATCATCGCCAGCTGCGACGTGGCCGCGGCGATGATGGAGCCGCCCGGAGGCACGGCGCTGGTCGAGGAATCCATCATGGAGGCGCTGGATTTCCGGCGCGCCATGCGCAAGGTGGACGAGGAGTACGGCAAGGACTGGTGGTTCAAGGTCTGGGGGCCGGACAAGCTGGTGGAAGAGGGCATCGGCCGGGCCGACGACTGGATCATCAAGGGCGAGGCCCGCACCGCCAAGTGGCACGGCTTCGGCAACCTGGCCGAGGGCTTCAACATGCTGGACCCGATCAAGTCCACCATCGTGACGCCCGGCCTGGACCTGAACGGCAAGTTCGCCAAGACCGGCATCCCGGCCTCGATCGTCACGCGCTTCCTGGCCGAGCACGGGATCATCGTCGAGAAGACCGGCCTGTACAGCTTCTTCATCCTGTTCACGATCGGCATCACCAAGGGCCGCTGGAACACGCTGCTGTCGGCGCTGCAGCAGTTCAAGGACGACTACGCCAAGAACCAGCCCATGTGGCGCATCCTGCCGGAGTTCTGCCAGCAGTTC
>NZ_DATMHS010000097.1:0-5375 GCF_035554825.1 Ramlibacter sp. | reverse complement strand
TGGGGCCTCGCGAAATACGCCTTCGGCTTCGACTGGACGGCCTCGCCCTGGGTCGCGCTGGGCGGCGCGCTCGCCGGCGCGGTGCTGGCGCTCGGCGCCGGCTGGTGGGGCCTGCGCGAGGTGCTCACCCGGCCGGTGGTGGAGACGCTGCGCCGGGCCCCGCAATAGCGCCCGCACCGGCGCGCCGGCTGCCCCGCCAAGCGCGGCACACGGCGGACGAGCGCCGCCAGCCGGGTGCCGGCGGCCCGGAATGGGCCATCGCGGGCCAGGGTTGGGGTCCGTTCGCGAGAATCGTTCCATGGACTCCGCCCACGACAGCCGCGAAGCGACGCCGTTCGACCAGATCGGCGGCGAGCAGAAGGTGCTGGCGCTCGTCGAGCGCTTCTACGACCTCATGGAACTGGAGCCGCGCTTTGGCGCGGTGCGCGCGACCCACGGCACCGAGCTGGCGCGGGCGCGGCAGAACCTGTTCTGGTTCCTCTGCGGCTGGCTCGGCGGGCCGCAGCACTACGTCGAGCGCTTCGGCCATCCGCGGCTGCGCATGCGGCACATGCCGTTCGCGATCGGGATCCGCGAACGCGACGAATGGCTCGCCTGCATGGACCAGGCGCTGGCGGACACCGCCGTCGACGAGACGCTGCGGCGGCGCCTGAGCGCCAGCTTCTTCCAGACGGCGGACTGGATGCGCAACAGGGGTGGCTGACGCGGGCGCGAAAAAAAAAGGCCGGACACGAGGTCCGGCCGAGGGGTTTCCGTCCCGCAAATTGGCCTACTGGACCACCTTCCCGACGCGCAGGGCGACGCCGTTGGCGCCCAGCTTCACGGTCTGGGCCTGCGACAGCAGGTCGCCGGGCTCGGGCTTGGCCAGCCCGGTCTTGGAGATCCGGGCCTCGACTTCGATCTCGGTCACCGAGGACAGCTTCGAGTTCGGGTCCATCGACATCGAGTCGTCGAGCGTGAACTGCAGCGGCAGCTCGGACGCGCTCTTGCGCAGCACGGCCAGCGGCATGCGCGTGCCGGGGCGGCGCGCGATGACCATCACGATGGCATCGGGGCCGGCCTGGGCCTTGAGCGCCGGGTCGAGTTCCACCACGCCCTTGACGCTCGCGCCGGCCGCGGCCATCGCGGGCGCCTTGGCCGGCATGCCGCCCTTGCTGCGCGCGTCGGCGATCGCGCCTTCCAGCATGCGCGCGTCATCCGTGCCCGGCGGCATCATCGCGATCAGCTTTTCCCAGGTGGCGACCGCCTGCTTGTAGTTCTTCACCTCGAAGTCGGCGGTGCCCGCCAGCCACAGGGCCATCGGGTTGTTCGGATCGGCCTTCAGCGCCTTCTGGATCAGCTGGGTCGGCTTGCCCACCAGCGTGCCGCCGGCGTTGGTGGCCACCACGTCCGCGTAGCTCGCCAGCGCCTGGGCGTCGTCGTCGATGAACGAACCGGCCCGCTCGAACGCCTTCTGCGCCTCGACCGGCCGCCCCATCGCCTTGTACGAGCGCGCCAGCATCGACCAGCCCTTGTAGTTGGTCGGTTCCCTTTCCAGCTTCTCGGCCAGGGCGGTCACCATCTTCTCGAATTCCTGCGCGTTGGCGATGTCGCCGTGGCCGGCCGGCAGCCCCTGCATGGCGGCGGGGTTGCCGATCAGCAGGTACAGCGCGCCGGCGACCAGGGGCACGGCGAACGCGATGCCGATCATGGTCTTGCGCGGCGCGCCGACGGTGGCGGCGCGCTCTTCGGTGCGGTGGTCCTCCAGCACCCGGCGCTGCAGTTCCGCCTTGGCCTGGGCGTAGTCGGCTTGCCGCAGCGTGCCTTCGGCGAGGTCCTGTTCCAGCTTGGCGAACTGGTCGCGGTAGATCGCGGCATTGAGCTGCGCGCGCGAGGTCTCGGCGGCGCTGCCGAAGCGCTGGCCGAAGAACGGGCGCAGCAGCAGCACCAGCACGACGAGGACCGTGGCCGCCGCAGCCACGATGAATGCGGTCATTTCGCTTCCTCCTTCAGCAGCGCGTCGGCGCGCCGCGCTTCCTCTTCGGTCAGTGCCTGCTCGGCGTCGACGGCGCGGTTGCGCCGGCGCACGTAGACCAGCAGCACGACCACGGCCACGATCATCAGGATGAAGGGGCCGGCCCACAGCAGGTAGGTCGTGGGGCTCACGCGCGGCCGGTACAGCACGAAGTCGCCGTAGCGGCTCACCATGAAGTCGCGGATCTCGGCGTCGGTCTTGCCCTGCTTGATCAGCGTGCGCAGTTCGCGCCGCAGGTCCTGGGCCAGGTCCGAGCGCGAGGCGGCCAGCGATTCGTTCTGGCAGACCAGGCAGCGCATCTCCTCGGAGATGGCGAGCATGCGCTGTTCCACCACCGGGTCCTCGGCCAGGGGCGCTGCCTCCTTGGCCGTCGCCGCGCCCAGCGCGAGCGCCAGCAGCAGCAGTGCGATGAGGCGTTTCATGTTTCCTTCTTCAGCTGCTCGAGCAGCGGCAGGATGGTCTTCTGGAGCGCTTCGGGCGTGATCGGGCCGATCTGCTTGAAGCGGATGACCCCCTTCTTGTCGATGACGAAGGTCTCGGGCACGCCGTACACGCCGTAATCGATGCCGACACGGCCGTCGCCGTCGAAGGCGGCAAGGTCGTACGGGTCGCCGTTTTGCGACAGGAACTTGAGCGCGTCCGGCCGCTTGTCCTTGTAGTCCAGGCCGACCAGGGGCGCCACCTGCGACCGCTGCATCTCCATCAGCAGCGGGTGCTCCACCTTGCAGGCGACGCACCAGGAGGCGAACACGTTGAGCATCCAGACCTTGCCCTTCATCTCCTCGGGCGAGAAGGTCTTGTCCGCCAGCACCACCTGCGGCACCTTGAACATCGGCGCGGCCTTGTTCACCAAGGGCGACGGCACTTCGCGCGGGTCCTTGCGCAGCCCGACGGCCAGAAAGCCGACCAGCACGAAGAACAGCGCGAGCGGAACCAGGAAGCGTGCTTTCATGCAGCGGCCCTCACCGTCGCGGCGTTCGCGGCCGCGGCCTTGACCTTGATGCGGTAGCGGCGGTCGGCGATCGCCAGCGCGCCGCCCAGCGCCATCAGCAGGCAGCCGCCCCAGATCCAGTCGACGAACGGCTTGAAGTAGACGCGAATCGCCCACGCCTTGCCCTCCAGCGGCTCGCCCAGCGAGACGTAGACGTCGCGCGTGAACCCGGCGTCGATCGCCGCCTCGGTCATCGGCATCGAGGACGAGGCGTAGTTGCGCTTCTCGGGGAACAGCGTGGTGACGTCCTTGCCGGCCCGGCTCACCTGGAATTCGCCGCGGGCGGCCTGGTAGTTCGGGCCCTGCACCGTGCGCACGCCCAGGAACTTGAATTCGTAGCCGCCGACGCTGGTGACGTCGCCCGGCTCCATGCGCACGTCCTTCTCCTGCTGGTAGCCGCCCACCAGCGTCACGCCCAGCACGAACACCGCCACGCCGAAGTGGGCGAGGTGCATGCCCCAGAACGAGACCGGCGGCATGCCCGATTTCAGTCGCCGGGCGACCTGCGCCACGGTGGAGGCGGCCGCCCAGGCCGCGAGCGCCGTGCCCAGGACCGTGAGCAGCGTCCAGCCGCCGGCGAGCCAGGGCACCAGGATTCCCGCCGCCACCGCCACGCCGGCCGGAATCGCCAGCTTGCGGGCCATGTCGCCCAGGTCGGCATTCTTCCAGCGGGCGAGCGGCACGGCCGCCATCAGCAGCAGCACCGGCGCCATCACCGGCACGAAGACCGCGTTGAAGTAGGGCGGGCCGACCGAGATCTTGCCCAGGCCGAGCGCATCGACCAGCAGCGGGTACAGCGTGCCGAGCAGCACGGAGCCGGCGGCGACCACCAGCAGCACGTTGCCCACCAGCAGCAGCGATTCGCGCGAGATCACGCCGAACGCGCCGCCCAGGCCCACCTTCGGGGCACGCCAGGCGAACAGCGTCAGCGAGGTGCCGATCACGAGCGCCAGCAGGATCAGGATGAAGATGCCGCGCTTGGGATCGGTCGCGAACGCATGCACCGAGGTCAGCACGCCCGAGCGCACCAGGAAGGTCCCCAGCAGCGAGAGCGAGAAGGCGCCGATCGCCAGCAGCACGGTCCAGTTGCGGAAGCTGCCGCGCTTTTCGGTCACGGCCAGCGAGTGCAGCAGCGCCGTCCCGATCAGCCAGGGCATGAAGGAGGCGTTTTCCACCGGGTCCCAGAACCACCAGCCGCCCCAGCCGAGTTCGTAGTACGCCCACCAGGAGCCCAGCGCGATGCCCAGCGTCAGGAAGATCCAGGCGGTGGTCGTCCACGGGCGCGACCAGCGCGCCCAGGCGGCGTCCAGGCGGCCGGAGAGCAGGGCGGCGATGGCAAAGGCGAAGGCGACCGAGAAGCCGACGTAGCCCATGTACAGCAGCGGCGGGTGGAAGATCAGCCCCGGGTCCTGCAGCAGCGGATTGAGGTCACGGCCCTCGTCGGCGGCCGGCACCAGGCGGTCGAACGGGTTGGACGTCAGCAGCACGAACAGCAGCAGGCCGGTGGCAACGAGGCCCAGCACGCCGAGCACGCGCGCCACCATCGCCTCGTCGAGCGTCTTCGAGCGCTGCGCGACGGCGAAGGTCCAGCCGGCCAGCATGAACAGCCACAGCAGCAGCGAGCCTTCGTGGCCGCCCCACACGGCTGCCAGCCGGTAGCCGGCCGGCAGCAGCGAGTTGGAGTGGCCGGCGACGTAGGCGACGCTGAAGTCGTTGACGTAGAAGCTCCACGCCAGCGCCGCCATCGAGCCGGAGATCAGCAGGAACATCACCTGCGCCGCCGGGCGGGCGAGCGCCAGCCACTCGCGGCGGCCCTGGTGCGCGCCGAGCAGGGGCAGCGTGCCCAGCAGCAGCGCCACGCAGGCGGAGAGGATCAGGGCGAAGTGCCCGAGTTCGGGGATCATGGCTTGGACGCTCCGTCGGCGGCGGTCTGCTGGGCGGCGCCTTGCGCGCGCTTGGCCTGGTCGACGGCGTGCTGGGCCGCCGGCGGCATGTAGTTCTCATCGTGCTTGGCCAGCACCTCGGTCGCGGCGAACTGGCCGTCCGGCCCGATCCTGCCCTGCACCACGGCGCCCTTGCCCTCCTTGAACAGGTCGGGAAGGATGCCGGTGTAGGAGACCGGGATCTCCTTGACGGTGTCGGTCACCACGAAGTGCACCGTCAGGTTGTCGCGCCGCAGCGAGCCGTCCTTGACCATCCCGCCGATGCGGAAGGCCGAGTTCTGCGGCGCCTTGCCGGCCGCCACCTCGCTGGGGGTCACGTAGAGGGCGATGTTGCTGTTGAGCGCGTTCAGCACCAGCGCGGCGGCGATGCTGACCACCACCAGACCGCCGGCGACGATGGCGCCACGTCTTTTCCAGGCCTTCATGG
>NZ_DATMHS010000096.1:0-5608 GCF_035554825.1 Ramlibacter sp. | reverse complement strand
CATAGCGGCGATCTGCGGGATACTCGTCCGCGTGCACAAGGTCGAACTGTCCTACTCGCTCGGGCGCGCCCGGTCGGGCCCGATCGGCATCCGCAACCCGCTGCTCGAACTGCTGCAGGCGGTGCGCGCCCACGGCTCGATCTCGGGCGCGGCCAAGGCGCTGGGGCTGTCGTACCGCCATGTGTGGGGCGAGCTGAAGCGCTGGGAGACCGAGCTCGGCCACTCCCTGATCGTGTGGGACAAGGGGCAGCCGGCCCGCCTGTCCGCCTTCGGCGAGCAGCTGCTGTGGGCGGAACGCCAGGCGCAGGCGCGGCTCGCGCCGCAGATCGCCGCGCTGCACGCCGACCTGGAGCGCGCGTTCGCCAGCGTCTTCGATGCGGCGGCCCAGGTGCTGATGCTGTTCGCCAGCCACGACGACGCGCTCGCCGCGCTGCGCGAACACGCGGCCGCCGCCGCCCGGCTGCACCTGGACATCCGCTTTTGCGGCAGCGTCGACGCGATCAGCGCGTTGAACGGCGGCCGCTGCGTGATGGCCGGCTTCCACACCACTCGCGGCGCGCCGGCCGGCAGCCTCGCGCAGCGCACCTACCAGCCGCTGTTGCAGCCCGGGCGGCACAAGCTGATCGGGTTCGCCCGCCGCAGCCAGGGCCTGCTGCTGGCGCCGGGCAACCCGCTGCAACTGCGCTCGCTCGCCGACGTGGCGCGCACGGGCGCCCGGTTCGTCAACCGGCCGCTGGGCACCGGCACCCGGCTGTTGCTCGACGAATGGCTGGAGCGGCTGGGGCTGCAGCCGCATGACCTGCATGGTTACGCGCACACCGAGCCCTCGCACGCCGCCGTGGCCCAGGCGGTCGCCTCCGGGGCCGCGGATGCCGGCCTGGGCATCGCGGCGGCGGCCAGCTCGCGCGGGCTGGACTTCGTGCCGCTGGCCCAGGAGGACTACTACCTGGTGTGCCTGAAGGAAGCCTTGCGGGAGCCGCCGGTGCAGGCGCTGCTGGCGCTGCTGCGCACGCCGGCGTGGCGCGGGCAGCTCGCCGCGCTCCCCGGCTACGAGCCGCAGGACTGCGGCGAGGTGCTGAGCCTGCGCCGCCAGTTCCCCTGGTGGCGGTTCGACGCGCGCTGACCGCTACCAGGCGCAGGTGCGGAAGCCGACGAAGCCGTCGTCGCGCTCGGGCAGCGCGAAGCTGCGCAGCTTCGGGTGCTTCATGCGCGCCCGCGCCGCGAACGACGCGCCGCGCTGCACCCGCGCCAGCCCGAACGCCGGCAGCGGCTCGAGATCGGTGCCGCGGTTCCAGACATCGGGCGCATAGCCCGGCCACGGGCGCAGCGTGCTGGCGGTCCATTCGCGCACGTCGCCCCAGCGGAAGCCGCGCCGCCCGGCGGCATGCGCCGCCAGCTCCCACTCGACCTCGGTCGGCAGCCGCCGGCCGGCCCAGCGGGCCCAGGCATCGGCCTCCCACCAGCTCACGTGCATGACGCTCTGGTTGCCGCCCAGGCGGGTGGCCCGGCCGAAATGCGTCTGCAACACCGCGCCGCCGGCGACGCCGATCTGCTCCACGTAGCGCGGCCCGCGCCGGCCCTCCCGCGCGCCCTCGCGCGCCAGCCACTCCCAGCCGCCGGGCTGCCACAGCTCGGCGCGGTCGTAGCCGCCGTCTTCGACGAACTCCACGTACTGCGACCAGCGCACCGGCTGGGCGTCGATCTCGAACTCGGGCACCTCGACCTCGTGGGCGGGCCGCTCCAGGTCGAAGGCGAAGCCCCCCGGGCCCGACCCCATGGTCCAGCGCCCGGCCGGCACCAGCACCGGATCGCGGGCGGCGCCGCCGGCCGGCAGCGCCAGCTGCAGCGCCACGCCCAGCGCCTGCGCCAGTGCAACCAGCTGCTCGCACCGCAGGTCTTCATGGAACAGCGCCATCCGGAAGAAATGGAGGGCCGCATCGTCCTCGGCCGTCTTCTCCAGCAGCTCCAGCGTGCTTTCCAGCGTCTGCAGCAGGTAGGCGCGGATCGCGGCCGCGCCCGGCAGCCGCAGCTGCCAGCGTTCCGGCGCCGCCACCAGCGCCGGATTGAACCACTGATCGGCCATGGGGTCGACCGACGCCAGCCTGACCGGCTCCGCCGGACAGGCGGGGCCGAGACTGCGCTGCGGGTTCCGGCCGATCCAGTACTCCGCCAGCCAGCCCACGTGACCGGCCAGCCAGAACGGCGACTCGGCCCCCGGGCGCGGCGGCGGCACCGGCGGCCGCGCCGCGGCCAGCCGTTCGAAGTGCGACAGCAGGTGCAGGGTGTGGTTGCGCGCGTCCATCAGCGCCAGCGACAGCAGCTCGCGCCCGGCATGCCGCATCGACGGCGCGTCGATGGACGCCGGCGTGGCGTCGGGGAACACCGCAGGCATGCGCCCATTATCCCCAGCGCCAACGTGCGGCGTGCCAAGAAACTGTCGGGCAGGACCGCTGTAGCGAATAGAATCATTTGGCTACGGCAGTGCCGCCAGGCACGCGCCGATGTCGCGGCTCCCGCGACGCTTCGTCCTCGGAGATTCCATGCAGCCCCTGCTGAAAGTTTCGCGGGCCATCGACTGGCTCAACGCCCAGGTGGGCAAGTACGTGATCTGGCTGATCCTGGGTTCCACGGTCATCAGCGGCATCAACGCCGTGGTGCGCAAGGCGTTCAACACCAGCTCCAACGCGTACCTGGAGGTGCAGTGGTACCTCTTCGCCGCCGCCTTCCTGCTGGCGTCCGGCTACACGCTGCTGCAGGGGGAGCATGTGCGCATCGACGTCGTGGCCCACCGCCTGTCCAAGCGCGCCCAGATGTGGATCGACGTGCTTGGCTTCGCCGTCTTCCTGCTGCCCCTGTGTGCGATCGTGCTCTGGTTCGGCGTTCCGTTCTTCCTGCAGGGCCTGCGATCGGGCGAGATGTCGGCGAACGCCGGCGGCCTGATCCGCTGGCCGGTCTACCTCATGATGCCGCTCGGCTTCGGGCTGCTGATGCTGCAGGGCGTCTCCGAACTGATCAAGCGGATCGCCTTCCTGC
Organism: Ramlibacter sp.; assembly: GCF_035554825.1. Taxonomy (GTDB): domain Bacteria; phylum Pseudomonadota; class Gammaproteobacteria; order Burkholderiales; family Burkholderiaceae_C; genus Ramlibacter. The sequence continues at coordinate 2,575 of NZ_DATMHS010000096.1, read as the reverse complement.
GCGGGCTCATCCCCGATCCGACCGAGAAGAAGGTGGAGAAGACGGCGGAGGAGGAGCTCGCCGAGGCGATCCGCGCCGAGCGCGAAGGCGCGGTCTGACCGGAAACGCGAGAACACAAGATGGAATTCATCATCCACAACCTGGCCCCCATCATGTTCATGGGGCTGATCGTGTTCCTGCTGCTGGGCTTCCCGGTGGCCTTCAGCCTGGGCGCCTGCGGCCTCTTCTTCGGCATCATCGGGGTCGAACTCGGCGCCCTCCCGGAGGCGCTGCTGCAGGCGCTGCCGCTGCGGATCTTCGGGATCATGCAGAACGACACGCTGCTGGCGATCCCGTTCTTCACGCTGATGGGGCTGATCCTGGAGCGCAGCGGCATGGCCGAGGACCTGCTGGATACGGTGGGCCAGCTGTTCGGCCCCGTGCGCGGCGGCCTGGCACTGGCGGTGATCTTCGTCGGCGCGCTGCTGGCGGCGACCACCGGCGTGGTGGCGGCCTCGGTGATCTCGATGGGGCTGATCTCGTTGCCCATCATGCTGCGCTACGGCTATGACCGGCGCGTCGCCTCCGGCGTGATCGCCGCCTCCGGCACGCTGGCGCAGATCATCCCGCCGTCGCTGGTGCTGATCGTGCTGGCCGACCAGATCGGCCGCAGCGTCGGCGACATGTACAAGGGCGCCTTCGTTCCCGGCTTCATGCTCACCGGCATGTACGCCGGCTACATCGTCCTGCTTGCCCTGTTCAAGCCCAAGTGGGTGCCCGCGCTGCCGCTGGAGGCGCGCACCTTCCGCGAGGACAACGGCCGCAGCGGCGTCGTGTCGCTGCTCGTGCTCACCGTCATCACCACCGCGTGCGCGATCGCGTTCGCCGAGAACTATCCGCGCGTGATGACCTGGTGGACCGGCACCGAAGTGACGACGGTGGCGACCGACGAGACCATCGTCGTGTCGATGTGCCTCGGCGTGCTGCTCGCCTTCGTGGTCGCCGCGATCAACAAGCTGACCGGCCTGGGGCTGCTGTCGCGGATCGCCGAACGCGTCACCTTCGTGCTGATTCCGCCGCTGCTGCTGATCTTCCTGGTGCTCGGCACCATCTTCCTGGGCGTGGCGACGCCGACCGAAGGCGGCGCCATGGGCGCGCTGGGCGCCATCGTCATGGCCGTGGTGCGCGGCCGCCTGTCGTGGTCGCTGCTGCGCCAGGCGCTGAACACGACCACCAAGCTGTCGTCGTTCGTGGTCTTCATCCTGATCGGCTCCACGGTGTTCAGCCTGGTGTTCCAGGGCGTCGACGGCCCGGTCTGGGTCGAACACCTGATGACCGGCCTGCCCGGCGGCCAGCTCGGCTTCCTGATCGTCGTCAACATCCTGATCTTCTTCCTGGCCTTCTTCCTGGACTTCTTCGAGCTGTCGTTCATCGTGGTGCCGCTGCTGGCCCCGGTGGCCGCCAAGCTGGGCGTGGACCTGGTGTGGTTCGGCGTGCTGCTGGCGGTGAACATGCAGACCTCGTTCATGCACCCGCCGTTCGGCTTCGCGCTGTTCTACCTGCGCAGCGTGGCGCCGGCCAAGGAGTACACCGACCGCATCACGCGCCAGCGCATCGCGCCGGTGAGCACGATGCAGATCTACTGGGGCGCCGTGCCGTTCGTGCTGATCCAGATCATCATGGTCGGCCTGATCATCGCGTTCCCCGGCATCGTGCACAACAAGGTGGATCAGGCGCCGGTCGACATGGAGCAGATCCGGCTGCAGATGGAAAAGGAAATGCTCAACGAGGAGCCGCTGGCGGCACCCTCGCCCGCGGCCAGCGGGGCGGCCCCGGCGGCGCAGCCCGGCGCGAGCGCAGCGGCCCCCGACGCGGCCGGCGTGCCCGCGCCGATGCCCGAACCGGCGGCCGAGGCGCCGGCCCAGTCCGACGAGGAGCTGCTCAAGGAACTCCAGCAGGGCGGCGGCAAGAAGTAGCACGCCGATGCTTGTTTACAATGACCCGCCATTTGACCGAAATGGAAACAAGTTCACCGGCCGCTGATGGAAGTTGCCGGCCACCGGGCGCCCGCGGGCGCCGCTGACAACAAGGACTCACCATGGATCGCCGTTCTCTCATGAAACACGCCGGCATTGCCGGCGTTCTGGCCGCCGGCGTGGCGCCGGCCGTGCACGCGCAGGCTGCCGTCCGCTGGCGCCTCGCCTCGAGCTTTCCGAAGTCGCTCGACACGATCTTCGGCAGCGCCGAGCTGCTGTCGAAGACCGTGAAGGAGCTGTCGGGCGGCAAGTTCGAAGTGTCCGTGCACGCGGCCGGCGAACTGATGCCCGCCTTCGGCAACGTCGACGCCATCCAGAACGGCACCATCGAGATGGCGCAGACGGCGCCCTACTACTTCACCGGCAAGGACTCGATCTTCGCCTTCGGCTGCGCCGTGCCCTTCGGCCTGACCGCCAAGCAGATGGACGCCTGGATGGAACACGGCAACGGCCGCAAGCTGATGGACGAGTTCTATGCCAAGTACAACATGCTCAGCATGAGCGCCGGCAATACCACCACCCAGATGGGCGGCTGGTACCGCAAGGAGATCAAGAGCGTG
>NZ_DATMHS010000095.1:0-6237 GCF_035554825.1 Ramlibacter sp. | reverse complement strand
CCAGGTATTCGGCGGGATTGGCGCCGAGCCGATCGGTCAGCGCCCCGTACAGCAGCCAGGCGAAGGGCAACAGCGCCAGCGCGAACAGCACCGGCTTCGCCGACGGATGCAGCAAAGCCTTGCGAAGCGCCATCAGTAGTTCTTCTTCAGGTCCATGCCCGCGTACAGCTGCGCCACCTGGGCCTCGTAGCCGTTGAACATCAGCGTTTTCCGACGCTTGGCAAACAGGCCGTCTTCCCCGATGCGCCGCTCGGTCGCCTGCGACCAGCGCGGGTGGTCGACGTTCGGGTTGACGTTGGAATAGAAGCCGTATTCGTTGGCCGCCGCCTTGTTCCACGCGGTCTTCGGCTCGCGCTCGGTGAAGCGGATCTTCACCAGGCTCTTGGCGCTCTTGAACCCGTATTTCCACGGCACGACCAGCCGCACCGGGGCGCCATTCTGGTTCGGCAGCACCTCGCCGTACATCCCGAACGACAGCAAGGTGAGCGGATGCATCGCCTCGTCCATGCGCAGTCCCTCCACGTAGGGCCAGTCCAGGACGCGGGAGCCGACGAACGGCATCGTCTTCGGATCGGCGAGCGTCACGAACTCGACGAACTTCGCGTTGCCCAGCGGCTCGACCTTCTCGATCAGCCTGGACAGCGAATAGCCGACCCAGGGCACCACCATGGACCAGCCTTCGACGCAGCGCAGCCGGTAGATCCGCTCTTCCTGCGCGCTCAGCTTGACCAGATCCTCGAGCGCGTAGCGCGCCGGCTTCTTCACCAACCCCTCGACCTCGACGCTCCACGGCGCGGTCTTCAGCGTGTGCGCGTTCTTGGCCGGGTCGCCCTTGTCGGTGCCGAACTCGTAGAAGTTGTTGTAGCTGGTCGCGTCCTTGGCGTCGGTCACCTTTTCCATGGTGACGGCGCCCGCGACGCCGGAACGCGCCCCCGGCAGTGGTGCGAGCTTGCCCGGCCGCTGGGTTTGCGCGAAGGCTTCGCGCGAGGCCCAGGCGGCGAGCACCGGTCCGGCGGCGCCGGCCGCCATCGCCTTGAGCAGGTCGCGCCGCCCGCGGTACGCCGCGGGCGGCGTGATCTCGCTGGCCACGGGGTGGATGAAGCCGTCATCGTTGTTCTTGATCAGCATGCCTGTCTCCCTGTGTTGGTGCCGGCGCCCCCGAGGAGCGGGCCGGCACGACCTTACAACATGGCGAAAGCCCACACGACGCGGTACGCGGCCGCGGCGGACCGGCTCCAAAAAACAAAAAGGGCGAGCCCGCCCGGGTGCTCGCCCTTTCTTGGAGCGGCCCGCGGGCCGCCGGTTCAGGTCAGCGCAGGCCGGCCACGTAATCGGCCACGGCCTTGATCTCGCGGTCGTTCAGCCGCGCGGCCACCTGCGCCATCTGCGGGCTGTTCTTGCGCACGCCGTCGCGGAAACTCACCAGCTGGGCCGCGATGTAGTCGGCATGCTGGCCGGAGAGGCGCGGATATTGAGAGGGGACGCCGGCACCGTTGGGGCTGTGGCAGCCGGCGCAGGCGGCGACCTGGCGCTCCGCGACACCGCCGCGGTAGATGCGCTCGCCCAGGGCCACCAGTTCCTTGTCCTTGGCGAAGCCCGGCTTGGCCTTCTGCGAGGCGGCCCAGGCGGCGACGTTCTTCATCTCGGCATCGTTCAGCTGGGCGGCGAAGCCCTGCATGACGGGGCTCGTGCGCTTGCCGGCCTTGAAGTCCTGCAACTGCTTGACGATGTATTCGGGGTGCTGCTGGGCCAGCTTGGGGTTGGCCGGAATGCCGGAGTTGCCGTCCTGGCCGTGGCAGGCGGCGCAGACGGAACCGAACTTCGCGCCGCCGGCGGCCGGGTCGGGCTTCGCCGCAGCTGCGGGAGCTGGTGCTGCCGGCGCGGCGGCGCCAGCCGCGGCCGGGGCGCCGTGCTGCTGGGCAAGCGAGGCGAACGCGGGCAGCGCCAGCGCGGCAGCGATCAGCAGGGAGGCAGTCGTCTTCATTCTTGGAATCGTCTTTCGAGGCGCAAAACCGCGTGATTCTACAATGCCCAACTGGCCTTCCCCCGCACCACAAGACAAGCATGACCTCCCCCCCGGCCGCCAATGGCGCAAGCAAGACGGCCGCCGCCCTGGCAATGGGCTGGCTGCACACCGCACGCTTTCTCACCACCGCTCCCAAGCTCGAGTTCCTGCCGGCGCTCGGGGTGCCGGAGATCGCCTTCGTCGGCCGGTCCAACGCCGGCAAGTCGACCTGCATCAACACCCTGACCCAGCAGAAGCGCCTCGCCTTCGCCTCCAAGACGCCAGGACGCACCCAAAGCATCAACCTGTTCTCGCTCGGCAAGCAGGGGCAGACCGACGCCGTCCTGGCCGACCTGCCCGGCTACGGCTACGCGGCCGTGCCGAAGGCGGACAAGCTGCGCTGGCAGCAGGTGATGGCCAACTATCTGGTCACGCGGGAAAACCTGCGCGCCGTGGTGCTGCTGGTCGATCCGCGCCAGGGCGTGACCGAGCTCGACGACATCCTGCTCGAGGTGATTCGTCCGCGGGTCGAAGAGGGCCTGAAGTTCCTGCTGCTGCTGACCAAGGCCGACAAGCTCAATCGCTCGGAGGCGGCCAAGGCACTGTCCATCGCGCGCCTGCAGGCCGGCGGCGGCGAGGTGAAGCTGTTCTCCGCGCTCAAGAAGCAAGGCGTCGAGGAGACCGCCCTGCTGCTGTCGCAGTGGGCCCATGGGGATACCCAGTGATCGAACAGTTCGAGCAGCCGCTGCCGCACGGCATCACCTTGAGCTGCCGCGCGGCCGGCGCGCGCGGCCGGCCGGTGCTGATGTTCCTGCACGGCTTTCCCGAGGCGGCCTTCGTCTGGGACGGACTGCTGGAACATTTCGCCCGGCCGGAACACGGCGGCTACCGCTGCGTGGCGCCGAACCTGCGCGGCTACGAGCGCTCGTCCCGGCCCGCGGACGTGAAGGCATACCGCGCCAAGGAACTGGTCGAGGACATCGCCGCCCTGATCGCGGCCGAAGGCCCGCCGCTCGAATGCCTGATCGCCCACGACTGGGGCGGCGCCGTGGCGTGGAACCTGGCCAACCAGCGGCCGCAACTCGCCAAGCGGCTGGCGATCATCAATTCGCCCCACCCCGGCACCTTCTGGCGCGACCTGCAGCACGATCCGCGGCAGCAGGCCGCCAGCGCGTACATGAACTTCCTGGTCCGGCCCGACGCGGAGGCGCTGCTCCGGGAGGACGGGTACCGGCGGCTGTGGGGTTTCTTCACCGACTGGGGCGGCGCCCCCTGGCTGACCGAGGCCGTCAGGCAGCAATACCGCGCCGTCTGGGACGCCGGCCTCACCGGCGGCCTCAACTATTACCGCGCATCGCCGCTGCGCCCGCCGCGCGCCGAGGATCAGGCCGCCGCGGCCGTCAAGCTGCCGCGCGAGATGCTGGCCGTGCAGCTGCCGACGCTGGTGCTGTGGGGGATGAAGGACGTGGCGCTGCTGCCCGCCCTGCTCGATGGCCTGGACGACCATGTCCCCGACCTGACGGTGCACAAGGTGGCCGACGCCAGCCACTGGATCGTCCACGAGCAGCCGGCGCTGGTCGCCCGCGAGCTGGCGAGCTTCCTCGGCGCCGCGCCGCGCTGACGCTCAGTAGACCGGCGGCTCCCCGGCCGGGCGCGTCTTGAAGCGCTTGTGGACCCAGTAGTACTGGTCGGGCATCGGATCGATGTAGCCCTGCAGCCGCTGGTTCATCAGCGCCGTGTCGGCGGCCACGTTGGCCGTCGGGAAGTCGCGCCAGGCGGGCAGCACGCGCACCTCGTAACCCCCGGGCGTCAGGCGCGTGACGAGCGGCACCACTTTCGCTCGTCCCAGCCGGGCGAAGCGTGACAGCGACGGCACGGTGGCGGCCGGCACGCCGTAGAACGGGACGAAGATCGACTCCTCGGGGCCGAAATTCATGTCGGGCAAGAGATACATGAGGTCGCCGGCGCGCAGCGCGGCGACCAGCTCGCGCACGCCCTCGGCCCGGCTCATGGGCCGCGTGCGACCGAAGCGGTGCCGTCCCGCGAGCACCCATTCGTCGACGACCTTGTTGCTTTGGCGCGTGTAGATGCCGACCAGCCCGCGCGGCAGCTGCTGGGTCAGCGCCGTCACGCCGGCATCGAGCCCGACGAAATGCGGGGCGAACACGATGGTCGGCTCGCTGCCGGCCAGCTCGTGCACGGCCCCCGTGATGGCCAGGCGGCGGCGCACGACCTGCGGATCGGCGTGCCACAGCCAGGCCCGGTCGAGGAAGGACTGCGCCACGTGCACGAAGGTGGCGCGGGCGACGCGCCGGCGTCGGCGCTCGTCCCAGGACGGAAAGCACACCCGCAGGTTGCTGGCCACCACGTGGCGGCGGGACGGCACCAGCACGTACAGCAGCCAGCCCAGCGCCAGGCCCAGCGCCCGGATCCACGCCAGCGGCAGGGGCGCGATCGCCCGCATGAACCACACGCCCATTCGGCTCATGCCACGCGCTCCGGCGCCGGCTGCTTGTAGCGCGCATAGCCCCACAGGTACTGCTGCGGGCACTCCCGGATCAGGTCCTCCATCCGCGCGTTCACCTGGGCCGCGGCGGCCTCGTCCTGGCCGGCCAGCTCGCCCGGCCAGGCGCGCAGCCGCACCCGGTAGCCGCGTCCCCACGCCAGCCGTTCGCCCCACGCCAGCAGCACCGTGGCGCCGGTCTGCCTGGCCAGCCGCGCCGACAGGGTCATGGTGTACGCCGGCCGGCCGAAGAACGGCGCCCACACCCCCATGCCTTGCGGCGGCACCTGGTCGGGCAGCAGGCCGACCGCCTCGCCCGCCTTCAGCGCCTTGAGCATCTGTTTCACGCCGGCCAGGGTGGTCGGCGCGGCCGCCAGGTTGGCTCGCGCCCGCGAACGGTCGACCAGGTCCCGCAGCCAGACCTTGCGCGCCGGCCGGTACAGCACCGTGATCCGCCCGAAGCGGCCGGCATAGCCCTGCGCCGTCGCCTCGAAGCAGCCGAGGTGCGGGGTCAGGAACAGGATGCCGCGGCCCCGCTGGCGCGCCGCCTCGACCAGCGCCGCGCCCTCCCATTCCAGCCGCACCGGCCGCCCGAACCAGAGCCGCGGCGTTTCGGCGATCAGCTTGCCGGCCTCGGCCACGGCGGCCCGGACGGTCGCCAGGCCATAGCCGGCCTGCCGGGCGTGCTCGAGAAACCGGCGGCGGTAGGTGGGGGACAGCAGGAACGACAGCCAGCCCACCAGCGCCCCCAGACCGTGCAACAGCGGCAGCGGCAGCAGCGCGAAAGCCCGGAAGAGATGTTTCACGACGGGGAGTAAAATGGGCGGGTCGCCGAGTTAATGAACTACTTGCAGGGCGACTCAACAAATTCTGCTAAAGCGTTCGCCCAAGCTCCGGCAGAAGGCAACGCGCCTTCCAGCTGAACAACGGAGTTTATTCAAATGGCGAACGATTTCCTCTTCACCTCGGAATCCGTGTCCGAAGGCCATCCCGACAAGGTGGCCGACCAGATCTCCGATGCCATCCTCGATGCGATCTTCACGCAGGACCCGCGCAGCCGGGTGGCGGCCGAGACGCTGACCAACACCGGTCTGGTGGTGCTGGCCGGCGAAATCACCACCCAGGCCAACGTCGACTACATCCAGATCGCGCGCGACACCATCAAGCGCATCGGCTACGACAACACCGAGTACGGCATCGACTACAAGGGCTGCGCCGTGCTGGTCGCCTACGACAAGCAGAGCAACGACATCGCCCAGGGCGTCGACCACGCCAGCGACGACTACCTGAACACCGGCGCCGGCGACCAGGGCCTGATGTTCGGCTACGCCTGCGACGAGACGCCGGAGCTGATGCCGGCCCCGATCTACTACGCCCACCGGCTGGTGGAACGGCAGGCCCAGGTGCGCAAGGACGGGAGGCTGCCCTTCCTGCGCCCCGATGCCAAGAGCCAGGTGACGATGCGCTACGTCGACGGCAAGCCGCACAGCATCGACACGGTGGTGTTGACGTCGCAGCACAGCCCCGACATGAGCGACGGCAAGCACATGAAGCCGGCGTTCGTCGAGGCCGTGATCGAGGAGATCATCAAGCCGGTGCTGCCGAAAGAGATGATGACCCGCAAGGTGAACTTCCTGGTGAATCCGACCGGTCGCTTCGTGATCGGCGGTCCGCAGGGCGACGCCGGTCTCACCGGCCGCAAGATCATCGTCGACACCTATGGCGGCGC
>NZ_DATMHS010000094.1:0-15631 GCF_035554825.1 Ramlibacter sp. | reverse complement strand
GCGCTGCTGACCTCGGTCAACGGCGTGCGCCGCGGCGACCGCAACGCGTGGCCGGTGCTGTGGGGCACCCTGATGCTGCCGGCCTGCGTGGCCGGGGTGACCTGGATCGCGCTCGATCCGGAGGCGGTGCCGTGGCGCGTGCATGCGGTGAGCGCCGTGGCCGCGATCACGTTCCTCACCGGCGTGGGCGCGATGCTGTGGCTGCGCTACTCGTACCTGATCGAGCTGCGCGAAGTGCTCGTGCAGGGACCGCGCTACGACCCGATCACGCGCATGCGCACCCATGCGGCGACGGCACAGATGCTCGGCCAGACCTTCATGCGCCAGCAGGGCTCGACGCGGCCGGTGGTGTTGATCGCGGTGTCGATCGGCAACCTGTACGCGCTGGAGAACCTGCATGGCCGCGCGGCCCTCAACCACGCCCTGTTCATCTGTGCCAGCCGAGTGCGGCGCTGCGTGCCGGCGGGTGTGGAGCTGGGTCGACTCTTCGAGGACAGCTTCCTGCTGGTGTCGCGCGACGCCCGCAACTTCGAACAGCTGATCAAGCTCGGCCGGCGGCTGGCCGGCCAGCTCTCGCGTCCGGTGACGCTGCGCACGATCGGCGAAGGCGGCGAAGTCGAAGGGCGCGCCGAATGGGCCGCCCAGGTGGGCGTCGGCCTGCTGGCGACCACGGCCCAGGCCCAACCGGCCGTCGTGGCGGGCAAGGTGCGGGACATGGCACGCACGGCGTGGAGCTACGAAAGCCGGGTCGCCTGGCTGGACCAGGGCTCCGACCAGATCGCGCAGGTGCCGCTGCTCGACACGGACCGCTGACGGTCCGCCGCCTGCTTTCCGCCGGGCGCGGATAATGGCGGGCTTTGCCCCGCGGTCCCTTGAGCTCACTGGCCATCACCTTTCCCGAATCGCTGCCGGTGTCGGCCCGGCGCGACGAGATCGCCGCCGCGATCGCGGCCCACCAGGTGGTGATCGTCTGCGGCGAGACCGGCTCCGGCAAGACAACCCAGCTGCCCAAGATCGCGCTGGCGCTGGGGCGCGGCAAGCTGAATGCGCCGCGCGGGCAGGGCAGGCTGATCGGGCACACGCAGCCCCGGCGCATCGCGGCCTCGAGTGTCGCCCGGCGCATCGCCGAGGAGCTGAAGACGCCGCTCGGCGAGGTGGTCGGCTTCAAGGTGCGGTTCCAGGACCGGCTGCAGCCCGGCGCGTCGGTGAAGCTGATGACCGACGGCATCCTGCTCGCCGAGACCCAGACCGACCCGCTGCTCAAGGCCTACGACACCATCATCATCGACGAGGCGCACGAGCGCAGCCTCAACATCGATTTCCTGCTCGGCTACCTGCGCGAGATCCTGCCGCGGCGGCCGGACCTCAAGGTGGTGGTCACGTCCGCCACCATCGACGCCGAGCGCTTCGCCCGCCACTTCGCGTCGGTTCGCCCGGCGCCGGGCCGCCCCGAGCCGGGCGACGCCCCCTCGGGGGGCAGCGACCGGCCCCAGGACGGAGCGCCGGGGGATCGGTTGCTGCCGGCGCCGGTCATCTATGTCTCCGGCCGCATGTACCCGGTGGAGCAGCGCTGGCGGCCGTTCGAGGAGGCGCGCGACTACGGCCTGAACGACGCGATCGTCGCCGCCGTGGACGAACTGTGGCAGGGCGGCCCCTCGGGCTTCGGCGACATCCTGGTCTTCCTGCCCGGGGAACGCGAGATCCGGGAGGCGGCGGACCAGCTGCGCAAGCACCTGGCGCAGCGCCCCGTCACGCGCCAGGCCGAGGTGCTGCCGCTGTTCGCCCGCCTGTCGCAGGCCGAGCAGGACCGCATCTTCGAGCCGCACGGCGCGCCGCGGATCGTGCTCGCGACCAACGTGGCCGAGACCTCGCTCACCGTGCCCGGCATCCGCTACGTGATCGACAGCGGCACGGCCCGCGTCAAGCGCTACAGTTTTCGCAGCAAGGTGGAACAGCTGCTGGTGGAGCCGATCAGCCAGGCCGCCGCCAACCAGCGCGCCGGACGCTGCGGCCGGGTGGCCAACGGCATCTGCATCCGGCTCTACGACGAGAAGGACTTCGCCGGCCGGCCCGCGTTCACCGATCCCGAGATCCTGCGTTCGTCGCTGGCCGGCGTGATCCTGCGGATGAAGTCGCTGCACCTCGGCGCGGTGGAGGATTTCCCGTTCCTGGAGGCGCCGGCGCGGCGCGCGATCGCCGACGGCTACCAGCTGCTCAACGAGCTGGGTGCGGTGGACGATGCGAACGAGCTGACGCCGGTCGGCGGCGAGCTGGCCAAGCTGCCGCTCGATCCGCGGGTGGGCCGCATGATCCTGGAGGCGCGCCAGCGCGGCGCCCTGGAGGAGGTGCTGGTCATCGCCTCGGCGCTGTCGGTGCAGGACGTGCGCGACCGGCCGCTGGAGCTGCAGGCGCAGGCCGACCAGCAGCACGCCAAGTTCGACGACGAGAAGAGCGAGTTCTCCGGCTACCTGCGGCTGTGGGAATGGCTGGAAGCGGCGCGCGGTGGGCCCAAGGCGAGGGCCGCGCCGCCGCCCGCGCGCGGCAAGGCTGGCGGGCCGCCAGCCCAGCCCGCCGCGAAGGGTGGGCGCGCCGCGCCCGGGGCGCTCGCGCAGCCCGGGGCCGCAGCCGCCGCAGCAGGCCCGGAGGCGCCGGCGCACAGGCTGTCGAACCGCCAGTACGAGCAATTGCTGCGCCAGAACTTCATCAACGTGCGGCGGGTGCGCGAATGGCGCGACATCCACAGCCAGCTGCACACCGTCGTCAACGAACACAAGTGGCCGCTCAACACCCAGCCGGCGAGCTACGAGGAACTGCACAAGGCGATGCTGGCCGGGCTGCTGGGCAACATCGGCTGGAAGCCCGACGAGGAGGACGTGTACCTCGGCGCGCGCGGCATCAAGTTCTACCGCCACCCGGGCGCGCACCTGAAAAGAAAGCCGGGCCGCTGGGTGGTCGCCGCCGAACTGGTGGAGACGACCCGCTTGTTCGGCCGCGGGATCGCCAACATCGAACCGGGCTGGATCGAGCAGGTGGCCGGCCACCTGTTGAAGAAGCAATTGCTCGACCCGCATTGGGAGAAGAAGGCGGCGGAGGTCATCGCGCTGGAACGCGCGACGCTGTACGGCCTGGTCATCTACAGCGGCCGCCGGGTGCCGTTCGCGCGGGTCGACGTGCAGGGCGCGCGCGAGATCTTCATCCGCGAAGGGCTGGTGGCCGGCCAGTGGGAGACCGGCCTGCCGTTCCTGGCGGCCAACCAGAAGCTGGTCAGGCAGGTCGAGGAACTGGAACACAAGTCGCGGCGGCAGGACGTGCTGGTCGACGAGGAACTGATCTTCGCCTTCTACGACAAGCTGATTCCGCGCGACGTGTTCAGCGGCACGACCTTCGAGCGCTGGTACCGCGAGGCGAGCCGCGCCGACGCCAACCTGCTCAAGCTCTCGCGCGACGAGCTGATGCGGCACCAGGCGGCGGGCATCACCACCGAGTCGTTTCCGCGCACGGTGCGCCTGGGCGGCGTCGACTGCACGGCCACCTACCTGCACGAGCCGGGCGATCCCCGCGACGGCCTCACCGTGGCGGTGCCGCTGTTCGTGCTGAACCAGGTGAGCGAAGAGCGCGCCGAATGGCTGGTGCCGGGCATGCTGAAGGACAAGATCCAGGCGCTCCTCAAGAGCCTGCCGCAGCGCCCGCGCTCGCGGCTGGTGCCGCTGCCCGAGTCGGCCGGCAGCTTCGCCGAGCAGCTGGCGCAGCCGACGGCATGGGCCCGCGGCTCGCTCACCGACGCCGTGCTGAAACTGGTGCGCGATCGCACCAGCCTGGACGTCAAGCGCGCCGACTTCAAGCTGGACATGCTGCCGGCGCACCTGTTCATGAACTTCCGCATCGCCGACGAGCACGGGCGGCAGCTGGGCATGGGCCGCAACCTGCCGGCGCTGAAGGCGGAACTGGGCGCCAAGGCGCGCGGCGCGTTCCAGGCGCTGGCGGAGGTCAAGGGGCGGGCCGCGCCGGCCGAAGCTGCCACACCGGTGCCCGCCGCCGGTGCAGGCCCCGGGGCAGCAAAAGGCGCGGCACCGGCGCGGGCCCCGGCGGCCGGCGCTGGGCTGCACGCCGACCAGCGCCACACCGCCTGGACCTTCGGCGAGCTGCCCGAGCTGATGGAGATCGGCAAGGGCGGCACCCGCCTGATCGGCTTTCCGGCGCTGATCGACCAGGGCGACGCGGTGACGATCGAGGTCTTCGACGAACCGGAGGTCGCGGCCGCCAGGCACCGGCAGGGGCTGCGGCGGCTGTTCGCGCTGCAGATCCGCGATGCGCTCAAGTACCTCGAGAAGAACATCCCCGACCTGCAGAGGATGGCGGTGGCCTACATGCCGCTGGGCACGCAGGAGGAACTGCGCGACCAGATCATCGAGGTGGCGCTGGACCGCGCCTTCATGCTCGACCCGCTGCCCGCCACCGGGGTGGATTTCAAGCGGCGCGTCGACGAGGGCCGCGGCCGCCTGACGCTGATCGCCAACGAGGTGGCTCGCCTGGCCGGCACGATCCTCGCGGAGTACGCGGCCGCGCTGCGCAAGATCAAGGACACGAGGAACCATCCCGAGGCGACCGCCGACGCCACCCAGCAGCTGCAACGGCTGATGCCCAGGCGCTTTCTTGCCGCCACGCCGTGGGCGCAGCTGCAGCACTTCCCGCGCTACCTCAAGGCGGTGACGCTGCGTCTGGACAAGCTGCGGGCCGATCCGGCGCGCGACGCGGCGCGGCTGGCCGAGCTCAAGCCGCAGGAGCAGCGCTGCTGGCGCCTGCTGGCCGAACGCAAGGGCGCCGCCGACCAGCGGCTGCAGGAGTTCCGCTGGCTGCTGGAGGAGCTGCGCGTGAGCTTCTTCGCGCAGGAGCTGCGCACCCCGCAACCGGTCAGCGTCAAACGACTCGACAAGCTCTGGAGCCAGCTCAATAGCTGACGGACAGGCTTACTTTCGTGTACGGTACAAGGCCGTTTGACAGCCGCCGGCGGGGTGGTCTACCTTGCTGGGCATGGACAGGCGCAATTTCATCGGCACGTGCACCGCAGGCGCCGCCTGTGCTTCCGCTGCCGCGGCGTTCTCCGCGATCGCTGCCGATGCGCGTCCGCGCAGCTACGGGCGCGCCGTGCTGGTCGATGAACAGGGCAACCGGCTGCGGCTGGCCAGCCTCAAGCCGCGCGCCAACTACGTCTTTCACTACCCTTACGTGGCGACCCCGGTGTTTCTGCTGGACCTCGGCAAGCCGGCGCTGCCGCAGTCGCTGACGACCAAGGCGCGCGACACCTACGCCTGGCCGGGCGGCGTCGGGCCCAGGCGCAGCGTGGTCGCGTATTCGGCGATCTGCGCCCACCAGCTGGTCTACCCCACGCGCGACGTCAGCTTCATCAGTTTCCGCGACACGCGGGCCCGGCGCGGCGTGCAGGACGGACTGATCCACTGCTGCTCGGAGCACAGCCAGTACGACCCGGCTCGCGGCGCGCAGGTGCTCTCGGGGCCGGCGCCGCAGCCGCTGTGCGCGGTGCTGCTGGACTATGACCGCAGCGACGACAGCCTGACCGCCTATGCCACGCTGGGCGGTGAACTGTTCGACGACTTCTTCCGCAAGTACGAGGCGAAGCTGAGCATGGACGTGGGCGCGCAGGCGAAGAACGCCGTCGCCGAGCGCGCCCTGGTGCAGCCGCTGGAGAAGTTCTGCCGCAATCCGATCCAGTGCTGAACGCGGCGGGGCGCGCCCCCGGCCGCCCTACAGTTTCGCCAGCCGGTCCAGCGCCGCCTGCAGCGTCTCGTCCTGCTTGGCGAAGCAGAACCGCACCACGCGCTGGTCGAAGCCGTTGCCGTAGAACGCCGACAGCGGGATCGCCGCCACGCCGATCTCCGTCGTCAGCCACTTGCAGAACTCGGCCTCCGGCAGGTCGCTCACCTGCGAAATGTCCACGCACTGGAAGAAGCTGCCCTCGCTGGGAAGGATGCCGAACTTGGTGCGCTCGAGCCCGGCGCGGAACAGGTCGCGCTTGCGCTGGTAGAACGCCGGCAGCGCGCGATAGCGCTGCGGGTCGCCCATGTACGCGGCGAGGCCGTGCTGCACCGGCGTGTTGACGGTGAACACGTTGAACTGGTGGACCTTGCGGAACTCCGCCGTCAGCGGCGCCGGCGCGGCGACATAGCCCACTTTCCACCCGGTCACGTGGTAGGTCTTGCCGAAGCTGGAGACGATGAAGGCGCGCGCCGCGAGGCCGGGAAAGCGCGACGCGCTCTGGTGCTCCTGGCCGTCGTACACCATGTGCTCGTAGACCTCGTCGCTGATCACCAGCACGTCGGTCGGCGCCAGCAGTTCCTGCAGCTTGAGCATGTCGCCCTGCGACCACACGGTGGCGCTCGGGTTGTGCGGGCTGTTGATCAGGATCGCGCGCGTGCGCGGCGTGATCGCCTGGCCGATCTTCGCGAAGTCCGGGCGGAAGGTGTGCGGCACCAGCGGCACCCGCACCACGATGCCGCCCGCCAGCTCGATGTTGGGAACGTAGCTGTCGTAGCAGGGCTCCAGCACGATCACCTCGTCGCCCGGCCGCACCACCGCCAGGATGGCGGTGATGATCGCCTGGGTGGCGCCGGCGGTGATGGTGATCTCGGCGCCGGCGTCGTAACGCCGCCCGTGCATCGCCTCGATCTTGGCCGCCACCGCTTCGCGCAGCGGCGCCACACCGGCCATCGGCGGGTACTGGTTCAGGCCCTGGCGCATCGCGCCGCAGACGGCGTCGACCAGCAGCGGGTCGCAGGTGAAGTCGGGAAAGCCCTGGCCCAGGTTGACGGCGCCCGTTTCGGTGGCCAGGGCGGACATGACGGTGAAAATGGTGGTTCCCATGTTCGGGAACTTGCTCTGGACGGGCGGGGTGCGTTCGGTGCTCATGGAATGCAGCGGGTTAAAGCTCGTAGTCGTTCTCGTGGCCGGTCATGGCCTTGGCGATCAGGTTGCGGTCGAGCCGGTCGGACAGCAGTTCGGCAAACTTGTAGACGAAGTTGCGCAGGTAGGCGCTGCGCTTGAAGGCCACGCGCGCCACGTTCTGGCCGAACAGGTGGCCCAGCGGGCGCACCGCCAGTTCGTCGTGGCTGCCATCCTCGCGCACCGCCATCTCGGCCACGATGCCGATGCCCAGGCCGAGCCGCACGTAGGTCTTGATCACGTCCGAGTCGATCGCCTCCAGCGCGATCCGCGGCTGCAGCTTGCGCTGGGCGAACGCGTGGTCGATGCGCGTGCGGCCGGTGAAGGCCGGGTGGTAGGTGATCAGCGGCTCGGGTGCGAGGTCCTCCAGGCTGATGCGCTCCTTCCGGGCCAGCGGATGCGCCAGCGGCAGCACCAGCACGTGCTGCCATTCGTAGCAGGGCAGGGTGACCAGCTCGCGCTGGTCGGGCAGCGCTTCGGTCGCGATGCCGATCTCTGCCACTTCGTCCATCACCATCCGGGCCACCTGTTCGGGCGACCCCTGGTGCAGGCTGATGTTCACCTTCGGGTAGGCCTCGCGCAGCTTGGCGATCGGCACCGGCAGCACGTAGCGCGCCTGGGTGTGCGTGGTCGCGATCGACAGGGTGCCGCTGTCCTGGGCGCTGAACTGTTCGCCGATGCGCTTGAGGTTGCCCACTTCGCGCATGATCAGCTCGATGCTGCGCAGCACGTGCTGGCCGGGCTCGGTGATGCGCTTCAGGCGCTTGCCGTGGCGCGCGAAGATCTCGACGCCGAGTTCTTCCTCCAGTTCGATGATCGCCTTGGACACCCCGGGCTGCGAGGTGTGCAGGGCCTTCGCCGCTTCGGTCAGGTTGAGGTTGCGGCGCGCCGCCTCCTGCACGAAGCGGAACTGGTGGAGATTCATACCGAAATTCTTCTAAGGCGGTCGTTCATTATGCCCCAGCACCGGGGAGGGGTAGCCGATGCCCTGGCTTGCGGTCGCGCCGCGGATCGGTCCTTCACTCGAGCGCCAGCGCCGCCAGCAGGTCCAGCACCCGCGGGTCCTCGCCGACCGGGGGCCGCAGCCGGAAGGCGACGGCCGGATGCGCGGCCCGAAGTTGGTCCAGCAGGCGCGGCAGGTCGGCGCGGGCATGCTTGCCCGTGCCCAGGAACATCGGCACCAGCGTGACCGCACGGACGCCGAGCCGCGCCAGGTCGGCGGCGGCCGTGGGAACGTCGGGCGCCTGCAGTTCCAGGTAGGCGCAGCGCGTGGGCGTGGCCGGTTGCAGCGCGGCGAGCCGGGCCGCCACGGCCTCGATCGGCGCGCGCCACAGCGGATCGCGCGAGCCGTGGCCGACCAGGATGATGCCCTTGGCCACGGCCTTCCGCGTCACCGGCGCAGCACCAGCCAGCCGAAGGCACCCAGCGAGAGCACGGTGTAGATCAGCCCCGGGGCGGCCGCCGTCAGCCAGGGACGCCAGTTCTGCAGGTTGCCGATGTAGCCGAACACGTTGTTCAGCAGGAAGAAGCTGATCCCGATCAGCACGCCCACGAACACGTAGCCGGTGATGCCGCGGGTGCGGAAATGCAGGTAGGCGAAGGGCAGCGCCAGCACCACCATCACCATGCAGCTGAGCGGGTAGAACACCTTGCGCCAGAACTCGATCTCGTAGCGCTGCGAGGTCTGCTGGTTCGCTTCCAGGTGGCGGATGTACTGGAACAGGTCGATGGTGCTCATGCGATCGGGCTTGAGCAGCGCCACCGACACCATCTCGGGGCTGATCTCGGTGTGCCAACGCACCGCGGGCAAGGTCTGCTGTTCGATGCGGGCCAGGGCGCTGACTTCGCGCGGGAACCGCGTGACCGTGGCGTCGTGCAGCAGCCAGGCGCCGTCGGCGGCGAACTGGGCCTTCGGCGCCTGCATGAACGTGACGATGAAGCCGCGCCGGTCGGCTTCGAAGATGCGCACGCCCTGCATGTTGCCGTCCGGCGTGAGGGCGTTCACGTTGACGCTGTAGGTGCGGTCCGGGGCGCGCTCCTTGAGCCAGGCGCCGGTCAGGCCGATGCTGATGCGGCCTTCCAGCCGCGCCTTGAGCAGTTGCGCCGTGCGGTCGGAGGCCGGGGCGAGGTAGTCGCCCGTCGCGAAGGTGAGCACGGTGAAGATCAGGCCCAGCGCCAGAAGCGTGCGCATGGCCCGGCCGGGACCGAGGCCGCTGGTGCGCAGGATGGTGTATTCGGAACTCTGGGCGAGCCTGGCCATCACGAAGATGGTGCCGATCAGCACGGCGATCGGCAGCAGCTCGTAGAGGTGGCTGGGGATCATCAGCGTCACGTAGGCCAGCGCCTGCGAGAGGCGGTACTGGTTGGCGCCGCGGCTGACGTTGGGCAGTTCGTCGACGAAATCGAAGAAGAAGAACAGCGCCAGGAAGCCGACCGCGACGAACACGACGGACGCCAGCACCTCCTTGTAGATCAGGCGGCGGATGGTCCTCATGGGGTGGCCCCGGCCGCCGCCCGGCGGGCGCGCCACAGCGCGGCCAGCGACCAGCTGTTGTGCTGCTTGGCCAGCCACAACAGCGCCGCGAGCAGCACGCCGCCGTGCAGGGCCAGCAGCAGCGGCACGATGCGCACCTGGCCGTTGCTGATCCAGCTCTGCCCCAGATTGAGCAGGTTGAAATAGACGACGAAGGCGAACAGCGCGAACACCAGGTTGCCGCTGCGGCCCGCGCGCGGGTTGACGCTGGAGACCGCGACCGCGATCACGATGAAGTTCAGCGCCGACAGCGCCAGGCCGACCCGCCATGCCAGCTCGCCGAGGTTCTGCGGCGTCGGGTCCATGACCAGCGCCAGCGTGGTGCGCGACTTGGGCGGCGGCGCGTCGCGCGCCGACAGCTCGCCCGGGCCGATGCGCGATGCGTACTCCCGGAACTCGCTCACCTTCAGCTGGCGCGCGTCGAACTCGAGGCGCTGGCCGTCGGCCAGCACCAGGAACTGCCCGTCGCCGCGGTTTTCGATGCGCCCGCTGCGCGCCGAGGTCACCGTTTCCTTGCCGCGCTCGCGGGTCGAAATGAAGATGTTGCGGCCCGACTTGTCGTCGGGCGTGTCCTTGTCGAGGAAGAACACCCGGTTGCCGCTGGCTGACTCCTGGAACTGGCCGGGCGCCACCCGCTCCAGGTCGCCGCGCTGGCCGTAGCGATCGCGCAGCTCGCGGGTCTGCTGGTTGGCCCAGGGCCAGACGACCAGCGCCAGCGCCGCCACCACCAGCAGGATCGGCCAGGCGAAGCGCAGCAGCGGGCGCAGGAAGGCCGACAGGCCGCGGCCGGCCGCGAACCAGATCACCATCTCGCTGTCGCGGTACATGCGCGACAGCGTGCCGACGATCGCGATGAACAGGCACAGGGTCAGGATCGGCGGCAGATAGCCGAGCACCGTGTAGCCCATGACCATCATGATGTCCTGCGGATTGACGCTGCCGCGGCTGGCGAGGCTCAGCGTGCGCACCAGGGTCATCGTCATCACGATGGTCACCAGCACGACGAGGGTGGCGCCGAAACTGCGGGCCAGCTCCTTGCGCAGGGACGAATGGAATAACATCGACGCGGTCGAAACGAACAAGAAAATTCCAGGAGATTATGGACTTCGAACTCAAGACCCTGAGCCTGGCCGCTGCGGCCGGCGAGAAATGCGACGCGCTGATCCTGCTGGTGGGCGAGTCGTTCAAACCGGGCAAGGACGCGCTTTCGCGGCTGGCGGCCGAGGCGATCAAGGCGCGCGACCTCGAGCCCAAGCCGGGCAAGCTGCTGCAGGCGTACCGGGCGCCCGGCATCGCGGCGGCGCGGGTGGTGCTCGCCGGCGCGGGCGACGGCTCGGGCAAGCGGGTGCACGCCGCCGTGCAGGCCGCCGTCGGCGCGCTGCGGTCCAACAGCGTCAAGCGGCTGGTGATCTGCCTGGCGCCCGAAGCCCAGGCCGATGCCGTGCGGGCGGCGGTGACGGCCACCGCCGAAAGCAGCTACGTCTACGTGGCGACCAAGTCCAAGCCGGAAGGCCGCGAACTGCAGCGGGTGACGGTGGCGGTGGCCGATGCGGGCCGGCACGCCCAGGCCTTCGCGGCGGCCCGCGCGGCCGCCGAAGGCATCGAATTCGCGCGCGAACTGGGCAACCTGCCGCCCAACGTCGCCACGCCGACCCGCCTGGGCGAGGAAGCGCGCAAGCTGGCCAAGCGGCACGGCTTCCAGTGCGAGGTGATGGGTCCGCGCGAGATCGCCAAGCACAAGATGGGCTCGTTCCTGGCCGTGGCCAAGGGCTCCGAGCAGGAGCCGCGGTTCATCGTGCTGCGCCACCAGGGCGCGGCCGCGAGCGAGCCGCCGGTGGTGCTGGTCGGCAAGGGCATCACGTTCGACAGCGGCGGCATCTCGATCAAGCCGTCCCAGGACATGGACGAGATGAAGTTCGACATGGGCGGCGCCGCCAGCGTGCTCGGCACGTTCCGCGCGCTGGGCGAAGTCAAGCCGGCCCTGAACGTGATCGGCGTGATCCCCAGCTGCGAGAACATGCCCGACGGCCGCTCGGTGAAGCCGGGCGACATCGTCACCAGCATGAGCGGCCAGACCATCGAGGTCCTGAACACCGACGCCGAAGGGCGGCTGATCCTGTGCGACGCGCTGACCTACGCGGAGCGGTTCAAGCCGGCGGCCGTGGTCGACATCGCGACGCTCACCGGCGCCTGCGTCATCGCGCTGGGCGGCGTGCGCAGCGGCATGTTCGCCAGTGACGACGAGCTCGCGGCCGACCTCCTGGCGGCGGGCGACGCCGCGCTCGACCCGTGCTGGCGCATGCCGCTGGACGACGAGTACGGCGAAGGCCTGAAGAGCAATTTCGCCGACGCCGCGAACGTCGCCGGCCGCGCCGGCGGCTCGATCACGGCAGCGAAATTCCTGCAGCGTTTCGCCGGCAACTACCCGTGGGCCCACCTGGACATCGCCGGCACCGCCTGGAAGGGCGGCCCCGCCAAGGGCTCCACCGGCCGGCCGGTGGGCCTGCTGGTGCAGTTCCTGCTGGGCCGCCAGGGCACGGCGCCGGCCAAGACCGCGGCCAAGCGGGCGCCGGCCAAGACCGCTGCGCGCGCCCGCGGCAAGGCGTCGCGCTAGCCGCGGCACACGCCGGGATGCCATGACCGAGGTCGCCTTCCACTTCAACGCGCCCGACAAGGTGGGCTATGCCTGCCGGCTGCTGCGCAAGGCGGTGGGTTCGGGCGCCACGGTGGTGGTGACCGGGCAGGCGGCGCTGCTGGGCGAACTGGATGCCGCCTTGTGGACCTTCACGGCGCTGGACTTCCTGCCGCATTGCCGCGAGCCGGGCGCGCCGGCGGCCGTGCTGGCGGCATCGCCGGTGGTGCTGACCGAGACCCCCCGGGCCGCTCCGCACCACCAGGTGCTGGTGAACCTGGGCCAGGCGCTGCCGGACGGGTTCGAGACCTTCGAGCGGCTGATCGAAGTCGTCACCGCCGACGAGGACGACCGCCAGCGGGCGCGCCAGCGCTGGAAGCATTACGCCAGCCGCGGCTACAACATCGTGCGCCACGACCTGGGCGCCGAGGTGCAGTGATGGCCGGCCGCGTTCCTCCCCGCCATGTGCCCACGCTCACCGAAGTGGTGCAGCCGGCGGCCGAGCCGGCGCCCCAGGCGCAGCCGGCCGAGCCGGTGGCCCGGGAGGAGCTCGTGCAGCGCGTGATGCAGCGGGTCGACCTGGCGCTGGAGCGGCGCCTGCGCGAAACCATCGCCGCCACCGTGATCGAGCAGACCCGCACCCTGGCGCCGCTGCTGCGCGACGAGATCGAGTCGCTGGTACGCGAAGCGGTGGCGCAGGCGTTCCAGGACGAACTGCGTCGCGGCTGACCGCCCCCGGCGTGCGCCTGCCGCGCCGCTGCTGGCAGTTTGCTGTCGGCCCCCCTTCGCAGCCCGTGCGACCCCGGCCTTTCCCTCTGGTTGCGGCCCGGAATTTGCGTTATGTTCGCGCTCCGTTGAGCAGAACAATTTCTCAACTTTTCCAACTCTGGAGGCTCTTATGCAGATGAAGATGAAGCTGACCGCGGCCGCTGCGATTGCGGCGCTCGCGGGCCTGGCATCGGCGCAGGACCTGGTCGTGAAGATTGGCCACGTGGCGCCCATGTCCGGTCCCCAGGCGCATTACGGCAAGGACAACGAGAACGGCGCCCGGATGGCGGTCGAGGACCTGAACACCAAGGGCGTCACCATCGGAGGGAAGAAGGCGAAATTCGAACTGCTCGCCGAAGACGATGCCGCCGACCCGAAACAGGGCACGGCCGCCGCCCAGAAGTTGTGCGACGCGAAGGTCGCCGGCGTGGTCGGCCACCTGAACTCGGGCACGACGATCCCCGCGGCCAAGATCTACAACGACTGCGGCATCCCGCATGTCACCGGCGCGGCCACCAATCCCAGCCTCACCAAGCCCGGCTACAAGACCACCTACCGGATCATCGCGAACGACAACTCGCTGGGCGCCGGCCTGGCCTTCTACGCGGCGGACAAGCTGAAACTGAAGAAGGTCGCGATCATCGACGACCGCACCGCCTACGGCCAGGGCGTCGCCGACATCTTCAAGAAGACGGCGCAGTCCAAGGGCATCCAGGTCGTGGATTCGCAGTTCACCAACGACAAGGCGACCGACTTCATGGCCATCCTGACGGCCATCAAGGCGAAGAACCCCGACGGCATCTTCTTCGGCGGGATGGACACGCAGGGCGGTCCGATGCTGCGTCAGATGGAGCAGCTGGGCCTGACCAACGTGAAGTTCTTCGGCGGCGACGGCATCTGCACCCAGAAGATCATCGAGCTGGCCGGCGGCGCGAAGTCCCTGGGCAACGTGGTCTGCGCCGAGGGCGGCGCCTCGCTGGACAAGATGCCCGGCGGCGCCGAGTGGAAGAAGCGCTACGACGCCAAGTACCCGGGCCAGTTCCAGGTCTACAGCCCGTACACCTATGACGCCACGATGCTGCTGGCCGACGCGATGGTGCGCGCCAAGTCGATCGACCCGAAGGTCTACATCCCGTTCCTGCAGAAGTCGAACTACAAGGGCGTCACCGCGACCATTGCGTTCGAACCCAACGGCGAACTCAAGAACCCGGCCATGACGCTGTACACGTACACGGACGGCAAGAAGACGCCGGTGAACTGAAGCGCTGCAGCACCAGGAAAAAGGCCGCCGTCAGGCGGCTTTTTTCTGCGCGCGGCGTCTCGCCCCCGCGATACGGCGTGTAGTGCATTGGCTGGTGTTCCTGTAGGAGTTGTCCTACGGACCGCGCCACGCCTGCGTTTGCCGGGTGGTCATCTCGAGCGTGAGTTGTGAGCCCCCGGCGAACACAGTAATCTCCCGCGTTCGTTGCCGGGGCGACGGTGCTTTACCGTGCGCGGACGGCGTGTTGCTCAGTTTGGGGGACAGCATGGAAGTAGTGGCTAAATTGCCTTCGGTTGATCAGCGCGACAGCGAGTTGAAGCAGGTCCTGCGGGCGCTGGGGGCGTACCGGCGGGGCGAGACCGGGGTGACGCTGCCCACGGAATGGGACGGCGTCTACGGCAAGATCGCCGCCGAATTCAACGATCTCACGGCCCAGACCGCGCGTACCTCGCACAAACTCAAGGCGGTCGAGCCCGGCGCCCGCGGCAACAGCCGCAGCAAGCGGCTCAGCGACGACAAGCTCACCGGGTTCTGGCAGAGCGACGTGGCGGCCGTCAACGCGGTGCTGGAAGAGGTCGACGTGCTGCACGACCATACCCGCACCGTGCTGAGCGCCCTGACCGACCTCAAGAAAGGCAATGCCTCGGCGCAGTTGCCGCAGGATTGGACCGGCGTTTTCGGCAAGGTCGCCGACGCGTTCAACGACGTGGTGGCCGAGAACCTGCGCATGTCGCACGAACTGGCGCGACTGTCCAAGGTCGTCGGCAAGGAAGGCAAGCTCAAGGAGCGCGCCTACGTGCCCAACGCCACCGGCTTCTGGCGCGATTCGTCCGAGTCGATCAACTCGCTGATCGCCGACCTGGTGCACCCGACCTCCGAAGTGGCCCGGGTGATCGGCGCGGTGGCCCAGGGCGACCTGTCGAAGTCGATGGCGCTGGAAGCCGACGGCCGGCCGCTCGAAGGCGAATTCCTGCGCACCGCGATGATCATCAACAAGATGGTGCAGCAGCTGGGAACCTTCTCCGCGGAAGTGACGCGGGTGGCGCGGGAAGTGGGCACCGAAGGCAAGCTGGGCGGCCAGGCCGACGTGCAGGGCGTGGCCGGCACCTGGAAGGACCTGACCGACTCCGTGAACTTCATGGCGTCCAACCTCACGGCCCAGGTGCGCAACATCGCCGGCGTGACCAAGGCGGTGGCGGCCGGCGACCTGTCCAAGAAGATCACGGTGGACGTGAAGGGCGAGATCCTGGAGCTGAAGAACACCATCAACACCATGGTGGACCAGCTGCGCTCGTTCGCCTCGGAGGTGACCCGGGTGGCCCGGGAAGTGGGCACCGAGGGCAAGCTGGGCGGCCAGGCCGACGTGCAGGGCGTGGCCGGCACCTGGAAGGACCTGACCGACTCGGTGAACTCGATGGGCTCGAACCTGACGGCCCAGGTGCGCAACATCGCCGAGGTGACCAAGGCGGTGGCGGCCGGC
>NZ_DATMHS010000093.1:0-21623 GCF_035554825.1 Ramlibacter sp. | reverse complement strand
CCGCCTTGAACTGCGCGTCATGCGTGCGGCGTCTGCGCGATTGAGATGTTTGCGATTGCATTGCTGTCCATCAATTTTTGATGGACAGCATCGTCACTGGCGCGTCAGCGCAAGACAAGGTGGGATGGCTGGACGCTCACGGCGTATCGGTGACCGCCGCGGTGAGGCGGGCAAGCGTGAAACGCGGGCGAAACGGGTGTGGCACGGCGTCTGGCATCTGGTGAGGCGGCCCTACGTCCTGGGCGTTGGAGTACTGGTCGTTGGAACGTACGCCCTAAATCCCTTGTATGAAGAAACGCTTGCGCTTGGGAGCATGGGGGAAATTACGGTGCCTACCCGACACGTCATCTTCACCACCGACGCGCCAATGCTCGTTGGGGATTACGTCTTTACGCTGCTGTGGCAAATCGCGCTCTTCGGCTTCCTGTACTGGAAGGCGAGGAGGTAGGCCAGAAGATGATCTCGCCTGCGCCGCATGACTGAAAGCTGACGCGCTCCGCACTGATTCGGCTCCCAACCGCGCCCCCAGTCCCAGTGACTCGGGGCGTTTTTCTTTGTCTGCAACTTGAAAGGACCGTAGATGCTATGGATCGTTCCCGCGGCTGTTGCCGCCTTCACCTTGATGGAGATGGGTGCCATGTCCGTCCGCGTGGCAGTACTCGTGTTCATCAGCAGGGCGCTGATCGTCCTGGTCGTAGTGCTCGCCCTCTGGATCGTGTTCTGGTGGCATCGCTCTGCACGGCGGAAACGCAGCCCCACGCCCCTCTTGCCCCGCGGCGAATAGCCAATCACCTGCCGCACGCCAAGCGAGTGCCCGGCGTTGAAATCATTCCCAAATCTATAGGAGAGAACCGTGTCGAACATTGACCGAGATGCGAACTGTAGGAGGTGCGCGGATGCAGCTTGTTCGTGACGGCGCGTCGGCTGCCGCGCTCGGTGATGCCGGCATGCGGGTGCTCATCGAACAGCGGTTCACAGCGTTGCGAGCGGACGAGGCGGAAGACCTCTGCTACTTCATCGTCGTGGAGGAGGGTGACACCGCGGAGCACCTGGGCGAGCACCTCGGTTTCTCAATCCTGCACAGCCGACTCGATGACCTCCGTTTCGATGAACCCGGTTTCCACCGTTGGTGGGAAGTGCTGGAGGAGCACCCCAGCTGCTACGAGATGGTGATCGTCCTCAGCGACGACGGGGCGGGAGTCGAGGTGCTCGTCCCGAAACTCCCCGGCATCGACCCTGACCTCATGGCCTTGTGCCGACGGCATACGACCCGTGCGCAGGAGCCTGCCGCATGACGCACCCCACACCACCACCACAGCCACCTTCGGGTGGCTTTCTTGTTTCTGGAGCCCGCATGACCCCACTGAGCCCGATCGTCGAAGCCCTTGTCTGCCGCCTGGACGACAACCTGCGTGAAGCCTTCGAGGAGCGCGCCGGAATCCTGCAGTTCGAGGCCGGCAACCCCCGTGACCTCGCCGAGCCCCTCGCATTGCTCGATGTCGTCCGGATGCACCCCCTGGCCGTCGCAGGAGTGGTGTGCCTACGTGGTGCCGTTGCCGGGGTACCTGCGTACGTCATTGCCGGCGACGAGGCAGGCGCGAGGGCTGCTCTGGCTGCCTTAGGCGGTGCAGGCGGGGCCGCGGTGGACCTGTCAGGGGTCCTGGGTCAGCTGGGTGGCGCGGCTCGCCTAACAGCCCTCCCGTGAAACCGAGGAAATCCGCGTATCTGCAATGAAGGACTTCGGCCCTTCTCACATCAACCAACCTCAAAGGAGCATCACTTGAACACGCAATCTGATTCCGAGCCGCGCATCCTCAAGATCGCCACCTGCCCGTCGCTGTCCGGCCGCACCTCCATCACGTACCACCTCGGCTGCCGAGACAAGGACGACGTGTGTTTCCGCATCTGGGACACCAGCGGCAAGGGCGTCTTCAGCAAGGAGTGGGTGTGCGCCTCCGACATCCAGCGGGTCCTCGGCCAATGTGCCTCGATCAACGCGACGTCACTGCTGCCGGTCTTCAAGGTCGGACGGTCGGTGAACACCGCGGGGTTCCTGCTCGCAGCCCTCAAGCACGAAGGACTGGTCGCGCTGTCCCCCGACGAGGCCCACCGCTACGTGCGCATGCAGTCCGAGCAGTTCGTTGCCGAAACGGCTGCCCTGCTCAAGTCGGGTGTCAGCCTGGACCCCGTCAAGGACGCGCCCGCCCCGGGTGAAGGAGGAAAGAGGGGAAGGCGGAAGCCCAGTGTCCCGGCCTGGGCCGCCCCGGTGGAGTCCGCGGGCGAATAGGAGCCGCATGCTCGTTTCGATCGCAACGCTCTCCGCTGCCCTCCTGATGGCGGCGCTGCTCCCGCTCCACCGCGCCATCGCTCTTGTCGGCACCTGCGTCCTGCTGGCCCTCTACCCGATCCCGTCACTCGTGGCGATTGCCTCCATGGCCGCCGCATACCTGTCCATCACCCTACTTCGAAGGAGACCCCGCAATGGCATACGAAGACTGCCTCGCTCGCGTTATTGATGTCGTCCTGGCCCGGGACCTGCCCGATGAAGCCCTTGGGCGAGCCCTGGCTGACGAGGCCGAGCTGCTGTCCGGTGAGATGCATGACCAGGACTAGCGGTTCGACCTAGCACCCACATCCCCCCTTCCCGCCTTCTCCCCCTTTCCAGACCGCGCCTCAGAACACCTGGGGATCCGCCACGAGCGGAGGCATGCGTGCGTCCGGATTTTGGTGGAGGGAGCCAACCACTCAATGACCATGACATCCACTGCGACCATCTACCGCGAAACCCTGAACACCGAGCAGCGAGCCACGCACACCGGCAAGCTCTTTGGCGTGCGCGTCCTGCACGTCGAATCATTCGCCTTCGATACCGCCGCCAGCCTTTCCACCGACTACGACGGCGGGTACTGGCAGTTCTACGCGCTGAGCAACGGCGGGTTCTACATGGCGCCGGACATCGATCTGCCCTTCCGCGTGGCCTGCGACAACGGCTTCGAGGGCCCGCTGTCCGCCGACGCCTTCGGGATCACGGTGTGCCTGTACGCGTACAGCCTGCTGTCGTTCTCGGCCGACCTGACGTTCGCGGCGACTTGCGCGGGGCAGTACTACGCGCTGCGGGCCTATGCCGCGGAGCACGAGGAGGCTGCGGCGATCTTCCGGGCGTGCGATTAGGGGCGTATGGGGGATCGGCCGTGCCTTGGGGGAGGTGCAGCCGTTCTCACCGCTCGAATCAAAAGTGAGTACGAAAGAGTTGCTTTACACCAGGGGACGCTACAGCTACTGACGTCCGCGCACGTCGGGCATGTCACCCCACGTCGAGCAATCGAAAGGACGTCGGGCGCCATAGCCAAGTCGGGCGCGTCGGTCACGTCGGGC
Source organism: Ramlibacter sp. (assembly GCF_035554825.1). Classification (GTDB taxonomy): domain Bacteria; phylum Pseudomonadota; class Gammaproteobacteria; order Burkholderiales; family Burkholderiaceae_C; genus Ramlibacter. The sequence continues at coordinate 18,248 of NZ_DATMHS010000093.1, read as the reverse complement.
GTCTCCAAGAGACGTCGGCGCATCTCCCTCGTCGGGCGTGTCACTGACGTCGGGCAAAGGTGCGACTGGTGCGCAGCAACCTCCGTCAGAGCCCCCCGAGCGACAGCACAACCCGCACTTTGGGCGAACGCTGACCTCGGGGGTTGGTGCGGCTTCGGCCGATCGATAACTACAACACAAGGAACTCACTTTTGGACAATGACAACGACTCACTGCGGAGCGCCGCTGACGCTCAAAACCCGCCCCAGGCACCCGCCGGGCCCGCCGCGGCCGATTCTCCGATCAAGCACCACGGCGAAGGTGGTGAAGCCGGTCAAGGGGGGGCTGTGGCAGGCCCACCGACTCCTCCAAACCTCGTCACCAATGCTGCGTTCGCGCAGGCGGTGTACCAGGCGGTGCCAGACGGGGCCGTCCCGGCGGTCTGCACGAAGGCCGGCGACCCGGAACGTGGTCCTTGGCCTGCGCTGCCCCTAAGTGCCGCCCATGCACGATGCATCGCCAGCAACAACAACTATCTCAACTGTTCCTCGTTTCGACCTGAGGGTGATCAGCAAGTGCGCGCTCGCAAGCAGGACTTCGCGGCCTGTCACTTCATCCTCCTGGATGACCTGGGCACCAAGATCTCGATGGAGTTGCTCGGCGACCTGAAGCCATCATGGTTGTTGGAAACGAGCCCGGGCAACATGCAGGCCGGCATCCTCTTCAAGGAGCCGATCACCGATGCCGCGACCGTGGACGCCCTGCTCGCCGCAATCATCGATGCAGGTCTGTGCGACCCCGGAGCCTCGGGACCCGCGGCGCGGTGGGCACGACTGCCGATAGGCGTTAACGGCAAGCCAAAGTACCGAGTTGACGGAAAGCCCTTCGTGTGCAGGCTGGTCGAGTGGGCCCCCGAGCGTCGCTATACGGGTGATGAAGTCGCACAACTGCTCAAGCTCGATCTGAAGAAGCCGCAGGGCAAACCGAAGGCGGCGGCACAAAACCGGCGCACCGGCGGCGACTACAACGCTGCCTATACGCCATCAGCCGCGGAAAACCCGGTCATCGCCGCACTCAAGGCGGAGGGCCTCTACAAGCGCTCGCTGGGTAGCGGCAAGCATGACATCACCTGCCCGTGGGTCCAGGAGCACACCGATTCGCAGGACACGGGCGCCGCCTACTTCGAGCCTGACGCGGCCCACCCAGTCGGCGGCTTCTGCTGCCAACACTCCCATCGCGACACGTATCACGTCGGAGAACTACTGCGTTACCTCGATGTGGACTTTGCCTCGGCGCGGAATCGGCCATGCATCACCGTCACACCCGGCGGACTGCATGCAGCCGTCGATGCAGCGGAGCGCGTGCTGGCAGACAGCGGCAAGTACTACGAGGCCGGTGGCCTGATCGCGACGATCGGCAAGGACCCTGAAACGGGCGATCCCAAGATCGTGCCGGCCAATGCATCAACGCTCACCCTGGAGCTGTCGCGGCTGGCGGAATGGACGGTCGAGACACAGAACGGTCCTCGCCCGACCGACCCACCCCCCAAGCACATCAAGGCGCTGCACGAGCTTCAGACCTTCAAGTACCTGCCCGCACTTACTGGATTCGCGCGCCAACCGTACTTCCGGGAAGACGGCGGCCAGCTGATCACCGAGGCAGGGCATGACCCGGCATCGGGCAGGTTCGGCGTATTTGCTGCGGAGCGCTACCGACTTCCCGAGCCCACCCTCGCGGCGGCCAAAGAGGCGTTGGCCTTGATGAAGGGGCTCTTGAGCGAGTTCCACTTCGCGTCCGAGCAGGATCGGGCGGTCGCCCTGGCGGCCATGCTCACAGCAGCCGTGCGGCCAACGCTCCCGCTGGCGCCAGCTTTTCACGTTCAGGCTTCGACGCCGGGCAGCGGCAAGACGTACCTGTGCGAACTGATCGGACTCTTTGCGGGCCCCGCGCCAAACCAGAAGGTGACCTATCCGGCCAGCGCCGAGGAGGCCTCCAAGATGATGCTGGCGGTACTCATGCCAGGGCCGGCCGTCGTAGAGTTCGACGACATGGACAGCGACTGGAAGCCGTTCAGCGCCATCAAACGAGTGCTCACGGCGTCGGTTTCCTCCGACCGCATCCTGGGCCTCAGCAAGACGGCGACGGTGAGCACGCGCACGCTCTTTCTCGCGTCGGGCAACAACGTCGGGCCAGTTCGCGACCTTTTGCGGCGCGTCCTGACGATACGGCTAGAACCGCAGGTTCAGTCCCCCGCGACGCTCCAGTATCAGGGCTCGCCGGTGGACCGGCTGCGGCGGAATCGAGAGCGCTATGTCGCGGCTGCCCTGACGATCATCCGAGCCTGGCAGGCGGCGGATTCCCCCCGCGCCGGGAGTCGCATCGCAAGCTACGGAGCAGCGTGGGCCGACTACTGCCAGCATCCGCTGGTGTGGCTGGGCGTTGCTGACCCGGTGGCGACCATCATCGCGCAGCTGGCCAACGACTCCGACAGCGAAGCGCTTGGTCGCTTGATGACGGTCTGGGCCAAGACGTTCGGCGAGAAGCCGGTGACGGTGCGCAAACTGAAGTCGGCGGCGACGCTGAACGAGGATCTGTTCGACGCGGTCAGCGAGTTTCCGGTCACGCAATCTGATGGCATCAACCCCTCAAAGATGGGCTGGTTCCTCAAGAAAAACAGTGGGCGGATCGTAGACGGACGCAAGTTCCAGCGCGTCGACGCCGCTGACCGGACCGCTTGGGCGTTGGTCCCGGCCGGACAGGTTGCCGCCTTACCGCCTTCACCACCTTCGGCTACGCCCCTGCAAGCTGCCGGGGCTGAGGACGAACTCGACCTCGAATTAGTGGCGTTCTCGTTCTGACGCTGCACCCCACAACCCTTAGCTGGCGGACTGACGCATTACGCGTCGGTCGCTGGCGTCGTTCTACTTTTTTTTGGAGACACATTCATGACGACCACCAACACCGACCAGGGGTCAAACCTCTCCCCTGCAATTGGCGACGCGCCCTTCTGCGACATCCCCTTTGGACCTCGGCCTCGCGGCAGTTCCTCACACCCTGGCCTGATCCTCAGCGGGCGCTATTGGGTGGAGCAGGGCTACTTCGAGTTGGCGTGGCGGCTGGTCTGGGCGCACTTCCGCCGCGTCGACTGGAGCCGCAAACAGACCGCTGAGAGCCTGTGCAACGACCCGGACTGGAAGGACCGGCGCCGCGGCGATCGGCTGAAGTTGGGCCGCTGCATCAAGTACTTCGCCGACAACGGGCTGCTGCCCATCTGGGTCTGCAACCCCGGCAAGAGCGGCAAGCGCAAATACCAGCTGATCACGACCTGACCCCCCCCGGCGGGCACCCCGCCATCCCACAACTCAGCCGGCACCTGACGCATTGCGCGTTGGGCGCTGGCCCTCATCCACATTCCTTGAAGGAACCCATGACAATTATTCAGAACCTAGACCAACACTACATCGACCACGAGCTGCGTTGCCCCGAAGGCAAGAGCCGCATCGAGATCGTCGATCCCCATCGCACCGGCCTGTACATCGAGGTGCGTGCCGCAAGCCCCGGCGCGGGCACCTACTACCTGCGCTACAAGGATTCAGCGGGCAAGACCTGCCACGAGAAGATCGGGCGCACCACCGAGGTGAACCTTGGCGACGCACGAGCCGCCGCAGTGCAGCGCAAGGCCACCTTGGCGAGGACCATCGGCAGGGTACCGGCGGCCGCGCCTGCGAAATCGGTGCCGATTGCAAGCCCCCGACCTGCGGATGCCGGCTTGACCCTCGAAACGTTCATGACGGAGCACTACTTCCCGCATGCCAAGGTGCACAAGCGCTCCTGGGCGCGGGACGAGCAGCTCTATCGGCTGCGCATCAAGGCAAAGTTCGGCGACCTGCCGCTGTCGGGCATCACCCGGTTGGAGGTGCAGCGGTTTCAGAATGCGCTGGTCGCAGAGGGCCTGTCCAACGCCTCCGTGAACCACCATGTCCAACTTCTGCGGCGTATCTGCAACCTTGCCGTGTCGTGGGAGCTGCTGTCAAAGAACGTGCTGGCCCGCATCCCCCTGCTGACGCTGGACAATCAGATCGAGGGTTTCCTGAATGAGCAACAGGTGACCAGCCTGGTCGCGGTGCTGAAGACTGACGCCAACCGGACGGTGAGTCTGATTCTGATGTTTCTGCTGGCGACGGGCGCACGTCTCAACGAAGCGCTCTGCGCCGAGTGGAAGCAGGTGGATCTGGAGAACGCGGTCTGGAAGATCCCGGCGACGAACTCGAAGTCGAAGAGGATGAAGCACCTGCCGCTGAACACCAGCGCGCTGTGGGTCATCGAGCAGCTGGACACGCAGGGCACGTCGGAGCTTCTGTTCCCGTCACCGGCCACCGGCAAGCCGTTCACGACGGTCACGCGCCAGTGGTACCGGCTGAGGAAGAAGGCGGGAATCCCGGCGAACTTCCGCATCCACGACCTGCGTCATACCTTCGCCAGTCGGATGGTGTCTGCGGGGCGAAGCCTGTTCGAAGTGCAAAAGCTCCTTGGGCATGCCGACCCCCGCACGACCCAGCGCTATACGTACTTGGCCATGAAGTCGGCCCAGGAAGCGTCGAACGCGGCGGCATTCGCGATCGCATAGCGGTAACTGTGGGAGCGGGGACCGCATGCAGTCGCACTGAGCGGTTCTCCTGGCTCCACTGGCATGTTGCAAAATGTCTAAACGGAGGTAGTCGATCGGGTCAAAAAAGAGAGGGGAATCTGCAATGGTGTTTGTCTACGTGGCGATACTGGTGGTCGGATGGCTCATGGTCTTGTTCGACGCTGAAAGTAGAAGTGTGCTCTTTGTGCTTCCGCTAGTTGTCGGCAGTGGTTGGGCCGCCGTGAAGTTCCGTTCGGGATACCAAAGGTCGGCTGCTGCCAACAATGCTGTGCTGGCTGCCGCGACGTTTCAAACACTCTCAGGCTCGGACCAGATGGCGGTGGAGCGCCGCGCGTTGGAGATACTGGGTACGTTGAGACGACCTGCTCAGGGGCCCGACATGATGATCCACGAGGCCCGCTGGGGCTGGTACGCACTCGCAATGGGTGAGCTTGGCATAAAGCCTGTTGGAGAACTCTCGAACTGGAACCACATTCGAAACCCGCTGCTCGCTCTTCGACCGAACGATCCCTATGTACTGTCGACCATTGAGCGTTTAGAGCGGAAGGGATATCCGGTGAACCGCACGCTCTTCCAGGATGACTAGTTACCGTTTTCTTTGGAGATGGCATGGACGGCGAAGCAAGTAGTTTGCGGCAGAAGATGGTGGCGGTGCTAGGCCAAAGCGGGGAGCAACTCACCTATCGTGCCCTCACGCAGGCCCTCTGGAAGGAGTTCCCGGACTTCCACGCCCACATGTTGTCGCTGTACGAGGGAGACGCGACTGAGGCGCGGCGTAAGCTGCGCATCCGCATGGGCATCGAGGTTCGGGAGCACCCAGAAGTGTTCGCGGCCACCAAGATCGACGGGGTAGTCGTCGTCGGCCTGGCGGCAACCGAAGATGACGTGGCGGTGGAAGTTGAGGAGGAGGAAGAGGAGGGCGAGCAGCAGGTACCTGCGATCTACTGGTACACGTTCCCGGCATACAAGAAGACAGACGGTCCGTACCCGATCAAGATCGGCAAGGGCAGCGATCCGATGGCTCGCATCCTGCAGCAGGTCACTCCCATGCCGGAAAAGCCGGAAGTCCTCGGTACCTTCCTGCATGCGGACGCCGATAACCTGGAGAAAGCCGTGCAGTACGTTCTCAAGGTGCGCGGCAAGCGAAAGTCAGATGCTCCAGGTGCTGAGTGGTTCGTAACGACGCCGCACGAGATCACGCAGCTCGTAGCCCTGATCCTTGGAAAGTGACTCGCCACCAACGCCGCGGAGAGCAGTATGTCGGACCCTGACAAGAGATCGAATGGTCAGATCATCGTGGAATTTGTGCAGAGTGCAGGCAGGCCAGTTGCCCTCGAAGAGCTGGCGCGGCACTTGACCGAAGCGGGCCGCAATCCGGTGAATGCGCGGATGGACGCGACCTGCTACAGCGTCAACATGAACTCGCGCGTGCACTACGCCAGCGGCAAGCCCGAGCGGCGCACCGACGTGGGTAACCGCTACGACAAGCTATTCCGGCAGGCCGATGGCCGGTTCGTCCCCTATGAGCCGGCGGTCCACGGAGTCTGGGAGATCTACTCCGACGACAGCGGCACCAAGCGAGTACGTCTGGCCCTGGAGCCGACGGCGGTAGCGGAACAGGGGGATTCACCTGCGGCGGGGGATACGCCCTCGGAATTGCCGTTCAGCGAGTTCCGGTTTGAGTCGCACCTGCGCGACTACCTGGCGCAGAACCTTCATCTCTTCGATTTTCTTGGTACGCGCTTGCGGCTGTACGGTGAAGGCGGGCAGGGGGTGGAGTTCCCGACCAGGGTGGGCCCTATCGACATCCTGGCGACCGGGGAAGACGGCACGTTGTATGTCCTTGAGCTCAAGGTCAGCCGAGGTGCCGATGCGACCGTCGGTCAGGTACTTCGCTACATGGGTGCTGTCCGAGTCGACATAGCCGCCGGGCGCGTGTGCTCGGCGTGATCGTCGCATCCACGCTCACCGACAAGCTGAAGATGGCCGTGGCGGAGGTCGAGGGTAAGGTGATCGCCGTGGAGTACGAGATGCAGGTTGCTCTGCGCCGGCACACGTGAGCGCCAGTCCCGACCCAGGTTCGGCACGAGGTTCGGTTCGGTTTCGGCAAAGATTCGGTTCGAGTTCGGCGACCCAGAAAACTAGTTCAAAATCTTCAACTTACAAGTAGAACTATGGTTCTCACGTGGATTGAAAATCCGCGTGTCGGTGGTTCGATTCCGCCCCAGGCCACCAGTCTTCAAGCGCCCAACCCACATCGGTTGGGCGTTTTTGTTTGCGCGTGGCGTGCGACGCGCTGCCCACGAGGTGGCGATTGCTGTGCCAGCTTCTCCGTCCAAGCACGGCAGACGGCGCCTCGCAGCCGTGACTTGCCCAGCAGCCTGGGTCGCCGCTCCAATGCCGACGTTACCCGCGCTGGGAAAGCGGTCTCTGCCGCGTCGGCACTCCGCGTCCCGCACAGCGCGCACCATCGGCGACTCACCGACGGGAGGACCTCCTGTGGCCGATCAGCAAACCTCATTCGACGCAGCGAAGTACAAGAACGCGCAGCGAGAGCAGTGGAACAAGGACGGGGCCGCATGGCGGCGCTGGACTCCCACGCTGGATCGATGGTACGGCGCAGCCACCCGCGTCATGCTCGACCTGGCCCGGGTTGCGCCGGGTCAGCGCGTCCTGGACATCGCCGCTGGCGCCGGTGAGCCGGCGGTCAGTGCCGCCGAGCGAGTGGGCCCTGGCGGTTACGTGCTGGCGACCGACATCTCGGAGGGGATCATCGAGCTGGCGCTGCAGGTCGCCCGTGAACGTGGACTTCGACAGATCGAGACGCGCGCCATGGACGGCGAGCAGCTCGATCTCCCCGACGCTTCCTTTGACGCGGTGCTGTGTCGGCTCGGCCTGATGTACATGCCGCACCCGGCAGCTGCGCTCCGCGAGTGGCGCCGCGTTCTGAGACCGGGCGGCCGGGTCGCCGTCGCCGTCTTCTCGTCGCCCGATCGAAACAGCTGGGGTGCGCTGCCCGCGTCCATCATCCGCCGGCGTGCGCAACTCCCGCCGCCGGTTCCGGGGCAACCCGGGCCGTTCAGCCTTGGCGGTCCTGGGGTGCTCGAAGACCTCTTTCGTCAAGCCGGATTTGCCGACCCGGAGGTTCGCGCTGTGCCGGTGCCGCATGCAGCGGCCAGCTCCGCCGACTACGTCCGGGTCGCACGAGAAGCCTTCGGCGGATTCAACGCCATGATGGCTGACCTGCCTCCGCAAGAACGCGAGTCCGTGTGGAACGAAGTGGAAGACGCCATGCGCCGTTTCGAATCGGCCGGCGGGTTCGAGGTGCCGGGTGAATGCCTTGTCGGTGCGGCCACGAGATAACCGCCATGGTGGCGGGCGACGAACGGGCATTCAGTCCAGCCGCCGCTGCGCGTAGCCGATGGACGGGAACTGAACCAGCTCGAACAGGCGGTCGGTCCCGCGCTGGAATGGCGTCGAGTGCATCCGGCCTTCGTACCAGCCATCCGCCAGCAGGCGCGACAGGTTCAGGCTCACGCCGACATACATGTCACGGCGGCGCTCGCCGCCAGGATCGAACCCCCTTGCCCCGTACCCGAGGCCGAATTCGAGGTAGCGCAGGAGCGGCTTTGTGCGCAACCGCGCGAAGCCGTCGGCCTTGACCACCAGGAGATACTTCTGGCCGGAATAGTCGCCGAACGGATTGAAGCCGGAATCTTTCGAGGGGCGATAGGCGACGCGGAAATCGAAAATGGTGTCGAGCTCGGGATGAGTCTCCAGCACCACCCCCAGCGCCGCGCCCGCCAGGTTCATGGCCGCATCCTGCGCGCTGAACTTCCACCGGCGCGAGAAACCGTCTGCCACCTCGACCCCCGTGAAAATCCCCAGCGCCGTCCATGCCGCCAGCCGCACCGAAGCCTCGTGGCTGTTGCCCGCCTCTACGAAGAGGGGCGTCAGCAGTCGCACGGTGCCGTAGTTGAAATACAGATGACCGAGCTTGTCGGCGCCGCCGAACTCCGTGTTGCGACCGAACCAGCCTTCGTTGGTCGTCTTGAAGCCGCCGCCAAAGCCGGTCTTCCACCACTTGGACAAGCCGTAAGCGGTGACGAGCGCTGCGCCTGACCCGACGACGAGCGTGTTGCGCAGCCGAAGGTTCGGGGCAGAGGCGCTGACCCGCGACGGCATGTCCTGCGCCACGCCGGGCGGCGCTGCGGCCATTGCTGCAACGTCGACGTCAGGGTCCTCCGGCAGGTCAGGCGGGCCGGCTACCGCCGCCTGCGGCGCAAGAAGGCAGGCGAAGATGAAGACCGAGCAGAGAGAAGCTCGCGCTGCGATCGGGCCGAGGCGATGATCCATGGCAATGGCCTCCGCTTGCACTCTACAGCCGATCGCGGGCATCGCGGTGCTCGCCGGTGGAGAAAACGACCAGGTCCACGGAAAGAGACTCGTCGGCGGGTCAACGGAACCCGGGCCCCGGCTGACCAACCTCAACAATCTTTCACCGTGAACGGATGAGCCGCCGCCGACTCGCGGTAAGCTCAGCCGCTGGCCGCTGGCCGCTGGCCGCTGGCCGCTGGCCAGCCCCATCTCGTATTCACACTGGAACATTCATGAAAGCAGTTCGCGCAGTCGTTGTCGCCGCCGCCGGCGTCCTGTTCGGGTTGGGCGTGCACGCCCAGGGCAAGGAGCTGGTGGTCGGCTCCAGCGCCACCTACCGGCCGTTCGCCTACGAAAGCCCCACCAAGGAAATCGTCGGCTACGACGTCGACATGATCAAGGCGATCGCGCAAAAGACCGGCCTGCAGATCAAGATCGTCAACACGCCGTGGACCGGCATCTTCGCGGCACTCAACAACGGCGACGTCGACCTGGTGATCTCGGGCGTGACGATCAACGACAAGCGCAAGCAGTCCTACGACTTCACGGCCCCGTACTTCGAGGCGCGCCAGCTGATCGCGGTGCCCAAGGACAGCGCCGTGCGCGGGCTCAAGGATCTCGCCGGCAAGAAGGTCGGCGTGGTGACCGGCAGCACGGGCGACGACGTGGCCTCGCGCGAGTTCGGCAAGACCAGCCCCAACATCCGCCGCTTCGAAAGCACGCCGGTGGTGATTTCCGAACTGGTGAACACCGGCCTCGACGCGGCCATCGGCGACAACGGCGTGATCGCGTTCCGCGTGCAGGAGCACAAGCAGCTCAAGACCGTCAGCGACCCGGGCTTCTCCAAGGAGTACTTCGGGATCGTCGTGAAGCAGGGCAACAAGGCCTTGCTCGACAAGCTGAACACCGGGCTGGCCGCGGTCAAGGCCGACGGAACCTACGCCCAGATCTACAAGAAGTGGTTCCAGGCCGAGGCGCCGGTGCTGCCCGCGAACTGACGCGCTCGGCGCCACGGATGGAGCAGGTTCTCTGGTTCGGGTGGTTCCGGGCCGACATCATCGCGGAGTACGCCGCCCTGTTCTGGCAGGGCCTGCGGATGACGATCGCCGTGACGCTGATCTGCATCGTGCAGGGCACGCTGCTGGGCCTGGCGATCGGCCTGGCCCGCGTCGCCGAGGCGCGCCACGCCCCGGCCCGGCAACTGTGCCGCTACGCATTGCGCTGGCCGGCGACGGTCTACGTCAGCTTCTTCCGTGGCACGCCGCTGTTCGTGCAGATCCTGCTGATCCACTTCGCGGCGCTGCCCTTGTTCGTCAACCCCGCCGACGGCCTGTTGATCTCGGGTGAGACCGCGCGCAACCTCAAGCAGAACTACGGCGCGTTCCTGTCGGGCGTGGTGGCGCTGACGCTCAATTCGGGCGCTTACATCTCAGAGATCTTCCGCGCCGGCATCCAGTCGATCGACCGCGGCCAGGTCGAAGCGTCGCGCTCGCTGGGCATGTCCTTCTCGCGCACGATGTTCCACATCGTCCTGCCGCAGGCGTTCCGCCGCATGCTGCCGCCGCTGGGCAACAACGCGATCGCGCTGCTGAAGGATTCCTCGCTGATTTCAGCGATCGGGCTGGCGGAGCTGGCGTACGCGGCGCGCACGGTGGCGGGGGCGTACTCGAGGTACTGGGAACCCTACCTCACGATTTCGCTCATGTACTGGGTACTGACGCTGGGCCTGGCCGGGCTGGTGCGGCAACTGGAGGCGCGCTATGGACGCGGCGATACGCGTTAGCCGGCTCACCAAGCGCTTCGGCGCCCTCGAGGTGCTGCGCGGCATCGACTGCACCGTGGCGCCGTCGGAAGTGGTGTGCGTCATCGGCCCGTCGGGGTCGGGCAAGAGCACCTTCCTGCGCTGCCTGAACGGGCTCGAGGAGGCGTCGGGCGGAGAAGTGCTGGTCAACGGCGTCTCGGTGCACGAGGCGCAGACCGATCTGGATGCGCTGCGCGCCGAGATCGGCATGGTGTTCCAGCGGTTCAACCTGTTTCCGCACAAGACGGTGCAGGAGAACATCAGCCTGGCGCCGACCAAGGTGCGGGGGCTGGCGGCCGCCGAGGCGCGGCGCCGCACGACGGAGCTGCTGGCGAAGGTCGGACTGCTGGACAAGCTGCACGCCTACCCCAACCAGCTTTCAGGGGGCCAGCAGCAGCGGGTGGCGATCGCGCGGGCGCTGGCGATGCAGCCGCGGATCATGCTGTTCGACGAGCCGACCTCCGCGCTCGATCCCGAGATGGTGGGCGAAGTGCTGGGGGTGATGCAGGCGCTGGCCGAGGAAGGCATGACCATGGTCGTCGTCACGCACGAGATGGCGTTCGCCCGCCAGGTGGCCGACCGCGTGCTGTTCATGGACGAGGGACTGCTGATCGAGGAAGGACCGCCCGCTGCGATCTTCGACCGTCCGCGCGAGGAGCGCACCCGCCGCTTCCTGAGCAAGATGCTCTGACCGCAAGGCGCGCCGCGGGGCGACCCGGGCGCGCCTGTGCGATGCCAGCGGCGCCGCCGCTACACGTTCCACTGCAGCGAATGCGTGATCTGCCAGCTGCCGTCGAGCTGGGTCGCGGCGGTGACCCACACCACCGCATGCGTCGCGGCGCCGCAGCTGGTGCAGGAGAACTTGGCCACCGCCCGGGCGCTCGGCGCGTCGACCAGCCCGTAGTCGAAGTCGAGCCCCAGCGTGCTCAGCTGCGGATGGCGCTGCACGTGGCAGAAGATCTTGTCGGCCGCCGGTGCCAGGTCCCAGAAGCGGTCCTTGGTCGCTACGTGTTCCATGGGCTTGCGCTGCGCATCGTCGCCGGCGTGCCGTCACGGGTGCGCCGGGGCGTGCTCGTGGTCGTCGTCCTCGTAGCCGGTGATCATCGCCTTGATGTGGGCCGTGGGCGTGTGGCCGAGCGTCGCCAGTTAGGGATGGATGAACATGTAGAAGATGAAGAAGATGAAGATCAGCACGTGCACCGTGTCGACAACCCGCACGCCCCCGACCAGGTCGATGTAGTTCGAGAAGCGCTTGACGTCCCACAGCAGCAGGCCGGTGGCGAACTGCAGCGGCAGCAGGAACAGCATCAGGATCTGGTAGAGGGTGCGTTGCAGCGGATTGAACTTGTTGTAGGGGTCGATCTGGTGCGGGTTGCGCTCGCCGCGGAACATCCCGTAGCCGTAGTACTGCATCTGCGCCAGCGACAGCTTGGTCAGCTTCACGATGTTGAACTCGGGGTGGTACGCCTTGTTCCTGTCCGAGAACAGGTAGAACAGCAGCCAGAGGAAGAAGTTGGCGATCAGCGCGAAGGCAACCCAGTTGTGGGTCACCACGGCCGTGCGGAACGACATCAGCTGGAACAGGTCCAGGTACCTGATCTGCACGCCCGTGACGATCAGCACGATGAAGAGCGCCGCGTTGGTCCAGTGCCAGATGCGCACCGGCAGCGGGTTGACATACACCTTGCTCATGATCAGTTCCTCGCTTCGGATGATTCGCTCTGGCCGGCCGCGTGGCGTTCGCGCGCCCGCTTGGCCAGCAGTTTCATGGTCAGGTGGGCGCCCGGCACCAGGATGCCGGCGGCGAGCACCATCAGCAGCAGCACGTCCAGCAGCTTGATGCGGGTGCTGCCGATCGCGTAGAAGCCGCCGACGGAGCCGATCGATTCGACCGAGGTCAGCACGCCCTGGCTCGCTTCGTGCCGCAGGGGGCGGCCGTCCGGGCCGGCCATGCTGACGCTGACGCTCTGGAACGCCATGGCGCCCTGGCGATGGCAGGTGTCGCAGTCCTTGATCCCGCGCGCCTTGCCGGCGAGCTGGTGGGCCTGCTCGCCGGTCTGCACTTCCAGGCGGCCGCGCAGCACCGACTTGCCGGACGAGCCGTTCTGGTTGAACTCCTGCAGCAGGCTCCACAGCGCCCGCGCGTCGAGCCCGGCGCCGGTGCTGTCGGCCCAGTTGGTGAGCTTGACGAACTTGGGCACGCCGACCTTCTCGCTCGATTGCTGCGGCGCTGCGCCCTCGTACAGGCGCAGGTTGACGCGCCGCTTGGCGTCGGGCGAGTGGCAGGCCGGGCACGAGATCGCCTCGAGGTGCCGCTCGGTATTGGGCAGCCAGCTCGCATGCGACGTGGCGACTTCCTTGTGGCAGGAAACGCATTCCTTCTTCAGGTGGTCGGCGAACGCCGCCGCCTTGACGTTGTGCGTGCGGTGGCAGTCCTTGCAGGTGAGCGCTTCATCGCCGGAGCTGCCGTGGACGCTGGCGGCGAAGGCCTTGCCGATTCCCTGGTGGCACTTGTTGCAGACCACCGGCTCGTCGGCGGACGCATCCTTGAGCGACTTGGTCGCGTGCGGGTTGTGGCAGTCGGAGCACAGCGGCGCCTTGTCGCTGCCGGTCTTGACCAGCGCCGAGTGCACGCTGTCCTCGTACTGCTTGACGGCCTTCTTGTGGCAGTCGCGGCAGCTGTCCATCATCTCGAGCGCCAGCGCGCGCCGGCTCTCGATCTTCTTCGGCTGCTTGCCGTGGGCCGCGTCGACGTCGGCGTGGCACGCCTCGCAGCCGCTCGTGTTGTGCACGGATTCGGCGAAGCCCTTCGCGCCGATCTGCAGCGACAGCTTCTCGCCGTTGCCAAGCAGCTTCGCCTGTTCGGGCCGCGCGTGGCACTCGAGGCAGGCCTTGTCTTCCTTCGACAGCTCGGTGGTCTTCGCGTCGGCGGCATGAGCTGGAATGCCGGAAAGGGAAAAGGCCAGCGCCGCGAGCGCGCCCGCACAGGCGCTCACGAGGCGGGGCCAGTTCACGATCGCGCCCGCGGTTCGGCAGGGTGTCATGGAGTCCTCTTGCATGGTGTTCTTGTTGGCGCGGCGGCTCATTCGGCCTTGCCCGCGGCGGCTGGCCTGGCATCCTTCTTGAGGGCGGCGTAGGCGATCATTCCGATGCCCACGAACGGCAGCAGCACGGCGTAGAGGAGGCCGACGAACGGCGCCAGCAGGAACAGGATCATGTTCTTCAGCAGGTTCGGCTTCCTGGCCGGCGCGCTGGGCGCCACTTCCGCGGCGCTGGCCGGCGGCGCCGCGGCGACCTCGGCCCGCGCCAGGGCCTTGGCCGCGCTGTCCTCGATCATTTCGGGCGAGAGCGGCTTGTTGAGGAACTCGGCCACCCCGAGCTCGCGGGCCCGGGCCTCGGTCGGCTGGCTCCCGTAGCCGGTGACGATCACCACCGGCATCCACGGTTGCTGCGCCTTGACGCGCTCGGCCACTTCCAGGCCGTCCATGCCGGGCATGCGCAGGTCGGTGAACACGAGGTCGTACTTCTCGGCCTGCAGCTTGGCCAGCGCCTCGTCGCCGCTGCCGGCGGTGATCACGGCATAGCCCTTGCGGGACAGCACACGGTTGAAGCTTTCGCCAACCACCGGGTCGTCGTCGACGACCAATACCTTGCGCAGTTCACTCATGATGAAGTCCTCGAAAAATCGGGTTGATCCGGCAACCCACCCTGTCCGCCCGAGGCGTCGCCGCGGCGGCCCCCTCCGGCCGTGGCGGCGCGGTCGTTGTGCAGCGCCCAGCGCTTGTGCAGCCAGGCGGCGTTGGAGGCATGGATCACCTGCTCGGGATTGACCGGCTTGGTGAGATAGTCGTAGGCGCCCAGCGTCACGGCCTGCTTGGCCGTCTCGAGCGTGGGATAGCCGGTGATCACGATCACCTCGCTGTCGGGCCACTGTTGCTTGAGCGCCTTGAGCACGGTGATGCCGTCCATTTCGGGCATGCGCAGGTCGAGCAGCACGACGTCGGCCGGCTCCTCCTGCATGGCCTGCGTGACCTGGGTCCAGCTGGCGGCTGCCTTGACCTTGTACCTGGTGTCCGCCAGGATCCTCATGAAGCTGAGGCGCACGACTTCTTCGTCGTCGACGATCAGGATCCGGGCTTGGGGGGTCATGGCGGCGCGCTCGAGGTAGTGCTTGCCTCGTCCAAAGCATCAGCCATGCCACCTGGTTTTCTCGCGCGGAATCAAGGACTTGCGGGCGCGCCGGGGCGGGTGATGGGGGCCGAAGTACATTTTCTTTGTGCACCCGTGCGCACGGCCGGGCGCAAACCCGCCGCAAATTCAACGACTTGCGGGCAGCCGGGTACGGCCGGGCTTTCTATACACCGCGGTGGCGCGGCCGTCGTAGGACGGCGGCCGACAGCGATTCGGCCTGCCTGCCGGGCGACCGCGCGAGTTGGCGCTGGCCACAATGCCAGCCAAGGAGCCGCCATGCCCATCGATTCAACGCCGGAAGGCGCCGAGCTGATGCACCAGCCAGCGCAACCGAGGTATCCCGAACCGAAGCCCGGCCAACAAGCCGAAGACGACCCGGCCGGCGCGACGTCGGCCGAACCGGATCGCGCAGGAGCCCAGGCGCCTGCCGAGCGGCCGGACCCGCGCACGGGCGCCGGCGCTGACGTGGCCGGCTGACGGGGCGCCATCCGATGAGGGAATTCCAACGCATGTCGCCTGACGTCCCAGCGCCGGAATCGGTGCCGCCGGTGGGCAATCCCGATCCGCAGCCGGGCGATCCCAAGCCCACAGCGCCGCCGTCCGAGGACGACAGCCGCCAGGTCGTGCCGGTGGAGCTTCCCGGCCAGCCGCACGCGCCCGAGCGCGTGGGCCGCGGGCGCTAGTCGCGCGTCACGCGCACCAGTTCCTCGCGCGAGGTGATGCCTTCGCGCACGAGGCGCTCGCCGTCGTCGCGCATCAGCGTCATGCCGCCGGCCAGCGCTGCTTCCCGGATCTGCGCCTCCGCCGCGCGCTGGTGGATCAGCGCGCGGATGTGGTCGTTGGCCACCATCAATTCGAAAATGCCGGTGCGGCCCTGGTAGCCGGTCTGGTTGCAGGCAGCGCAGCTCTTGCCATGGCACTGCGGACACAGCTTGCGCACCAGCCGCTGGCCGAGCACGCCCAGCAGCGACGAGCTGAGCAGGAACGGCTCCACCCCCATGTCGGTGAGGCGGGTGACCGCGCTGGCGGCGTCGTTGGTGTGCAGCGTGGCCAGCACCAAGTGGCCGGTCAGCGAGGCCTGGATCGCGATCTGCGCCGTCTCGAAGTCGCGGATCTCGCCGATCATGATCACGTCGGGGTCCTGCCGCAGGATCGCGCGCAGCGCCTTGGCGAAATCGAGGTCGATCTTCGGGTTGACCTGCGTCTGGCCGACGCCGGCCAGTTCGTACTCGATCGGATCCTCCACCGTCATGATGTTGCTGGTGGCGGCATCCAGGCGGCTGAGTGCCGCGTACAGGGTGGTCGTCTTGCCGGAGCCGGTGGGGCCGGTCACCAGGATGATGCCGTGCGGCTGCGAGATCAGGTCCTCGAAGCGCTGCAGCGTGTCGCCGGTCATGCCCACCGATTCGAGGCTCAGCTTCGTTTCGCTCTTGTCCAGCAGGCGCAGGACCGCCCGTTCGCCATGCGCGCTGGGCAGCGTGCTGACCCGCACGTCCACCGCGCGCGTGCCGATGCGCAGGCTGATGCGGCCGTCCTGGGGCATGCGCTTCTCGGCGATGTCGAGCTCCGCCATGATCTTCAGGCGCGAGATCAGCGCGGCGTGCAGGGCGCGATTCGGCCGCACCACCTCGCGCAGCGCGCCGTCGACGCGAAAGCGCACGCTCGAATGCCGCTCGTAAGGCTCGATGTGGATATCGCTCGCGCCGTCGCGCGCCGCCTGGGTCAGCAGCGCGTTGAGCATCCGGATGATCGGTGCGTCGTCGCTGGTTTCCAGCAGGTCCTCGACCGCCGGCAGCTCCTGCATCATCCGCGAGAGGTCGGCATCGTTCTGCACCTCGCTCACGACGGTGGCCGCGCTCGACTCGCCCTGCGCGTACGCCGCGCTGATCCGCTGCGCCAGCGCCGCGGCGTCCAGGATCTGCAGCGACCGCACGCCGAACTTGCGGATCACTTCGGTCAGGGCGGCGCTGGCGGGGCCGTTGCCGTGCCAGAGCGTGAGCTCCCGGCCATCGTCTTCCAGCAGGAGCTGGTTGCCGCGCGCGAAAGCGTAGGGCAGGGGATAGCGCATTCGTTTACTTCGGGGTGGGGGGCGGCACCGGCGTGGTCACCGCCGGCGGCGGCGTCTGCGGCACCATCGGCGGCAACACCGGCGCTGCATTCACGGGCACCACGACGCTCGATTTCGGTTGCGCCCCTCCCTGCAGGCCTCGCATCAGGTCGTAACGATCGAGCGAGATGTCCTGCGTGCTCGGAGCATCGCGCAGCACCACCGGACGCAGGAACACCATCAGATTGGTCTTCTTGCGACTGCGGGTCTCGCTCCTGAAGAGGTTGCCGAACACCGGCACGTCGCCCAGCACGGGCACCTTCTCCTGGTTGCCGGCATATTCGTCCTGAAGCAGCCCGCCGAGCACGACGATCGCCCCGTCTTCCACCAGCACGCTCGATTCGATCGAGCGCTTGTTGGTGATCAGGCCCTGCGGCGAGTTGATCGACGACGGCTGCACGCTCGAGACCTCCTGGAAGATCTGCATCTTCACGGTGCCGTTCTCGCTGATCTGCGGCCGCACCCGCAAGGTGAGGCCGACGTCCTTGCGCTCGATGGTCTGGAACGGGTTCACGGTACCGGAGGTGCCGACGTTCGCGTTGGTGTACTGGCCGGTCACGAACGGAACGTTCTGGCCGATCACGATCTTGGCTTCCTCGTTGTCCAGCGTCAGCAGGTTCGGCGTGGACAGCACGTTGCCGCCGGCATTGGTCTCGAGAAAGCGGGCCAACGCCGCCAGCATGTAGACGCCGTTGGTGTGGCGCACCAGGCCGAGGTTGATGCCGGTGGACGGCGCGGTGCCGGCGGTGCCGCCGGAGGAAACCGCCTGCTGCACGCCCAGGATGTTGGCGCCGCCGATGCTGAAGTTGGTGCCGATCACGCCGATGTTGGTGTTGCCCTTGTGCCCCAGCACGTCCTGCCACTGGATGCCGAACTCGGCGACCTTGTCGGCGTTGACCTCGGCGATCAGGCTTTCCACGTACACCTGCGCGCGCCGCGCGTCGAGCTGGTCGATCACCGCGCGCAGCTGCCGGTACTGCGGCTCCGGCGCCGTGATGATCAGCGCATTGGTGGCCGGGTCGGCCTGGATCTGACCGCCGGTCTGCGGCGGCGCCGCGCCCTGCGTCGGTGCGGTGGCCGGCGTGGAGCCCGCCGCCGCCGCGGCCGTCGGCGCCGCCGCGGGCGCGCTCGCCGCGGCGCCGCCA
>NZ_DATMHS010000092.1:0-19129 GCF_035554825.1 Ramlibacter sp. | reverse complement strand
GCGATGGAGACCGGCTACCAGCGAGGCCGGATCCAGGACGAGAGCCTGCACTACGAGATGCTGAAGCACACCGGCGAGCTGCCGATCATCGGCGTGAACACCTTCCGCAATCCCCACGGCGACCCGGTGCCGGGCAAGCTCGAACTGGCCCGCTCCACCGACGAGGAAAAGCGCAGCCAGCTGCAGCGCCTGCACGCCTTCCAGGCACGGCATGCCAAGGAAGCGCCGGCGATGCTGAGGCGGCTGCAACAGGCGGTGATCGACAACGGCAACGTGTTCGAAGTGCTGATGGACGCGGTGCGGGTCTGCTCGCTCGGCCAGATCACGAACGCCCTGTTCGAAGTCGGCGGCCAGTACCGCCGCAGCATGTAGCCATGGGCTCCGCTCTCCAGGACAGCCGGGCCCCCGCGTCGCGCGAGCGGCCGGTCACCTACCGCGGAACGGTCTATCCCTGGCACTGCGACCAGGTCGGCCACATGAACGTCATGTGGTACGTCGGCAAGTTCGACGAGGCCACCTGGAACCTGTTCCTGCTGGCGGGCATCACCCCGGGGTACCTGCGCGAGCACCGGCGCGGCATGGCCGCGGTGGACCAGCACATCGAATACCGGCGCGAGCTGCGGGCCGGGGACGTGGTGGCGATCCGGTCCGAAGTGCTGGCGATGGAAGCCCGCAAGATCCGCTTCCGGCACGAAATGACCAACGAGGAAACCGGGGAAATCGCCGCCGTGACGACCTTGCTGGGGGTCCACATGGACACCCAGGCCCGCAAGGCCTGCCCGTTCCCGGCCGGGATCGTCGAGCGTGGCCGCCAGCTCTGCGTCACGCCGGCGGCAGACCCTCCGCCCGGGCCGCTGACACACCCCTGACGGCGCGGGCCGCGGCAGCCCGCAAAACTACTTAGGGTCTTACCCCCTACCGCAGTGCAACACGCCTCCCTAGCATGGCGCATCCTGCGGGCGGCTGGGCGCCCGTTGTTGCACCACGGGAGCGCGATTTGTCGGGTGAGTTCATTCTCGAAACCACGGACTTGACCAAGGAGTTCAAGGGCTTCGTCGCCGTCAACAACGTGAACCTGAAGGTGCGGCGCGGGCACATCCACGCCCTCATCGGGCCCAACGGCGCCGGCAAGACGACGTTCTTCAACCTGTTGACCAAGTTCCTGCCGCCGACCCGCGGCACGATCACCTACCAGGGCGCCGACATCACCCACGAGAAGCCGGCGCAGACCGCGCGGCGCGGCATCGTCCGATCGTTCCAGATCTCGGCCGTCTTCCCGCACATGACCGTCCTGGAGAACGTGCGGGCCGCGCTGCAGCGCGCGCTCGGCACCTCGTTCCACTTCTGGAAGCCCGAGCGCTCGCTGTACCGGCTGCACGAGCGGGCCCGCGAACTGCTCGCGGCGGTGGACCTGCAGGACTTCGCCGACGAGATGACCGTGAACCTGCCCTACGGGCGCAAGCGCGCGCTCGAACTGGCGACCACCATGGCGCTCGAACCCGACCTGATGCTGCTGGACGAACCCACGCAGGGCATGGGCCACGAGGACGTGAGCCGCGTGACGCAGCTGATCAAGAAGGTCGCGGCGGGCCGCACCATCCTGATGGTGGAACACAACATGAACGTCGTCTCGACGATCGCCGACCGCATCACCGTGCTGCAGCGGGGCGCGGTGATCGCGGATGGCCCCTACGCTGAAGTGTCGAAGAATCCCCTGGTGATCGAAGCCTACATGGGCACCGCCGACACCGAGCTGGTGGGAGCCCACTGATGGCCGGCGAACTCCTCACCATCGAGAACCTGCATGCCTGGTACGGCGAGTCGCACGTGCTGCACGGCGTCAACATGACCGTCGGCGAAGGTGAAGTGGTGTCGATCCTGGGCCGCAACGGCGCCGGCCGCACCACCACGCTGCGGGCGATCGTCGGACTCACCGGCGCCCGCACGGGCTCCATCCGCATCCGTGGTCACGAAGCGATCAAGCTGCCGCCGCACCGCATCGCGCGGCTGGGGGTCGGCTACTGCCCCGAGGAGCGGGGCATCTTCGCCAGCCTGTCGGCCGAAGAGAACCTGCTGCTGCCGCCCGCGGTGGGCGCCAGCGGCATGAGCGTGGCCGAGATCTACGACATGTTTCCCAACCTCAAGGAGCGCGCGTCCAGCCCCGGTACCCGGCTGTCGGGCGGCGAGCAGCAGATGCTGGCCGTCGCGCGCATCCTGCGCACCGGCGCGCGCCTGCTGCTGCTGGACGAGATCTCCGAGGGCCTGGCGCCGGTGATCGTGCAGAAGCTGGCCGAGACCATCCGCACCCTCAAGGCCAAGGGCTACACCATCGTGCTGGTGGAGCAGAACTTCCGGTTCGCGGCGCCCCTGGCGGACCGCTTCTACGTGATGGAGCACGGCAAGATGGTGCGCGAGTTCGCGAACCACGAGCTGGCGCAGAACACCGCGATGCTGCAGGAATACCTGGGCGTCTGACCCCCCGTTTTTTCAGAAGGAGACCGACGTGAAAATCAAGAAACTCTTCGCCGCCTGCGGCCTGGCGTTCGGCGCCAGCCTGGCGGCCGTCGCCCCGGCGCACGCCCAGTTCTCGGGCGACGTGATCCGCATCGGGCTGATCACCGACATGTCGAGCGTCTACGCCGACATCGACGGCCAGGGCGGCGTCGAAGCGATCCGCATGGCGATCGCCGACATGGGCGGCAACGTCGCCGGCAAGAAGATCGAAGTGCTGTCGGCCGATCACCAGAACAAGCCCGACGTCGCGGCCACCAAGGCGCGCGAGTGGTTCGACACCCAGGGCCTCGACATGCTGATCGGCGGCACCAATTCCGGCACCAACCTGGCCATGGCCAAGGTGGCGGCGGAAAAGAAGAAGCCGTTCCTCTCGATCGGCGCGGCCACCTCCGCGCTGACCAACGACCAGTGCACGCCCTACACGCTGCACTGGGCCTATGACACGACGGCGCTGGCCAAGGGCACCGGCAACGCCGTGGTGAAGGCCGGCGGCAAGACCTGGTACTTCCTCACCGCCGACTACGCCTTCGGCCACCAGCTGCAAGCCGACACGACCAAGGTCGTCGAGGCCTCGGGCGGCAAGGTGGTGGGTTCCGTGCGCGCGCCGCTCAACGCCAGCGACTTCTCCTCCTTCCTGCTGCAGGCGCAGGGCAGCAAGGCCCAGATCCTGGGCCTGGCCAACGCCGGCGGCGACACGATCAACTCGATCAAGGCGGCCAACGAGTTCGGCATCACCAAGACGATGAAGCTGGCGGGCCTGCTGGTGTTCATCAACGACATCCACTCGCTGGGCCTGAAGACCACGCAGGGCCTGTACCTGACCGACAGCTGGTACTGGAACCAGAACGCGGAAACCCGCGCCTGGGCCCGCAAGTTCTTCGAGAAGGTCAAGCGCATGCCCTCGTCGATCCAGGCCGCCGACTATTCGGCGACCACCCAGTACCTGAACGCCGTGAAGGCCGTGGGCAGCGACGACGCCGAGAAGGTGCTCGGCCACATGAAGAAAGCCAAGTTCAACGACGTCTTCATGAAGGGCGGCTGGGTCCGCGGCGACGGCCGCGTGATCCACGACATGTACCTGATGCAGGTGAAGTCGCCCGACAAGTCCACCGAGCCGTGGGACTATTACAACGTCGTGCAGGTGTTCAAGGGCGAAGAGGCCTGGACCACCAAGGCCGAAAGCAAGTGCCCGCTCTGGAAGTAAGCAGATGACCAGCCGGGCCCGCTGCGGGCCCGGCTTTTCGAGGTTGATCACGTGACGGAAATCTTCGGCATCCCCATCCAGGCCTTTCTCGGCCAGCTGATGCTCGGACTGGTCAATGGCGCGTTCTACGCCATGCTCAGCCTGGGCCTGGCGGTCATCTTCGGCCTGCTGGACATCGTGAACTTCGCGCACGGCGCCCTGTACATGGTGGGTGCGTTCGCCGCCTGGATCATGCTCGACAAATGGGGCGTGAGCTACTGGGCCGCCCTGTTCATCGCCCCCCTGCTCGTGGGCGCCCTCGGCGTCGCCATCGAGCGGCTGTTTCTCAAGCGGCTGTACGGGCTCGACCCCCTGTACGGCCTGCTCCTGACCTTCGGCATCTCCCTGATCCTCGAAGGCATCTTCCGCGACCAGTACGGCGTCTCGGGCCAGTCCTATTCGGTGCCCGAGGCCCTCGCCGGCGCCACCAATCTGGGCTTCATGGTGCTGCCCAACTACCGGGCCTGGGTGGTGCTCGCCTCGGTGACGGTCTGCATCGGCACCTGGTTCCTGATCGAGCGCACGCGGCTGGGCGCCTACCTGCGGGCCGGCACCGAGAACGCCAAGCTGGTGCAGGCCTTCGGCGTCAACGTGCCGCTGATGGTGATGCTCACCTACGGCGCCGGCGCCGCCTTGGCGGCGCTGGCCGGCGTGCTCGCCGCCCCGGTGATCCAGGTGACCCCGCTGATGGGCTCCAACCTCATCATCGTGGTGTTCGCCGTCGTCGTGATCGGCGGCATGGGATCGATCATGGGATCGGTGATCACCGGGCTGGGCCTGGGCGTCATCGAAGGATTCACCCGCGTCTTCTACCCCGAGGCCTCCAACGTGGTCGTCTTCTTCATCATGGCCATCGTCCTGATGGTGCGGCCGGCAGGCCTGTTCGGCAAGGAGGCCTGAGCCATGTCTGCCCAACCCGCCACCCTCGCCCAGGCCCCGGCCGGCACCGCGCCCGCGGCCGACCCGTCGGGCATCAGCCGCGCCAGCCGCGTCACCTACCTGGTGCTGCTGGCCCTGGCCGTGCTCGCGCCGGTGATCGGCCTGTACCCGGTGTTCGTGATGAAGCTGCTGTGCTTCGCGCTGTTCGCCTGCGCTTTCAACCTGCTGCTGGGATTCACCGGCCTGCTGTCGTTCGGACACGCCGCGTTCTTCGGCTTCGCCGCCTACGTCGGCGGCTGGCTCGTCAAGGCCCAGCACTGGACGCCCGAGCTGGGCATGCTGGCCGGCACCGCCACCGGCGCCCTGCTCGGCTTCCTGTTCGGGCTGGTCGCGATCCGGCGCCAGGGCATCTACTTCGCCATGATCACGCTGGCCCTGGCGCAAATGGTGTTCTTCGTCTGCCTGCAGGCGCCGTTCACCGGCGGCGAGGACGGCTTGCAGGGCGTGCCGCGCGGCAAGCTGTTCGGCGTGCTCTCGCTGGCGTCGGACACGACGATGTACTACGTCGTCCTCGCGATCTTCGTGTTGTGCTTTCTGGCCATCCTGCGGATCGTCACCTCGCCGTTCGGCCAGGTACTCAAGATGATCCGCGAAAACGAGCCGCGCGCGGTATCGCTCGGCTACGAGGTCGACCGCTACAAGATGCTGGCGTTCGTGCTCTCGGCCGCGCTGGCCGGGCTCGCCGGTTCGTTGAAGACCATCATCATGGGCTTCGCCTCGCTGACCGACGTCCACTGGGCCATGTCCGGCGAGGTCATCCTGATGAGCCTGCTGGGCGGCGTCGGGACGTTCTTCGGCCCCGTGCTCGGCGCCGGCATCGTGATCGCGCTGCAGGACAACCTGGCCGACAAGGTCGGCGCCTGGGTGAACGTGATCATCGGCGTGATCTTCGTGGTGTGCGTGCTGGCGTTCCGCAAGGGCGTGGTCGGCGAGTTGCACGCCTGGATGGAGCGCCGTCGGGCCCGCGCCCGCGCCTCCTGACCGTCAGCCTCGGGGACTTCGCGGGCGCGGCGTCTGTCGCGTCGCGCGCCGGCGGCTACGTGGTCGGCGCGACCACCGTGGTCGACGGCGATGCGACGCTCGCCCGCGGCTGGCGGGCGTTCAGCGGACGGTCGGCGGCGCCGGCCGCGCCGTGCCGGCGGACGCAAGTTGCACCGGCGGACGCAGCCGGTCCAGGGTGTAGTTCTGCGGACCGCGGCTGGCGATCTTGATGGCGCCCACCTGGTTGCCCAGCCGCGCGCAGCGCTCCAGCGACCAGCCCTGCTCCAGGCCATGGAGCAGCGCCCCGCGCCAGGCGTCGCCGCAGCCGGTCGGGTCGACCACCTCGTGCGCGCGCACCGGCGGCACCACCGTCTTTTCGCCGCGGATCCACACTTCGCAGCCTTCGTGTCCCAGCGTCACGATCAGCCCCTCCACGCGCCTGGAGATCTCCGCACTCGACCAGCCGGTGCGCTCGCAGAGCATCTTGCCCTCGTAGTCGTTGACCGTCACCCAGGTGGCCTGGTCGATGAAGCCGGCCAGCTCGCGGCCGTCGAACATCGGCAGCCCCTGGCCCGGATCGAACACGAACGGGATGCCGGCCGCCGCGAACTGGCGCGCATGTTCGAGCATCGCGTCGCGCCCGTCCGGCGAGATGATCCCCAGCTTGACGTCCGGGCGCGCTTCCACCTTGGTGACGTGCGCGTGCATCATCGCGCCGGGATGGAACGCCGTGATCTGGTTGTTGTCGCGGTCGGTCATGATCATCGCCTGCGCGGTGTAGGTCTCGTCGACCTCGCGCACGTACTCGGTGCTGATGCCCAGCGCGTGCAGCCGCGCGATGTAGCCGTAGCCGTCGCTGCCGACGGTGGCCATCGGCAGCGGCTGGCCCCCCAGCAGCTTCAGGCTGTACGCGATGTTGCCGGCGCAGCCGCCGAAGTCGCGGCGCAGGGCCGGCACCAGGAACGACACGTTCAGGATGTGCAGTTGCTCCGGCAGGATCTGCTCGGCGAAGCGGCCCTCGAAGGTCATGATGGTGTCGAAGGCGAGGGAGCCACAGATCAACGCTGCCATGGATTGTTCCGGTGAGTTCAGGGATAGAAGGCCAGCACGCGGTAGCCCGCGACGCGGCCGGCGACCGCATTGTCGGCGACGCCCAGCGCCACCGTGCCGGACCAGTCCGAAGCGGGGGCGATCGCCGCCCGGGCGGCCAGGTCGGCCGGCATCAGCACGCGCCGCAGCACCGGCTGCTCGTCGCTGTCGGTGAGCGTCAGCTCCAGAGCTGGCATCGCCACTTCGGTGCGGGCCCGATTCTTCAGGGTGACCTGCAGCCGGTAGGCGTCCGGCCGCAGCTTGTTGAACGACGAACTGTCGATGGCGATCGCGTCGATGTCGCGCGGCGGGCCGATGCGGCACCCCAGCGGCTCGCACAGGCGCGCGAGCCAGGGCCGCAGCGCCGGCTCGGCCGCGGCCAGTCGATCGCGCTCGTGCATGGCCACCTGGCCCACCAGCAGCGCCGCCAGCGCCAGCAGCACGAACAGCAGCGACGCCCGCACCGCCGGCCGGCCCCACAATGCCTGGCGCCGCGCCTGCCGCACGAAGGTGAGGTCCTGCAGTTCGTCTTCCGGCGGGTGGGACGACGCCACCGCCTCGCGCGGCATCAGCTCGCCCGGCCCGCTCAGGTCTTCACGCCGCAGCGCGAACGGCTGGTCGCGCGGATCTTCCTGCAGCGCCCGCGCCTCCTCGGCGAACTGCGCCGAGTCAGGCTCCGGGGGCAGCACGGACTCGTCGATCTCCGACTGGATGGACAGGGGCTCGGACGGCCCGTCCGCGCTGGCCTCGCCGGTCGGCAGGGAATCGTCGGCCGCCGGCTCCGACAGGGGCGGGGCGTCGGCGGCCAGCAGCGTTGGAGCTTCGTGCGCCGCGTCCGCTCCGGGCGGCGAAATCGACGGCGTGTCGGCGGCCGCGCTGCCCGGCTGCAAGTGCGCCGCCGCATCGAAAACCTCGGCGCAGTGGCCGCAGCGCACCCACCCTTCCGACACCCGGAGCTGGTCCGGCACCACTTTGAACATCGTGGCGCAGGCGGGGCAGCGCGTGATCAGGGCCGGCATCAGCGAGCGATTCTACCGACGGGCCTGCCGGCCGCAGCCCGGGCGCGGAGGGCTCAGAGCCGGGCGGTCATGAGGATCCAGCCCTCTTCGCGATCGCTCACTTCGAGCCGGGCCAACGGCGCGTACGCCGCCTTCAGTTCGTCGGCCTGCCGCTCCAGGATGCCGGCCAGGACGAGCGATCCGCCGGGCGCGACATGGCCGCACAGCAGCGGCGCCAGCATCTTCAGCGGCGTGGCGAGGATGTTAGCCAGCACCGTGCGGTAGCGGCCGTTGGCCACGTCCGGCAGACCGGTCGTGATCTGCACGCCGTTGGCGACCGCGTTCGCCTGTGCCGCCTCCACCGCCGCCGGATCGATGTCGACCGCGTCGACCGAGGTCGCGCCGAACCGGGCCGCCGCGATGGCGAGGATCCCCGAGCCGCAGCCGTAATCGAGCACCCGCTGGCCCTGCATGGGTTGGGTCGCGATCCAGCGCAGGCACATGCGCGTCGTGGGATGGGTGCCGGTTCCGAACGCGAGGCCGGGGTCGAGCCGGATGATCCGGCGAGCCGCGGCCGGCGGCTCGTGCCAGGTCGGCACGATCCAGAAGTCGGCGGTGATCGCCACCGGGGCGAACTGCGACTGCGTGAGCCGCACCCAGTCCTGGTCGGCCACCGCCGCGATCCCCAGCACCTCGCAGCCGGCGAAGAAATCCTGCGGCTGCAGCAGTCGCACCGCCTCCCGCGCGCCGGCCTCGGCCGCGAACAGCGCGGTCACGCGCGAGCGCTGCCAGCCGGCTTTGGGCGGCGGCAGGCCCGGCTCGCCGAACAGCGCGTGTTCGGCGTCCGTCTGGGCGTCGGCGTCCTCCACCGAGACGCTCAAGGCGTCCAGCGCCTCGAGCGCATCGCTCAGCGCCTCGACCCGGTCCTCGGGACAGAGCAGTCCGAGTTCGAACATCGCGCCGATGCGGCTAGCGCTTGTGATGCGCCAGCCACTCCTCGAGGTAATGGATGTTGGTGCCGCCCTGGCAGAACTTGGCGTCCACGGTGAGCTCGCGGTGCAGCTGGATGTTGGTGTTGATGCCCTCGACCACCGTCTCCAGCAGCGCCGTGCGCATGCGCGCCAGCGCCTCGTCGCGCGTGTCGCCGTGGACGATGATCTTGCCGATCATCGAGTCGTAGTTCGGCGGCACGAAGTAGTTGGTGTACACGTGCGAATCGACGCGCACGCCGGGTCCGCCCGGCGCGTGCCACATGGTGATGCGACCCGGCGACGGCATGAACGTGTAGGGATCCTCCGCGTTGACGCGGCATTCGATCGCGTGGCCCCGCAGCTGGATGTCGCGCTGGGAGAACGGCAGCTTCTCGCCGGCCGCCACCATGATCTGGGTCTTGACGATGTCGACGCCGCTGATCAGCTCGGTGACGGGGTGCTCCACCTGCACCCGGGTGTTCATCTCGATGAAGTAGAACTCGCCGTTCTCGTACAGGAACTCGAAGGTGCCCGCGCCGCGGTAGCCGATGCGCTTGCAGGCGGCCACGCAGCGTTCGCCGATCTTGTCGATCAGCTTGCGCGGAATGCCGGGCGCCGGTGCCTCCTCCATGATCTTCTGGTGGCGCCGCTGCATCGAGCAGTCGCGCTCGCCCAGGTACACCGCGTTCTTGTGCTTGTCGGCCAGGATCTGGATTTCGATGTGGCGCGGGTTCTGGAGGAACTTCTCCAGGTACACGGCGGGGTTGCCGAAGGCCGCGCCGGCCTCGGCCTTGGTCATCTGCACCGCGTTGATCAGCGCCGCCTCGGTATGCACGACGCGCATGCCGCGGCCGCCGCCACCGCCGGCCGCCTTGATGATCACCGGGTAGCCCACGGTCTTGGCCAGCCGCCGGATCGCCACCGGGTCATCCGGCAGTTCGCCGTCCGAGCCGGGCACGCACGGCACCCCCGCCTTGATCATGGCCTGCTTGGCGGCGACCTTGTCGCCCATGATCCGGATCGACTCGGGCGTGGGGCCGATGAACTGGAAGCCGCTCTTTTCGACGCGTTCGGCGAAATCCGCATTCTCGGAGAGAAAGCCGTAGCCGGGGTGGATCGCCTCGGAGTCGGTGACCTCGGCGGCCGAGATGATCGCCGGCATGTTGAGGTAGCTCTGCGCGGACGGCGCGGGGCCGATGCACACCGCCTCCTCCGCCAGCTTCACGTACTTGGCCTCGCGGTCGGCTTCCGAATAGACCATCACCGCCTTGACGCCGAGTTCACGGCAGGCGCGCTGGATGCGAAGGGCGATTTCTCCCCGGTTCGCGATCAGTATTTTCTTGAACATGAATGAGGCGTCCTCGTCCTCACTCGATGGTGAACAGGGGCTGCCCGTACTCCACGGCCTGGCCGTTTTCGCAGAAGACCTGGGTGATGGTGCCCGACTTGTCGGCCTCGATCTCGTTCAGGATCTTCATCGCTTCGATGATGCAGACCGTGTCCCCCTCCTTCACCTGGCTGCCGATCTCGACGAACGCCTTGGCGCCCGGCGAGGCGGCGCGGTAGAAGGTCCCCACCATCGGCGACTTCACCGTGTGACCCGCCGGTGCCTCGACCGCGGGCGCCGCCGGCGCGGCAGGGGCAGCCGCGGCGGCCGCCGGCATGGCCGGCAGTACCTGGGCTGCTGGCGGCTGGTACCCGGCGCCGCCGCCCTTGACGATTCTGACCTTGCCCTCGGCCTCGGTGATTTCGAGTTCGGAGACGTTGGATTCCGAGACGAGGTCGATCAGGGTCTTGAGTTTGCGCAAGTCCATAGGCCCTCCTGTGCGCGAGCGAAATCAAGCGAATTTACAGCAATTTGCATGTATTTTCCGCTTTTTTCATTAAGTTCTGGTTATTTCGGCGCATTGCCGAGCATGCTGCTCGGCGCAGCGGCCGCCGGGCGAGCTCTGCTTCGCCCTTAGCGCAACGACTGCCAACGATCCAGGTCGGCGGCCGTGACGCGGCCCATTCTACGCTGCAGCACCCGGCCGTCGGCGCCGACCACCACGGTGAAGGGCAGGCCGTTGGCGAGGTTGCCCAATGCGCGACTCAATTCCTGGCCCCCGGCCGCCGCCAGCCCGATCGGAAAAGCGACCGGCACGCGGCCCAGGAAGGCGCGCACGGGGTCGGCCTGATCGATCGCCAAGCCGACCACTTGCCAGCCGTTGGCGGCATGTTGGCGGTAGAAACCGTCGAGCAGCGGCATTTCCTCAACGCACGGCGGACACCAGGTGGCCCAGAAATTCAGCAGCAGCGGCCGACCTTTCAGGCTGGCCATGGCCAGCGTCGATCCGGCCGGTGTCGCAAACGCCAGGGGCCAGAGGGCATCAGCCGCATCGGCGCCGCCATCGTGCGGCCGAAACCTGCGCCAGGCCAGGCCCGCCCCCGCCATGGCGGCCGCCGCGGCCACGCCGGCGTACAACAGCGCGCGCCGGCCGCGCTGGTCCGGGGGCGGCGTCGCCGGCGCGCTCACCGCGCCGTCTCCACCAGCGCCCGCACCGCAGCGAGATCCCCGCGCGGGGTGCGGCCCTTGGCGTCGGCCCGCAACGCCCCGCGTACGTCGTCGTGGTCGTAGATCATCAGATGCACGCCGATCGGCTCGCCAAGTTCCTCGCTCATGCTCGACAGGCTGAGCGCCTCGACCGGCTCGCCGTTGAAGCCGGTCACCGTCCTGGCCTCGTAGTCGACGTTGTGCTCGATCAGCGCCAGCTCGGCCGACTTCGGGTCGTCGCAGAACAGTTGCAGGTAGATGTCCGACAGGCGCGTGGCCGTGCCGTGCCAGACCGCCCCGCCCAGGTGCGGACGGAACTGTTCCAGCCGTTCCATCCAGCGCAGCGCCAGCCGGCGCAAAGCGGCCAGTTCCTGCGGCTGGGTGTCGGCGCAGAAGATCTGGATGTACTCCTGGACAGCGTCCTCGACCGCGTCGTTGTCGGGCAGCGCGCTGCGGGCGCTCACGCCCAGCTGCTTGACGGCGCGCCGCTTGGCGGGGCCGTACTCCAGCCCTTCCTCCACGA
The DNA here is from genome assembly GCF_035554825.1 of Ramlibacter sp. Lineage (GTDB taxonomy): Bacteria > Pseudomonadota > Gammaproteobacteria > Burkholderiales > Burkholderiaceae_C > Ramlibacter. The sequence continues at coordinate 7,338 of NZ_DATMHS010000092.1, read as the reverse complement.
CCATCCGCGCCGCGGCCGCGGCGATTTCCGATTTCAGGGCGTCCATATGGGGGTGATTCTGCATTGATTCCCGGCCCTCCGGCTCCTACAGTGCGATGCCCACCCAGGAGGTCCGGATGCAAAGCACGATGATGCACACGCCGCTGTCGCTCAACCATCTGCTCGAGCGCGCGGGACGCCTGTTCGCCGGCAACGAAATCGTCTCGCGCCTGCCGGACAAGCAGTTGCGGCGGCACACCTTCGGCGAGTACTACCGGCGCACCCGCGCGCTCGCCGCCGCGCTGCAGGCGCTCGGGCTGCGCAAGGGCGACCGGGTGGCCACCCTGTGCTGGAACCACCACGCGCATCTGGAGTGCTATTTCGGCATCCCCGCCGCCGGCGGTGTCATGCACACCCTGAACCTGCGACTGGCGCCGCAGGAACTGGGCTGGATCGCCGGCGACGCCGAGGACCGGTTCCTGATCGTCGACGACGTCCTGCTGCCGCTGTACCGGCAATTCGCGCACCTGCACCGGTTCGAGCGGGTGATCGTCGTGCCCTTCTCGGGCGCCCCGGTGCCGCCGGCGTTCGCCGACTACGAGGCGCTGCTGGCCGCCGCGCAGCCCGACGCCTTCGACTACGCGCCGCACGGGGAGGACGACCCGGTCGCGATGTGCTACACGTCGGGCACCACGGGCCGGCCCAAGGGCGTGGTCTACTCGCATCGCTCGACGGTGCTGCACACCCTGGTGGCCAGCCTGGGCGACTTCTGGGGACTGCGCGGCACCGACGTGGTCCTGCCGGTCACGCCGATGTTCCATGCCAACAGCTGGGGCATGCCGTACGGCGCCGTGATGATGGGGGTCAAGCTGGTTTTTCCCGGCCCGCACCTGCACCCTGACGACCTGCTGGACCTGATCCAGCAGGAGCCGCCGACGCTGTCGCTCGGCGTGCCGACCATCTGGATGGCGCTGATCCAGGCCTACGAGGCGGCGCAGGCGCCCGGGTCGCCCAATCACGGCCGCTGGCAGCTGCCGCGGGGCATGCGCTCGCTGGTGGGGGGCGCGGCCGTTCCCGAAGCGCTGATCCGGGCGTTCGACCGGCATGGCATCAGGATCATGCAGGGCTGGGGCATGACGGAGACCTCACCGGTCTGCACGATTTCCTATCCGCGCGCCGAACTGCGCGACGCCGACGCCGACGAGCGGTTCCGCCGCGCGGCCATGGCCGGCGTGCCGGTGCCGCTGGTCGACCTGCGGGTGCGCGGCGGCGACGGCAGCGACCAGCCGTGGGACGGCACCAGCGTGGGCGAGATCCACGTGCGCGGGCCGTTCATCACCGGCAGCTATCACAAGGTCCCGGTGGAACGCGACAAGTTCACCGAGGACGGCTGGCTGCGCACCGGCGACGTGGCCTCGGTCGACCCGCTCGGCTTCGTCAAGATCTCGGACCGGACCAAGGACCTGATCAAGTCGGGGGGCGAGTGGATTTCTTCGGTCGACCTGGAAAACGCGATCATGGCGTTCCCTTCGGTGGCCGAAGCGGCGGTGATCGCCGTGCCGGACGAGAAATGGGGCGAGCGCCCGCTGGCCTGCGTCGTGCTCAAGCCGGACCGGCAGACGACGCCGGCGCAGTTCAACGACCATCTGCTGGCGCACGGCTTCGCCAAATGGCAGCTGCCGGACCGCTACGAGTTCATCGACGCGGTGCCGCGCACGTCGACCGGCAAGTTCTGGAAGGTGAAGCTGCGGGAGCGGTTTGCGCGCTGACTGCGAACCCAACAGCCGAACGCGGAGTGCGCAAAGGGACGCAAAGGACGCAGAAGAATTCAAGAAATCTCTTTGGGTCTTTTCGCGTTTTCTGCGTCTTCCGCGCCCTTTGCGTTCGGCTGTTGGGTTTGCGTCGCCGGCGATCCGGATTTCCTCCCCTCGATAATCGAGGGATGCACATCCATATTCTTGGCATCTGCGGCACGTTCATGGGAGGCCTGGCCGCACTCGCCCGCGAGGCTGGGCACCGGGTCACCGGCTGCGACACCGGCGTGTACCCGCCGATGAGCGACCAGCTGCGGGCGCTGGGGATCGACCTCATCGAAGGCTACGGCGCCGACCAGCTCGCCCTCCGGCCCGACCTGTGGGTGGTCGGCAACGTCGTCTCCCGCGCCCGGCTGGCCGACGGCACGCCCCGCTACCCGCTGATGGAGGCGCTGCTCGATGAAGGGCTGCCCTACACCAGCGGCCCCCAGTGGCTGTCGGAGCACCTGCTGCCGGGCCGCCACGTGCTGGCTGTCGCCGGCACGCACGGCAAGACCACCACCACCTCGATGCTGGCCTGGATCCTGGAACACGCCGGCCTGCAACCGGGCTTCCTGGTCGGGGGCGTGCCGGCCAACTTCGGCGTCTCGGCGCGCCTGGGCGGCCGCGCCGCGCCCGGCGGCCGGCCGCTGTTCGTGATCGAAGCCGACGAATACGACACCGCCTTCTTCGACAAGCGCAGCAAGTTCGTCCATTACCGCCCGCGCACGGCGGTCCTGAACAACCTGGAGTTCGACCACGCCGACATCTTCGACGATCTGGCCGCCATCGAGCGCCAGTTCCATCACCTGGTGCGTACCGTGCCCGCCAGCGGGCGGGTCGTGGTCAACGGACTCGAGGAAAGCCTGGCCCGGGTGCTGCACCAGGGCTGCTGGAGCGAACTGCGCAGCTTCGGCGCCGCCGTCAGCGACTTGCGCGCCGAAGGCGAGCCGCACAGCTTCGAAGTCCTGGAACGCGGCCAGCCGCGCGGCCGGGTCGACTGGGAGCTCACCGGCACCCACAACCAGCTCAACGCGCTGGCCGCCATCGCCGCCGCCGATCATGTGGGGGTGACGCCCGCGGCGGCCGCCCGCGCGCTGGGCGAGTTCCGCAACGTCAAGCGCCGCATGGAGCTGCGCGGCACGGTGCGCGGCATCGCCGTCTACGACGACTTCGCCCACCATCCAACCGCCATCCGCACCACGCTCGACGGCCTGCGTCGCAAGCTGGCCGGCGGCGGTTCGACCGGACGCATCCTGGCGGTGTTCGAGCCCCGCAGCAACACGATGAAGCTGGGCAGCATGAAGGCGCAGCTGCCCTGGAGCCTGGAGCCGGCCGATCTGGCCTTCTGCCATGGCCAGGGGCTGGGCTGGGACGCCAGCGAGGCACTGGCGCCCATGGGCGCCAAGGCGCAAGTCGCCCCATCGCTCGACGAACTGGTGCACCGAGTGGCTGCCGCGGCCCGGCCGGGCGATCAGGTCGTCTGCATGAGCAACGGCTCCTTCGGCGGCATCCACGCCAGGCTGCTCGACGCCCTAGGAAAGCGCTAGCTCGTCGCCATCCGGGGGCCGCCGTGGCCGCCGCTCCAGCATGGCGGGCGCAGTCAGATCGAGTCGCGGCCGCGGCGGCGGCGACTGCTCACCGGGCCCGGCGCTCTCCGGCCAGAGCCCGAGCGAATTCGAGACGTCGTCGGGCGGTTGCGATGCCAGTTCCGGCGTGGTGGTCACCGAGCCGGCGTAGAAGAGACAGGCGAGGTCATGCGCGAGCTGCTCGGGCGGCACCCGGGTGCGTTCCTGCAGCGAGCGCAGCGTGCCCGATCCGGTCGACAGCTCGCGCAGCAGCACCAGCTGCGAGTCGCGCAGCCAGTTCATCGGCACCCGCGGCACGTGCCGGTAGTAGATGGCTGCCGTGCGATAGCGCGGCGGCAGCATGTCGCGGTCGGTCCGGCGCACGTAGTTCCACGCGAGCTCGGTGACGGTGCACACGGCAAAGCCCGGCGGCGTCTGGCCGGCGGCCGTCGGCCGCCGCTCCCAGGTCGCCCCCCACAGGTGCTGCGGGTGCGCCCGCGGGGAAATGGCCACCTGCCCCTGCTGAAAATCGAGCACGGCCAGCAGGGTGCCGCGCTGGCTGAGGTGGTAGATGCCGCGCCGCTCCTCGCTTTCGCGCTGCAGCAGCAGCGCGCCGATCACGAAGCGCGCGCGCACCGGCAGCAGCCACTGTTCGAAACGCTGCAGCGCCTGGTGGATGCTCTGGTCGTCGGCCGGATCGAACAGGCACAACGCCTCCAGGTTGTTCGGCGCGAGCGGCTTGGCAAAGGCCAGCGGCCGCTTCACCTCGCCGAGTTCCAGCCGCAGCGTGTGCTCGGTGGGCAGGCCCGGCCCGATCTTCAGCCGGTTGCCGCCGGTCAGGCTGCATTTGGCGCCGTTGACCCACCATCCGTCGGCATCGCCGAACGGGCTCAGCCGCCAACGGCAGGAACCGGCGGCCCGGCCAATCGAGGTTTCGAGCGCCTTGCGCTGCGCCGGCGCGAAGCCGGTCATGCCCAGCCACAGCACGGGTTGCTCCTGGGCCCGGCCGGCCGGCACTGGTCCTGCCATGAATCGTCCCCCTTTCTTCTCCGATCCGGCGCGCGAAGCAAGACCGCTGCCTGGCGCCGCCTGACCGTCCCTGCGCGATTCTGAAGCTTTTCCGCACGATTTCAAAGCTTCGTGCGGCGGGCCATGCCGGCGCGCGCCGGCGGGTCAGCGGGCGCGGCGCGCCTTCACTGCATCGGACATGGTCTCCAGCACCTGCAGCGAATCGTCCCAGCCCAGGCAGGCGTCGGTGATGCTGCGGCCGTATTCCAGGCGCCGGGGATCGTCCTTGCCGGGCGTGAACTTCTGCGCGCCGGCCTGCAGGTGGCTTTCCACCATGATGCCGAACACGCTGTGCGAGCCGCCGGCGATCTGCCCGCCGATGTCGCGGGCGACGTCGACCTGGCGGGCGTGCTGCTTGCTGCTGTTCGCGTGGCTGCAGTCCACCATCAGCGTCGGCGGCAGCTTGGCCGCCTCCAGCTCCCGGCACGCCGCGCCGACGCTGCCGGCGTCGTAGTTCGGCTCCTTGCCGCCGCGCAGGATCACGTGGCAATCCCGGTTGCCGTTGGTCTGCACGATCGCCACCTGGCCGTTCTTGTGCACCGACAGGAAGTGATGCCCGCGGGCGGCGGCCTGGATCGCATCGGTGGCGATCCGGATGTTGCCGTCGGTGCCGTTCTTGAACCCGATCGGCGCCGAGATGCCCGAGGCCAGTTCGCGATGGACCTGGCTCTCGGTGGTGCGCGCGCCGATCGCGCCCCACGAGATCAGGTCGCCGATGTACTGCGGCGAGATCACGTCGAGGAATTCGCTGCCGGCCGGCAACCCGAGCCGGTTGATCTCGATGAGCAGCTGGCGCGCGATGCGCAGCCCCTCGTCGATGCGGTAGCTTTCGTCGAGGTAGGGATCGTTGATCAGCCCCTTCCAGCCCACCGTGGTGCGCGGCTTCTCGAAATACACGCGCATGACGATCTCGAGCGAGCCGCTGTAGCGGTCGCGCGCCTGCTTCAGCCGCTTGCCGTACTCCAGCGCCGCGGCCGGGTCGTGGATCGAGCACGGGCCGATCACGACCAGCAGGCGGTCGTCCTTGCCCGCCATGATGTTGTGGATGTTGCGGCGCGTCTGGGTGATCAGCGCCTCCACCGCCGTCCCGCGGATCGGGAAGAAGCGAATCAGGTGTTCCGGAGGCGGCAGCACGGTGATGTCCTTGATGCGTTGGTCGTCGGTCTGGCTGGTCTTGTCGACGGGACGCGCGTGCCAGGCATCGCTGGCGGTGGAGGCTGGAACGTTCACTGGCTGGCTCCTGATGGAAATCGGGCGTGGCAAAAAAAAACCGCCGGGGTGACCGGCGGTTGTTGGGGAGTTCGTCTCGCGTCTTTTCGGGTGCGTTCAGAGCTCTCGGCCGCCGGAGGGGCTGGAGAACCAAAAGTAGCCAAAAAAATAAGCGCGGGTCGGACCCATGGAAGGCAATGTATCACATCCACGGCGCGGGCCCGGGCCCCCGCCCTTCGCCTTCACAGGCGCAGCTTGCGCCACCAGCGAATGGCGCGCTGCACCTGCGGCTCAGGCAGCGAACCGAGCCCCGATTCGGCATGGTCGGCGTCGCCGACCCACTGCTCGTACATGTCGATCAGCAGCATGCCTTCGCCGAGCGTGCGCCAGCTCACCAGCTCGAAATCCTCCGCCGTCAGCAGCAGTTCGGCGCTGCGTGGACCGCCGTCGAGCAGCCACTGGCCGATCAGCACCCGGAAATTGGTGAGCGCCTGCAGATAGCCGCCGTACTCGTAGAGCCCGCGCCAGGGCAGGGCCAGGTCGACGATCTGGTTGCGATGGGCCCGCAGCACGGTGAGCAGGTCCACCAGCAGCGGGGCGACGGTGCTGCGCTCGCGGTTGGTGCGCAGCGCGAGGATGATCGCCTCGATGCGCTCGGCGAGCCGGCGCATGCCGTCGGAAATCTGCCGGCACTCCCGGTCGTCGCCGCTGCCGCGCAGGAACCGACTGAGCTGGTCGAAGGACCTGACGGTCGGCAGGTTGGTGGTCGAATCCAGCCGGAGCCGCGACTGCGTCATGGCAGGATCCTTCCGTGTCCAGGTGCCGTCAGGCGGTGCCGCCGACGGTGAGCCCGTCGATGCGCAGCGTGGGCTGGCCGACACCCACCGGCACGCTCTGGCCTTCCTTGCCGCAGGTGCCGACCCCGCTGTCCAGCGCCATGTCGTTGCCGATCATCGTCACGCGGGTCAGTGCATCGGGTCCGTTGCCCACGATGGTCGCGCCCTTGACGGGATACTTGATCTTGCCGTTCTCCACCCAGAACGCCTCGCTGGCCGAGAACACGAACTTGCCGGAGGTGATGTCCACCTGGCCGCCGCCGAAGTTGGTGGCGTACAGGCCCTTCTTCATGCTGGCCACGATCTCCTCGGGGGCCTTGTCGCCGCCCAGCATGTAGGTGTTGGTCATGCGCGGCATCGGCACGTGCGCGTAACTCTCGCGCCGGCCATTGCCGGTCGGCGCCACGCCCATCAGCCGCGCATTGAGCGAATCCTGGATGTAGCCGCGCAGGATGCCGTCCTCGATCAGCACGGTGCGCTGGCTGACGTTGCCCTCGTCGTCCACGTTGAGCGAGCCGCGCCGGTCAGCCAGGGTGCCGTCGTCGAGCACCGTCACGCCCTTGGCGGCGACGCGCTGGCCGATGCGGCCGGAGAACGCGCTGGAGCCCTTGCGGTTGAAGTCGCCTTCGAGGCCGTGGCCGATCGCCTCGTGCAGGAGCACTCCGGCCCAGCCGGAGCCCATCACGACGGGCATTTCGCCCGCCGGGGCTGCAACGGATTCGAGGTTCACCAGCGCCTGCGCAAGCGCCATGTCGATCGCGCGGTTCCAGGTCGCCTCGTCGAACAGGCGGTTGAAGTCGTAGCGCCCGCCAAGCCCGTGGAAGCCCAATTCCCGGCGGCCGTTCTGCTCGGCGACGATCGAGACGTTGAGGCGCACCAGCGGGC
>NZ_DATMHS010000091.1:0-20974 GCF_035554825.1 Ramlibacter sp. | reverse complement strand
GAAGGCATACAGCAGGTTGATGGGCGTGACGGCGACGCCGAAGCCCATCGCCAGGTGGGAAACGAGATCCATGTTGTCTTTCTAGAGGCTTTAGCCGATGAAGGTGGGCCACACCTGGAACTGCAGCTTCAGCAGCACGATGAACGCCAGGTAGCTGCCGATCGCCAGCACCGTGCCCAGGATCACCACTTCCTTGAGGTTGAACTCGTCCCCCGCCAGGGCGGCCACGAACGTCAGGCCGTAGATCGCCAGGATCATTCCCATCGCCGGCAGGCCGATGCTGGGCAGGCCGCCCAGCAGCACGCCGAACAGCAGGTTGGCGCCGATGATGAAGCCCAGCGGCTTCCAGGCCCAGGCGCCGATCGGCTCGCCGTCCTCGGTCTCGACGACCATGGCTTCGAACACGATGAACCCGCCCAGGGCGGTGAGCAACAATCCCAGCATCAGCGGGAAGTACCCGGGTCCCATGCGCGCGCCCTCGCCGATGGTGTAGGTTGTCGCGCCCCAGGCGAACGCGATTCCGACCGCCATGAACATGAGGCCGGAATAGAAATCCTTTTGGCTCTTGATCTTCATCAGGTGACTTTTCGAACGAGCGCGACCGTGCCGCGCGGGAGTGCTGTTTATCGACGGCGCGGCCTGACCGGAGACTGACCGCTGCGGTCAGGGGAAGTGCGTAGAGTGTGGGCATCGGTTGGGAGATACACCCGCAAACATGAGAATCCTCTTGGTGGAAGACGACCTGGTCCTGCGGGACGTGATGCTGCGCAGCCTGCGCGATGCCGGGCATCGCGTCGACGTCGCGGGCGCGCTGGACGAGGCGGAATACCTGTGGCGGGTGCAGCAGTTCGACGCCGTGCTGCTCGACCTGAACCTGCCGCATTCGGCCCATCCGCGCAGCGGGCTGGGCAGCGGCCTCACGGTGCTGCGGGCGGCGCGCTCGCGCGGCGACCAGACGCCGGTGCTGGTGCTGACGGCGCGCAACCGCACCGACGAGCGGATCGCGGGCCTGAACGCCGGTGCCGACGACTACCTGGGCAAGCCCTTCGACCTGGCCGAGGTCGAGGCCAGGCTGCGGGCCCTGGTGCGGCGCACCCAGGGCACGCAGGACCAGGTGCAGGTGGGCCGGCTCTCGCTGGACCGGCACGCGCGGCGCTTCCGCATCGACGGCGACGACCTGGAGCTGCCGGCACGCGAGTTCGAGGTGCTGTGGGAGCTGATGACGCCGGCCGGGCGGGTGGTGAGCAAGCGCAGCCTCTCGGCCAAGCTGTCGGACCTGGAGGACGCGCTGGGCGACAACGCGCTCGAAGCCTTCGTGTCGCGGCTGCGGCGCAAGCTGGCCGGCTCGGGGGTGCAGATCCGCACGCTGCGCGGCCTGGGCTACCTGCTGGAGGCGGAGGCTTGAAGCCGCCGGGCGGCGCCGCGTCGCTCGGCTCGCGCGTCCTGCGCCACGTCCTGGTGCCGCTGGCGCTCACCTGGCTGGTGGGCACCGTCGTCGCGCTCGGCATCGCCCATTTCTTCACCCAGCGCGCCTTCGACCGCTCGCTGCTGGACGATGCGTACCTGCTCGCATCGCACGTGCGCGTCGAGGGCGGCACGATCGGCGTCGGCTTCTCGCCGCGCGAGCTGGAAACCATCCTCTACGACCCGGTCGAGACCATGCTGTTCTCGCTGCGCGCGGCCGATGGCCGCGCGCTGGCCGGCGACCCGCAGCTGCGGCTGCCGGCGGCCGCCGCCGTCGACGCCGAGCACCACTTCGCCGACATCGAGCTCGATGGCCGCAGCCTGCGCGCGGTGAGCCTGCACCGCGAGGATCCGGCGCCGTTCGACCTGGTGGTGGCCGAGACCAAGGTGGGACGCCGCGCGATGCTGCGGCGGCTGCTGCTGTATTCGCTGGCTCCGCAACTGGCGCTGCTGGGCCTGGTGGCCTGGTGGATGCGGCGGGCCATCCGCGGCGACCTGCGGCCGCTCGAGCAGCTGCAGCAGGCCGTCGACAACCGCCATGCCAACGATCTGGCGCCGCTGGACGTGCCGGCCACCTCGGCCGAGATCGTGCGGCTGGAGGGCGCGATCAACGCGCTGCTGCAGCGGCTGGAGCGCAGCGTGCGGGCGCAGCGCGAGTTCGCGGGCAACGTGGCGCACGAGCTGCGCACGCCGCTGGCCGGCATCCGGGCGCTGGCCGACTACGGCCTGGCGCAGAAGGATCCGGCCGCCTGGCGCGACCAGCTCGAGCGGATCGCCAGCAGCCAGGCCCGCGCCAGCCGGCTGGTCGACCAGCTGCTCGAGCTGGCGGTGGCGAGCGAAGCCGAGGCCGGCCTGAAGCTCGAGGACGTGCGGCTGGACGAACTGGTGCGGCTCGCCGTGCTGCGGTTCCTGCCGGCCGCCGACGCCGCCGGGGTCGACCTGGGCGCCCTCGGCATCGACGCGCCGGCGCCGGTGCGGGGCGACGCGACACTGATCGAGGGCATCCTCAACAACCTGCTGGACAACGCGATGCGCTACGGCATCGACGGCAAGAACGGGAGCCCGGCGATCACCGTGGCGATCGAGCACGGCCGGGGGCAGACCATCCTCTCGGTGCAGGACAACGGATCGGGCCTGCCCGGCGAGCTGCAACTGCAGCTGATGCAGCGCGGGGCGCAGGGCGAGGCCGGCCAGTTGCTGGGCGAGGGCGCCGGCCTGGGCCTGGCGCTGGTGGCGCAATATGCGCGGCTCATGGGCGCCCGGATGACGCTCGGCAGCGGTCCGGGCGGCACCGGCTGGGTGTCGCGCGTGTCGTTCCCGAGCGAGGTCCGGGACGGCGGGGGCGGCGGGCCCTAGCCGGCTTCAGAGCCGGCCAGCGGCGTGGCGCTCCTGGTCCGGACTGCGGCCGCCGCCCGGCTCAAGAAGGCGAACCGCTGGTCTCGATGGCCTCGATCCGACCCGACAGTTCCAGCCAGCGCTCTTCCAGCGCGGCCAGCTCGTCGTTGATGCCCTTGAGGCGCTTGCCGGCATCGGCGATCTCGGCCGGGGGCAAGGGCGCCGCCAGCCGCGCTTCGAGTTCGGCCTTCGCCGCACCGAGCTGGGCCATGCGGCGGTCGGCCTGTTCGAGTTCGCGCTTCAGCGGCTTGGTCTGCGCCGCGAGCTGCTGCCGCTGCTGCGCCTCCAGGCGCCGCTGCTCGTGGGGCGTGCGTTCCGGCGCTGGCGGCGCGGCGGCCGGTGCGGCCGCGGGCGCCGCCGCCGGGGCGCTGGCCTGCGCGCGCGCTTCGTCGCGCAGCCGCCGCGACTCCTCCAGCAGGTAGCGCTGGTAGTCGTCGAGGTCGCCGTCGAACGGCTGCACCTGGCCGCGGCCCACCAGCCAGAACTCGTCGCAGACCGCCCGCAGCAGGGCGCGATCGTGGCTGACCAGCATCACGGTGCCCTCGAACTCGTTCAAGGCCATCGCCAGGGCCTCGCGCGTGGCGAGGTCCAGGTGGTTGGTCGGTTCGTCCAGCAGCAGCAGGTTGGGACGCTGCCAGACGATCATGGCCAGCACCAGCCGCGCCTTCTCGCCGCCGCTCATGGTGCCGACGGCCTGGCTGACCATGTCGCCGCTGAAGTTGAAGGTGCCCAGGAAGTTGCGTAGGTCCTGCTCGCGACCGGACTCGCCGGCGTTGGGGCCGAGTTCGCGCGCCAGCCGCACCATGTGTTCCAGCGGCGTGTCGTCCGGGCGCAGCACGTCGAGTTCCTGCTGCGCGAAATAGCCGATGTTGAGGCCCTTGCCTTCGGTGACGGTGCCGCCCAGCGCCGGGATGGTGCGGGCGACGGTCTTGACCAGCGTCGACTTGCCCTGGCCGTTGGCGCCCAGGATGCCGATGCGCTGGCCGGCCAGCACCGACTTGTCGACGTGGCGCAGGATGATCTTGGGCGAGCCGCCCGCGTGCTCCGGCCGGTAGCCGAACACGCCGTCGCTGATCGCCAGCATCGGGTTGGGCAGGTTCGCCGGCTCCTTGAACTCGAAGGTGAATTCGGCCTCGGCCAGCACCGGCGCGATCTTCTCCATCCGCTCCAGCGCCTTCACCCGGCTTTGCGCCTGCTTGGCCTTGCTGGCCTTGGCCTTGAAGCGGTCGATGAACTTCTGCAGGTGCGCGATCTTTTCCTTCTGCTTGGAATAGGCGGCCTGCTGCAGTTCCAGCTGCTGCGCCCGCAGCGTCTCGAACGCGCTGTAGTTGCCGCCGTAGCGGGTCAGCTGCTGGCGCTCGATGTGCACCGTGCCGTCGGTGACCGCGTCCAGGAATTCGCGGTCGTGGCTGATCACGATCAGCGTGCCCTGGTAGCGCTTCAGCCACGCTTCCAGCCACACCAGCGCGTCGAGGTCGAGGTGGTTGGTCGGCTCGTCGAGCAGCAGCAGGTCCGAAGGCGACATCAGGGCGCGCGCCAGCTGCAGGCGCATCCGCCAGCCGCCGGAAAAGCTGCTGACGGGCTCGTGCAGCTGCGCCGGCTGGAAGCCGAGCCCGAGGATCAGCGACTGCGCGCGCGGTCCGGCATCGTGCTCGCCGGCATCGGCCAGGTCGGAGTGCAGGTGCGCGATCTCCATGCCGCGCTCGGCGGCGTCGGCGTCGTGGGCCGCCTCGGCGCGGGCGAGGGCGGCGCGCAGCTCCATCAGGCGGGTGTCGCCGCCCAGCACGAAGTCGGTGGCCGATTCGTCGGTCTCCGGCATCTCCTGCGCCACCTGGCTCAACCGCCAGTGCGCGGGCATGGTGAACTCGCCGGCGTCCTCGTGCAGGCTGCCGTTGATCAGGCCGAACAGCGACGACTTGCCGGCGCCGTTGCGGCCGACCAGCCCGATCTTCTCGCCCGGGTTGAGGGTCACCGACACCTGGTCGAGCAGGACCTTGACGCCGCGGCGCAAGGTGACGTTGCGCAGGATGATCACGGGCGCTCCAGGGCTTCGCGGGTGAGCAGCAGCACCTGGTCCCCGCCGGCGCTGGTGTCCAGCCAGATGGCGGCCAGCTGCGGAAAGGCCGCGTCGAAATGCGCGCGCTCGTTGCCGATCTCCAGCACCAGCGCGGCCCCCGCGTTCATGTGCGCCGGCGCCTCGCGCAGCAACCGGCGCACGAAATCCATGCCGTCGACGCCGCCGGCCAGCGCCAGCGCGGGCTCGGCCCGGTACTCCGGCGGCAACTGCGCCATGCTGTCGGCGTTGACGTACGGCGGATTGCACAGGATCAGGTCGTAGCGGCCGGGCACGGCAGCGAGGCCGTCGGATTCGATCAAGTGGATGCGCTCCTGCAACTGGTGCTTTTCGAGGTTGATGCGGGCCACCGCCAGGGCGTCCGCGGAGATGTCGGCGGCGTCCACGGCGGCTTCGGGATAGGCCATGGCGGCCAGCACGGCCAGGCTGCCGTTGCCGGTGCACAGGTCCAGGATGCGGCCCTGCGGCGTCTGCAGCCAGGCGTCGAGGTCGCCGCCCGCCAGCAGTTCGGCGATGAAGCTGCGCGGCACGATGCTGCGTTCGTCGATGTAGAAGGGCACCCCCTGCAGCCAGGCTTCGCGGGTGAGATAGGCGGCCGGCTTGCGGGTGCGGATGCGCTCGCCGACCAGTTGCTCGACGCTCGCGCGCTGCTGCGGCGAGACCGCCAGCGCCGCCACCGCGTCGAGCTCGTCCAGCGGCAGTCCGAGCCCCCAGAGCACCAGCCACGCGGCCTCGTCGAAGGCATTGGTGGTGCCATGGCCGAACGCCACGCCGGCCTGCTCGAGCCGGGCGGCGCTGTCGTTGACGAGTTCGATGAGGGTCATGCGGAGGCGGGGAAATGCTGAGGCGCCGGGAGTTCTTGAACGCAGAGGGCGCGGAGGATTCGCAGAGTAGAACCTCTGTGCAAATCGGCTGTTCTCCGCGTCCTCTGCGTGCTCTTTTCGCCCTCTGCCTTCAAGAAATCATGCGGGCGCCAACCTTCCCTCGAGATGCTCGAGGACCCGGCGATAGATGTTCTTCAGCGGCTCGATGTCCGCCACGCAAACGTGCTCGTCGATCTTGTGGATGGTCGCGTTCACCGGCCCCAGTTCGACCACTTGCGGACAGATTTGCGAAATGAAGCGTCCGTCGCTGGTGCCGCCGGTGGTCGACAGCTCGGTCTCCAGCCCGGTCTCGGCGCGGATCGCCGCCTGCACCGCGCCGACCAGCACGCCCGGATCGGTCAGGAAGGGCAGGCCGCCCACCACCCACTGCAACTCGTAGTCGAGGCCGTGGCGCCGCAGCACGGCTTCGGTGCGCTCACGCAGCTGCTGCGGCGTGGATTCGGTGCAAAAGCGGAAGTTGAAATCCACCACCAGCGCGCCCGGGATCACGTTGGTGGCGCCGGTGCCGCCATGGATGTTGCTGACCTGGAAACTCGTCGGCGGGAAGAACCGGTTGCCGCGGTCCCACTCGATCGCCGCCAGTTCGGCCAGGGCCGGCAGCGCCTGGTGGATCGGATTGCGCGCGAGCTGGGGATAGGCGATGTGCCCCTGCACGCCGCGCACGGTGAGCTTGCCGCTGAGACTGCCGCGGCGGCCGTTCTTGACCATGTCGCCCACGCGCTCCACCGACGTGGGCTCGCCCACGATGCACCAGTCGAGCCGCTCGCCGCGCGCCTTGAGCTGCTCGCACACCACCACGGTGCCGTCCACCGCCGGGCCCTCTTCGTCGCTGGTGATCAGCAGGCCGATCGACAGCGCCGGGTCGGGCATGGCCGCCAGGAACTCCTCGACCGCCACCACGAACGAGGCGATCGACGTCTTCATGTCCGCCGCGCCGCGGCCGTACAGCTTGCCGTCCCGGTGGGTGGGCGTGAACGGGTCGCTGGTCCACTGCGCCAGCGGGCCGGTCGGCACGACGTCGGTGTGGCCGGCGAACACCAGCGTGCCGCCCTGGTCGCGCTCACGGGCCCGGCCGGGGCGCAGCGCCCACAGGTTGCTGACGCGGAAGTCGTCCGGTCCGCTGGTGATGTGCTCGCAGCCGAAGCCCAGTGCCTGCAGCCGCTGCGCCAGGATCTGCTGGCACTGCGCGTCCTCGGGCGTGACGGAGCGGCGGGAGATCAGTTGTTCGGTGAGGTGCAGCGCCCGGTTCATCAATGCTTCACGTCCAGCGTGATTTCGGTGAAGGACGGTTCGTCGTCGAGGTCTTCCTCCGACGCGCCTTCCTCCTCCTCCCGCCTGTCCTTGACGGCAAAATCGTTCTGCAGCCGCCACTGCAGGTTGGTGGGCGAGTCGGCGTACGCCATGCCTTCCTTCTTGTCGACGAAGCCCTCGGTGATCAGTCGGGCGATGTCCTGCTCGAAGGTCTGCGAGCCCTCGGCCATCGACTTCTCCATCGCCTCCTTGATGCCGGAGAAGTCGCCTTTCTCGATCAGCTCGGCGATCAGCTTGGTGTTGAGCAGCACCTCGACCGCCGGCGTGCGGCTGCCGTGGACGGTGCGCAGCAGGCGCTGCGACACCACCGCCTTGAGCGCGGCCGCCAGGTCGCCCAGCATGGTCGGGCGGACTTCGACCGGGTAGAAGCTGAGGATGCGGTTCAGCGCCTGGTAGCTGTTGTTGGCGTGCATGGTCGCCAGGCACAGGTGGCCCGACTGGGCGTAGGCGATCGCTGCCGACATGGTCTCGCGGTCGCGGATCTCGCCGATCAGGATCACGTCCGGCGCCTGCCGCAGCGCGTTCTTCAGCGCCGTCTGCATCGACTCCGTGTCGCTGCCGACCTCGCGCTGGTTGACCACCGACTTCTTGTTGCGGAACAGGAATTCGACCGGATCCTCGATCGTCAGGATGTGGCCGGAGACCCGTTCGTTGCGATGGTCCATCATCGCCGCCAGCGTGGTGCTCTTGCCGCAGCCGGTGGCGCCCACCATCAACAGCAGCCCGCGCTTTTCCATGATCAGCTCGCCCAGGATCATGGGCACCGACAGCGAGGACAGCGCGGGAATGTCGGTGGTGATGTAGCGGATGACGGCGGCGTACGTGCCGCGCTGGCGCATCGCCGAGAAGCGGAAGTTGCCGACGCCCTCGATCGCGTGCGCCATGTTCAGCTCGCCGGTCGCCTCCAGCTCCTTCATGCGCTCGCCGGGCAGCACTTCGGCCATCAGGGCCCGCGGCGCGTCCGGCGGCAGCAGCTGGTTGTTGATCGGCAGGCATTGGCCGTTGATCTTGATCAGCGCCGGCGCATGGGCCGACAGGTAGACATCCGACGCCTTCTTCTCGCTCATCAGCCTCAGGATGCGCTCCATCGTGCCGCTCATGCCATGCTCCTCGATCGAACGCGGACCGCCGGACCCCCAGGTCGCAGACAGTCCGCAGCGGACGGGAAGCACGGCCAAGCCGTCCTCCCGGGCCCGCTCGCGTCCTCGGCGTATCCCTGGCGTCCGCTGCGTCCGGTCCTCATTGACTTCAGTCCCGCAGCAGGTCGTTCAGGCTGGTCTTGGCGCGGGTCTGCGCATCGACGCGCTTGACGATCACCGCGCAATAGAGGCTGTACTTGCCGTCCGCGCTGGGCAGGTTGCCCGACACCACCACCGAACCGGCCGGGATGCGGCCATAGCTCACCGTGCCGGTCGAGCGGTCGTAGATCTTGGTGCTCTGGCCGATGTACACGCCCATCGAGATCACCGAGTTCTCCTCGACGATGACGCCCTCGACGATCTCGGAGCGGGCGCCGATGAAGCAGTTGTCCTCGATGATGGTCGGATTGCCCTGCAGCGGCTCCAGCACCCCGCCCAGGCCCACGCCACCGGACAGGTGGACGTTCTTGCCGACCTGGGCGCATGAGCCGACGGTGGCCCAGGTGTCGACCATGGTGCCCTCGTCGACGTAGGCGCCGATGTTGACGTAGCTGGGCATCAGGATGGCGTTCCTGGCCAGGTAGCTGCCGCGGCGGGCGACCGCCGGCGGCACCACGCGCACGCCGCTGGCCGCCATCTGTTCGGCCGTGACGTCGGCGAACTTGGTCGGCACCTTGTCGTAGAAGCCGAGGTCGCCGGCGCGCACGATCTCGTTGTCGCGCAGCCGGAACGACAGCAGCACGGCCTTCTTGATCCACTGGTGCACCGTCCACTGGCCCACGGCCTGGCGGGTGGCGACGCGCAGCCGGCCGGCATCGAGCTCCGCGATCACGTGTTCCACGGCTTGCGCCACTTCCTTCGGGGCGGCCTTGGCCGAGATGTTGGCGCGGTCCTCCCACGCGGCGTCGATGATCTGCTGCAACTGCTGGCTCATGGCTTGGACTTTATTTGGATCTGGACTGGACGAACTGGACGATGCGTTGCGCGGCTTCCACACATTCGGCGGTCTCGGCGACGAGTGCCATGCGCACCCGGCCCTGGCCGGGGTTGCCGCCGGCGGCCGTCTCGCGGGCGATATAGCTGCCCGGCAACACCGTCACATTGTATTGAGCCAGCAGCTCGCGGGCGAAATCGGTGTCGCTGCCCGGCACGCCGGCCCACAGGTAGAAGCCGGCGTCCGGCAGCCGCACGTCGAGCACCGGCTGCAGCAGGGGCAGCACCTGCGCGAACTTGCGCTGGTACTGGGCCCGGTTGTCGGCCACGTGCTGCTCGTCGTTCCAGGCCGCGATGCTCGCCTGCTGCACCACCGGACTCATGGCGCTGCCGTGGTAGGTGCGATACAGCAGAAACTGCTTCAGCAGCGCCGCGTCGCCGGCCACGAAGCCGCTGCGCATGCCCGGCACGTTGCTGCGCTTGGACAGGCTCGTGAACATCACGAGATTGCGCAGGTCGTCGCGGCCCAGCCGCCTGGCCGCTTCCAGGCCCCCCAGCGGCGGCTCGCCCGAGAAGTAGATCTCGCTGTAGCACTCGTCGGAGGCGATCGCGAAGCCGTGCCGGTCCGAGAGCTCGAACAGCTTGCGCCATTCCGCCAGCGGCATCACGGCGCCGGTCGGGTTGCCGGGCGAGCACACGTAGAGCAGCTGGGTGCGTGCCCAGACCGCCGCCGGCACGCTGTCCCAGTCCACCGCGAAGTTGCGGGCGGCGTCGCTGGCCACGTAATGCGGCTGCGCGCCGGCCAGCAGCGCCGCCCCTTCGTAGATCTGGTAGAAGGGATTGGGCGCGACCACGATCGGCTGGCGGCCCGGATCGATCACCGTCTGGGCAAAGGCGAACAGCGCCTCGCGCGTGCCGTTGACCGGCAGCACCTGCGTTCTCGCGTCCAGGGTGACACCGTAGCGCCGCTGCACCCAGCCGGCGCAGGCCTCGCGCAGCGCCGGCTCGCCGGCCGTGGCCGGGTAGCTGGCCAGCCCGCCCAGGGCCCCGGCCAGCGCCTGCTTGACCAGCTCCGGCGTCGGATGCTTGGGCTCGCCCATGCCCAGGCTGATCGGCCGGTAGGCGGGGTTGGGCGTGATGTCGGCGACGAGCTGCCGCAGCCGCTCGAAGGGGTAGGGCTGCAGGCGGGACAACAAGGGATTCATGCCCCGATTATCCGTGCTCGGCCGTGGCGGCGCCGGCTTGAATCCCGCACGGCGCCGGCTATGCTTCACGCCCTTGCGTCCCAGGAGTCCGCCATGCTGTCCGCATCGAGCATCACGACCATGCTGCCCGTCAAGGATATCCAGCGTGCCCGAGCGTTCTACGAGGGCAAGCTCGGCTTCGTGCCGGAAGGGCCGCGACCCGACGGCAAGTTCCTCTACCGCTGCGCCGGCGGCGCCACCATCGCGCTGTTTCCGAAGCCCGAGGGCACCAAGGCCGAGCACACCGCCGTGAGCTTCGAGGTCGCCGATATCGCCGGCACGGTGCGCGAGCTCGAGCGCTCAGGCGTCGTGTTCGAGGACTACGACCTGCCCGACCTGCGCACGGTCGGGCACGTCTGCGTGCTCGGCTCGGAGAAGGCGGCCTGGTTCCGCGACACCGAGGGCAACTACCTCTGCCTGCACGAAGACGTCCACTGACGGCGCGCGTGGCGCCGTTCAGGACTCCTGGAAGGCCGTTTCCCGGGTCTTGGATATGGCCGGCAGGGCCACCAGCGCCACCAGGATGGCCGCCGTCACCAGCAGCCCCAGCGACAGCCCGCGGGTGAAGAACGTCGAGAAGTCGCCGCGCGACAGCAGCATGGCGCGGCGCAGGTTCTCTTCCATCATCGGCCCCAGCACGAACCCGAGCAGCAGCGGCGCGGGTTCGACCGACAGCTTGACGAAGAAGTATCCGATCAGGCCGAAGGCGGCGGCCTGGAAGACGTCGAACACGTTGTTGTTGATCGAGTAGACACCGATCGAGCAGAACACCAGGATCGCCGGGTAGAGGTAGCGGTACGGCACCTTGAGCAGCTTGACCCAGACGCCGATCAGCGGCAGGTTCAGCACGATCAGCATCAGGTTGCCGACCCACATCGAGACGATCAGGCCCCAGAACAGCGACGGGTTGCCGGTCATGACCTGCGGGCCGGGCTGGATGTTGTGGATCGTCATTGCGCCCACCATCAGGGCCATCACCACGTTGGACGGGATCCCCAGCGTCAGCAGCGGCACGAACGATGTCTGGGCGCCGGCGTTGTTGGCCGCTTCGGGCCCGGCCACGCCCTCGATGGCGCCGTGGCCGAACTCGCGCGGATGCTTGGACATCTTCTTCTCGATCGTGTACGAGGCGAAGGAGGAGAGCGTTGCGCCGCCGCCGGGCAGCATGCCCAGCAGGGTGCCGAGCGCGGTGCCGCGGATCGCCGCCGGGATCATCCGCCGGAAGTCCTCGCGGGTCGGGAACAGGTTGGTCACCTTGTTGGTGAAGGTCTCGCGGTGCTCGCGCTGCTCCAGGTTGGTCGCGATCTCGGCGAAGCCGAACAGGCCCATCGCCAGGCCGACGAAGTTCAGGCCGTCCGTCAGCTCGGGGATGTCGAACGAGAAGCGGGCCACGCCCGAGTTGACGTCGGTGCCCACCAGACCGAGCAGCAGGCCCAGGATGATCGCGCCCACGGCCTTGATCAGCGAGCCCGAGGCCAGCACCACGGCCCCGACCAGGCCCAGCACCATCAGCGAAAAATATTCCGCCGGGCCGAACTTGAACGCCAGCTCCGACATCGGCGTGGCGAAGGCGGCGAGCACCAGCGTGGCGAAGCAGCCGGCCGCGAACGAGGACAGGCCGGCGGTGGCCAGTGCGACGCCGGCGCGGCCCTGGCGCGCCATCTGGTAGCCGTCGATCGCGGTCACCACCGACGACGACTCGCCCGGCAGGTTGACCAGGATCGCTGTGGTGGAGCCGCCGTACTGGGAGCCGTAGTAGATCCCCGACAGCATGATCAGCGCCGCCACCGGCGGCAGCGTGTAGGTGACGGGCAGCAGCATGGCGATCGTCGCCGACGGGCCGAGGCCAGGCAGCACGCCGATCAGGGTCCCCAGGACGCAGCCGACGAAGCAGTACAGCAGGTTCTGGAAGGTGACGGCCGTCTCGAAGCCGAGCGCGAGGTGATCGAGCAGTTCCATCGCGCGGCCCTCAACCGATGAACGAGGGCCACAGCGGCAGCTGCAGGCCGAGCCCATAGACGAAGGCGCCCATGCAGAGCGCCAGCAGCAGCGCGGCGTTCAGCACCGCGCCCTTCCAGCCGAACTCGTGGCTGGCCATGCTGGAAACCAGCACCAGCGCGACCAGCGCCAGCGCCAGGCCCAGGGGCGCCAGCAGCAGGGCGAACAGCGCCACCGAGCCCAGCACCCAGCCGAGCGTCTTCAGGTCCAGCTTGGGGAGCCGTTCCGGCGGTGCGTGCGGGCGCAGCGCCGCCGCCAGCACGATGGCGCCGATGCAGGCGAGCAGCAGGCCGAGCCAGAACGGGAAGTAGCCCGGGCCCATGCGCGCCGAGGTGCCCAGGTTGTAGTTGGTCGCGCCGGCGGCGAAGCCGAGGCCGCAGGCGATGTACAGCAAGCCGGAAACGAAATTCTTCTGGTTGCGGATGGCAAGTCTCACCGATTTTTCCTCACAAACGGGCGCCGCGGTCCTCGTTGCGGCAGCCGGGGGGTCAAAAGCATCACGATATGACATGAGTTATGTCATGTCATGAGCAATTACGCTGAGAGCTTTTTGCGTCGTGGCGGCGCCGGTTTGATACATTCGGCCGCGCGCCACACCACATCCGGGATGGGCGCGTCATTCATGCCCGCATCCGCTTCCATCGCCGCCACCAAGCAACAGCTGGCGGCGCTCTCCCAGTTCCGCTACGCGCTGCGCCGCTTCCTGCGCTTCAGCGAGGACGCCGCCCACGAGCTCGGCATCACCTCGCTGCAGTACCAGCTGATGGTGCACATCGCCGGCATGCCCGATCGCGAGTGGGCAACCATCGGCGAGCTGGCCGAGCTGCTGCAGGCCAAGCCGCATGGCGCGGTGGCGCTGGTGTCGCGCTGCGAGGAAGCCGGGCTGGTGCGCCGCAAGCCGGGCCGCGCCGACCGGCGCCAGGTGGAAGTGCACCTGCTGCCCAAGGGCCGCAACTACCTCAACCGCCTGGCGGTGCAGCACCTGGAGCAGTGGCAGGTGCTGGGCGACGCCGTGGACGCCGCGGCGCGCGACCTGCCGGGCCGGCCGCGCGAGAAGGCCTGATTCACACCGCCGCCGGGGCCGGGCACGCCTGCAGCCCCAGCAGCTGCATCAGCTCGCGCGCGTTGTCCGGCGCGTGCAACTTGTCGGTGTTGTCGAAGTAGCAGTACACGTCGCGGCCGGCGCTGGCGGCCGGCCGTTCCCGGGAGATCAGGCGGGCATCGCGCGGCTGCCGACCGGCGGCCCAGGAGCGGATGAAGCGGGCCCACCGTTCGAGCTCTTCGCCGCTGTAGCGGCTGTTGTACAGCTCGGTCGAGCCGTGCAGCCGCAGGTAGACGAAGTCCGCCGTGAGGTCCTCGAACAGGGGCCAGGGCCGCGGCGTGTCGGCCACCACCCAGGCGATGCCGTGCCGGCGCAGCATCGCGATGAAGGCCGGATCGACGAAGCTGTCGTGCCGCACCTCGACGCAGTGGCGCAGCGGCATCTCCAGCGGCGCTTCGAGCGCGACCCGGCCCTGCAGCCGCTCGTCGTGGCCCCTGGCCAGCCGCGCCGCCTGGGCGCTGGTGCGCGGCAGCCGCCGGAAGAAGGCCTCGAACAGGTCGGCGTTGAACTTCATCTGCGGCGGGAACTGCCACAGGATCGGCCCGAGCTTGTCGCCCAGCGCCAGCAGGCCCGAGGCGAAGAAGTTCGCCAGCGCGGTGTCGGCGTGCCGCAGCTTCAGCATGTGGGTGATGTAGCGACCGCCCTTGACCGCGAACACGAAGCCGGGCGGCGTCTGCTGCGCCCACTGGCGGTAGCTCGATGGCCGCTGCAGCGAGTAGAACGACCCGTTGAGCTCGATGGAGGAAAAGGCGCGCGCGGCGTATTCGAGTTCGCGGGACTGCGCCAGCCGGGGCGGATAGAAGTTGCCGCGCCATGGCGCGTAGCGCCAGCCGGAAACGCCGATGCGGATGTGGCCTGCCATGACGGATGTGGATGGCGCCGTTGTGCCAGAACGCCGCCGCGCCCGGGTGTCCGGTTTACGCCTGGTTGCAAGCGGGGCGGGCGTTCCCGACCACGGCCGAGCGCCGATCCGGCACAGGTATCATGCGGGCCACTGTGCCGGTGCCGAGCCGGTGCCTCCCGTTCCGTCAGTCAACAGGCAGGCCGTGCGTCTCAATTCGATCAAGCTGTCAGGGTTCAAGTCGTTCGCGGAACCGACCAATTTCATGCTGCCGGGGCAGCTGGTGGGGGTGGTCGGGCCCAACGGCTGCGGCAAGTCCAACATCATGGATGCCGTGCGCTGGGTGCTGGGCGAGTCCAAGGCCAGCGAGCTGCGCGGCGAGTCGATGCAGGACGTGATCTTCAACGGCACGAATCACCGCAAGCCGGCCTCGCGGGCTTCGGTTGAACTGGTGTTCGACAACGCCGACCACCGGGCCGGCGGCCAGTGGAGCCAGTTCACCGAGATCGCCGTCAAGCGCGTGCTCACGCGCGACGGCACGTCCAGCTACTACATCAACAACCAGCCGGTGCGCCGGCGCGACGTGCAGGACGTGTTCCTGGGCACCGGCCTGGGGCCGCGCGCCTACGCCATCATCGGCCAGGGCACGATCAGCCGGATCATCGAGTCCAAGCCCGAGGAACTGCGCCTGTTCCTCGAGGAAGCGGCGGGCGTGTCCAAGTACAAGGAGCGCCGGCGCGAGACCGAGAACCGGCTGTCCGACACGCGCGAGAACCTGACGCGGGTCGAGGACATCCTGCGCGAGCTGAACGCCAACCTGGACAAGCTGGAGAAGCAGGCCGAGGTCGCCCAGCGCTACAACACGCTGCAGGCGGAAGCCACCCTGAAGCAGCAGCAGTTGTGGTTCCTCAAGCGCGCCGAGAGCGAGGCCGACCAGGCCAGGATCAAGGCCGATGCCGAGAAGGCGACCAACGACCTCGAATCGCGCGTGGCCGACCTGCGCCGCGTCGAAAGCGAGCTGGAGACGATCCGGCAGGCCCACTACGCCGCCGGCGACCAGGTCAACCAGGCGCAGGGGCAGCTGTACGAGGCCAGCGCCGAGGTGGGCCGGCTGGAAGCCGAGATCCGCTTCGTCGTCGAGGGCCGGCAGCGGGTGGAACAGCGCCTGGTGCAGCTGAAGGAGCAGACCGCGCAGTGGGCGGCCCGCAAGGACGAGGCCGCCGCCGAAACCGAACGGCTCGGCGCGCAGGGCGAGCATGCCGAGGAGCAGGCGGCGCTGCTGGCGGCCCAGGTCGAAGACCAGATGCAGCAGCTGCCCGAGCTCGAAGAGGCGCTGCGCCAGGCCCAGGCCCGCTCGCTGGAGCAGCGCGGCGCGGTGGCCCAGGTCCAGCAGCAGATCCAGGTGCTGGCCGCCGATCAGCGCAACATCGAGGAGCAGTCGCGCCAGCTCGGGCAGCGCCGCGAGCGCCTGGCGGTCGATCGCAATGCGCTCGCCGCGCCGGACCAGGAGCGGCTCGCCCAGTTGCAGACGCAGCTGGCCGCGGCCCAGGAGGCGGCCGAAGTGGCCGACGCGCGGCTGCACGAACTGCAGGAGCAGGTGCCGCAGCTGGACGAAGACCGGCGCGGGCGCCAGCAGGCGGTCAACAGCGAAAGCCACAAGCAGGCCGATCTCTCGGCCCGCATGGAGGCGCTCAAGGCGCTGCAGGAGAAGGTGCGCATCGACGGCAAGCTCAAGCCGTGGCTGGCCAAGCACGGCCTCGACCACCTGCAGGCGCTGTGGACGCGCATCCACATCCAGCAGGGCTGGGAAGGCGCGCTGGAGGCGGCGCTGCGCGAGCGCATGAACTCGCTGGAGGTGTCGCGGCTGGACATGGTGCGCGCCTTCGCCGCCGACGTGCCGCCGGCCAAGCTGGCCTTCTACAGTCCGCCGCCGGCCGCCGCCCCGCAAGGCGCCGCGGCGCTGCCGCGGCTGGCCGAACTGCTGCGCCTGAACGACGCCGGCCAGCAGGCGCTGCTGGCCGACTGGCTGCATGGCTGCTACACGGCGCGCACGCTGGAGGAGGCGCTGGCGGCGCGCGGGCAGCTCCAGCCCGGCGAGGTGATCTACGTGCAAAGCGGCCATGCCGTGAGCGCGCACAGCGTCAGCTTCTATGCGCAGGACAGCGAGCAGGCCGGCCTGCTGGCCCGCCAGCAGGAAATCGAGAACCTCGAAAAGCAGTTGCGCGCGCAGGCCCTGATCGCCGAGGAGGCGCGCACGGCCCTGATCCGGGCCGAAGCTACGTACACCGACGCGTCGCAGCGGCTGGTCGTGGCCCGCCGCGAAGCCGCGGAAACGCAGAGCCGCGCCCACGAACTGCAGGTCGAAACCTTGCGGCTGCAGCAGCTGGCGGAGCAGACGCGGGTGCGCAGCGAGCAGATCGACGCCGACCTGGCCGAGGTCGACGCCCAGCTGGAGGACCTGCAGGAGCGCCGGGTGACGGCCGAGGGCCGGTTCGAGGAGCTGGACATGCAGCTGGCGGACAGCCAGGAGCGCCACGCCCAGCTCGACGAGCGCGTGATCGAGGCCGAGCGCCGGCTGGCCGAAAGCCGCGAACAGCACCGCAGCCTGGAGCGGCAGGCGCAGGAAGCGCAGTTCTCGCAGCGTTCGCTGGCCGCACGGCTGGCGGAACTGCAGCGCGCGATCGAGACCGCCGACCAGCAGGCCGGCAGCATCGCGGCCGAGGAGCAACGGGCGGGCGAGGAACTGTCCCGGCTCACCGACGCCGCGGCGCAGGCCGGCCTGCAGAGCGCGCTGGCCCTCAAGCTCGAACGGGAGCAGGCGCTGGGGGCCAAACGCAGCGAATACGACGACCTGACGGCCAAGCTGCGCGCCAGCGACGAGCGCCGGCTGCAGCTGGAGCGCGAACTCGATCCGCTGCGCCAGCGGATCACCGAATACCAGCTGAAGGAACAGGCGGCGCGGCTGGGCTTCGAGCAGTACACGCAGCTGCTGGCCGACGCCCAGGCCGACCTGGCGGCGGTGGCCGCGTCGATCGAGCAAGGCAACGTGCGGCTGGCCGGCATGCAGGGCGACATCGACCGCCTGCACCGCGAGATCGCGGCCCTGGGCGCGGTCAACCTGGCCGCGCTGGAGGAACTGAGCACCGCGCGCGAGCGCAAGCAGTTCCTGGACGCCCAGTCGGCGGACCTGAACGAGGCGATCACGACGCTGGAAGACGCGATCCGCAAGATCGACGGCGAAACGCGCGAGCTGCTGGCCGGCACCTTCAACACCGTGAACGAGCATTTCGGCAAGATGTTCCCCGAGCTGTTCGGCGGCGGCAACGCCAAGCTGGTGATGACGGGCGACGAGATCCTGGACTCCGGGGTGCAGGTGATGGCGCAGCCGCCGGGCAAGAAGAACCAGACCATCCACCTGCTGTCGGGCGGCGAGAAGGCGCTGACGGCGATCGCGCTGGTGTTCGCGATCTTCCAGCTGAATCCGGCGCCGTTCTGCCTGCTGGACGAGGTCGACGCGCCGCTGGACGACGCCAACACCGAGCGCTACGCCAAGCTGGTGAGCAGCATGAGCCGCGGCACCCAGTTCCTGTTCATCAGCCACAACAAGATCGCGATGGAGATGGCCGAGCAGCTGATCGGCGTGACGATGCAGGAGCAGGGCGTCTCGCGGATCGTGGCGGTGGACATGGAATCCGCGGTCTCCATGGCGGAAGCCGCATGAGCGGCTTCACGCTGGGGCTCATCCTCATCGGCGCGCTGGTGCTGGCGGCGCTGGTAGCCTACAACGCCTGGACCTCGCGGCGCAACACGCCGCGCCGGCCGCTCGCCAGCGCGGCCGCGCCCGATCCGGCCGAGGCCGCGCGCCAGGAACCGACGCTGGATGCCGGCCGCCAGGAGCCGGCCTTCGACGCGGCCCCGCCGCCCCTGCCGGTGCCGGAACGAAGGCCCGGGCTCGACGCCCTGATCGACGTGCTGGCGCCGATCGCGCTGGAGGCGCCGGCCTCGGGCGAGGCCGCGCTCGCGGCCCTGCCGCCGACCCGCCGCGCCGGCACCAAGCCGTTCGCGGTGGAAGGCCTGAACGAAGGGACGCAGCAGTGGGAAACCCCGCGTCCCGGCCAGCGCTACGGCGGCTTCCAGGCCGGGGTCCAGCTGGCCAACCGGGTGGGCGCGCTCAACGAAATCGAATACTCCGAATTCGTGATGAAGGCGCAGGCCTTCGCCGATGCCGTCAACGGCACGCCGGATTTTCCGGAGATGCTGGACGAGGTGGCGCGGGCGCGCGAGCTCGACCAGTTCGCCAGCGCGCACGACGCCCAGCTGTCGTTCACCCTGCGCGCGCGCAACGCGGCGTGGAGCCCCGGCTACGTGC
This sequence comes from Ramlibacter sp., assembly GCF_035554825.1. Classification (GTDB taxonomy): domain Bacteria; phylum Pseudomonadota; class Gammaproteobacteria; order Burkholderiales; family Burkholderiaceae_C; genus Ramlibacter. The sequence goes on along the minus strand of NZ_DATMHS010000091.1, from coordinate 2,220 downwards.
AGCAGCACGCCAGCCGTTTGGGCTTCGTCGCGGGGGCGCTGCCCGGACGGATGGTGCTGCCCGCGAGCACCGCCGGGGCGCCGCCGCTGCTCGGGCTGTCCTTCGACAGCCAGGCCGCGATGGCGGACGATCCCGAGCAGTCGGCGCTGCGGCAGGTGACCCTGAGCCTGGACGTGCCGCAGGTCGAACGCGGCGAGCAGCCGTTCGCCCGGATGCGCGAGGCGGCGACGGCGCTGGCGACCGGGATGGATGGCGTGGTCACCGACGACAACGGCCAGCCGATCCAGCCCGAGGCGCTGGACGTGATCGGGCGCGACCTCGAACAGCTGTACGACACCCTCGAGGCGCGCGACCTGGGGGCCGGCTCGCCGCTCGCCCGCCGCCTGTTCTCCTGAGATGAGCGCGGACGCCAGGACCCGGGAGCGCGTGGACGCGCTGCGCGAGCTGCTCCATCACCACGCCCACCAGTACTACGTGCTGGACGCGCCGGAGATTCCGGACGCCGAGTACGACCGGCTCTTTCACGAACTGCAGGCACTGGAGGCGGCGCATCCCGAGCTGCTGGCCGCCGATTCGCCGACCCAGCGCGTGGGCGGCCAGGTCCTGGAGGGCTTCGCCAAGGTGCGGCACCGGGTGCCGATGCTGTCGATCCGCACCGAGACCGACATCGAGGCCGCCGGCGCCCGCAAGTTCGACGGCCGCGTGCGCCGGGAACTGGGGCTGGCCGAGGCCGAGCCGCCGATCGAGTACGTGGCGGAACTGAAGTTCGACGGCCTCGCGATCAGCCTGCGCTACGAAGCCGGCGTGCTGGTGCAGGCGGCCACCCGCGGCGACGGCGAGGTCGGCGAGGATGTCACGCAGAACATCCGCACCATCGGGCAGATTCCGTTGCGGCTGCACGCCGGACCGGTCGCGGCCTCGGCGCCGCGGGGGCACGCGGACGCCGCAACCAGGCACCCGCCCGCTGCCCGCGCGCGGGCGGTGCCGCCGGTGCTCGAGGTCCGCGGCGAGGTCTACATGCGGCGCGACGACTTCGAGCGCCTGAACGAGCTGCAGCGCGAGAAGATCGCCAAGGGCGCACGCGGGGAGAAGACCTTCGTCAATCCGCGCAACGCGGCCGCCGGCGCCGTGCGCCAGCTCGATCCCAACATCGCCCGCCGGCGGCCCTTGAGCTTCTTCGCCTACGGCTGGGGCGAGATCACGCCGCCGCAGCAGGGCGGGCCCGAATTCGAGACGCACGACGAGGTGCTGCAGGCGCTGCGCGCCTGGGGCCTGCCGGTCAGCGACCACACCACGGTCGCCACCGGACCGGACGAACTCGTGGCCTACCACCAGTCGGTGGGCCAGCAGCGCGACCGGCTCCCGTACGACATCGACGGGGTGGTCTACAAGGTCAACAGCCTGGCGCTGCAGCGGCGCCTGGGCTTCGTCACGCGCGAGCCGCGCTGGGCGGTCGCGCACAAGTTTCCGGCGCAGGAGCAGCTCACGACCGTGGAGTCCATCGACGTGCAGGTCGGGCGCACCGGCAAGCTGACGCCGGTGGCCAAGCTGGCCCCGGTGTTCGTCGGCGGCGTCACCGTGACCAACGCCACGCTGCACAACGAGGACGAGGCCAGGCGCAAGGACGTGCGGGTCGGCGACACCGTGATCGTGCGGCGCGCCGGCGACGTGATCCCCGAAGTGGTGGCGGTGGTGCCGGACAAGCGCCATGCCCACGCCCGCCAGTTCACCATGCCGCGGCACTGCCCGGTGTGCGGCGCCGAGGCCGTGCGCGAAGAGGGCGAAGCCGACCACCGCTGCACCGGCGGCCTGTTCTGCGGCGCCCAGCGCAAGTTCTCGATCCTGCATTTCGCGCAGCGCCGGGCGATGGACATCGAGGGCCTGGGCGAGAAGCTGGTCGACCAGATGGTCGAAGGCAATGTGATCCGCACCGTCGCGGACCTGTACCGGCTCGGCTTCGCGGCCATCGCCAATCTGGAGCGGATGGCCGACAAGTCGGCGCAGAACCTGCTGGCCGCCCTGGAGCGCTCCAAGCACACCACGCTGCCGCGCTTCCTCTACGGCCTGGGCATCCGGCACGTGGGCGAGGCCACCGCCAAGGACCTGGCGCGGCACTTCGGCCGGCTCGACGCCATCATGGATGCGGGCGTGGAGCAGCTGCTGGAAGTACCCGACGTCGGCCCGGTCGTCGCCGAGAGCATCCACACCTTCTTCCAGCAG
>NZ_DATMHS010000090.1:0-32440 GCF_035554825.1 Ramlibacter sp. | reverse complement strand
ACGCGGCAAGCATAAGTGTCGAAGTGTCGATCGAGCAGGACGGGAGCGTCGCGCGAACCGAGTTTGAAGCTCCCTCAGCGGGCCTGCTGCGGCTCGGTCGGCGCGTCGCTGGCATAAGTATTGATGTCGAAGCTACCGACGTTGAACTAGGCACTGGCGATCAGCTTGAGCTTGTCGCGCCTGTGTTCATTTCGGCGCGCAAGTTGCAGCTCGCGTGCAACCAGATTGTTGTCCGCGGAGACTCGACTGTCATAGAAGATGGCACTGTGATTTTGGAGTCGGAAGAGGTCGAAGCCGATCCATCCCTATCCACGCCATTGGTCAGGCACGGCGCGAGGCTTCAGGTTTCCTGGCCGAATGCGACGTCCTACCCATGGACAACCTTTTCTGCGCCAGCGGCCCAGAACGAAAACCCAAAGACCGCAGACGCTCTTCGTGCGCTACGAAGACTGACCCTTGCGTTCCGGTCGCACAGCAAGGGGCAACTCGCGCGATACAAGGGGAAGATAGAGCATCAACGGATGATGAAGGGCGACACCGGGCGCGCGGTGTTGAAGCAGTTAATGGAGGACGAAGTCGTGTCTCTCAAGGGCCCTATGTATTTTCTCGATCCTGACGCCCTGGGCGCGAAGGTCGGGGCGGCCTTCGTTGACATCAAATTGAAGCGCTTCTCCGACAAGACGCGTGAGTACGTTCAGCGCGTCATTAGTCAATAGGAGGCCGGTGCGGGTTGCTGCTTGCAGCATACAGGATCAGATTCAGGCTGGACCCTCAACGGCTGCAGCTTCGTGCTCGCCCCCAGAAATCTAGGACCCGTGCTCGCGGATCTCCTCGTACGCCCGCCCGGCGCGCCCTTGTCCAGCGGCTGCCGCTCGCCGATGCGGATGTTTGCCGCACGATCGCGACCCTTCTACTCGCGTGACGCGCACGAGCGGATGTCGCCGTCGCGCACGTGACGACGCCCTCTCGCCGGCGAGCCGCGGCAACTCGTGCAGCGTGGCTTCAACGCGCTGTTCACGTTGAAGCCGGCCTGGTAGCGCGCGCCCAGCCAGCCGACTGCCGGGGCCCAGCCGCCACCGACGGTCTGCGGCCTGCACCACGTAGTTTGACAGCGCCAGGGTCGCCCTCGCACGCAGGCCCAGCAGCGTGTCAGACCGCCCGCGTCGCCGGCGCCAGATGACGGATATCCCGCTGGCACCGATGGTTCAGTGGTCGAGATCGTGTGTGTTGGGTCCTTCAGCGCGTGCCACCGCATCGCGGACCTCCAGGGCTCGGACAAATCGGCTCGGCAGCGTTGTATTGCACCGTAGCAATATATGGCTCCGAAGCAATCGGTCTCCGGAACGACACTCACGTCCCGCCGTGCTACCGTCCCCACCTTGACCAGGAGCCCATTCATGCCGCGCCCGATCCTCGACGAGGCCCATATCCATCCGGCCATCCGCGGCAAGGTTGCCTGCCACCAGCAGGCGATCGTGGACGAGGTGAAAAACGCCGTGCAGCGCAACGACGTGGTCGTGGTCGGGATGGGAATGAATCCCTTCCCGGCCAAGGCGCGCAAGGCGCTCGCCGCGGCCGGCGTGCCGCACCAGTATCTCGAATACGGCAACTACCTCCACACCTGGCGCCGGCGCACGGCGCTGAAGATGTGGACCGGCTGGCCGACCTTTCCCATGGTGTTCGTCAAGGGCACCCTGGTCGGCGGCGCCAGCGAGCTGCAGGCGCTAATCGACAGCGGCGAGCTGAAGCGGATGCTGGGCAGGTGACGGCGTCGCTGCCGCGCGCTGACGCGGGGCGACAATGGTGCCGACGTTCCTCTTCCCGCTCCCCCGCGCCATGCCCGAAGCCACCATCGACACCGGCACCTACAAGCTGTTCCCCTCGCCGCGCAACGCGCACCGCACGGTGTTCCTGCACGAGGTGTTCGTGCCCCATCCGTACGCGCTGATCGACCTGCCCAGCTTCGGCCTGAAAGGCCGCTACAGCCTATTCGCCGCGTACCGGCTTGCGGACGGCAAGCACGGGCAGCTGGTCACCTTCGAACTCGAAGCCGACGCGCAGACCTTCGAGCGGCGGTTCGTGCCGGACTGACGCCGTTCGCGGTTGCTCGGCCCTCGGCCGGCTTCGCTTCCCACCCCGAGCGTGTCCGGCGAGCGCTCGGCGCTTCGCCGGGTAAGTTCCTGCTTCGTGCCCGTTACCTCGCGCTTCCGCCCGGCGCCCTGCATCGGCCTGGGCCGGTGCGATGCCGGCGCTGGCCCCGGCCGGGCCGGTCGAGCATGCGTTGCACTCTGTTGCCCCGATGAGCCGGGCCACTGCCCATCATGGCTTGTCCATCGTCGGCGACAAGCCGATCCACACCAGCCAAGGGGAAACGAATGCAGGCAACCAAGCAAGAAACAGGAACAGTGGCCGCGGTCGCGGCATTGGCAGCGGGCGCCAGCTGGCTGCTGTCCAAGCAGCTGCAGGCTCGGCGGGCGCCGACGCCCGCCATGCTGGTGCAGCACTCCATGGACCAGGCGAGGCGACGCCCGGGCGCGCTCGGCACGCTGGCGGCCCTGGCCATGGGCGGCATGATGCTGTCGCGGCAGATGCGCAAGGCGCGCGCCGGGTCGGCCTCCTCGGTCCAGGAGTCGATCGACGTCGACGTGCCGGTCAGCACCGCCTACAACCAGTGGACGCAGTTCGAGGCGTTCCCGCAGTTCATGGCCAGCGTGCAGGAGGTGCGGCAGGTCGACGACACCCACCTGCACTGGCGCGCCGACGTGGCCGGCAAGATCAAGGAGTGGGACGCCGAGATCACCGAGCAGCGGCCCGACGAGCGCATCGCCTGGCGCAGCACCGGCGGCGTGCGCAATGCCGGCGTCGTCACCTTCCACCGGATCTCGGACAACCGCACGCGCGTGATGCTGCAGATGGACTACGACCCCGAGACGGTCGGCGAGAAGATCGGCGACGCGCTCGGCGGGGTCAAGCTCACGGCCAAGGGCAACCTGCAGCGCTTCAAGGAGCTGATCGAGCGCCGCGGCGTCGAGACCGGCGCCTGGCGCGGCACCGTGACCCACTGAGGCCCATCAGGTCCGACCGGCCGCGTTTCCGGCCGGCTCGCGCGCGACCCGTCTCAGGGTTACTCCTAGCCTGACACCCTGTCAACCTTGACAGGGTGCATCGTTGCGTTTTCACGCGACCCGCCCACACTCGCTCCTCGCCGCCGGGAATCTGGCGATTCCGGCGGTGCCATCCGCAGCGCGGATGGCGATGGCGCGGCAAAGCAGTCGCGGCGCCTTGTGCAGCAGTCCCTCGCAGGCCTCACGGCCGAGACGAAAGGAGCGAAGCATCATGGCCACCGCGAGAACGTTCGACGCGCGCCCCGACCGGCTCGACCTGCGCGACCTGCCGTACCGCGCGCCGCTGCGGTCGCTGCCGCCGCGCTATCCGCTGGACAGCGAGGTCCAGCAGTTCATTCCAAGCTACGTGGCCGGCGGGCTGGTGCTCGATCAGGGATCGGAGGGCGCCTGCACCGGGTTCGGCCTGGCCTGCGTCGCCAACTACCTGTTCTGGGTGCGCCACGTGCAGGACGGCCAGCGCACGCCGTTCCTGCCGGTCAGCCCGCGGATGCTGTACGAGCTGGCGCGGCGCTACGACGAGTGGCCGGGCACCGAGTACGAAGGCTCCAGCTGTCGCGGCGCGCTCAAGGGCTGGCACAAGCACGGCGTTTGCAGCTTCGACGCGTGGCCGTACCGGACCAATGCGGCCGGCAAGGCGGTGTTCGTGCGGCCGTCGCAGAACTGGGAGCTGGACGCGGCGCAGCGCCCGCTGGGCGTCTATTACCGGGTCGATCGCGAATCGATCGTCGATCTGCAGGCAGCCATCGCCGACATCGGCGCGGTCTACGTGTCGGCCAGCGTGCACGACGGCTGGGACGCCCTGGCCGGCTCGACCAGCGCGGCGCCGAACAGCCATGCGGCGCTGCCGGAGATCGCGCCGCTGAAGGACCCGAAGAGTCGCGGCGGCCATGCCTTCGCGCTGGTCGGCTACAACGAGCGCGGCTTCGTGGTGCAGAACTCGTGGGGCACCACCTGGGGCGCCTCGGGCTTCGCCGTGCTGCCCTACGACGACTGGATCGTGAACGCGACCGACGCCTGGGCCTGCGGCCTGGGGGTGCCGGCCGTGGTGCGCGACGGCGCCGGCCGCAAGACGCGGCCGATCGCGGCCTCGTCCTGGCGCATGGCGAGCGGCACCTCGCTGACCGCGCTGGACCGCCAGACCCGGCAGCCGCGCAACCCGGCCGACGATCCGTGGCCGATCGACCATGCCTTCAACTTCACGGACTACGAGCCGTGGTCCACCGCCGCCGCGTATGAGCACAGCCTGGTCACCGGCAACAACGGCGAGCTGGCGCCGACCGACTTCACCCGCGACCCCCGCGACCGGCGCGGGCTGGCCCGCCAGATCGTGGTCGAGGCGCCGCAGATGTGGCTCGCCTCGCGCTCGGAGAACGTGCTGCGGCTGGCCGTGTACGCGCACGGCGGCCTGAACAGCGAGCAGGAGTCGATCGAGCGCATCCGGGTGCTCGGTCCCTGTTTCGAGGCCAACGGCATCTACCCGATCTTTCTCACCTGGAAGACCGGGCCGGGCGAGACCATCGGCGACATGGTGCAGGACTGGGCCGCGCGCTGGCTCGGCGAGGAAGCGGCGCGCAGCAAGGGCATCCTGGAGGCGCTGGGCGACGCCAAGGACCGCGCCGTCGAGGCCGCGGCCCATACCTTCTTCCGCGGGCTGTGGACCGAGATGCGCGAGAACGCGGCGGCGGCCGTGGCCCCGGACCACGGGCTCGACCTGCTGCTGAAAAGCCTGCTGGCGCTGCAGGGCGAGCTGGCGGCGGCCGGCAAGCGGCTGGACCTGCACATCGCCGGGCATTCGGCGGGCAGCATCCTGCTGGGCCACTTCCTGAGCCTCGCGGCCGGCGCCTCCACCGGCGGCACGCCGGCGCTGACGGTGACGACCTCGACGCTGTTCGCGGCGGCGTGCTCATGCGCCTTCGCGAACCGGCACTACGGCGCCGCGCAGGCCAAGGGGGTGCTCGACCTGTCGAAGCTGTGGCTGTACGTGCTGGACGACCAGAACGAGAAGGCCGACGGCCTGCCGACGCCGGCCGTGCCCGCCTACGGCAAGTCGCTGCTGTACCTGGTGTCGCGCGCGCTGGACGACGCCCGCAAGATGCCGCTGCTGGGGATGCAGCGGGCGCAGCTGGCCAGCTACGCCGGCGACGCCGACCAGTGGAGCGAGGCGCAGCTGTCCGAGGTGCAGCAGTGGCAGAGCGCCTGGCCGGGCGCGGCGCAGTCGCTGCTGCGGGTGGTCGACACGCCGCAGGTGCAGGTGACGCGCGAAGGCGGCCAGATCAAGGCCAGCCACGGCTCCTTCGACAACAACATCGCGGTGCTGACCGAGACGATCGAGCGGATCAAGGGCGCGCCACTGGCGGCGCCGCTGGAGTGGCTGGATTACTGAGGAGAGAGGAGACCATGCATCAACCACGTTTGCCGGGATCGCGGCGCCTGCGCGCGCTGTGGCTGATGGCGGCCGCGTCGGCGGCCCTGCTGTTGAGCGCCTGCTCGCCGGATGACGCGGCAGCGGCCAGAGTCGCCGCCGGTGCGCTGAAAAGCCGCGTCAACATCGCGCTGGCCGCGCATTCGGACCTGCTGGTGCGCGCGCTGTTCGAGGAGCCGGATTCGGACGAGCGGCTGATCGCCGGCGAGGTCGGGCAGGCGTTCAAGGACCGGACGGCGGCCGGTTGGCGGGCCGACCAGCAGAAGATCAGGAGCAGGTTCTCGCGGCGCGACCCCCGCGCCGCGGCGCGCTCCCAATTCGCCGCCGAGACCAAGCCCGTGGCCGATGCGATGAACGACATCGAGGCGGCCGCCGTGAGCTTCGAGCAGGCATGGCCGTTCGGCGCGGAGCACTTCGTCTGCCTGAAGCAGGGCGTGTTCGCGCTGACGAGCCATCTGCGGCGGGCCGCCATCTCGTTCGACCAGAACCCGGCCGGCAGCGGCCGCTACGTGCAGCTGCGCGTGCCGGCGCAGGTGGCGCTGGATCGCTACGAGGTGGCGGTGCGGGCCGGCAAGGAGATCGACGCCGCCACCAGCCTGCAGGGATTTCGCCAGCTGCTGCGCGAGGAGGAGCAGGCCAACGAGGCGGTGCAGGCCGGCTATGTCCAGGCGGCGCAGGCGGCGGCCGAGCTGTACCAGGCGATCGAGGCGACCGAGCGGGTGTCGCTGGTCGACGCGCTCAAGCTGGTGCAGCGCTATGCGCCGATGTTGTCGGGGCTCGATCCGTCGTTCGACGGCGACGCCATCGCGCGCAAGGCCGGCGTGACGCTCGGCAAGGTCGGCAGCAGCGAGTGGCTGGCGCGCTTCGCCAGCCAGCCGGTCCCCGGGGCCGACATCAAGTGCAAGACGGCGATCTAGGAGGCAACATGGACACGGACGACCAGGTGCGGGAGGCAGCGAAGCAGACGCTCGAACTGCTGTGGCGGAAATACTGGGACGCCAAGTCGGCGCAGCCGCCGCCGTCGTTCGACGACTACTTCGATCTGCGGCGCGCGTACGAGGACGCGGCCGTGGCCTATGCCGGGCTCGAGGGGCGGCTGCTGCGCAGCGACCTGCTGGCCGACGACATCGACGTCCAGGATTTCCAGTGCGTACGCGACCAGATGGCGCAAGCCGTGAACACGAGGCAGACGGTCGACGTGGCGCTCAAGTTCGGCAAGCTGCTGATGGCGCTGGTGTGATGCACGCCTTCGTCATGAGCTGAGCACACGAGCGGCATTCGGCGAGGAGACCGATATGGCAAGCTTCCTCACGACCCTGGCGGTCTACGTCAAGGCATACGGGCGGCATCTGTTGCGCTCGTCACCCTGGGTGACATTGGCGTGCGCGCTCCTCGCCCTGATGTTGCTGTTCGTTCCGCAGGCCGCGGAGCTGATTCTGTCGCAGGCGACGCTCCCCGAGGCGCGCGAGGCGGCCGGGTCCTTCTACTGGCGCCTGGTGGCGATCAATGCGGCCGCGCTGGTGCTTGCCCTCTCGATCTGGCTGAGTGCGCGCATGCTCGTCAGCGCCGAATGGAATGCGCGCGAGACGCCTGCAGCCGCGCGCGAGCAGGGGCCGCGCAGCTACCGGGATCCGGCGGGCCATCGCGACGCGTACGAGGCCGCGGACGCGCACGCGGCGCTGCACGTCCCTCGCGTCCTCGGCCTGACGGTGTTTCTCACGCTGCAGATCGCCGCCGCCCGCAGCATCAGCGTCCAGAGCTACTTCGTGCCGATCGCGCTGGTGGGGCTCTGGCTGGCGCTGCTGGTCCTGGGCTTGATGCGCATTTCCGAGGTCAAGGAGGCCAGGCTGCGGCCATGGTGGATCGGGTTGCTGGCCGGCGTGGCGCTGTATGCGTGGGGTGCCGTGCTGAACGACGAACACTGGCTGGGACTGCGCGCGCTCGATCCCGAGTGGCAACCCAGGCAGTTGCGCGCCATCTGGCTGATGGGATACGGCAGTGCCGGCATGGCGATCGGGCTGATCGCGCTCGCATGGTGGGTGACGAAACCGGGCGCTGGCGGCAAGCGACAGGCCGCCGTCACGGTGCTGGCGCTGGCAGGCATCGTCGCCTGCTTCGAGCTGGCCGGCGCGTTCGAGAACGAGCGGCTGTATACGCTGTTCTTCCTGACCCAATCCCTGATGGCGCTCCTGTACTGGGCGCTGGTGCTGGGACGCCGGCAGGCGGCGGCGTGGCTCAGCCGCTCGATCGGCGGCACCGGCGGCGGACGGATCGTCCTTGGCTGGAGCGCAGCGCGGCTGCGGTGGTTCGTGGGCGCCGCCATCACGGGCGCGACCGCGCTGTTCGTGGCCTGGGCGGTACTCGACCCCATCGGCATGGGCGGATACGTGGGGGCGATGGGCATCGTGCTGATGTTCTTCGCCTTCCTCGTGCTCGCCGTCGCGGCGCTGCAGGCGCGGATCGCACGCTCGTCCTGGCATCGCGTGGTTCCCGGAGGCTGGGTGGCCATCGGCTTGTTGGCCGTGTTCTTCTTCTGGCCCACACCGCCGCAGCGCCCGCCGCAGGAGGAGGTCGCCACGGCGCGGCGCCAGGAGAGCGTTCGGCAGGCGCTGGCGAAGCTGCCGGAGGACAACCGCCCGATCTTTGCCTTGGCGGCCCACGGCGGCGGCATCCGTGCGGCCTTGTACACCGCCTCGTTCGCCGCATGGCTCGACCATTACACGGGCTACGAGTTCTCGAATCGGCTCGTTGCCGCCAGCGGCGCATCGGGCGGCAGCGTCGGCCTGGCGGTGTGGGCGGCGGCGCGCGCGGCCGGTTGCGCGGACCGGCCGGCGGTGGGCGAGGGCCAGCGCCAGATTCCGGCCTGTGTGCAGGCCGTGAACGAAACCCTGGCACAGGACCATCTGTCGCCCCTGATCGCCACGGGACTGTTCCGCGACTATTTCCTGTTCCTGGCGAACCCCGAGCGGGGGAACACCTTGCAGCAAAGCATCCTGAACGCGGCCGCGCGGGTGCACGGCAGCGTGCTCCAGGGACTGAGCGGCCGGCTGAAAAGCGACCTGACGGCCGCGCCGTTTCCCCTGATGCTCAACGCCACGGAAGTGGGCACCGCGATTCCGTACGCCCTGGTCACCCGAGAGGGCATGCTGCCGACGGCAAGCCAGGAGCCGGGCCGGTATGTGACCTACGTGCCATCCAGCGCCAGCAGCAAGATTTCCTTGCTGACGGCTGCCATGCACAGCGCGCGGTTTCCTCTGATCTCGCCCAAGGCGATCGTCTTCCAGCGCGACGGCCCGACGGTTGTCGACGGCGGGTACTTCGACAATTCGGGGGTGGCCGTGCTGCGCCAGCACATTCTGGGCCTGCAGTCGCACTACAACGTCGACCTCCAGCGGCTGCGGCAGCAACTCGTGGTCGTCAGCCTCGACAACGAGCCGATCGCTTCGGTTCCGCCACGAACCACCAACGACGACCGCAATTCGCTGGACGAGATCCTCGGCACGATTCTGGCCGCGCGCGGTGCCCACGGACAGGCCGCGTGGTACCAGCTTTGCACCGAGCTCGACAAGTATCGGATGTATGGAACGCGCCCCGGCGCGTTCATGGGCGCGGCGTGCAGATGGCCGTCCGAGCTGGACGAGGACGACAACGTGTCCTTGTGGCAGGTCCAGCACGAAGCCCAGGGCCCGGCGCTGGGCTGGTCGCTCTCGCCGCGTTCGGCGCGCCGGCTGACGACCGACGCCCGCGTGAAAGCCTATGACCTGGCCCGCGATTTCATGTATCCGGCGGCGGGGCCGGAGCGGCCGGAAGGCGCGGCCATCCGGCGCGACCTGCCGATGCCCTGAGGGCGGTCGCCCGAAGGCGGCGCGTCGCTCAGGACCCCGTCAACCCCCGCTTGCGCAGCATCGACTCCACCCCCGCGTCCCGCCCGCGGAACGCGCGGTAGGCCGCGCCGGGGTGCTGGCGGCCGCCGGCGCTGTAGATGTGGCGCAGCAGGCGCTGCGCGGTGTCGCCGTGGAACGGGTCGCCGGCCTCGGTGAAGGCATCGAAGGCGTCGGCCTCCAGCACCTCCGCCCACATGTAGACGTAATAGCCGGCCGCGTAGCCGCCGGCGAACAGGTGCTGGAAGTGGGCGAGGTGGTGGCGCTGGCCGATGTCCTCGGGCACGCCGAGCAGCTGCCGCTGCTGCGCCTCGAATTGCGCGATGTCCACCTTGGTGCCGTGTTCCAGGCTGTGCAGCGCCATGTCGATCAGCGCCGGGCCGGTGTACTGGATCGTCGCCCAGGCCTGGTCGAACTGGCGGGCGCGCAGCAGCTTGTCCACCAGCGCGGGCGGGATCGGCTCGCCGGTGCGGTGGTGGCGCGCGTGGCGCTGCAGCACCTGCGGCTCCAGCGCCCAGTTCTCGAACAGCTGCGACGGCAGCTCGACGAAGTCGCGCAGCACCCGGGTGCCGGCCAGCCGCTCGTGCCGTACCTGCGACAGCAGGCCGTGCAGCCCGTGGCCGAATTCGTGGAACAGCGTGCGCACGTCGTCGAACGACAGCAGCGTCGGATCGGCCTTGGCGAAGTTGTTGTTGTTCACGACGATCGGCAGCGTGCCGCCGCCGTGTCCGGACTGGCTGCGGTACACGCTCATCCACGCGCCGCTGCGCTTGGTGGGCCGGGCGTAGTTGTCGCCCAGGAACAGGCCGACCAGGGCGTCGTCGCGCCCGCGCACTTCCCACAGCCGCACGTCCGGGTGATACAGCGGCGGGTCCGGCTGCTCGATGAACTTCAGGCCGAACAGCCGGCCCGCGACGTCGAACATCGCCGCGATCATGTTGTCCAGGGCGAAGTAGGGCTTGAGTTCGGCGTCGTCCAGGTCGTATTCGCGCTGCCGCACCTTCTCGGCCAGATAGCGCCAGTCCCACGCCGCGATCGGCACCGGCTCGCCCAGCTGCCGCGCCGTCCGGGTGAGCGCCTGGCGGTCCTCGTCGGCCCGGCGCTTGGCCGGCTCCCAGGCCCGGCGCAGCAGGTCGAGCACGGCCGCCGTGTCCTGCGCCATCCGGTCGGACAGCGCGTAGTCGGCGTAGGTCCGGTGGCCGTGCAGCGCCGCCTGCTCCTGGCGCAGCGCGACGATGCGCGCCGCGATCGGCCGGTTGTCGTGCGCGCCGTCGTGGGCGCCGCGTTCGGTCCGGCCGCGCCACACGCGCTCGCGCAGGTCGCGCCGCGCGGAGAACGTGAGGAAAGGCTCGGCCAGCGAAGGCGACAAGGTGATCGCGGCGGCGTCGGGGCCGAGGCCGCGCTCGGCCGCCGCGCCGCGCGCCGCCGCCCGGACCGAGTCGGGCAGGCCGGCCAGGTCGGCCTCGCCGCGCAGCGGCAGCACCCAGCCGGCTTCCTCGGCCAGCAGGTTCTGCGCGAACGTCGTGGTGAGCTCGGCCAGTTCCTTGGTGATCTCCGCATAGCGCCGGCGCGCCGGTGGCGCCAGCTTGGCGCCGTACAGCACGAAGTCCAGGTGCAGCCGCTCCAGCAGCGCCAGGTCCTCCTCGTCCAGGCCCAGCGCGCCGCGGCGACCGTGCAGCGCGTCGAGCCGCCGGAACAGTCCCTCGTGCATGAAGAGCCGGTTGTCGTGGTCGGCCAGGCGCGGCGCCATCTCGCGCTCCACGGCCTGCAGCGCCGGGCTGGTCTCGCTGGCCGTCAGGTTGCTGAAGACCAGTTCGATGCGCGAAAACAGGCGGCCGCAGCGATCCAGCGCCTGGACGGTGTTCTCGAAGGTCGGCGCCTCGGGCTGGTTGGCGATGGCGTCGACTTCCGCCAGCTGCTCGCGCATCGCCAGCTCGAAGGCGGGGGCGAAGTGTTCCGGCTTGATGTCGCGAAAGGGCGGCAGGCCATGGGGCCCCGTCCAGTCCTGCAGCAGTGGGTTGGCGGTGTCGTTCATTGGCCGGATTCTGCCTGCCTGGCGCACCCCTTGGCGGCCGCCGTGGCCGTTGCCCTCGGCCGCGCTGGCACAGCCGCGGGGAGGGCCGCCGTGCGCGTCCTACAGGCCGTGTGGCGCCCGGCTGTCGGGCCCCGGTCGCCGGACGCCGCACCATCGGCGCATGCACACGCCCCAACCAGACTACCCGACGCCGGTGGAACCGGTGCGGCCCGAGCCGTCGCCCAACGATCCCAAGCCGCTGCCCGAACCGATGCAGTAAGGGGGCCGCGCGGTGGTCGCGCGAGCCGTCCGATCAAAAGATGCACGCGAGAGACCTCTTTGCGCATGGTGTCTCGGCTTGAGCTTCGGGCGCGCTGCCCGTACAGTGGGGCAGGGCGTCACGAGCGCCCCATCCAATCACGCGGATCACGCGCCTGCACGCTCCCCACCATGCCTCCAACTGCCACGCTCGATCGTCCCTCGTCTCCGCTGAACGCGGCGGTGCGCGACGGCAAGGCCGCGCCAGCGCGCGCGCCGTGCAAATGCGCCACCTGCTGCGTCAGCACCCTGTGCCTGCCGGGCGGACTGTCCAGCGACGACCTGCAGCCGCTGGAGTCGCTGGCGCTGACCACGCGGCGGGTGCGCGGCGGCGAAACGGTGTTCCAGGACGGCGACCCGTTCCGCTATCTGTACGCGCTGCGCAGCGGCACCTGCAAGGCCACGGTGGCCCGGCCGAACGGCGGCGAGCAGGTGACAGGTTTCCACATGGCCGGGGAGGTGCTGGGGCTGGACGGCCTCGCCTGCGACGTCCACGGCACCACCGTCACCGCGCTGGAGGACAGCGAGATCTGCCTGATCCCGTACCGCCGCCTGGTCGCCGCGACGGCCGCCACGCCCGGCGCCAAGGACCTGATGTCGCACCTGATGGGCCAGGAGCTGCTGCGCGACCAGAGCATGATGGTGATGCTGTCGCTCACCGAGGCGGCCAGCCGGCTGGCGGCGTTCCTGCTCAACCTGTCGGAGCGGCACGCCTCGCGCGGCTATTCGCCGCGCGAGTTCTGGCTGCGCATGAGCCGGGCCGAGATCGCCAGCTTCCTGGGCCTGACGCTGGAGACGGTGAGCCGCACCCTCAAGTCGTTCCAGCGGCGCGGCTTCCTGCGGGTGGACGGGCGGCACGTCACCATCACCGACATCGACGGCCTGCGCGCGAGCTACGACCTGCGGATCCGCTGAGTTTCGCGGCGGGCGGCGTGACTGGCGCGGATCGCGCGCCCGGCGCCGCCGCTCGCGGGCGCTTCAGCGCCGGTGCAGCAGCGCCTGCTGGAACGAGAGCACGTGCGCCTGCACCGCCGCGGCGGCCGCGTCGGGGTCGTTGCGGCCCAGCGCGTCGATGATCGCGGCATGCTCCGCCTGCACCTCGGCCAGGTGGCCTTCGGCCGCCAGCGACAGGGCCCAGAAGCGCTGCGAGCGGGCGTGCAGCACCTTCAGGATCTCGGCCAGCATCTGGTTGCGGGCCGCCGCGGCGATGTGCTCGTGGAAGATCCGGTCGAGGTTCATCACCTCGGTCAGGTTGCGCCGCGCCACCGCCTCGTCGAAGCGCCGCGCCACGTCCTTGATCTGCTCGACCTCCGCCTTGGTCGACTTGGCGGCGGCCAGCCGGGCGCACAGTCCCTCGTTGGCGACCCGCACCTGGATCAGTTCCAGCGCGTCGTCGATCGACAGCGGCGACACCATCACGCCCTTGCGCGGGATGATCTGCACCAGCCCTTCGTTGGCCAGCCGGTGCAGGGCGTGGTTGATCGGGGTGCGGCCGAGCGCCAGTTCGTCCATCAGGCTGGCGGTGTTCAGATACTCGCCGGGCTTGTAGGCCAGCGTGGTGAGCGCGTCCTTCAGCAGCTGGTAGGCCTGCTCGTTCTGCGACGGCGCGTCGCCGCGCGCGCGCGCGGCGGGGGCGGCGGACTTGGCGCGCGTGGCTGGCTTGGGGCGGGGGCGGTCCATCAGTTCGGGCGGCATCTGGCATCGGGATCGTACCCGATTTACCTTCTGAAATGACCTTGATATCATGTTGATGTTCTTGTGAAATTTCACAGAACAGGAAGCCTCCGGCACCCCAGCGGACCGGGGGCCCGCTCCGCGCCCAACGCGCTCGCCGGTTGCCGGCGCGCCGGTCGCGCGGCTCCCGGTCATGTCTTAGGAACTTCTCGCATGAAAAAGCGCTTCCTCCTCGCCGCCACGATCGTCGCCGCGGCCGCCGCCACGCTGGCCAACGCCCAGACGGCCCTGCCCAAGACCCACCTGAAGGTGGTCGGCGGCCTCAGCAACCTGTCGGCCTACAACGACTTCGAGAAGCCGTTCTGGACCCAGGTGGTGCCCAAGCTGTCGAACGGTCAGGTGACGGCCGAGATCAAGGGCTTCAACGAGATGGGCCTGAAGGGGCCCGAGGTGCTGCGGCTGATGTCGCAGGGCGTGATCGAGTTCGGCACGGCCACGCTGTCGTACTTCGCCAGCGACAACCCGATCAACGAGGCGGTGGACCTGGCCGGCCTGGTGCCCGACGCCAAGACCGCGCGCGCCGTGGTCGACTCGTTCGCGCCCGTCTACGCCAAGTTCTACGGCGCCGGCACCGGCGTCAAGCTGCTGGGCCTGTCGCCGTATCCGGCGCAGGTGCTGTTCTGCAATGCGCCGATCAAGGGCCTGGCCGACATCAAGGGCAAGAAGGTCCGCACCAGCAGCCGCACCCAGGCCGAATTCGTCGACGCCCTGGGCGGCTCCAGCGTGACCATGGCCTTCGGCGAAGTGGTGCCGGCCATGCAGAACAAGGTGGTGGACTGCGCGATCACCGGTTCGCTGTCGGGCTACCAGGCCAAGTGGTACGAGGTCTCGACGCACCTGCTGGAACTGCCGGTCAACTGGAACCCGCAGATCCACGCCGTCAACCAGAAGGCCTGGGACAAGCTGGACCCGAAGGTGCAGGCGTTCCTGCAGGCGAACATCAAGTCGATGATCAACAACATGTGGGACGGCGCCGCGGCCCAGACCCAGGAAGGCTACGACTGCAACACCGGCGCCGCCGCCTGCAAGCAGGCCGTCAAGGGCAAGATGGTGCTGGTCAAGCCGACCGAGGCCGACCGCGTGCTGCTCAAGAAGGTGATGCAGGAAACCGTGCTGCCCAAGTGGGCCGCCCGCTGCTCGGCCAACTGCGTCGCCGACTTCAACGCCACCATCGGCAAGATCGTCGGGCTGACCGCCAAGAAGTAAGCCCCGGCCGCGCCGGCGCCCGAAGGCGCCGGCGTCCCACGGGCGGCGCACCCGCGCGCCCCGTCCCTACCAGCCCATACCCATGTCCTCCTCTCCCCGTACAGCGCTGCTGGCCCGGCTGCTGCGGCGCGCCGAGTCGCTGTCGCTCGGCGCCGTCTGGTTCGGCGGCGCCCTGACCCTGGCGTCGGTGTTCCT
This sequence comes from Ramlibacter sp., assembly GCF_035554825.1. Classification (GTDB taxonomy): domain Bacteria; phylum Pseudomonadota; class Gammaproteobacteria; order Burkholderiales; family Burkholderiaceae_C; genus Ramlibacter. The sequence continues at coordinate 17,545 of NZ_DATMHS010000090.1, read as the reverse complement.
GATCGGCTTCGACGTGCTCGCGCGCAAGTTCCTCGGTTTCACCACCGGCGGCGCCGACGAACTGTCCGGCTACGTGTTCGCCATCAGCACCTCGTGGTCGTTCGCGCTGGTGATGCTGCAGCGGGCCAACGTGCGCGTCGACGCGCTGTACCTGCACCTGCCGGTGCGGGTGTCGGCCGTGCTCGACTGGCTGTCGCTGGTGGCGCTGGGCGTCTTCATGGTGTTCCTCACCTATTACGCGTTCGCGGTCGCCCAGACCTCGTGGGAACGGCACGCCGCCGCCAACACACCGCTGGCGACGCCGCTGTGGATCCCGCAGACCCTGTGGGTGATGGGGCTCGCCTGGATGTGCCTGGTGCTGGCGCTGATGCTGATCCGCGCCTCGGTGGCGCTGGTGACCGGCGACATCGCGCTGGTCAAGGAGCTGTGCGGCGTGCGCTCGACCCAGGAAGAGGCCGAGGAGGAAGCGATCGCCGGGGAGCGGCTGGTGCGGGGGGCAGCGTCATGATCGCCACCGCCATCGTCCTGCTGCTGGTTCTGATCGGCCTGAGCCTGCCCGTGGGCGCCGCCCTCGGCGTGCTGGGCCTGACGCTGGACCAGGTATTTTCCATGCTGCCGCTGTCCGGCGCGATGGGCGAGCTGTCCTGGAGTTCGAGCACCGAATTCCTGATGGTCGCCATTCCGCTGTTCATCCTGCTGGGCGAGGTGCTGCTGCGCGCCGGCTTCGCCGAGCGCATGTACGAGGCCATGTCGCTGTGGCTGTCGTGGCTGCCCGGCGGCCTGATGCACGCGAACATCGGGGCGTCGACGCTGTTCGCCGCCACATCGGGCTCCAGCGTCGCCACCGCCGCGACGGTGGGCACGGTGGCGATCCCGCAGATCAAGCGCTACCGCTACAACGAATCGCTGTTCCTGGGCAGCATCGCCGCCGGCGGCACGCTGGGCATCCTGATCCCGCCGTCGATCAACCTCGTGATCTACGGCGTGCTGACCAATTCCTCGGTCCCCAAGCTGTACCTGGCCGGCATCATCCCCGGCTTCCTGCTGGCCGCCCTGTTCATGGTGGTCGTGGCCGTGGCCTGCCTGGTCAAGCCCGCCTGGGGCGGCCACCGCATCAACGCCACCTGGGGCGATCGGATCGCCAGCCTGCGCCACCTGCTGCCGCCGCTGGGCATCTTCCTGATGGTGGTCGGCTCGATCTACATGGGCCTGGCCACGCCGACCGAGGCGGCGGCCCTGGGCGTGATCGGCGCGCTGGTGCTGGCGGCCTTCTTCCGCAAGCTGACGCTGCGCATGCTGCGCGAGTCGGTGGAAGGCACGATGAAGTCCACGGCGATGATCATGCTGATCGTGATCGCGGCCGGCTTCCTGAACTTCGTGATGTCGGCGATCGGCCTGACCGACGCGATGACGCAGAAGATCGTCGGCCTGGGCCTGTCGCCCGGCTGGATGCTGCTGGTGGTGGTGATCTTCTACGTGATCCTCGGCTGCTTCATGGAGACGCTGTCGATGATGATCGTGACGATCCCGCTGGTGGCGCCGATCATGACGCAGCTCGGCTACGACCCGATCTGGCTGGGCATCGTGATCATCGTGCTGGTCGAAACGGCGCTGATCACGCCGCCGGTGGGCCTGAACCTGTTCGTGGTCCACAGCCTGCGCAAGACCGGCTCGATGAATGCCGTGATCGTCGGCGCGCTGCCCTTCGTCGGCGCGCTGTTCGCGATCATCGCGCTGCTCGCCGTCTTCCCCGACCTGGCGCTGTGGCTGCCGCGCGTCTTCGGCTGATTTCCTTCCGTCTTCCTGGAATTTCCCAATGAAACTCGTCTTCAACGTCGAAGCCGCCGGCGCGCCGCGCCAGGTGCAGGCCGACATCCACACCTTCGTCATCGCCGGCTGGGCCGGCCGCGACCGCGCCGCGATCGACCACCACATCGAGGAGCTGGCTGCCATCGGCGTGCCGCGCCCGAGCGCCGTGCCGCTGTATTACCGCGTGGCCGAGAACCAGCTGACGCAGGCGCCGCGGATCCAGGTGGTCGGGCCGCACTCGTCGGGCGAGGTCGAGACCTTCGTCTTCATGGCCGACGGCGACCTGTACGTGAGCCTGACCTCCGACCACACCGACCGCAAGCTGGAGTCGCACAGCGTGGCGCTGTCCAAGCAGCTGTGCGCCAAGCCGGTGGGCAGCACCGCCTGGCGCTTCGCCGACGTGGCGGACCACTGGGACGAACTGGTGATCCGCTCGCGCATCGTCGAGGACGGCCGCGAGGTCGTGTACCAGGAAGGCGCCCTCAGCGCGCTGCGGCTGCCCGTGGAGCTGATCACGGGGTACACCGACGGTCGCCCGCTGCCGGCCGGCTGCGCTATGAGCTGCGGCACCGTCGGCGCGATCGGCGGCATCCGGCCGTCGACCTCGTTCGCGATGGAACTGTACGATCCGCGCAGCGGCCGCAGCCTGCGCCACCAGTACGCCGTCGACGTGCTGCCCGAAGTCGCCTGAGCGTGCCGTCATGACCGCCCTGACCACCATCGCCCAGCACGCGGCCGCGCTCGCCGCCGGCCGCACCACGTCGGCCGCCCTCACCGACGCCGCCCTGGCGCGGATCCAGGCGCCGCAAGGCGAGGGCGCCCGCGCCTTCACCCGCGTCTATGACGCCGGGGCGCGCGCCGCCGCCCGCGCCGCCGACGAACTGCGCGGCGCCGGGCTGGCCCGCTCGGCGATCGACGGCCTGCCGATCTCGATCAAGGACCTGTTCGACGTGGCCGGCGAGACCACCATGGCCGGCTCGGTGGCGCGGCGGGGCGAGCCGGCCGCCGTCGCCGACGCGCCGGTGGTGCAGCGCCTGCGCGCGGCCGGCGCCGTGATCGTCGGCCGCACCAACATGACCGAGTTCGCGTTCTCCGGCCTGGGCATCAACCCGCACTACGGCACGCCGCTCAACGCCTGGGACCGCGCCAGCGGCCGCATCCCGGGCGGCTCGTCCTCCGGGGCGGCGGTGTCGGTGACCGACGGCATGGCCGTCGCCGGCATCGGCTCCGACACCGGCGGCTCGGTGCGCATCCCGGCGGCGCTGTGCGGACTGGTGGGCTTCAAGCCGACCGCGCGCCGGGTGCCGCTGCAAGGCGCGCTGCCGCTGTCGGCCAGCCTCGATTCGATCGGGCCGATCGCCGCCAGCGTCGACTGCTGCGCGCGGCTCGATGCCATCCTGTCGGGCCACGACCTGGCGCCGCGGCCGGCGACGCTGCGCGGCCTGCGGCTGGCCGTGCCGCTGACGGTGGCGCTGGACGGCATGGACGATCATGTCGCGGCCTCGTTCCGCACCGCGCTGTCGCGGCTGTCGGCGGCCGGGGTGCTGGTGCAGGAAGTGGAACTGCCCGCCTTCGCCAAGCTCGCCGGCATCAATGCCAAGGGCGGCCTCACGGCCGCCGAGGCCTGGTGGTGGCACCGCGACCTGGTCGCGCGGGCCGCCGCCAGCTACGACCCGCGCGTGGTGTCGCGGATCCTGCGGGGCAAGGAGCTCTCGGCGGCCGACTACCTGGACCTGCGGCAGGCGCGCGCCGCCTGGACCGCCGAGGTCGGCGCGGCGCTGGAGGGCTTCGACGCGCTGGTGCTGCCGACCGTGCCGGTCGTGGCGCCGACGGTGGCCGAGCTCACCGCTGCCGACGACGACTACTTCCGCGCCAACGGCCTGATCCTGCGCAACCCGACGCTGATCAACTTCCTGGACGGCTGCGCGCTGTCGGTGCCGTGCCACGCGCCGGGCACGGCGCCGGCCGGCTTCATGATCGCCGGCGGCGCCATGAGCGATCGTCGGGTACTCTCGCTGGGCCTGGCGCTGGAAGCCATCCTGCAGCCACGCTGAGCGCCCCCTGCCACCGTCCTCGCATCCAGCCATGACCAGTCCTGCCTTGTTCACGCCGATCCGCTTCGGCCGCCTCGCGCTGCCCAACCGGATCATGGTTTCGCCCATGTGCCAGTACAGCGCCGTCGACGGCAACCCCGTCGACTGGCACCTGATCCACCTGGGCAGCCTGGCGATCTCGGGCGCCGGCCTGCTGTGCGTGGAGGCGACCGGGGTGACGCCGGAAGGGCGGATCACGCCCGGCTGCCTGGGGCTGTACAGCGACCAGAACCAGGCCGGGCTGCAGCGGGTGGTCCAGGCGCTGCGCTCGGTGTCGCAGATTCCGCTGGCGATCCAGCTGTCGCACGCCGGCCGCAAGGCCTCCAGCCGCGCCCCCTGGGACGGCGGCGCGCTGATCGCGCCGGACGCGGGCGGCTGGCTGCCGATCGCGCCCTCGGCGCTGCCGCAGCGGCCGGAGGAGCCGGCGCCGCGGGCGATGACGGCCGAGGACATCGGCCAGGTGATCGATGCGTTTGCCGCCGCCGCCCGCCGGGCCCGGGCGATCGGCTTCCAGGCCATCGAACTGCACATGGCCCACGGCTATCTGCTGCACCAGTTCCTGTCGCCGCTCGCCAATCGGCGCGACGACGGCTACGGCGGTGCGCTCGAGCACCGCATGCGGCTGCCGCTGGAAGTGTTCGAGGCCGTCGCCGAGGCCGCCGGGCCGGGCCTGCCGGTGGGCGTGCGCCTGTCCGCGACCGACTGGGTCGAAGGCGGCTGGGACATCGCCCAGACCATCGAGCTGGCCAGGCGGCTGGAGGCGCGCGGCTGCGCGTTTGTGGACATCTCCTCGGGCGGCGTGTCGCCGCTGCAGAAGATCCCGCTCGGCCCCGGCTACCAGGTCCACCTGGCGGCCCAGGTCAAGCGCGAGGTGGGCATCCCGGTGGTGACCGTCGGCCTGATCACCGATCCGGCCCAGGCCGAGCAGATCGTCGCGCAGGGCCAGGCCGACGTGGTGGCGCTGGCCCGCGGCCTGCTGCACGACCCGCGTTGGCCGTGGCGCGCCGCGGCGGAACTCGGCGGCACCGTGGCCGCGCCCAAGCAGCTGCTGCGGGCCCTGCCGGGCGGCCACCCGCCGATCTTCGGCGACGTGAAGATCGGGCAGCGCTGATCCGCGCTCTCGCCGACTGAACCGCGGCGGCGTGCCGCGCGCGCTCCCATGCTCCTGCTCAAGCTCCTGCTCGTCCCGACGCTGATCGCGTTGATCACGCTGGCCGGGCGCCGCTGGGGCCCGGCGGTGGCCGGCTGGCTGTCGGGCTTCCCGGTGGTGGCGGGGCCGCTGCTGCTGATGGTCGGCCTCGAGCAGGGACCGGCGTTCGCGGCGCAGGCGGCGCAGGCCTCGCTGCTGGGCATCCTGGCCAACCTCAGCTTCAGCATCGGCTATTCCTGGGGCGCGCGGCGCTTTCCCTGGTACCTCTGCCTCGGCTGCGGCATGCTGGGCTTCGGCGTCGCCGGCGCGTTGCTGATGGCCGTGCCGATGGCGCTCTGGACGGCGCTGGCCGTGACCGTCGCGGGCCTGCTGGTGGCGCCGCGCGCCTTTCCACGCAGCGCGCCGTTCGTGCTCCCGCTGGCGCAGCCGTCGCCGCTGGAACTGCCGGCACGGATGGCGGCCGGCGCCGTGCTGTCGGTGGCGGTCACGATGTCCGCCCAGCGCCTGGGCCCGGCGTTCAGCGGCCTGTTCAGCGTGTTTCCCGTGATGGCGCTGGTGTTCGGCGTGTTCTCCCATCTGACCTGGGGTGCGGCCGGTGCGATCCGGCTGCTCAGCGGGATGGTCCGCGGTTTCTACGCCTTCGCCACCTTCTGCCTGCTGGTCGCGCTGGCGGTGCCGGGCGCGGGTCTGGCGCTGGGCTTCCTGGCCGCGCTGGGCGGCGCGCTGCTGGTCCAGGCGGCCAGTTTCAAACGGGCCTGAGCGCCCGCCGGCCGGGCGGGTGGGGAGGGCGGTGTCGCGTCGTGGCCATTGATTTCGATCAAAACGCGAACAATTCGCATTTACATCCGTGTCGAATTCCGCCAGAATTCGCCGTCGACCCTTACCACCACCTGACCAATGACCATTTCGCTCAAGCTCGCCGTCCTGGCTGCGGCCCTGTCCGCCACCGCCTTCGCCAGCGCCCAGGAGAAGGTGCTCAACCTCTACTCGGCACGGCACTACCAGACCGACGAGGCGCTCTACGCCAACTTCACCAGGCAGACCGGCATCAAGATCAACCGGATCGAGGCCAAGGAAGACGAACTGCTCGAGCGGATCCGGAACGAGGGCGCCAACAGCCCGGCCGACGTGTTCATCACCGTCGACGCCGCCCGGCTGGCCAAGGCGGACGAGCTGGGACTGTTCGCCCCGGTGAAGTCGAAAACGCTGGAGAGCCGGCTGCCGGCCAACCTGCGCACCAGCGACTGGTTCGCGTTCTCGACCCGGGCCCGGGTGATCGTCTACGCCAGGGACTCGGTCAGGCCCGAAGACGTGGCCAGCTACGACGACCTGGCATCGGGCAAGCTCAAGGGCAAGGTCTGCAGCCGCTCGGGCAGCCATCCGTACAACCTCTCGCTGATGTCCTCGATCATTGCGCACAAGGGCGAGCAGAAGGCCGAGGAATGGGCCAAGGGCGTGGTCGCGAACTTCGCCCGCGCGCCCAAGGGCGGCGATACCGACCAAATCAAGGCGGTGGCGGCCGGCGAGTGCCAGGTGGCGCTCAGCAACACCTACTACGTCGCCCGGATGATGCGCTCCGACAAGCCCGAGGACCGCAAGGTGATGGAAAAGGTCGGCGTGGTCTGGCCCAACCAGCAGACCACCGGCACGCACATCAACATTTCCGGCGGCGGTATGCTGAAGACGGCGCCCCACAAGGAAGCGGCCGTCAAGTTCCTCGAGTACCTGGCCAGCGACGAGGCCCAGAAGTACTTCGCCGACGGCAACAACGAGTGGCCCGCTGCCAAGGGGGTCAAGGTCGCCAACCCGGCGCTGGAGACGCTCGGCAGCTTCAAGGCCGACGCGCTCAACGTCGGCGAACTGGCGAAGAACTCCGCGCTGGCCCAGAAGGTCTTCGACCGCGCCGGCTACCGCTGACCGAATCCCGAATCACCTGACTGCGGCGCGCCAGCGCGTCGTTTCCGGCCCGCGAGGCGACTCGCGGGCCTTTTTGCATGGCTAAGGCCGCTGGCCGCGCCGCGAACGGGCGATCTGCCGCGACAGGACGATCAGCGGCAGCAGGCCCACGGCGACGATCGCCAGGGCGGGCAGGGCCGCTTCGGCCAGCCGCTCGTCCGACGCCAGCGTGTAGGTCTGGGTGGCGAGCGTGTCGAGGTTGAACGGCCGCATCACCAGCGTGGCCGGCAGCTCCTTCATCACGTCGACGAACACCAGCAGCAGCGCGGTGAACAGGCTGCCGCGCAGCAGCGGCACGTGCACCCGCCACAGGGTCAGGGTCTGGCCGTGGCCGAGGCTGCGCGCCGCGTCGTCCATGCTGGGCGTGATCTTGGCCAGGCTGGCCTGCACCGTCTGCAGCGCCACCGCCAGCAGGCGCACCAGGTAGGCGTAGACCAGCGCCGCGATGCCGCCGGTGATCAGCAGCCCCGGGTTGGCGCCGAACCAGGCCTGCCATTGCAGCGCGAGCCAGTTGTCCAGCCGCGTCACCGGAATCAGCACGCCGACGGCGATCACCGAACCGGGCACCGCGTAGCCGAGCGACACCAGCCGGTTCAATGCCGCCGGGCCCGCGCCCTTGGCCATGCGCGCCGCGTAGGCCAGCAACAGCGCCAGCAGCACGCCGGTCAGGGCGGTGACGCTGGCCAGCAGCAGGCTGTTGCCGGCCAGCCGGGCGAACCGCGCGCCGATCGGGACGGCGGCAGCGGCATCGGGCTCGCCCAGGGCCAAGCGCACCAGCAGCAGCGCCGGCAGCACGAAGCCGGCCACCAGCGGCGCCGCGCACACCAGGAACGCCGCGGCGCCGCGCCAGCCGGTCAGGTGCAGGCCGTGCTGCGGCCGGTTGCGTCCGGTCGTGTTGTGGAAGCGGGCCCGGCCGCGCGTGGTCCGCTCCAGCGCCAGCAGCAGCACCACGAAGCCGAGCAGCGCGGCCGCCAGTTGCGCCGCGGCGACCCGGTCGCCCAGCGAGAACCAGGCGCGGTAGATGCCGGTGGTGAAGGTCGGCACCGCGAAATAGGAGACCGTGCCGTAGTCGGCCAGCGTTTCCATCAGCGCCAGCGACATGCCGGCGACGATGGCGGGCCGCGCCAGCGGCAGCGACACCCGGAAGAAGCTGGCCCAGGGCCCCGAGCCGAGCGTGCGCGCCGCTTCCAGCATGCCGCCGGCGCGCTCCAGGAAGGCCGTGCGCGCCAGCAGGTAGACGTAGGGGTAGAGCACGAACACGAACATGGCCACCGCGCCGCCGGCGCTGCGGATCTCCGGAAACCAGTAGTCGCCGCGCTTCCAGCCGAAGGTGTCGCGCAACCAGCCCTGCACCGGCCCGACGAACTGCAGCAGGTCGGTGTAGACGTAGGCCAGCACGTAGGCCGGCATGGCCATGGGCAGCACCAGGGCCCATTCGAACTGGCGGCGGCCGGGGAACTCGTGCATCGTGGTGAGCCAGGCCGTCGCCACGCCGACCACCGCGACCCCGGCGCCCACGCCGGCGAAGAGCCACAGCGTGTTGCCGACGTACCCGGCGAGCACGGTGGACGCCAGGTGCGCCCAGGTGTCGGAGCTGCCGCCGACGAACAGGTTCGCCAGCACGCTGAGGACCGGCAGCGCCACCAGGGCGGCCAGCACCAGCGCGAGCAGGACCAGCAGGTTCGGCCGCTGCGCCAGCCGCGGCCAGGGCCGGCGCCGGGCCGGCGCGGGCCCCTGCTGCGAGGTGGCGGTGGGAGGTGCGATCGAGGTGCGCAAAATATAATCAGTGCCCAATGAACGGCCGCCAACAACTTCGTCCCCGATGGTGAACTCCATCGCCCAGCTCGAAGCCGACGGCATTGTCCAGCGCTACGGCAAGCATACCGTTGTCAACGACGTCGGCTTGCGCGTCGAGCAGGGCCGCATCGCCTGCCTGCTCGGTCCGTCCGGTTGCGGCAAGACCACGCTGCTGCGCTGCATCGCCGGCTTCGAGGACCTGGCCGCGGGCGAGATCCGGCTGCACGGCGCGGTCGTCAGCCGGCCGGGCTGGCGCCTGCCGGCCGAGGCGCGGCGCATCGGCATGGTGTTCCAGGACTACGCGCTGTTTCCCCATCTCACGGTCGACGACAACGTCGCCTTCGGGCTGCGCGGCCAGCCGGCCGCGGCCCGCGGCCAACGGGTCGAGGAGATGCTGCGCCTGGTCGGCCTGGCGTCGCAGGCGCGGAAGTTCCCGCACGAGCTGTCCGGCGGCCAGCAGCAGCGGGTGGCGCTGGCGCGGGCGCTGGCGCCGAATCCGGCGCTGGTGCTGCTCGACGAGCCGTTCTCCAACCTCGACGTCGACCTGCGCGAGCGGCTCTCGCTCGAAGTGCGCGACATCCTGAAGTCCTGCGGCACCACCGCGGTGCTGGTCACCCACGACCAGCGCGAGGCGTTCGCCATGGCCGACGAGATCGGCGTGATGGCCGAGGGCCGCATCCAGCAATGGGACACGGCCTACAACCTGTACCACCGGCCGCGCAACCGCTTCGTGGCCGACTTCATCGGCGAGGGCGTGTTCGTCAGCGGCGCGGTGCTGAACCCGCGCCAGGTGGAGGTCGAGCTCGGCGTCCTGGACAGCGCCGCCGCGGTCGACTGCCACGAGCTGGGCTGCGCCCAATGCGGCAAGCGCTGCCGCGTGGACGTCCTGCTGCGGCCCGACGACATCGTGCACGACGACGCCAGCCCGGTGCTGGCGCAGGTGCTGCACAAGGCGTTCCGCGGCGCCGAGATCCTCTATACGCTGGCGCTGCCCTCGGGCCGGCGGGTCCTGTCGCTGGTTCCGTCCCACCACAACCACGCGATCGGCGAGCGCATCGGCATCCGGCTCGACGTCGATCACGTCGTCACCTTCCGCCAGGAGCCGGCGCCGCCGCCCGCGCGGTCCTAGCCAGGGAACCGGGGCGGGCGGCGCGGGTCAGACCAACGACCCCGCGATGATCGAGACGCCCTGCCATCAATTCGCCGCCGACGCGATGCTCGGCCGGCTGGCGCGCTGGCTGCGCGTGCTCGGCTTCGACACCACCTACGACGAGGCGATCGACGATCCGCTGCTGGTGCGGCAGGCGCTGGACCAAGGGCGGATCCTGCTCACGCGCGACCGGCACCTGCTGCGCGAGCTGCGGCCGGCCCGCGCGCACGAGGTGCGCGGCGACGTGCCGCTGGAGCAGCTGCGGCAGCTGGTGGTCGAACTCGGCCTGCCGCCGCCGGCGGCGCTGTTCACGCGCTGCATCCTGGACAACACCGCCTTGTCCGATCCGCTGCCGTCGCACGAGGCCTTCGAACTGCTGCCGCCGCTCAGCCGCGCGTCGGCCGGGCCGGTGCGGCGCTGCGCCACCTGCGGCCGGCTCTACTGGTCCGGCTCGCACGTGCGCCGCATGCGCATGGCGCTGGAGCGCGCGATGCCGGGCTGGCTGGCGTGATGGCGTGATGGCGTGACCGCGCGACCGCGTGACCGCGTGACGGTTGCGCGTGGCGTGCGGCCCGCCGTGCCTCAGCGCTGGTCCCCGCTCTTGCGCTGCGCGTGCCGCGGCAGGTAGGTCTGGTGCACCCGCGGCTCGGGCGTGGCGCGCTGGCGCCTGGCCCGCGCCTGGTGCTCGCCCTGGGCGCTCGCCTTGGCCTGGTGCTGGCCGCGGGCCGGCCGCGCGTGCTGCGCCGGCGCCGCCGGCCGTTCGGCGACCTGCGGCTCGCCGCCGGCGAAGCGCTTGATGCGCTCGGCATCCGCCAGCCGGCTGTGCTTGTCCGCGGAATCGAGCAGCACCAGGATCAGGTCGCGTCCGGCCACCTTGGCGTTCATGGTCAGGCACTGCCCGGCTTCGACGATGTAGCCGGTCTTCTGCAGGTTGATGTCCCAGTGCGGGTTCTTCACCAGCCGGTTCGAGTTGTTGAAGCGCAGGGTCCGCCGCCCCAGCAGCACCTCGTGCTGCGGCGTGGTCGAGTACTCGCGCAGCAGCGGCTCGCGCGAGGCGGCCGCCACCAGCAGGGCCACGTCGCGCGCCGTCGACTGGTTGCGGTTGGACAGGCCGGTCGGATCGACGAAGGTCGTGTTCTTCATGCCCAGCAGCCTGGCCTTGCGGTTCATCGCCGCCGCGAATGCCGCCACGCCCCCCGGATAGGTGCGGCCCAGCGCATGCGCGGCCCGGTTCTCGCTGGACATCAGCGCCAGCCGCAGCGCTTCGGCCCGCGGCAGCGAGGTGCCCACCCGCAGGCGCGAGCGGCTGTTGCGTTCGTGGTCGACGTCCTCCTCGTTGATCGTGATCGCCTCGTCCATGGGCAGCTTCGCCTCGGTCACCACCAGCGCCGACATCAGCTTGGTGAGCGAGGCGATCGGCAGCACCGCATCCTCGTTCTTGCCCAGCAGCACCTTGCCGCTGCCGGGCTCGACCACGTAGGCCGCGCTGGCGCGCAGGTGCAGGTCGTCCTTCGTGTTGTGCAGGCCGGCGCGGTGCCCCCAGGAAACGCCGTCGCGCTCCTGCGGCGGATCGGCTTCGGTGGTCGGCGATTCGCCGGTGATCGCCGGCAGCAGGTCGGCCAGGGCCGCCGACACCCCGGCCTCGGCCGGCGCTGGCGCGGACGCCGCGGCGGCCGGCGCCTGCACCGCCGGCGGCTGTTGGGCCTGGCGGTCGGCCCGCAGCCGGGCCACCTGCCAGCCGCCGGCCGCGGCCAGCGCGGCGGCAAGCAGTGCGACGAGCGTGAACGTTCTTCTTCGAGGTCGTGTCTGCGTGGGTCTGCGCATCGATCGGGGTCCCGGCCCGCCACACGGCGGCAGGCGGGAACTCTAGCGAGGCTGGGGGCGCCGCGGCGCTGCAGGAATGGAGCATGCGCTTGTAGGCCGACGGCGACAGCTGCGGCGCGCTGCGCGGTCCGGCCGCGGCGGCCGGACCGCAGCCCAGCGGGGCGCCCGTGAAATGAAATGATGAAAAATTTCGTTATGATGAGCTCCGTTGTAAATATATGTTCACCCAGTTTTCGCGGCCCAGGCCGCGCGCGTGCTGATGGCAGCGGTTCCCGGCAATCCTTCGATGGCGCAGCGCATCGCGCGGCTGCTGCCGGCGCTCTCCCGCTCGCACCGGCAGATCGCCGACTGGGTGCTGGCGCACCCGCTGCAGGCCGCGGCGATGCCGATCGACGAACTGGCCGCGACGGTGGGCGTGTCGGTGGCCACCGCCAACCGCTTCGCCCGGGCCCTCGAGTTCGACGGCTATGCGCAGTTCCGGGCGGCCCTGGTGCTCGGATTCGAGACCACGCTGGCGCCGGTGGAAAAACTGCGCAGCAAGCTCGAACGCTCGGCCACCGTGGCCGACGTGTTCGCCTCCACGCTGTCGGACATCCAGCGCAACATCCAGCTCACGCGCCAGTGGCTCGACCCGCAGAGCTGCCAGAAGGCGGTGGATGAGATCCTCAAGGCGCAGCGCATCTACATCGTCGGCTACGGCAGCAGCAGCTGGCTCGGCGGCCTGCTGCAGCGCAGCCTCGATCCGCACTGCGACAACGTGCAGTTGCTCGCCACCCCCGAGGCCGCGTCGTACGGCGCCAAGGTGCTCAGTCGCGCCAGGCACGGCGATCTGCTGGTCGCGATCGCCTTCCCGCGCTACCTGGCCGACACCGTGCGGCTGGCGGCGCTGGCGCGTGAAGCCGGCGTGCCGGTGCTGGCGCTGACCGACCGGGTGTCGTCCCCGCTCGCGCCGGTGGCGACGGTCGCGCTGTATGCCCAGACCGACAGCCACTATTTCGCCAATTCCGAGGCCAGCGTGCTGGCGCTCATCGAAGCGCTGGCCAGCGCCGTCGCCCATCGCGCCAAGGGTTCCGTGAAGGCCGCCACCCAGCTGGCCGAGTCGGTGCTGCCCTGGCTGCATCGCGACGAAGGCGCCCGCGCGCGCGCGCCGGCGGCCGCCGCGCCGCGGCGCCACCGCCGCTCTCCCACCACATCGAAAGTCACCAAGTGAGCCAACCCCGCCCACTCATCGTCATCCACGGCGGCGCCGGCACCATGAGCCGCACCGGTGCGGCCGCCGAGCAGCAGGCCGCCTACCACGCCGCCCTGCAGGGCGTGCTCGGCCCGGCGCAGGACGTGCTGGCCAAGGGCGGCAGCGCCCTCGACGCGGTCTCGGTGGCCGTCGACCTGCTGGAAGACTGCCCGTTGTTCAACGCCGGGCACGGCGCCGTGTTCACCCACGACGAAACCCACGAGCTGGATGCCGCCGTGATGGACGGCGCGACGCTCAAGGCCGGCGCCGTCGGCTGCGTGACGCGGATCAAGCGGCCGGCGCGGGCGGCCCGCGCGGTCATGGAGCACACCGAGCACGTGCTGCTGGTGGGCGCCGGTGCCGAGGCGCTGGCGCAGCGCCTGGGCCTCGAGATGGTCTCGCCCGACTACTTCTCCACCGAGGCGCGGCGCGAGCAACTGCGCCGCGCGCTGGCCGCCGACAAGGCCGTGCTCGATCACGACGGCGCGGCGCTGGTGTTCCGCCAGCCGGCCGCCGCGGCGGCGCCGCTGGACGAGAGCCGCAAGTTCGGCACCGTCGGCGCCGTGGCGCTGGACGCCCACGGCAACCTGGCCGCCGCGACGTCCACCGGCGGCATGACCAACAAGCAACCGGGCCGCGTGGGCGACTGCCCGGTGATCGGCGCCGGCACCTACGCCGACAATCGCACGGCCGCGATCTCCTGCACCGGCACCGGCGAGATGTTCATCCGCGTGCCCGCCGCCTACGACGTGTGCGCGCGCATGGCCTATGCGGGCGCCTCGCTCGAACAGGCCTGCGAGGCGGTGGTGATGCAGTCGCTGCCGGCGATCGGCGGCCGCGGCGGCCTGATCGCCGTCGACCGCGCCGGCAACTTCAGCATGCCGTTCAACACGGAAGGCATGTACCGCGGCTACGCCCGGGTCGGCGAAGCGCCGCAGACCGCGATCTTCCGTTGATCCCATGACGAGCACGCTGATCGACCTGCCGCCGCCGTCCGCTCTGGTGCTGCCCGAGCAGCGGGTGGCGGACGTGAGCGACCTCTCGGTGCGCTTCGCGACGTCCGAGCGCACGGTGGATGCCGTGCGCAACCTCTCGTTCCACGTCGACCGCGGCGAGACGCTGGCGATCGTGGGCGAGTCGGGGTCCGGCAAGTCGGTGACCTCGCTGTCGCTGATGCGCCTGGTCGAACACGGCGGCGGCCGCATCGTCAGCGGCCGCATGGCCTTCCGCCGCCGCAGGGGCGACGTGCTGGACCTGGCGCAGGCCGATTCGGCCACCATGCGCAGCATCCGCGGCGCCGACATCGCGATGATCTTCCAGGAGCCGATGACGTCGCTGAACCCGGTGTTCACGGCCGGCGACCAGATCGCCGAATCGATCCGGGTCCACCAGGGCAAGAGCGCCGGCGAAGCGCGCGCCGAGGCGCTGCGCATGCTGGAGCTGGTGCGCATCCCGGAGGCGCGCAACGTGCTCGACCGCTTTCCGCACCAGCTCTCGGGCGGCATGCGCCAGCGCGTGATGATCGCGATGGCGCTCTCGTGCCGGCCCTCGCTGCTGATCGCCGACGAGCCGACCACCGCGCTGGACGTGACGATCCAGGCGCAGATCCTGCAGCTGATCCGCGCGCTGCAGGAAGAGATGCGCATGGGCGTGGTGTTCATCACCCACGACATGGGCGTGGTGGCCGAGGTGGCCGACCGCGTGCTGGTGATGTACGGCGGCCGCCAGGTGGAGGAGGGCGCCTCCGAAACCATCTTCGCCGCACCGCGCGAGCGCTACACCCGGGCGCTGCTGTCGGCGGTGCCGCGCCTGGGCTCGATGCAGGGCACCGACCTGCCGCGCAAGTTCGAGCTGCTGCGCACCGACGAGCGCGACGCCGCGCCGGTCGACACGACGCCGCAGGACACGGTGGCGGCCGGCAGCGCGCCGGTGCTGCGGGTCAAGGATCTGGTGACCCGCTTCGACGTGCCCAGCGGCATCCTCGGCCGGGTCAAGCGCCGCGTGCATGCGGTGGAGCAGGTCAGCTTCGACCTGCTGCCGGGCGAGACGCTGGCGCTGGTCGGCGAGTCGGGCTGCGGCAAGTCGACCACCGGCCGCTCGCTGCTGCGGCTGGTGGACAGCCAGTCCGGCGTCATCGAGTTCGGCGGCGTGAACGTGCGCGACCTGCCCAACACGCAGCTGCAGGCGCTGCGCCGCAACATCCAGTTCATCTTCCAGGACCCGTTCGCCTCGCTCGACCCGCGCGTCACCGTCGGCTTCTCGATCATGGAGCCGCTGCTGGTGCACAGGATCGCCAAGGGCAAGGAAGCGCAGGCCCGCGTCGACTGGCTGCTGCGCAAGGTGGGGCTGCCGACCGACGTGGCGCACCGCTATCCCCACGAATTCTCCGGCGGCCAGCGGCAGCGCATCGCGATCGCCCGGGCCCTGGCGCTCAATCCCAAGGTGGTGATCGCCGACGAGTCGGTGTCGGCGCTGGACGTCTCGATCCAGGCCCAGATCGTCAACCTGATGCTCGACCTGCAACGCGAGCTGGGCATCGCCTTCCTGTTCATCTCGCACGACATGGCCGTCGTCGAGCGCATCAGCCACCGGGTGGCGGTGATGTTCCTGGGCCAGATCGTCGAGATCGGGCCGCGCCGGGCCATCTTCGAGAACCCGCAGCACGCCTACACCAGGCGGCTGATGGCGGCGGTGCCGGTGGCCGATCCGAAGCGCCGGCACCTGCGGCGGGAACTGCTGGAAGGCGAGATCCCCAGCCCGATCCGGGCCGTCGGCGACGAACCGGTGGTCAGGCCGCTGCAGCAGGTCGGTCCCGGCCATTTCGTCGCCCGCCATCCGGTGGGCGGGCAGTTCTGAGCACGTCCCTTTGACTTTTACCTGAGGAGCAACCAATGAAACATACCCTCGCACCCCTGGCCGCCGCGCTGGCGCTGACGGCCACGCTGGCGACCCCCGCGTTCGCGGCCAAGGACGTGGTGGCGGCCGTCGCCTCGACGTTCACCACCATGGACCCGTACGACGCCAACGACACGCTGTCGCAGGCGGTGGTGAAGTCGTTCTACCAGGGCCTGTTCGGTTTCGACAAGGCGATGAAGATGGTGCCGGTGCTGGCCGAGAGCTACACCGCCAGCAAGGACGGCCTGCAGTACACGATCAAGCTGAAGAAGGGCGTCAAGTTCCACGACGGCACCGACTTCAACGCCGAGGCGGTGAAGGTCACCTTCGACCGCGTCACCAACCCCGAGAACAAGCTCAAGCGCTACAACCTGTACAAGAACATCGCCAAGACCGAGGTGGTGGACGCGTCGACGGTGAAGTTCACGCTGAAGGAGCCGTTCTCGCCCTTCATCAACTCGCTGGCGCACCCGTCTGGCGTGATCATCTCGCCGGCGGCGCTGCAAAAGCACGGCAAGGCCATCGCGCAGAACCCGGTGGGCACCGGCCCCTTCAAGTTCGTCGAGTGGAAGCAGAGCGACTACCTGAAGGTGGAGAAGTTCGACGGCTACTGGCGCAAGGGCTACCCCAAGGTGGACACCATCACCTTCCGCCCGGTGGTCGACAACAACTCGCGCAGCGCGATGATGCAGACCGGCGAGGCCCACTTCACCTTCCCGGTGCCGTACGAGCAGGCCGAGCTGCTCAAGGGCAAGCAGAACATCGAGCTGACGGCGGCGCCCTCCATCGTGCACCGCTACCTGTCGATGAACACGCTGCAAAAGCCGTTCGACAACCCGAAGGTGCGCCAGGCGATCAATTACGCGATCAACAAGCAGGCGCTGGCCAAGGTGGCGTTCTCGGGCTACGCGATCCCGGCCGAGGGCGTGATGCCGCACGGCGTCGAATACGCCGTGAAGCTCGGCCCGTGGCCGTATGACCCGGCCAAGGCCAAGGCCCTGCTGAAGGAAGCCGGCTACCCCAACGGCTTCGAGACCACGCTGTGGTCGGCCTACAACCACACGACGGCGCAGAAGGTGATTCAGTTCCTGCAGCAGCAGCTGGCGCAGGTCGGCATCAAGGCTTCGGTGCAGGCTCTCGAGGCCGGCCAGCGCGTCGAGAAGGTCGAAAGCGCGCAGGACGCCGCGAACGCGCCGGTGCGCCTGTACTACGTCGGCTGGTCCTCGTCGACCGGCGAAGCCGACTGGGCGATGCGCCCGCTGCTGGCGAGCGAATCCATGCCGCCGAAGATGTTCAACACGGCGTACTACAAGAATCCGGCCGTCGACGACGACATCCGCAAGGCGCTGAACACGACGGACACCAAGGAAAAGACGCGCCTGTACACCGATGCGCAGAAGCGCATCTGGGCCGACGCGCCGTGGGCGTTCCTGGTGACGGAGCAATTGCTGTCGGCGCACGCGAAGGGGCTGAGCGGCTTCCACGTGATGCCGGATGCGTCGTTCAACTTCGACGACGTCGACCTGAAGTGATCGGCTAGGAACCCGCCCGCGATGGCCAGCTATTTCCTCAAGCGCCTGCTCGGCCTCTTGCCGACGCTGCTGATCGTCGCGGTGCTGGTGTTCCTGTTCGTGCACATG
>NZ_DATMHS010000089.1:0-2172 GCF_035554825.1 Ramlibacter sp. | reverse complement strand
GAGGCCATGGTGTCCACCACCTGGCCGACCACCGTGCCGCCCTTGACGGCCACGTCGGCGGCCGACTGCGCCAGCTGGTTGGCCTGGCGCGCGTTGTCGGCGTTCTGCTTGACGGTGCCGGTGAGCTCCTCCATCGACGCTGCCGTCTCTTCCAGCGAGGCGGCCTGCTCCTCGGTGCGGCGCGACAGGTCCTGGTTGCCGGCCGCGATCTGGCCGGAGGCGGTGGCGATGGTGTCGGTGCCGCGGCGCACCTGCCCGACCACGTCGGCCAGGCTGCCGTTCATCGTGTGCAGCGCCTGCATCAACTGCCCGGTTTCGTCCGTGCCGTGCACCTCGATCCGGCTGTTGAGGTTGCCGGACGCCACGCTGGCGGCGACCTCCACCGCGTGCCGCAGCGGCCGCGTGATGCTGCGGGTCAGCAGCCACGCCAGCAGCATGCCCAGCGCGACCGAGGCGGCGCTGCACACGACCAGCCAGGTGGTGGTGGCGGCGCGCAGCTCGCGCGTGCGCTGGGCGGCGGCGTCGAGTTCGGCCCGCTCGTTCTCCACCATCTGGCCGACCGCGGCGACATACGCCGTGGAGGTGGGCTCGAACCGCTCGCTGAAGATCTTGGCGGCGCCCTCGGCGTCGCCGGCGGCGCTGGCCTTGGCGACCTCGTCGCGCGACGAGAGATAGGCCTTGCGCATCTGCCCGATCTTCTCGAACATCTCGCGCTGCTCCGGCCGCACCAGCCGGCTTTCCAGGAACTTCTGCAGCACGGTGGTGTCGGCGACCGCCTTGGCCGTGATCGGCGCGAAATACGTCACCAGGGCGGTGTCGCTGCTCTTGGCGATGGCGGCGGCGCGCTGGATGCCGTTGGACGTGTGGCGCAGCCAGTCGGAACCGGCCCGCTCGATCTTGATGTTTTGCTCCACCATGGCGTCGATCTCGGCGCCGAGCTGGCGCAGCCGCAGGACGGCGATGGCGCTGCTCGTGAGGAAGAGGGCCAGGATGATGGCGACGACGAGTGCCAGCCGCCGGCCGATGGATAGGTTGTTCAGTGACACCGGGAAACTCCGCGCATTCGGGTGAAGCCAGAAACCGCCTGCGGGACGCGACGCCGACGCGCTGTGCGGCGCCGCCTCCCGTGTCGCAGGCGCGGGCTGCTATTTCTTGTAGATGCCGCCGCAGACGACGGTGTCGTCCAGCCGCTCGCAATAAGCCGTCTTCGGCTCGATCTTCTTGCTGACCGGGTTGACGAACTTGTAGTCGGTCCAGAACGAGGCCTTGGTCTTGCCGAACTCGACCCGCTCGCGGATGTATTCCTTGCCGTCGATGTCCTTCATCTCCATGAAGTTCTTGCCGACCATCTTCTCGTTGGTGCCATGGGCGACGCAGGTGCCGTCGAGCTTGTGCACGGCCAGGTACAGGTCGCGGTCGTGGAACGGCGCGCTCTGCTTGTTGGTGATCTCGGCGTAGCCCTTTTCCTTGCCGTTGGCCTTGATGAAGGCCACGCCCTTCTTGACCATCGCCTCGGCTTCCTTGGCGTTGGCCGAGTCGTCGGCGGCCCAGGCCGATCCGGCGGCCATCGCCGCCATCGTCATCACGGCTGCCGCCGCGCCCCATGTGCGATTCATCGCGTGCTCCTCTTGGTTGAAAAATTGGTCACCGCGCTCATCCGTTGCCGCCCGCCAGGGCCGGTTCCGGCAGCGGCGCGGTCCCGGCAGCCACGGCCGCCGGCCGCCTTCCCGGGGCCGGGCGCTCGCTGGCCGGGCGAGCGAGCGCCGGCGCCTCGTCCGCGTCGAGCTTGAACAGGCTCACCGCCTGCACCAGTTCGCCGGCCTGCTCGCGCATCGACTGCGCCGCCGCCGAAGCTTCTTCCACCAGCGCGGCGTTTTGCTGCGTCACCTGGTCCATCTGGGTGATGGCTTGGTTCACCTGCTCGATCCCGCGCGTCTGCTCCTGGCTGGCCGCCGCGATCTCGCCCATGATGTCGGTCACCCGCTTGATGCTGCCCACGATCTCCTGCATCGTGGCGCCGGCCTGCCCCACCAGCTGGCTGCCGGTGTCGACCTTGCCCACCGAGTCGTCGATCAGCGCCTTGATCTCCTTGGCCGCCGCCGCCGAGCGCTGCGCCAGGCTGCGCACCTCGGCCGCCACCACCGCGAAGCCCCGGCCCTGCTCGCCGGCCCG
>NZ_DATMHS010000088.1:0-14512 GCF_035554825.1 Ramlibacter sp. | reverse complement strand
AAATGCCCCGCGGAGATGAGGTTGCTGGCGGACATTTCAACCCCGCCGGCTCCGGCCGTGGGAGCCGCGCCACGCCGGCGGCGTGACAAATTCGCCGCCTGCGCGCGCCAGCGCCCCTCGGCCCGCTGCAGCGCTGGACATCGCGGGCGACCCAAGTACAGTAGAGCTAGCCGCGGCTCACGCCATGCTGCGGCGCCCAGGCCCCGAAAGACGCGCTACCTCATGACCATCGACCTTCCCGCCTCCAGCTCGCAGCCCGAAGGCACCGGCCTGCCGCCGCCGCGCGGCTTCGGGGACGCGAACACGCTGACGCTGCCGCGCGCCCGGCGCCCCGCCATGGCGCAAGGCGTCCTGCTCGGCGCCCCAGTGGCCCGCGCCGCGGGCGAGGCCTTGCAGGTGGCCATCGTCCCGGCCGAAGGCACGCCGCTGACCCTCACCTTCTGAGCCTGCGCGGCGCCCGCAACGAAAAACGCCCCGGCTGGGGCGTTTTTTCATTGGGACCGGCGGCATTCGAGCCGACAGCCGCGCCGGCTCGCCTGCGCCGACCCGTCGTCAAGTCGAGCCCGCCGCCACGCTCGCGGATGAGGGACCGCGCGCGGCCGTCAGGGCGCCGGAATACCGCGTGCGTTCAGGCGAGCAAGACGCAGGGCGTCATCCCTCGTCCAGCGCGCATGTTCAACCCGCGCCGGCCTTGACCAACCGGGCTCTTCACTTCCATACCACATTCGACATGTCCACATCGTGTGCATGGCTATGAAGAATTTCTTGCAACTTGTTGATTAAGCGTGACTTTATCGACACAGAAATCGTTGCGAGATGTTACTTCCATGGATAAGATTCCGTCCGTATTAAGCGAACGACCTAGTCTGCCCATCTCCAATTCCCAAGGGGGAGCCATGAAACTACTTACCTCTCTTTCGATCATTGCCGCTACCGTCGCGCTTTCGTCGCCGGCCTTCGCCCAGTCCGCCAGCAAGAACGTGGTGGTGAGCGCGTCACTGACCAGCGTGTGCCGGTTCGCGACGAGCACCGACATGACCATCGCATTGGGCACCTACACCGCATTCCAGGGCACCGCCTTGTCGAACACCGGGACCGCCGCGATCGAGTGCACCCGCCACACGACCACGCCAACCTTCTCCTGGGACGCCACGGTGGGCCTGATCAAGGGTCTGACCTTCACCGTCGCGTCCGCGTACGCGGCGGGCAGTGCCGGCACTGCCCCGGACGGCGTCACGGCCACGGACCTTGGCACGCCGCGCACGGGAACCGTGACGGTCACTGCCAACATTCCGGCTGGTCAGGCTGGTGACGGCGCCAGCGGCGCCGCATCGGCGACCAAAGTCCTGACCGTCACGTTCTGACGCGGATGGCCGTGACGGGCGCGACTCGACTTCTGCTCGCTCTCGTTGCGGGCCTGTTCGCGCACGTCGCGAACGCCGGCTCCGCGCTGAATGTCGTCCTCTCCGTCGAGTATGGATCGGGGCCTTGCGGAGCCGCGGTGACGAGGCAAACGGTCAGCGTGTATTGCGGCCCGGCTCCTGTCTTGCCGCCGGTCGCTGTCGCATCCGGGCTCAATCAGCAGGTCGTGCCGGGCCGCAGTTTCACGAACTCGGCGCCGCCGTTCCTCGGTTTTTCCCGTGCCAATGCGTCCGCGACGGCCGCCCCCCTCGTCCCGTCGCTGCTGGATCGCCAGGAAGATCGCTCCGAGAACCTCCCCTGGCCGGCCGGCGATCCCGCTTTCCGGCAAGTGGGGGTTCTTCCTGCCGACCTGACGGGGCACACCGCGCTCGCCCTGTACAGCGGCGGGCCGAACGTCAGCGGCTGGCGAATGGTTTCCAACGATAATGCTGAGCATGTCGAACTAACCATTTCGTGGTGATCATCATGCCGACGGATTTGAAAGTGCGCCCGTGGCGGTGCTGGCAATCCGTTGCCGGCGCCGCACTCCTCGGTTTCTCGCTTGCCAGCTCCGGCGCCACCTTCTCGGTGAGTCCGGTCCGCATCTACATGCAGTCCAGGGACCGCGCCACCGCGGTCACGGTCGAAAACGAAGGCGACACCGAGGTCGTCATGCAGGGCGAAGTGTTCCAGTGGACGCAAAAAGCGGATGGCACCGACGAATTGACGCCAACGGACGACGTGATCCTGGCGCCGCCCATCCTGAAAGTCGCACCGAAGTCCCGTCAGGTCTTGCGTCTGGCCAATCTGAAGCCGGTCCCTCCGGGTGAACAGCTCACGTACCGCATGATCGTGCGCGAGGTTCCGGAAGCCGCCCAGCCGAAAGAAGGCGTCCAGGTCCAGGTCTCGCTGGCATTCTCGCTGCCGATCTTCATCACGCCGCCAGGCGCCAAACAGCGCCTGCTGTGCGAGGCCAAGCGAGCCACGCCGGACCTTCTGGTCGCGACCTGCGAAAACCAGGGCGACGCGTATGCCCAGCCGGTGAACTTCGCCGTCCGTGCAGCCTCCGGCAGTGTCCTGCTGTCGCAAGACGTCAGTGGCGGCTACATCCTGCCCAAGATGAGGCGTCGGTTCGAGTTGAAGCAGCCCGCCAATGGACCCGCGCTGAACGGAGCGGCGAAGTTCGCGGTGACGCAGGACGATGGGTCGGTGCAGTTGTTTGATGTCGCCGTGTCGGATTAAGGTCGGCTCTGGCCATGTCAAAACTGCGCTCCGGACCCTGGCACTCGCGCTCGCTCTTGCTGCCACGCACCTCGGGGCGATTCACGCCGCCGGCCCGGTCGAGCCGCGCCTGCGGGTCTATCCGCTCGAAGTGCTGCTCAATGGGGCGCCCGTGGGCATCTGGCCGATCATCGAGCGCGACGGCGGGATCTTTGCCCCGCCCGAAGCCTATGAGGCATGGCGTCTGCAGCGCCCCGCCGACGCGCCGCAGGTCGAATTCAAGGGCCTGACGTACCTCTCGCTGTCTTCGATTTCCGCAGCTGAAGTCAGGATCGATCCGGTGCAGAACATGCTGGTTCTGAATGTCCGTGCCGATGCCTTCCTGGGAGCGCGCATGAAGCGCGAACCGGCTGCGGCCGGTCCGCGCCCGGAAGTCATTCCAAGCTTCTTCCTGAATTACGACCTCAACTACAGCGCGAGCCATTTCCAGGAGAGCGCCGCAACCAAATCGCTCGGCCTGCTCGGCGAGGTAGGCCACTCGAGCTCGTGGGGCTTGCTGACCACGTCTTTTGCCGCCCGCGACCTCACTGGCGACACGCCCGGTTCCGGGCCGAAGCTGTTGCGGCTCGAGACGGCCCTCAGACGCGATCTCCCCGAGCATGGCTACACCCTCAACCTCGGTGACGGTGTGTCGAGGACAGGCTACCTGGGGCGCCCGACCCTGTTCGGCGGGCTGCAGATCGGGACCAACTTCGGGCTGACGCCGCTGGTGAATCGCCAACCGCTCCCGGTCATCATGGGGCAGACGCTCGCGCCTTCCACGGTGCAGCTCTACGTCAATGACGTCCTGCGGCAAACCGCGAGGGTGCCGGCGGGCCCGTTCACGCTGGACGCGTTGCCGGCCATCACCGGCAACGGCGACGTGGCGGTGGTCGTGCGGGACATCCTCGGGCGGGAGACCGTCATCACGCAGCCGTTCTTCATCTCGTCCGACCTGTTGGCCCCCGGCCTGAACGACTGGACGCTGGAGGTCGGCAAGCTCCGCCAGGATCTGGGCAGTGCCAGCTCCCACTATGGCGACATCTTCGGCAGCGGCATGTGGCGGCGCGGCCTGAGTACCACGGCCACGCTCGAAGGGCGCGCCGAGGCTTCGGCCGCCCGCTCCGCGCTCGGCATCGCGGGCGTCTCCTCGTTCGGCAGGAATCTGCTGGTGCGCGGCGGTGCGATGGCAAGTCATGACCGGGCGCTGGGCAGCGGCAGACGGTGGTCGGCGGGTCTCGACTGGCAAGGTCGCGCCAATAGCGCCCTGCTGACCGCGGAAGGCAATTCGCGGTTCTTCCGCTATATCGCCGAGCCGGCTTCGGCGCTGCCGCCTCGGCTCCAGTTGGCCGCGCAAGCCGGGCTGTTCCTGGGGCGCTACGGCCGGCTCGGCGCCGGTCTGGCCATCCAGTACCCATACGGGCTCCCGCGCGTCACGACCGCCTCGGTCAGCTATACAACCGTGCTCAAGGACAACTGGCAAGTCAACGTGACGCTCTCGCGTTCGCTCGGGCTGGCGAGCGGGACCACCTTCGGCGTTGCGCTGAACATTCCATTGGGCAAGCGCGATCTGTCCACGAGTTCGACCCAGTTCCGCCGCGGCCAGCTCGACGCGTATACGAGCGTCTCGCACAACCCGGACGGCGACTATGGGACCGCGTGGCGCCTGCTCGGCGGCTACCTGGCCCGGCCGCGCGCCGAAGCAAGCGTCTACCAGTTCGGCCGAAGCGGTGTCCTGTCGGCGGAACTCAGCGCCACGAGCGCGCATTCGAATGTCAGACTCGGCGCCACTGGGGGCTTGCTGGCGACGGCGGGGAAGTTGTTCGCGGTGCCGCGCTACGACATGAGCGCGGCCCTGGTGCAGGTGCCCGGCTATGCCGGTGTCGGCGTCGGACTGGGGCAACAGGTATCCACTCGCACCGATGCCGATGGCTATGCCCTGGTCCCGCGCCTGAATGCCTACCAGCCCAACCCCATCCGGCTCGATCCCAACGATCTGCCGGTCACGGCCGAAGTCGACAGCATCGAGCTGCCGGCGGTTCCGCAATGGCGCGCCGTCGCCCCGGTCAAGTTTCCGGTACGCGGCGGCCGCGGCGCCATGATCCGGATCGTGCTCGACGACGGCGCAGTGGCACCCACCGGGGCAACCGTGCGCATTGTTGGCGAGGATCGTGATTTCTATGTCGGCAAGCGCGGCGACGCGTACGTCACCGGACTGCAGCAGAAGAATCGTTTGCGCTTGCGCTGGCGCGGCGCGAGCTGCGACCTCGACGTCGAACTGCCCCCGGGGGCCATCGACCAGATCGCGCGCGTCGGTCCCGTCGCCTGCCAGGGAGCGATCCCCCGATGACTGGTTCGAAGCTGATGATCCTCGCGGTTGTTCTTGGCTGCGGCGCGTTCGGCGCGCGCGACGCGAGGGCGGTCGTGTCCTGCACCATCGTCGCCTCGCCCACCACGCTGTCCGGGGCGTACGACGCAGCGGCAAATCTCGACCTGCAGGGCTCGTTCGCAGTCAACTGCACGCGGGCCAAGAACGACTCCAAGAACCAGACCCTGTGGATCGGCCTGAACCAGACTGCCGGCCAGACGATGACCAAACCTGCGCCGTACGCGGACACGCTCGGCTATGGCATCTATACGGACTCGGCGCGGTCGACCTTGTGGACGAACGGCGTCGGCGGGGGATTGACCTTCACGCTGGCTTTCGGCACGGCGACGTCGGCTGCCACCAACGTTCCGGTGTATCTGCGAGCCAACGCCGGCCAGGCCGACAAGGCAGCGGGCAGCTACAACGATTCCCTGAACGTCACGCTGAACTCGACGGACAGCGTTGGGACCAACCTCGGGAACACGACGGTGGGGACCCAAGCCACGGTGGCAAAGAGTTGCACCGTCGACGTCGCGCCGATCAACTATTCGGTCAACTACCAGGCCTTCCGCAGCACCGCGCTGGTCGACGCCTCGCAGGCCGTGTCCGTCACCTGCAGCAAGGGCACGCCGGTGAGTCTGGCCCTGGACCAGGTCACCGGCCTGATCGTTCCGACGGAGCTGAAGTACACGCTCACATTTCCCGGACTGTCGCAGTCCGCGTCCGGAACGTCGGCCTCAAGTGCCACCGCGCAGACCTTCGGCTTGACCTTGACGCTGCCCGCCGGCCAAGCGGGGGCCTGCAATGCCGGCACCTGCACTGGCAGCGACACCCGCCAGATCACGGTCTCGTATTGATCGCGTTGGAGCGAGGCCCGCTCCTTGTGCGCGCTCATCGCTGATAGGCATCAAAGTCCGCGGTGCACAAACGTGAGAAATTTCGCGCGCTTGCCGCTTTTCGGCGCCTGATTCGCCGGGAACGTGACTTTTTGCGTGGGGCTTAGGTTGATTTCTTAAACGCATAGAGTAACCTCCGGTTGCCTTTTGATACATTTCCATTGGACATGTACCGGCACCGAAGCAGTACCCACTCTCTGAGGAGCCAACAAATGATCTCTCGACGCCTCCTGTGCGCGGCGACCGCCGCCAGCCTCTTCCCCCTGGTGGCCGGCGGTGCCTTCGCGGCCGGCTCGCAAGACGTGACCGTCCAGGCCAAGGTCCTGTCGGTCTGCAAGCTGAACTTCGCGGCCGCCGGAGCCGTCACGGTCAACATGGGCGATCTCAACCCGTCGCTGACAGGCGAGGTCACCAAACCCGTCTCGGTCGCCTACCGGTGCACCAAGGACGCCGCCGCGCCGACCGTGACGATCCCGGCCGCCCTGACCCTCTCCGGCCCGGGCTCGATCAATTACACCATCGACGCGTTTTCGACTGCCGCCGGCGCGGGGTTCAGCGCCGATGCCACAGCCACCTCGACGATACGCATCCCGTGGGCCAATTTCGCGGACCAGCCGGCCGGCGACTATACGCAGACAATCACCCTCACGATGGCTCCCTGACGGACGGTGATCGACCGGTCCGCCCCGCCGGAGTGCCTCCATGACGCGGCCCCAGGTCCTGCTGTGGCATGTGTGCGTGTGCGCCGCGATCGCGGCGCACGCTCCTTCGGCCTTCGGCGGTCAAACCTGTTCGTTCCGCGCGACGAATGGCCTCGTTCTCAACTTCGGGGATCTCGACCCGTCGACCGGAACCGCGCCGCGCACGGCGACGTTGGTGGCTTCGACCCTGGCCAGCATGGCCGGCGACTGCCAGGGCGGCACCCCGTCGACGATGACGATCGCGATCGCGGACGGGGCCTACACGAGGCAGTTGCTCAACGGCTCCGCGACCATCGCGTACACGATTTACGGGCTGCCAGCCAACTTTCCCAAACCGGGCGTCAATTCTCCGGCAGGCAGTTCCAACGGCTGGGTGACCTGGACCGGCTCGGTTGTGGGCGAAATCCAATGGGCTGCTTTCGCTGACAAGCCAGCGGGCGTCTACAGGGGCAGCTTCACGATCGAGGTCACACCATGACAGCCCAACTGGCGGCGATGAGAACGCCGAGCTGGCAAACCGCCGCTGGCGTCCTCAGCGCCGCATTGCTGGTGGGCCTGCCCGCCGCAGCTGGAGAGTTCTCGGTCAGCCCGATCCGTCTCGACCTCGGTCCCAGCGTCAGGAGCGGCGTCATCGAGGTCAGGAACAGTTCGTCCGAACAGCAACGGTTTCAGATCGAGGCAGTCGAGTGGCTCCAGGATGCCAATGGAAAGGACCGGTACGGACCAACGCGCGATCTCGTTTTCTTCCCCAAGATCATGTCGTTGCAGCCGGACGAGGAAGGCGTCGTGCGGGTCGGTCTTCGCATGCCGGCGGCACCGGTGGAAAGGACCTACCGGCTCTTCATCGAGGAGCTCCCCGGGAAGAAGGCTGCCCCCGCCAGCGGCGCGCAGATCGAGGTCCTTCTCAGGTTCGGTGTGGGCATTTTCGCCGCGCCATCCCTGCCGCAAGACGGACTCGCCATCGATGCCTTCGAGGTAACGACGGGCAGCATTGAGGTTTCCGCCCAGAACAGCGGCAACAGACACCACGTCGTCAAGAGCGTGGAGTTCCGCGGCACCGACGCCGCCGGCAATCCGACGTACCGCCTCGATGTGGCCGACCGGTACCTTTTGGCGGGGACGCGAAAGACGTATTCGGCAAGCATGAGCGCCGAGCAATGTCGAGGAACCGCCACCCTGGCCGTCGAGATCCGCACCGAGCGGGTGAGCGCGGCGCGCAAGATCGAGATCACTCCTGCAATGTGTCCTTAGCAGTGGAGCCGACCGGCCGTCATCGACGTTCCAGCTGGACTGCCTTGGTCTGGGTTGCGACACTGCTTCTGGCACTGAGTCCGCGCCTGGCAGCCGCCGCCAACGAAACGCACCCAGGTGTGCCCAACGCCGATTTCGAAACCCTGGTCCTTGGCGTCACGCTGAACGCGGAAACCAAGGGCGATCTCTTCGTACAGCGCACGGCCGAGTCCGACTTTCTCGTCAAAGTCGAGGACCTGAAAGCCATCGGATTGAAAGACCCGGTCGGAAGCGCGACAGCCGTGGATGGGGAGGCCTATCTTTCGCTGCGCTCGATGCGCGCGCTCTCCTTCGAGTTCGACCCCAAGGCGCTCGTTCTTCACATCACGGCCGACCCATCGCTGCTCGGCCGCAAGGTGATCCCGCTCGCCTCGCAACGCCGTCGGGCAACGGACGCGGCACGCATGAACAGCGCCTTCTTCAACTATGCCTTCACCGCGACCACCGGCAGCACCGCATCGAGCTCGGGCGTCCATTTCTCGGGAGAGGCGGGCGTGCGATGGGGCGACTATCTCCTGCTCGCCGATGCAACCCAGGTGGACAAAGGGGCCGGCAAGAGACTGGTGCGTCTGATGACCAGCATCACACGGGACGACCCCGAAACTCTCCGTCGCACCGTGGTGGGAGATTATCTGACCCAATCTCGCGACTTCACGACCAGCGTGAATCTTGGTGGACTCAGTATCGCGAAACTGTATGGGTTGGATCCCACCTTCGCCCGCTTTGCAGCGCAAAGTCTCAGCGGCACGGTCGCCTTGCCCAGCGACCTGGACGTGTACCTGGATGGCCAGCGAATCCGAACGGAACGCGTCCGTCCCGGGGCTTTCGAGCTGAGGGACATCCTGGCCTACGGCGGCTCGCAGGACGTGCAGGTGGTCTTGCGCGATCCGTTCGGCCGAACCCAGCAACTCAGCTACTCCCTGTACTTCAGCGACCAGGCGCTGGGCCAGGGGCTGCACGAGTACAGCTACAGCGCAGGGGCGTTTCGCCGGGGCTTCGGCCTCGAGAGCGCCAAATACGGCGCGCCGGCATTCACCATGTTCCACCGCTACGGGTTCAGCAATACGGTGACGATCGGGTGGCGCGCCGATGCCACCCGGCATTTCGTCAACACCGGCCCGACGCTCTCCATCGTGGCCGGCACGCTCGGCGTCGTGAACCTGGGGCTCGCCGCGAGCAGCGTCGATGGCCACCGCGCGACCGCCAAGCTCGGCTCCTACACGTACCAGTCACGCAAGTGGTCGATCGGCCTGTTCGCCAGGCACGACGGCGCTGGCTACGCGACCCTCGGCGATCCACCGTACATGACCAGCCGGCGTTGGGAGGGCAGCGCGTCCGTGGGCTATCGCCTGCCGGGGAACGGCCTGGTGACCTTGAGCCATACGGCTTTGACAACCAGGACACCAGTGGCTGGAGCGGCGCCCTCCCAACGCGTCCTGCTGATGCCGCTGGACAGCCGTCGCGCCACGACGTTCGCTTACAGCACGCCCTTTGCCTCCGCCCGCGCGCAGCTGACAGCCAGCATCAGCCATGTCAGAAGCGCGCACGGCCCCGGGCACAACGAAGTGTTCGTCGGCGCAAGCCTGCTTCTGGGGACCGACTACGGTGCGGCGCTGAGTCGGCGGGCTGACGGCGGCACGCTGACGCAGAACGTAAGGCTCAACAAGAACCAACCCATGGGAGAGGGGCTGGGCTTCAGCCTTTCCCTCGACCGCTACCGCGGCGATACCGAAAGCGGGCAGTTCGCCTCCAACGTTCAGTACAACGCGCCGGCCGCGGTCCTGCGCTATGACCTGGGCCAGTACCTGTTCCAGGGCCGGCGCACCGAGGACCACCGCGCCTCGATCGCCGGCGCGGTGTTGATGGTCGGTAACCAGGTTGCACTCAGCCGGCCGGTGACCGAAAGCTTCGCGCTGGTCAAGGTCGGGACGCTGCGCGGCGTCGAAGTCCTCATGAACAATCAGCCGGTGGCGCAGACGGATCGTGAAGGCCTCGCTGTCGTGCCGACCCTGAGCTCGTACCACGAAAGCACGATCTCGATCAGGCCGGACGCGGTCCCGATCGAATATGCCCTGGCCAGGCGAGCCAAGAGCATCGCACCCGCCTTTCGGAGCGGCACATTCGTCGACTTCGGCGCGACCAAGACGCAGGCGTTCAGCGGCAAGCTGTTCTCCGAATTGAACGGCATCACCAGGCCGATAGAGTTCCACGACATGGCGCTCACCGTTTCGGGCAAGCGGCAAACGTTGCCCACAGGACGTGGCGGCGAGTTCTACCTCGAGAACGTGCAGCCCGGAGCCTATTCCGGCGTGGTTCCCGTCGATGGCCGCGAATGCCTGTTTACCCTGACCATCCCCCAGTCGGATCAGACGTTCGTGGAACTGGGCGATACCACCTGCCGGGTCGCTCCATGAGCGGCGCTGGCATGTGCACCCACGGTCAGATCGGGCTCGCGGACAGGTGAAGCGGCCAGGCGTAGGTGCCCGGCCGCGTGGACGCCGCCAGCAGGAACCGGAAACCCAGCTGGAACGTGGCCCTCGTCACACCGGTGCCGGCGGCCGGTTGCGCGATGGCACCGCCGGCGGGACTCAATTGCACGTCGCTGCTCAGGCCCGTCACGACGATCTGACGCATGAAGTCGCCCCCGTTGGCGAATTCGAGCATGTACCCGCGCGTGCTGTTGCTCTTCACGGCCACCTGCGCCGGCGCCGCGACGTCGACGTACCCTCGCTCGACGTCCTGTGCGGTCACCACCACCGCCGACGGCTGCGACAGCACCTTGAGGCTGACATGCTTGAGGACCGTGGCGGACACCGTCATGCCGGCCTGCGACCCCGCCGCCCCGGCCGGTGCGGTGGGCGCCACCATGAGCAGCGCCATCGACGACGCGCCGAACGATGACCCGCTGAACGCCGAGTGGCGCTCTTCGCGAACGTCCCGATCACGCTGCCAGAAGAATTTCATGGTCTGCTCCCGCACGCGCCGTCTCTTCTACTGACAAGCATAGGCGCGAATCGCGCATTTGGGACCATGTTCGCCGCTGGCGCATCGGGGTTCACCCGCAGCCCGCCCGGCCTGCGCGCGCAGAGGCCGGCGCAGCCTAGAAGCGCTCCTGTTCGCCCAGATAGCGCCACTGCCCCAGCGGCAGGTGCCCCAGCACCACCCCGCCGATCCGGACGCGCTTCAGGCCGACGACCTTCAGCCCCACCAGCTCGCACATGCGCCGGATCTGGCGCTTCTTGCCTTCGGTGAGCACGAACCGAAGCTGCTCCGGGTTTTGCCAGTCGACTCGCGCCGGCTTGAGCGCCTTGCCGTCGAGGCTGAGGCCATGCCGCAGGCGCGCCAGCTGCGCCGGCGGCAGGGCCGCCTGCACGTTCGTCAGCGTCGGGCCGTAGCTGACCCGGACCAGGTACTCCTTTTCGATGCCGCTGTCCTCGCCAATGAGCTGGCGCGCCACGCGGCCGTCCTGCGTGAGAACGAGCAGGCCGGTCGAATCGATGTCGAGCCGGCCCGCGGGCGCGAGGCCGCGCAGCTGCTGCGGCGAGAAGCGCAGCCTCGAGCCATCGCCCCGCCAGTGGTTGCGTGGCTGCACCAGCGTCACGGCCGGCTGGTAGCCCTCCTCGGCCTGCCCGCTGACGTAACCAACCGGCTTGTGCAGCAGGATGGTGACCTGCTGGCGCTGTTGTCCGCGCGCCTGCGGGTCGACGTCGATCCGGGCCTCGGGGCTCACTTGCAGCCCCATCTCCGCCACCCTCCCGTTCACCCGTACCCAGCCCCGGGCGATCCACTCGTCCGCCTCGCGGCGCGAGCAGAGGCCAAGTTCGGCCATGCGTTTGTTGAGGCGGCTGGTGGGGGCGGCTGGGTCGGGCATCCGCCCTATGCTACCCGCGCGAAGAGGCTGGATCGCAGCGCCTGCAGGTCCAGGATGCGCAAGCCGCCGTACTCCACGCGAATGGTCGACTGCGCTTCCAGCGCGGCCAGCGCCTCGTTGACGCGCTGGCGTGACAGTCCCACCAGATATGCCAGCTCCTGCTGCGTGATTCGCAGCACCTCACCGACGCCAGGATAGAGCACCGGGTTGAACAGCGCCGCCAGGCTGCGCGCCACCCGCACGTCCGGGTTGGTGAGCCGGTCGATCTCGCGTGCCGAGATGAATTGCGCCAGCCGCTCGTTGAGCTGGTTCATCACGAACCGGTTGAAGCCGATCGAATGATCGAGCAGCCAGTGGAAGGTGTCGACCGGCAGGCCGGCGACGATGCTGCGGCGCAGCGCCTGGATGTTGTAGCGGTACGCCTCGCGCTTGAGGGCCGTGCCCTCGCCGAACCAGCCGCCGGGGGGCATGCCGGTGAAGGTCATGGTCTGGCCTTGGGCGTTCTCGGTGCTCATCTTGAGCAGGCCCTCGACGACGCCGAACCAGTACGTCACCGGCCGCCCCACCCGGCACACGTGATCGCCCGGCATCGCATCGCTCACCTTGAGCTGCGACACCGCCTGCGCGCGGTGTTCGGCGCTGAGCACCTTCAGCCAGGGAATGCCGGCGAGTTCGTCCGGCGTCGGATCGCGACGCCGCTGGTGCAGCGTGAGGTCGGTGTTCATCGCGGGCTTGCTGATCCGGACAGCCCCTATCAGGACAATCCCTAGGAATGTCGTCGCAAAGACAAAAGGACGTCAAAGTGAGTCCTAGTATGCGCTGAACCAACCCAGGTCAGCAAGCAAGGACAGGCCATGGAGACGACGTTCCCGCGACTGCTGCTCCAGCATGCCGCGCAGCGCCCGCAGGACCCCGCGATCCGCGAGAAGGAATACGGCATCTGGCAGACCCACAGCTGGTCGGCCATGCTCGCCCTGGTCGAGCAGGTTGCCTGCGGCCTGCATGAGGCGGGCCTGGCGGCCGATGACCACATGGTCGTGATCGGGGCCAACCGCCCGCGCCTGTATGCCACGATGCTGGCGGCCCAGTCGCTGGGCGCGGTGCCGATTCCGCTCTACCAGGACGCGGTCGGCGCAGAGTGCGTCTTCCCGATCAACAACGCCGAGGTGCGCTTCGCCTTCGCCGAGGACCAGGAGCAGGTCGACAAGCTGCTGGAGATCCGCGGCCAGTGCCCGCAGCTGCGCGCGATCTACTACGACGATCCGCGCGGGCTCCGCAAATACAAGGAGCCGGGCCTGGCATCGCTGGACGAGCTCATCGCGGCCGGCCGCGCCTTCGCTCAGCAGCATCCCACTTTCTTCCGCACCGAAATCGAACGGGCCACGCCCGACGACGTCGCGGCGATGTTCTTCACCTCCGGCACCACCGGCAACCCCAAGGGCGTGGTGCACACGCACCGCAGCCTGCTGGATCGGGCCCAAGCCGGCGCCCAGTTCGACAAGCTCACCCATCAGGAGGAGGTGCTGGCCTACCTGCCCCCGGCGTGGATCGGGCAGAACATCTTCAGCTATGCGCAATGGCTGGCATGCGGCTACGTCGTCAATTGCCCCGAGTCCTCGTCGACGGTCGTGATCGACCTCAAGGAAATCGGCCCGACCTACTACTTCGCCCCGCCGCGCGTGTTCGAAGGGCTGCTCACCAGCGTCACCATCCGGATGGAAGACGCCGGGTGGCTCAAACGCAAGATGTTCCACCACTTCATGGCCGTCGCGCGCCAGGTCGGCCCGGCGCTGAAGGACCATCGTCCGGTCGGCGCGCTGCAGCGGCTGCAGTATGCAATCGGCAACGTGCTCGTCTACGGGCCGCTGCGCAACAGCCTCGGCTTTTCGCGCGTGCGCGTCGCCTACACCGCCGGCGAGGCGATCGGCCCCGACCTTTTCACCTTCTACCGCTCCATCGGCATCAACCTGAAGCAGCTGTATGGCTCCACCGAAACCGCCGTCTTCGTGTGCCTGCAGCCGGACGACCAGGTGAAGGCCGACACCGTCGGGATCCCGATCTCGGGCGTGGAGATCAAGGTGTCCGACAACGGCGAAGTGCTGGTGCGTTCGCGCGGGCTGCTCAAGGAGTACTACAAGAACCCGCAGGCGACCGCCGAAGTGCTCACGGCCGACGGCTGGTACCACACCAGCGATGCCGGTTTCCTCGACGCGGGCGGGCACCTGAAGATCATCGATCGGGTGAAGGACGTCGGCCGCATCGCCGGCGGACCGAACGACGGCGCCCTGTTCGCTCCCAAGTACGTCGAAAACAAGCTGAAGTTCTTCCCCTACATCAAGGAGGCGGTGGCCTACGGCGACGGCCGCGAGCGCGTGTGCGTGATGATCAACATCGACTTCGAGGCGGTGGGCAACTGGGCCGAACGCCGCAACCTGCCGTACGCCGGCTACCCCGACCTTTCGCAGAAGCCCGAGGTCTACGAGCTGGTGAAGGAGTGCGTCGAGAAGGTGAATGCGGACCTGGCGGCCGACGAGCGTCTCGCCGGCTCGCAGATCAGCCGGTTCCTCATCCTGCACAAGGAGCTCGACGCCGACGACGGCGAACTGACCCGCACCAACAAGGTCCGGCGCGGGTTCATCGCCGAGAAGTACCACGTGCTCGTCGACGCGCTGTATGGCGGCAAGACCGAGCAGTACATCGAAACCCAGGTGAAGTTCGAGGATGG
>NZ_DATMHS010000087.1:0-25523 GCF_035554825.1 Ramlibacter sp. | reverse complement strand
CACCTTCGACGTGTGGATGGTGGGCATCTTCGGCCTCATCGGCTACGTGTTCATCAAGCTCGGCTGCGAGCCGGCGCCGCTGCTGCTCGGGTTCATCCTGGGCCCGATGATGGAAGAGAACCTGCGCCGGGCGCTGCTGCTGTCGCGCGGCAGCTGGTCGGTCCTGGTGACCCGCCCGCTGTCGGCCAGCCTGCTGGCGGCCGCCCTGCTGCTGATCGTCGTCGTCGCCCTGCCGGCGATCCGCTCGAAGCGCCAGGAAGCGTTCGTCGAGGACTGACGCGGCGTTCGCTCTTGTCGGAACGGCGCCTGCGGGCGCCGTTTCTGCTCTTGGGGCCGCGGCACGGCGGGACGCGACAATACCCCCGGGAGAACAAAAGCCGTGACCAAGAGCCATCCGCAGCGGATCGCGCTGCACAACGAGATCCACGCCCGGCCGCCGGAGGCGATGAACGCGCCGCTGGCGCTGTCGCACATCGTGATGCTGGCCGACGCGGCCCAGCGCGAGGCGAGCCGCGCCCATCTGGCGGCCTTGTTGCGCGACCATCACCTGCCGCTGCCGGATGCCGACGCCAACCACCTGCGCATGGACCTGGGCACGTTCCGGGTGCGCTGGGAACTCCACACCGAGTTCGTCTCGTGGACCTTCTCGCGGCCGCTCGACCCGCAGGGGACGGCCACCGCCGCACCACCGGCGGCGCTGGACGCCGTTCCCCAGGCCTGGCTGTCGGCGCTGCCCGGGCAGCGGCTGGCGGCCCTGCACCTGTGGGCGCTGGCGGCCGCCGACTTCGCCGAGGCGCCGCCGGTGCGCGGCCTGCTGGGCGAGGAGACGCTGGTCGGCGCGCTGGTGGCGGACGGCCATGCCGCCGTCTACACCGACTTCATGCTGCATGCGGACGGTTTCTCGCGGATGCTGCTGCTGGCGCGGCCCGGCCCGGGCGGCGAGCCGGCCGTCTCGCCCCGCAGGCTGGGCCGCCTGGTGCAGCGGCTGCTGGAGATCGACACCTATCGCATGGCGGCGCTGCTCGGGCTGCCGGCGGCGCGCGCCACCGGCGCGGCCCTCGGGGTCGCCGAGCGCGAGCTGGCGGAACTGGCCGCGGCGATCCGCGCCGCCGGCCGGGCGGAAGAGCCGCAACTGCTGGACCGGCTGACCAAGCTCGCCGGCGAAGTGGAGGGGCAGTACGCGGCCTCGCATGCGCGGTTCTCGGCCAGCGGCGCCTATTTCGAACTGGTGGACCGGCGCCTGGCCGACATCCGCGAGGCGCGCCTGGCGGGGCTGCAGACGATCGGCGAATTCATCGACCGGCGGCTGTCGCCCGCCCGCGCCACCTGCGAGTGGGCGACGCGGCGGCAGGACGCCCTGTCGCAACGGGTCTCGCGCATCAGCAACCTGCTGCGCACCCGCGTCGAAATCGAGCAGCAGCAAAGCAGCCAGGCGTTGCTGGCGGCGATGAACCGGCGCCAGGGCCTGCAGCTGCAGCTGCAGGCGACGGTGGAGGGCCTGTCGGTGGCGGCGATCACCTACTACATCGTCGGCCTCGTCAGCTATCTGGCCAAGGGCGCGCACGCCATCGGCTGGCCGTGGAGCGCCGAGAGCACGGCGGCCGTCGCGATCCCGCTGGTGGCGTTCGGCGTGTGGTGGTCGTTGCGCCGGCTGCACTCCAAGGTGCTCGCCGCCTGACACTTGCGTGGCCGGCGCCGTGGGTGCGCTCATCCGTGTCACACTCCAGCGCTGCTGAAGGTGGCATGGATTGAACAAGAATTCGGATCAGGGACTGCTCGCGGGCCTGGCGCTGGCGTTTGTCGGCGCCATCGCGTTCAGTGGCAAGGCGATCATCGTCAAGCTGGCATACCGGTACGGTGTCGATGCCGTGACGCTGCTGATGCTGCGGATGCTGTTCGCGATGCCGATCTTCGCCGTGATGGCCTGGTGGGCCAGCCGCGGCCAGGCCCCGCTCACGCGCCGCGACTGGCTCGGCGTCGCCGGGCTCGGCTTCATCGGCTACTACTTCTCCAGCTTCCTCGATTTCGCCGGCCTGCAGTACATCACGGCGTCGCTGGAGCGGCTGATCCTGTACCTCAACCCGACGATGGTGATGGTCCTGGCCTGGTTGCTGTACCGGCGCCGGGTGCGCCGCCTGCACGTGGCCGGCATGGCGGTGAGCTACAGCGGCGTGCTGCTGGTGCTGGGCCGCGAACTGAGTTTCGAAGGCAGCCAGGTCGCGCTCGGCGCCTTCCTGGTGTTCGCCAGCACCGTCACCTACGCGCTCTACCTGGTCTACAGCGGCCAGCTGGTGCAGCGTTTGGGGTCGCTGCGGCTGGTCGGCCTGGCCACCCTGGTGGCGTGCCTGTGCTGCGTGCTGCAGTTCATCGTGCTGCGGCCCGTCGCCGCGGCCACCGCCGTGGCGCCGCAGGTGATCTGGCTGTCGGTGCTCAACGCGATCTTCTGCACCGCGCTGCCGGTGCTGCTGGTGATGATGGCGATCGAGCGCATCGGCCCGGCGCTGTCGGCCCAGACCGGCATGATCGGGCCGGTGTCCACCATCATCATGGGCGTGCTGATCCTGGACGAGCCCTTCACCCCGTGGATCGCGGCGGGGACCGTGCTCGTGATCAGCGGCATCTTCGTCTTCAGCCGGGCCGGGCGCACCGAGCCGCTGCGTGAGCGCTGACCGGCGGCGGGGCGCCGCGAGGCACAATGGCGCCCACCAACACAAGCTCAGCGAAGGAAAGTCACCATGGATTTCGGTATTGCCGGCAAATGGGCCCTGGTCTGCGGGGCCAGCAAGGGGCTCGGTTACGGTTGCGCCCAGGCGCTGGTGCGCGAAGGCGTGAACGTGGTGCTGGTGGCGCGCGGCGCCGAGGCGCTGCAGCAGGCCGTCGCCAGGCTGACGGCCGACCCCAAGCGGCCGGCCGCGGCGGCCGTGCAGTCGGTGGCCGCCGACATCACCACCGCCGAAGGCCGGGCGCAGGTGTTCGCGCACCGCGGCGAATACGACATCGTGGTGACCAACGCCGGCGGTCCGCCGCCGGGCGACTTCCGCAGCTGGGACCGCGAGGCGTGGATCAAGGCGGTGGACGCCAACATGCTGACTCCGATCGAGCTGATCAAGGCGACGGTCGACGGCATGGCCAAGCGCGGCTACGGCCGCATCGTCAACATCACCTCCAGCGCCGTGAAGGCGCCGATCGACATCCTGGGCCTGTCCAATGGCGCGCGCAGCGGCCTCACCGGCTTCGTCGCCGGCGTCGCGCGCACCAGCAAGCTCGCCGGCGCGAACGTGACGATCAACAACCTGCTGCCCGGCGCCTTCGACACCGACCGCCTGAACACGACGATGAAGGGCGCGGCGGAAAAGAGCGGCAAGACGATCGACGAGATCAAGGACGCCCGCAAGAAGACCATTCCGGCGCTGCGCTTCGGCTCGCCCGACGAGTTCGGCGCGACCTGCGCGTTCCTGTGCAGCCAGCACGCCAGCTACATCACCGGCCAGAACGTGCTGATCGACGGCGGCGCGTATCCGGGGACGTACTAGGACCGCGAGAGACAGCCGGACGCAAGACGGCAACCCAACAGCCGAACGCAGGCGCGCGAAGGCGATCTCTTCTGCGTCTTTCGCGTCCCCGCGGCGCCTTCCGCGACTTCTGCGTTCGGCTGCCGGGTTCTGCAGTTCGTATTCAGTGGCGCGACGAAGCGACGATGCCGCCGACGATCAGCAGGAAGCCGATCGCGTGGTACGCGTGCGGCCACTCGCCCAGGAAGGCCGCGGACATCAGCGCGGCGAACAGCGGCGTGAGGTTCGAGAAGAAGGCGGCCAGGCTCGGCCCGACGCGCTGCACGCCCAGGCCCCAGCAGCGATAGGCGAGGATCGCCGGGCCGAGCGCCACGAACGCCAGCGCCGCCGCCAGCGGCCAGCCCCACTGGACCGTGGCCGGGGTGAGCCCCCACTCGAAGCCGCTGAACAGCGCTGACCAGCCGAGCCCGAACGCGATCTGCGCCAGCAGGAACGCGGCCCAGTCGCCGCGGATCCGCGGCGGATCGCCCGGGCGGATCAGCAGCCAGCTGTACCAGGCCCACGCCGCCGTGGCCAGCAGCATGTACACGTCGCCCGGCACCAGCCGCACCTGCAGCAGCACGTCCCAGTGGCCGCGGCTGAGGACCACCAGCACGCCGGCGATCGACAGCACCGCGCCGAAGTACTGGCGCCGCGACGGCCGGCGGCCGAAGAACAGCGCGCCGATCGCCAGCATCCACACCGGCGAGCTGGCGCCGACCAGCGTCACGTTCAGCGGCGTCGAGGTCTTGAGCGCCATGTACTGCAGCGTGTTGTAGCAGCCCACGCCCAGCAGGCCCAGCAGCGCGAACCGGCGCCACTGCTGCCACAAGCCGCTGCGCGCCTGCAGCACCCAGCCGGCGATCGGCAGCAGCAGCAGGCCGGCGATCAGCCAGCGCAGGAAATTGAGCGTGACCGGCGGGACCGTGCCTTGGAGCATGCGGCCGACGACCGCGTTGCCGGCCCACAGCAGGGGGGGAATGGTGAGCAGGGCGGTCGTGCCCGGGGTGAGGCGCTGGTTCATGGCGAACCCGCGACTGTACCCGCTGGCGGCCGGGCCGCGCCGGCGGGCAAGGCCGATTCGTGGCAGGATCGCCCTCGCGCGCTACCGCACAACGAGGAGATTTCATGTCCAGAGCCATCCAGATCGCCAGGAACGGTGGTCCCGAGGAATTGCACGTCGTCGACGTCGAAGTGGGCGAGCCCGGACCGGGCGAGATCCGCATCCGCCACAAGGCCGTCGGCCTGAATTTCATCGACGTCTACCACCGCACCGGCCTGTATCCGCTGAAGATGCCGGCCCGCATCGGCATGGAGGCGTCCGGCATCGTCGAAGCGGTGGGCGAGGGCGTCACCCACCTGAAGGCCGGCGACCGCGCCGCCTACGCCAGCCAGCCGCCGGGCAGCTACTGCGAAGCGCGGGTGATGCCGGCCAAGACCGTCTGCAAGCTTCCCGACGCGATCGATTTCGACACCGGCGCTGCGATGATGCTCAAGGGCCTGACGGCCCAGTACCTGCTCAAGAAGACGCAACCGCAGGGCGGCCTGCAGCCGGGCGATTTCGTGCTGTTCCACGCGGCCGCCGGCGGCGTCGGCCTGATCGCGTGCCAGTGGGCCAAGGCGATGGGGCTGCAGCTGATCGGCACGGCGGGTTCGGACGCCAAATGCGCCCTGGCCAGGGAGAACGGCGCTGCGCATGTCATCAACTATGCGAAGGAAGACTTCCTCGCCCGCGTCAAGGAGATCACCGGCGGCAAGGGCGTCAAGGTGGTGTACGACTCGGTCGGCAAGGACACCTGGGACAAGTCGCTGGACTGCCTGCAGCCGTTCGGCCTGATGGCGACCTTCGGCAACGCTTCGGGCCCGGTGCCGCCGTTCGCGCCCGGCATCCTGGGCGTCAAGGGCTCGCTGTACGTGACGCGCGCCACGCTGTTCACGCACATCGCCACCCGCGAGAGCACCCAGGCCATGGCCGACGACCTGTTCGAGGCCGTCACCAGCGGCAAGGTGAAGATCCGCATCGACCAGCGCTACCCGCTCGAGCAGGTGCAGCAGGCGCACCGCGACCTCGAGGCGCGCAAGACCACCGGCTGCACGATCCTGACGCTGTAATCCGGCATCCGGCATCCGGCATCCGGCATCCGGCGCCGGACGGGCGGCCGCGCGCCGGCCGCTCGCTTGTCCGACCCTGGCGGCGGCGGCGTCCTGCTCAGCCATGAGCGACCGTTCCTACAGCTCCTTGGCCTTGCTGCTTGCATCTTGCGCAAGCGTGGCGCTTTACAGTTTCTTCACACGGGAGGCGGCGGCCCGACCGCCGTCTCCATTGCTGGAGAGCATCATGAAGTTCCGTGCCTACATCGTCGAGGACAGCCCGACCATCCGAGAAAACCTGATCGAGACGCTGCAGGAGCTGGCCCTGGTCGACCCCGTCGGTGTGGCCGAGACCGAGTACGAAGGCAAGCAATGGCTGGCCCAGAACGAGGGCTACTGGGACCTGGCGATCGTCGACCTGTTCCTCAAGGAAGGCAGCGGCCTGAACATCCTGGAAGCCTGCCGGCGGCGCCGGCCGGGCCAGAAGATGATCGTGCTGAGCAACCATGCGACCAACGACGTGCGCTGGCGCTGCGCCCAGCTCGGCGCCGACGCCGTGTTCGACAAGTCGACCGAGATCGACGCCCTGGTCGACTACTGCGTCAGGGAACGCAACAAGGTGGAAACCAGGCACTAGCGCGCCAGCCGCGGCGCGCGCGGCAGCTCAGGCGCCGTCCGCCAGCTGCGCCTGCCGCAGCCGGTTGGGCGCGAGCGCGCCGGCCGAGTCCAGGATCGGGTAGGCGATCGAGCAGATGTGCGAGTTGATCCGCTTGAGGTCGCTGATCAGGTCGATGTGCAGGGAGCTGGTCTCGATGCTCTGCATCGTGTTGCCGGTCAGCCGGTTCAGGTGGGTGGACGCGTAGGCGCGCTCCAGGTCGCGAAAGCGCGCCTTTTCCTCCAGCAGCTTCTGCGCGTCGCGCACCGAGCCGTTGAGGAACACGCTCATGCCCAGGCGCAGGTTGTCGATCAGCCGGGCGTGCAGCTCGCAGATCTCCGCCATGCCGGCGTCCGAGAAGTTGCGGCCCTTGCGGATCTTCTTGTCCTCGATGTCGATCAGGATCCGCTCGATGATGTCGCCCACCTGCTCCATGTTGATGGTGAAGCTGATGATGTCGGTCCAGCGCCGGCTTTCTTCCTCGCCCAGCGCCTCGCGCGAGATCTTGGTGAGGTAGTACTTGATCGCCGAGTAGAGCTCGTCGACGTGGTCGTCGAGCTTGCGCAGTTCCTCGGCCAGCCGCAGGTCGTTGTTCCTGATCACCGACAGCATGCCCACCAGCATCGTCTCGACCACGTCGGCCTGGTGCAGCGCCTCGCGCGCGGCGCAGGAGATCGCCAGCGACGGCGTCGCCAGCGCCGTCGGGTCGAGGTGGTGCGGCCGGCCGGCCACCATCGTCTTGTCCGGCTTGGGCAGCCACAGCGTCACCCAGCGCGCCACCACCTGCGTGAAGCCGATGAACGCGGCCGCCACCATGAGGTTGAAACAGAGGTGGAACAGCACCACCATGGTGGCCGCATCCTGCACGTAGGGCCGCACTTCGCGCAGCCAGATCGCGACCAGCGGCGCCGCGATCAGCACGCCGATCGCCTTGAACACGAAGTTGCCCAGCGGCACCTGGCGCACCTCGATCGCCGACTTGGCGGTGGTCAGCACCGCCAGCAGGCCGTTGCCCAGGTTGGCGCCCAGCACCAGCCCCAGCGCGGGTTCCAGCGGGATCAGGCCGGAGGCAGCCATCGTCGCGGTGAGCAGGACGATCGCCAGGCTGGAATAGGCCAGCAGCGAGATGCACGCGCCCACGGTGATTTCCAGCAGCAGGTCGCTGGAGATCGAGCCGAGCAGGGCCTTGACCGCCGGCGACTGGGTCATGATCGCGGTGGAAGCGGCCACCAGGCGCAGCGCCAGCAGCATCAGCCCGAGGCCGATCAGGATGCGCCCGACCCGGCCGATCGGATTGGACTGGCGCGACAGGAACAGCACGACGCCGACGAAGATGAAGAGCGGCGACAGCCAGGACAGGTCGAACGAGAAGACGACCGCCATCAGGCTGGTGCCGACGTCGGCGCCCAGCATCACGGCCAGCGCCAGCGGCAGCGTGATCAACCCCTGGCCGACGAAGGCCGAGACGATCAGCGCGGTGGCGGTGCTCGATTGGACGAGGGCGGTGACCCCCAGGCCGGCGACGCCGGCCGCCCAGCGATTGCCGACGCTCTGGGCGATGACGTTTCGCAGGTTGGCGCCGAACACCCTCAGGATGCCGGTTCGGACGAGATGCGTTCCCCAGACCAGCAGCGCGACGGCCGCCAGCAGATTCAACAAATGCTTCATGCTTCAGGTTTCACTATACGCTTTGGTGCGCCGCAACATGAGAACAGGGTGCTGGTGAACCTCCGGCGAGGCCGCCGGCGGACCGCGGCGGCGGTCCGCGCAGCAGGGGAAACAGCGTCACCGGCCGCTGGGCGGCCGCGCCGCGCGTCCGGCGCTCAGTGCGACCGGCGGACCCGGAGCAGTTCGTCCAGGATCAGGCAGGCCGCGCCGATGGTGATGCCGCTGTCGGCGATGTTGAACGCCGGGAAATACCAGCCGCGCCAGTGCACCTGGATGAAGTCCACCACGTAGCCGTGCAGGAGCCGATCCAGCACGTTGCCTACCGCGCCGCCCAGGATGCACGCCAGCGCAAACGAGAACAGCTTCTTGCCGGCGTGCTGGCGCAGCATCCAGACGATGAACGCGGCCGCGGCGACGCCGATCACGGTGAACAACCAGCGCTGCCATCCCGAGGCGTGGGCCAGGAACGAGAACGCCGCGCCCGTGTTGTGGGCGCGCACGATGTTGAAGAAGCTGGTGATGGAGGTCGAGTCGCCCAGCCGGTAGTAGCCCAGGATCAGCACCTTGGTGAACTGGTCGGCGATGAACACGGCCAGCGCCAGGCCGAGCCAGGGCCACCAGGCCCCGCGGCTGCTTGCGCGCGCCATCAGGCGAACTTCCGGTCTTCGCCGGGCCCGAACAGGTTGCTGGTGCAGCGGCCGCAGATGGTCGGGTGGGCCGGGTCATGGCCGACGTCGTCGCGCCAGTGCCAGCAGCGCTCGCACTTCGCCGCTTCCGACGGCGTGACCCGCACGGCCATGTTCTCGCCGGCCGCCAGTTCCATCTTCGAGGTGATGAAGACGAACTTGAGGTCGTCCCCCAGGCTGGCCAGGGCGGCGAACAGGGCGCCCTGGGTGTCCATCGGCACGCTCAGTTCGACGTTGGCCTGCAGCGAGGAGCCGACCTTGCCGGCCTCGCGCAAGGCTTCGATCTCCTTGTTCACCAGCTCGCGGGCGGCCCGGATCCGGGTCCACTTCTCCAGCAGCGCCAGGTCGGGCGCGCCGAGCTCGGCGTAGGTCTCGAAGAAGATCGACTCGGAGGTCCCGAACAGCTTC
The DNA here is from genome assembly GCF_035554825.1 of Ramlibacter sp. Taxonomy (GTDB): domain Bacteria; phylum Pseudomonadota; class Gammaproteobacteria; order Burkholderiales; family Burkholderiaceae_C; genus Ramlibacter. The sequence continues at coordinate 16,464 of NZ_DATMHS010000087.1, read as the reverse complement.
CACGCTTCCTCGGCGGTGAAGCTGAGAAAGGGCGCCATCCAGCGCAGCATCGCGTGCGTGATGTTCCACAGCGCCGTCTGCGCGCTGCGGCGGGCCAGCGACTTCGGCGCCGTGGTGTACAGGCGGTCCTTCAGGATGTCCAGGTAGAAGGCGCCCAGGTCTTCCGAGCAGTACACCTGCAGCTTGGCGACCACCGGGTGGAACTCGTACACCTCGTAGTGCGCCAGCACCTCCTCCTGGAACTGCGCCGCGCGCGCGAGCGCGTAGCGGTCGATCTCCAGCAGATCGGCCATCGGGACGGCGTCCTTCGCCGGGTCGAAGTCGCTGGTGTTGGCCAGCAGGAAGCGCAGCGTGTTGCGGATGCGGCGGTAGGCATCGACCACGCGCGCCAGGATCTTGTCGTCGCCGGCGATGTCGCCGGAATAATCGGACGCGGCCACCCACAGCCGGATGATCTCGGCGCCGAGCTTCTTGCTGGTCTCCTGCGGATCGACGCCGTTGCCCAGCGACTTGCTCATCTTGCGGCCCTGGCTGTCCACCGTGAAGCCGTGCGTCAGCAGGCCCCGGTAGGGCGCGCGCCCGTACATCGCGCAGGCCGTCAGCAGCGAGGAGTGGAACCAGCCGCGGTGCTGGTCGTGGCCTTCCAGGTACAGGTCGGCCTCGGGGCCGTGCTCGTGGCCGGCGCCGGCATGCGAGTGCTTCAGCACGGTGGTGTGGGTGGTGCCGGAGTCGAACCACACCTCGAGAATGTCGGTGCTCTTGGTGTAGTGCCGCGCGTCGGCCGGGCCCAGGATCTGCTCGGTCGTCGCCTTGCTCCAGGCCTCGATGCCGCCCTGCTGCACCATGTCGGCCGCCAGGTCCAGGATCTCCATCGTGCGCGGATGCAGTTCGCCGGTGTCCTTGTGCAGGAAGAAGGGCAGCGGCACACCCCAGCTGCGCTGGCGCGAGATGCACCAGTCGGGCCGGCCGGCGATCATGTCGCGCAGCCGCGCCTTGCCGTTTTCCGGATAGAAGCTGGTTTCCTCGATCGCGTCCAGCGCCATCTGGCGCAGCGTCTTGGGCGCCTTGTCCTTGGTGAAGACGCCCTCGCCCTCGTCCATGCGCACGAACCACTGGGCGGCGGCGCGGTAGATCACCGGCGTCTTGTGGCGCCAGCAGTGCGGATAGCTGTGGCTGATGGTCGCCGTGGCGAACAGGCGGTGCGCGTGGCGCAGCGCGTCGATGATCTGCGGCTGGGCCTTCCAGATGTTCTGGCCGCCGAACAGCGGGAAGTCGGGCGCGTACGAGCCGTGCCCCTGCACCGGGTTCAGGATGTCGTCGTACTTCATCCCGTGCGCGACGCAGGAGTTGAAGTCCTCCAGGCCGTAGGCGGGGGAGGAGTGCACGAGGCCGGTCCCGTCCTCCGCGGTGGCGTACTCGGCCAGGTACACCGGCGAGAGCCGGCGAAAGCCCGGGTCGGCGTCGTACAGCGGGTGACGGAAGTTCAGGCCGGCCAGCTTGTCGCCGGTCGCCGTCGCCAGCACGGCACCCGTGAGCTGGTAGCGCTCGAGGCAGCGCGCCACCAGCGTCGACGCCAGGATCAGCAGGCCGCGCTCGGTCTCGACCAGCGCGTATTCGAGGTCGGGGTTCAGGTTCAGCGCCTGGTTCGCCGGGATCGTCCAGGGCGTGGTGGTCCAGATCACCGCGAAGACCGGCTTGTCCAGCCGCGTCGGCGGCAGCTCGAACGCCAGCAGCACCTGCTCGGGCTGGTCGGCCTCGAAGCCGACGTCGATGGTGTGCGACTTCTTGTCGGCGTACTCGATCTCGAATTCCGCCAGCGACGAGCCGCAGTCGAAGCACCAGTACACCGGCTTCAGGCCGCGATAGACGAAGCCGCGCTCGATCACGCGCTTGAACGCGCGGATCTCCTGCGCCTCGTTGACGAAGTCCATGGTGCGATAGGGGTGCTCCCAGTCGCCCAGCACGCCCAGCCGCTTGAAGTCGGCCATCTGGATCGCGATCTGCTCGGTCGCGAAGGCGCGGCTCCTGGCCTGCATCTCGTCGCGCGGCAGGTTGCGGCCGTGCTTCTTCTCGATGGCGTTCTCGATCGGCAGGCCGTGGCAGTCCCAGCCCGGGATGTAGGCCGCGTCCAGCCCCTTGAGCTGGCGCGCCTTGACGATCATGTCCTTCAGGATCTTGTTGACCGCATGGCCCATGTGGATCTGGCCATTGGCGTACGGCGGGCCGTCGTGCAGCACGAACTTCTCATGCTCGCAGCGGGCCGCGCGCAGCTTCTTGTAGAGGCCCTGGTCCTCCCACTCCTTGACCCAGCCCGGCTCGCGCTTGGGCAGGTCGCCGCGCATCGGGAACGGGGTGTCCGGGAGGTTGAGCGTGGCGCGGTAATCGGTCTTGTCGGTCATGTGGAACTCTGGCTTTGCCATTGGGGCCTGTGCCCTGGACCGGTTCCCGGGGGACCCGGAATCCGGTGCGGGGCGACGAGATGGATTGCGGATCGGGTCCGCAATGACAGCCCTAAATTCGGTCGCGCGTGGTCTGCCGGCGCGTCGCCGCGAAATACGCGCGCGCGTCGACGATGTCGCGGGCGATGCCGGCTTGCAGGGCATCGAGGCCGTCGTACTTGAGCTCGTCGTGCAGCTTGTGCAGCAGTTCCACGCGAATGATTTTACCGTAGCCCCCCTCCGGCCCCAGGTTCGCGGGCCAGTCCAGGCAATAGGTCTCCAGCAGGACGCGGCCGCCGTTGACGTCGGCGGGATCGACCGACGGCCGGATGCCGAGGTTGGCGACGCCCGGCAGCGGCTTGCCGGCCAGGCCGTGCACTTCGACCGCGAAGATGCCGCTGGCGGCCGGCTTCCAGTGCGAAAAGCGCAGGTTGAGCGTCTTGAAGCCAAGCTGGCGGCCGAGCTTTCGCCCGTGGACCACATGGCCGCTGATGCTGTAGGGCCGGCCCAGCAGGGCCGCGACCCCGCCCATGTCGCCGCGGGCGAGGGCGTCCCGGACCTCCGAGCTCGACACCCGCAGTCCGTGCACCTCGTAGCTGTTCATCCGGGCGACGTCGAAGCCGTTGGCCGGGCCGGAGGCGTCCAGCAGCGCGTAGTCGCCGGCCCGCTTGGCCCCGAACCGGAAGTCGTCGCCCACCAGCACGTACTTGGCCCGCAGGCCGCGCACCAGCACGTTGCCGATGAATGCCTCCGGCGTCTGCGACGACAGGCGGGCATCGAACGGCAGCACGACGCACTGGTCGACGCCGCAGCGCGAGAGCTCGGTCAGCTTGTCGCGCAGCGTCGCGATGCGCGCCGGTGCCAGTTCCGGCTTGCGCGCGACCGCGGCGAAGTAGTCGCGGGGATGGGGCTCGAACGTCAGCACGCAGCTGGGCACGCCCCGGTGCTGCGCCTCGTTGTTCAGCAGCGCGAGCATGGCCTGGTGGCCGCGGTGCACGCCGTCGAAGTTGCCGATCGTCAGCGCGCAGGCCGGGGCGATGCCCGGATGGTGGAAGCCTCGGAAGATCTGCATCGCGCTTCGCGTCGATATCGTTTTGATAGCAGTCGGCGGCGTTTCCGCCCAGCGTGCGGCCCGCCGCGAGGGACAATGGCCGACGAAAGAGCGTATATTGTGCTGTACAGCGCCGCCGGGCGCTCGACCGGACCTGTCACGTGGTTTCCTCTCGCGCAGAAAGGAGTCGTGTCTTGAAGGTTTTGAAGTTGTCGGCCCAGGGGCTGCCCCAGTCGTGGATCTCGCTGGAGCAGGCCGTGTTGCACTACGCCTCCGACGAGGTGCGCTGGGAAGTGGGCGCGCGCATCGCGCTGTTCCGCGGGGGCCACAACGCAGTCACCGGCGAGCAGTCGCAGATCGCGATCAGCAGCATCATCGGCACCAAGGGCGTGCCCAACATCAATCCCTTCGAGCTCAAGCCGGGCCTCACCAACAGCAAGCTGTTCGCGCGCGACCGCAACGTGTGCGCCTACTGCGGCGACGAGTTCCACGAGGAGATGCTCACCCGCGAGCACATCATCCCGTTCGCCCAGAACGGCCGCGACCACTGGATGAACGTCGTCACGGCCTGCCGCACCTGCAACCACCGCAAGAGCAACCGCACGCCGGAGCAGGCCCGCATGCCGCTCCTGTACACGCCCTACGTGCCGAGCCTGTGGGAAGACTTCATCCTGCGCAACCGCCGGATCCTGGCCGACCAGATGGAGTTCCTGATGGCGCACCTGCCGAAGAATTCGCGGCTGCACGGTTGAGCCTCGCGCGGCCAGCGCACGGCGGCCGTCGGCCGCCGTTTTCGCGTCAGTGCGTCAGTACGTCAGTTCGAGCACCGTCGTCTGGTTGTCGGCGACCGGCCAGGTGCGCCCCACCAGGCGCTCGCCGTTGAACTCGGCCACCACCGGCCGCGGTTCGGCCGGCAGCTTCAGCTTGGAACTTGCCACGCCGGCGCCGGGCAGGGCGCCGGGTGGCGGGCTCTTGCCGTCGAACGACATGCGGTCGCGCGCCGGATCGAGGTAACCGCGCGGCCGCACCAGGGTCACGAGCGCCGGCGCGTCCTTGTCGGCGTCGGCGATCCGCTGGGCCTGCAGGTGAACGATGTCGCTCGAGCGGGGAAACGGGCTGCGATAGATGTGCGTCGTGGCGTAGCCCGGGGCCGCGACGACGAACTCGTACGGGGTGCCGGGCTGCGCCTGGAACGGGCCCCACAGGCCGTCGGCGCCGACGGTGTGCATGTACGCCGCGCCGCCGCGTCGTTCGCCGGTCGCGGCGTCGACCGCATGGATCTCGACGTGTGCACCGGCCAGCGGCAGGTTGTTCACGTAGTTGCCGGACTGCGGGTCTGCCGGCGTGAGTCCCAGTCCGCTCACCTTGCCCGAAAGCGTGGGCCGCGGTTCGGGGACGACCTCCCTGGTGCGCGGCGGCTGGCCGGTGACGAAACGCCAGGACGCTTCGAAGGCGGCCGGCGAAAAGGCGGTTTCACGGTGGTCGACGCGCGGGATCACGACGTTGGCGGCGCCCTGCAGTTGCGGACCGGCATACGTCACGTTGGTCGGCTTGCCGGCCATGCCGAGCCAGCGGCCATCCGGCTGCGCGTACTTGTCGTTGCTGTCCGAGCGGATCGTCAGCCAGCGAACGGGCCCTGTCACCTCGTCGCCGGCCGCATTCTTGGGTGCATTCAGTGCCGTCAGGAACGGCCCGGTGCCGGCGAATTCGCTGCCTTCGTTGAGGCCCCGGACGGCCTGTACGCCGTGATTGGGGACCCCGGCGAGGATGGCGTGGCTGACGGTGGACGCGCCGCCGCCGTTTTGGATGTAGTTGCGGATCGCATAGCCGCCGCGCGAGTTGCCCATCAGGATCACCTGCCGCGCCCCGGTGCGGCGCAACACCTGCTCCACTTCGGACTTCAGGAACGCCATGTGCTCCGCGGCCGACGTGCGGCCCGGTTGCGGCTTGGCGTCATCGTTGCGGGCCAGCGGGTACGGCAGGTCGACCGCGTGCAGCCGGTCGCGCGGCCAGCCGTTGGATTCGAAGCGCCAGATCGTGGTCTGCCACAGCGCCGCGGTATCCCCGTTGCCGTGAACGAAGACGATCGGCGGAAATTCCCGCGGCGTCGGCCCGGCGGCACAGCCGGCGAGCGCGGCGGCCACGGAGACGGCGAGAACGAGGCGGCGTGTCGGCATGGCGGGCTCCTGCAAGAAAAAGCCCGCGGGCGGGGTGCCGGCGGGCTGGGTGGCTGGGCGGCTCAGCGCATCAGGCGAAGACGCCGGCGGTGTCCTGCATCCGGGCCGACACCTCGCCGAGATGATGCAGCGTGTCGCCGAAAACCAGCTCGAGCTGGGTGAGCTTCTTGAAGTAGTGGCTGCCGATGTACTCGTCGGTCACGCCGATCCCGCCGTGCAGTTGCACCGAGTTCTGGCCGACGAAGCGCATGGAAACCCCCAGCTGGTACTTGGCGCGCGCCATGGCGCGGCGCCGCTCCTCGGCCGGCGCGTTCAGCTTCAGCGAGGCGTAGTAGCTCATCGAGCGGGCCAGCTCCTGCTGCATCTTCATGTCTGCCATCCGGTGGCGCAGCGCCTGGAAGCTGGCGAGCGGCACGCCGAACTGCTTGCGGGTGTTCATGTACTCCGCGGTGACTTCCATGGTCTTGTCCAGGACGCCCACGGCTTCCGCGCAGCTCGCCGCGATGCCGATGTCCACGGCGTGTTCCAGGGCCGCGAGGCCATCCTCGGTCAGCAACGCCGCCGGTGAAGAGGCGAAGCTCACCTCGGCCGCGCGTGCGCCCTCCATGGTCCCGTAGCCGCGCGTCTTCACGCCGCTGGCCGCGCGTTCGACCAGGAACATGGCCATCCGGCCGTCGGCGACCGCCGGCACCAGGAACGCATCGGCCTGGTCGCCCACGGGGACGACGCTCTTGGCACCGCTCACGCTCCAGGCATCGCCGCTGCGCGTGGCCTTGGTCTCGCAGACGTCGAGCTGGTAGCGCGCGGCGCGCTCCTGGTAGGCAAGCACCACGATCGCCTCGCCGCCGGCGATCTTCGGCAGCCAGGCGTCCTTGAGCGCGGCCGGCGCGTACCCGCTCAGGATGCCGCTGGCGATGAGCGTCTGGCCGAGCGGCTCGAGCACGATCCCGCGCCCGAGCTCCTCCATCACCACCATGCCTTCGACCGGGCCCATCCCCAGGCCGCCGTGGTCATCGTCGACGTAGAGGCCGGCGAGGCCGAGCTGCGCGAGTTCGCCGTAGACACCGCGGTCGAAGCCGCCGGCCTTGACGATGCCCCGCCGGCGCTCGAAGTCGTAGCCCTTGTCCACCCACTTGCGCACGGCGTCGCGCAGCTGTTCCTGGTCGTCGGAGAAGTTGAAATCCATGTTGCTACCTCTGGTGTGCGAGGAAATTCGGAATCGGGCTCAGGAACGCGAAGGACGCGAAGATGACGCGAAGGGCGCGAAAGAAGAAAAATTCATTCTGGTGTTCCTTTCGCGTCCTTTGCGCCCTTTGCGTCCTCTGCGTTCGGCTGTTGGGTTTCTTATCCCAGTACCGTCTGCGAAACGATCGTCCGCTGCACCTCGTTCGAGCCGCCGTAGATGGTGGTCTTGCGCATGTTGAAGTACGTGGCCGCCAGCGGCGCGATGTAAGCCGCCCCCACGAACTCGCCCTGCCAGCCGGCATCCATCGCCTCGCGGATCCACGGCAGCGCGTAGGGACCGGCCGCCAGCATCATCAGTTCGCTGTAGCGCTGCTGGATCTCGCTGCCGCGGATCTTCAGCAGGCCGGCGATGTCGAGCGAGTTCTTGCCCGACTGCTGCGCCGACAGCACCCGCAGCACCAGCATCTCCAGCGCCACGATCTCGACCTCCAGCTTGGCGATTTCGTCGCGGAAGCGCCGGTCGTCCCAGACCTTCTCGGCCTTCGCGATGCGCTTGAGGCGTTCCAGCTCGCGCTTGGCGCGGTTCACGTCGGCGATGTTGGTGCGCTCGTGCGACAGCAGATGCTTGGCGTAGGTCCAGCCCTTGTTCTCCTCGCCGATCAGGTTTTCCGCCGGCACCTCGACGTTGTCGAAGAACACCTCGTTGACCTCGGGCTCGCCGTCGAGCATGTAGATCGGCCGCACGCTGACCCCGGGCGACTTCATGTCGATCAGCAGGAACGAAATTCCGGTCTGCGGCTTGCCCTCGGTGTTGGTGCGCACCAGGCAGAAGATCCATTCGCCGTACTGGGCCAGCGTGGTCCAGGTCTTCTGCCCGTTGACGATGTATTTGTCGCCGCGGCGCTCGGCGCGGCACTTGAGCGAGGCCAGGTCGGAGCCCGCCCCCGGTTCGCTGTAGCCCTGGCTCCACCACACTTCGCCGCTCGCGATGCCGGGCAGGAAGCGCTTCTGCTGCTCCGCGTTGCCGAACGTCATGATGACCGGAGCGACCATCACCGGCCCGAACGGAACGATCCGCGGCGCACCGGCCAGCGCGCATTCCTCTTCGAACAGATGCCTTTGCACCGCGTTCCAACCGGGGCCGCCGAATTCCTTGGGCCAGCCGTAACCGAGCCAGCCCTTCTTGCCGAGGATCTTGGCCCAGCGCTGCATGTCCTCGCGCGTCAGGCGCAAGGCGTTGTGCACCTTGTGCGAGATCTCGGGCGGCAGGCTTTCCCGCACCCAGGCGCGGATCGCCTGGCGGAATTGCTGTTCTTCGGGGGTGAAGGCGAGGTCCATGAAGCGGTCTCCGAAACGGCATCCATTATCGTCACGGCCGCGGTGTCACGCCTGTCCAGGTTGCGACAAACCAAGCTGTTCGCACACGTCTTGCAGAGTGGAACGCAATGCGGCGACCTCGCTCTCCAGGGCCTCGATGCGCGCTTGCAGCGCATCGCGCGGCGCACCGCCCGGCGCGGCGGCCACAGGCTCCGGAACATCGACGGCGCCGCACAGCAGGTGCGCCCAGCGCTGCTCGCGCATGCCGGGCGCGCGCGGCAGCAGCACGACCAGCGGGCCGCCCTTGTCCTCGGCGCGGTCGCGCAGCTCTTCCAGGAAGGCCTCGACCGAGGAGATGTCGGCGAAACGGTACCAGCGTTCGCTGTTGATGCGCAGCTCGCCGGCGGTCTGCGGCCCGCGCAGCATCAGCAGCCCCAGCAGCACGGCTGACTGTTCCGGCACGCCGACGGCGCGCTGGAAGTTGTGCTCCCAGCGCGCCACGCGACCGCCGCTGGTTTCGAACACCAGCGCGAGCTGCTTCAACGAATCGAGCGCCTCCTGCGCCTGCGCTTCGGTGACATTGAGCAGCGGATCGCGGCTGGTCTTCTGGTTGCACCCCGCGACGAGGGCATTGAGCGTGAGCGGATAGCTGTCGGGAACGGTGCGGGCTTTTTCCATCAGCGTGCCGAGCACGCGTGCTTCGATCGGGGTCAGGGGGCGCAGGCGCATGGCTGGGATAATCGGGCGGACATGAAGAAGATCGTCATTCTGATCTCCGGCGGCGGCTCCAACATGGCGGCCATCGTGCGGGCGGCGCAGCGCGAGGATTGGCGCGGGCGGCATGGCGCCGAGGTCGCCGCCGTGATCAGCAACCGGGCCGACGCGGGCGGCCTTGCCTTTGCGCGCGAGCAGGGGATCGCCACCGAGGTGCTCGACCACAAGCAGTTCGGCAGCCGCGAGGCGTTCGATGCGGCGTTGGCCAAGCTCATCGACACGTACCAGCCGGCGCTGGTGGTGCTGGCCGGCTTCATGCGCATCCTCACGCCGGGCTTCGTCCAGCGCTACGAGGGACGGCTGCTGAACATCCATCCCTCGCTGCTGCCGGCTTTCCCCGGCTTGCACACGCACCAGCGGGCGATCGAGATGGGCTGCCGCTTTTCCGGCGCGACGGTGCACCAAGTCACCGCCGAGCTCGACTACGGGCCGATCCTGGGCCAGGCCGCGGTGCCGGTGCTGCCCGACGACACGCCCGAGTCGCTGGCGGCGCGCGTGCTCACCCAGGAGCACGTGATCTACCCGCGGGCGATCGCGGCGCTGCTGCCGAAGCTGTGACCGCGGCGGCCGGCCGGGTCCGCCAGCGGCCCAAGCGGGCTGGCTACCGGCTCGGTCCCACGGCGGCACCCGGTGCAATGGGACAATCCGCCGCATGCATCCCAAAGCCCTGCTCGACGCCTGTGCCGAGCTCGTCAAGCTCACCCTGAAGTTCGACCATCCCGCCGACGCGGTCGTCTCCCGCTATTTCCGCGACCACCGCGCGCTCGGTCCGCGCGAGCGCGCCACGCTGGCCGAAACCGTCTATGCGGTGCTGCGCCGCAAGCTCCTGTTCGACCACCTCGCGCCTTCGGGCAGCGGGCCGAAGGAGCGGCGCCTGGCGATCCTCGGATTCCACGGCCCGCGCGACTTCCTCAAGAGCGCGCTGACGGAGCAGGAGCGGCAGTGGCTGGATCAGTGCGACGGCATCGATCCCAGGGACCTCCTGGAGCGGCATCGCCACAACCTGCCCGAGTGGCTGGTGCAGCCGCTGAAGGAGCAGCTGGGGGACGAGTTCTGGGCCCTGGTGGCGAGTCTCGACCAGCCCGCGCCGCTGGACCTGCGCGTCAACACGCTGAACGACAAGCGCGACGAGGTGCGCCGGGAGCTCGAGCTCGCCGGCGTCGTCGCCCGGCCGACGCCGTACTCGCCTTGGTGCCTGCGCGTGGAGGGCAAGCCGGCGATCAACAAGCTCGATGCCTTCGCCCGCGGCGCCGTCGAAGTCCAGGACGAGGGCTCGCAGCTGCTGGCACTGTTGCTGGATGCCAAGCGCGGCGAAATGGTGGTCGATTTCTGCGCCGGTGCCGGCGGCAAGACGCTGGCGATCGGCGCGTCGATGCGCAACACCGGCCGCTTGTACGCATTCGACACCTCGGCGCACCGGCTGGACGCGCTCAAGCCGCGGCTGGCGCGCAGCAAACTCTCCAACGTGCACCCAGCCGCGATCGCGCATGAGCGCGACGAGCGCATCAAGCGGCTGGCCGGCAAGATCGACCGCGTGATCGTCGATGCCCCGTGCTCGGGCCTGGGCACGCTGCGCCGCAATCCCGACCTGAAATGGCGCCAGTCGCCGCAGGCGGTCGAGGAGATGACGGCCAAGCAGGCCGCCATCCTGCAAAGCGCCGCGCGCCTGGTCAAGCCCGGCGGCCGCCTGGTCTACGCCACCTGCAGCGTGCTGCCGCAGGAAAACGAGGCCATCGCGCAGGCCTTCGGCGCCGCCCACCCCGAGTTCCGGCCCGAGTCGGTGGGCGAGCTGCTGGCCCAGCTGAAGGTCCAGGATGCCGCCGCGCTGTGCCGCGGCGGAGAAGGCGGGCAGCAGTACCTGCGGCTGTGGCCGCACCGCCATGGCACCGACGGTTTCTTCGCCGCCGCCTGGACGCGCAGCTGAGCGGCTGGGCCTCTTGGCGTGAGTGGGCACACGCCAGCAGGATTGAACCCTGGGCCCTAGAATCGCTCAAAGCGTGCTGGGCCCTTCGCCCTTCATCTCCAGAGAGGAAATTTCCCCACAATGTTGCTCCCCGATTGGGCCGTGCTGAACGCGGCAGTTGACTGGCTGGCGAACGGCCTGTGGCACCTGTCCTGGTGGCAGGTCGTCCTGTACACGCTGGTCGTCACCCACCTCACGATTGCCAGCGTCACCATCTTCCTGCACCGCAGCCAGGCGCACCGCGCGCTGGACCTGCACGCCATTCCGGCGCACTTCTTCCGCTTCTGGCTCTGGCTGACCACGGGCATGGTGACCAAGGAATGGGTCGCGATCCACCGCAAGCACCACGCGAAGTGCGAGACGCCGGACGATCCGCACAGCCCGCAGACGCGCGGCATCGACACCGTGCTGTGGCGCGGCGCCGAGCTGTATCGCGCCGAGGCCAAGAACCAGGAAACCATGGCGAAGTTCGGCCATGGGACGCCCAACGACTGGGTCGAGCGCAACCTCTACACCCGCTACAGCTGGCAGGGCGTCGGCGTCATGCTGATCCTGAACCTGGCGCTGTTCGGCTTCGCCGGTCTGGCCGTCTGGGCCGTGCAGATGCTGTGGATCCCGATCACCGCCGCCGGCATCATCAACGGCATCGGTCACTACTGGGGCTACCGCAACTTCGAGGCGCCTGACGCCAGCACCAACATCTCGCCCTGGGGCCTGATCATCGGCGGCGAGGAGTTGCACAACAACCACCACACCTATCCGACGTCGGCGAAGTTCTCGGTCAAGAAGTACGAGTTCGACCTGGGCTGGCTCTACATCTCGCTGATGCGCCGCATCGGCTGGGCCACCGTGAAGAAGGTGCCGCCCAAGCTGCGCCTGGGGGCCGTGCGGCCCGTGGCCGACGAGAAGGCGCTGGAAGCCGTGATCGCCAACCGGTACGAGGTGATGGCCGGCTACGCCCGGGAAATGCGCCGCGTCTGCAAGGCCGAGATTGCCGCGCTGAAGGAAAAGCAGGCCGACCTGTCGCCGCTGAAGGCGGCCAAGCGCTGGCTGCACCGCGACGAGGAGCGGGTGCCGGCCTCGGCCAAGCCGAAGCTGGCGCAGGCGCGTGCCGCCCACCCGGTGCTGGACAAGATGGTCACCATGCGCGAGGAGCTGCGCCAGATGTGGCTCAACACGAACCACTCGCGCGAACAGCTGGCCCTCGACTTGCAGGCATGGTGCCGCCGCGCCGAGGAAAGCGGGATCGTGGCCCTGCAGCAGTTTTCCCGGCAGCTGCGCGCCGCCCACGCCTGAGGTTCGAAGGCGACCACTCGAAAGCCCCGCGATGACGGGGCTTTCTTTTTGCCGATGAGCCGGCGTTCCTGACGGTACCTGCTGTAACCGTCCGACATCAAGTCCGTACCCCGCCGACATGCTGGGGACACCCGGACCCTGTTCAATGGTCTCATGCGGGCCGAGGTGCCCGACCGCAAGGAGAAAACCATGAACAGGCTCATCGTTTCCGTGCTCGCGACGGCTGCCCTGGCCGCCGGCGGGGCGGCAGTGGCGCAGGGCGGCGACGCCGAATCGCAGGCCGGCTCGGCGTGGCGCGGCACCCCCAACTACGGCCCCTACGCGTACCCGGTCCCCAACCAGCAGGTCCCGTCGCCCGAGGTGCAGCGCGGTTTCGGCCCGGCGCCCGACCAGGTCTACGGCAACAGCGGCTGGACCCCGCCCAACGGCTACGTCTACCGCGGCACCGACCGCTACGGGCGGCCCCTGTACAGCGCCCAGGCGCCGTCCTACGGCTACATCCTGAACGATCGGGCCAGCCGGCGCGACCGCGACGGCGACGGCGTGCCCAATCGTCGCGACCGCTTCCCGGACGACTATCGTCGCTGGTGAGTTGCGCCCGCGACAAGCGCGGCTCCCAGGCCGCGGCGACGCCGAGCAAAGCAAAAAGCCCCGCATCGCGGGGCTTTTTTGGTTCCGGCCTGCGCCGGATGGAAGACGAGCGGGCCGTCAGGCCGGTCTCACTTCAGCTTCGTTTCCTTGTACTCGACGTGCTTGCGCGCCTTCGGGTCGAATTTCATGATCGACATCTTTTCGGGCGTCGTCTTCTTGTTCTTGCTGGTCGTGTAGAAGTGGCCGGTGCCCGCGGTGGACTCCAGCTTGATCTTTTCCCGGCCGCCTTTGCTGCTTGCCATGATGCTGTCCTTTCAGTAGGGAATCAGGCCTGGCCGCGGGCGCGCAGGTCCGCAAGCACGGCGTCGATGCCATTCTTGTCGATAAGGCGCAGCGCGGCGCTCGAGACGCGCAGGCGGACCCAGCGGTTCTCGCTCTCGACCCAGAAACGGCGGTATTGCAGGTTCGGCAGGAACCGGCGCTTGGTTTTGTTGTTGGCGTGGGAAACGTTGTTCCCGACCACCGGGCCCTTGCCCGTTACGTCGCATACGCGTGCCATGGAGCACTCCGATATCGTCAAAACGGCAGTCACTGGCGGATCGGCCGTGGCCGGTCCTCGCTTCTGCCTCACCTCGCCAGAAGGGTGGCGGTAACCCGGGCTCCCCCGCGGGGAAGCGCGCTGCGCAGCCTCACGGTTTCGCAGCAAAGCCCGCAATTATAGACCAGAGTCCCCGGGCCGGCGCGGCCGGGCCCTCGGTCCAGCCCCGGCGCGGCCGCGCGCGGGGGTCAGGCTTCGTTCTGCTCCAGGAAGCGCTGCGCATCCAGCGCCGCCATGCAGCCGGTGCCGGCGCTGGTGATCGCCTGCCGGTACACGTGGTCCTGCACGTCGCCGGCGGCGAACACGCCGGGCACGCTGGTCATGGTGGCCAGGCCCTGCAGGCCCGACTTGGTGAGGATGTAGCCGTCCTTCATCTCCACCTGGCCCTGGAAGATGTCGGTGTTCGGGTGGTGGCCGATGGCGATGAAGCACCCCTGCAGCGCCAGCTCCTCGGCTTCGCCCGTGTTCACGTTCTTCAGGCGCACGCCGGTGACGCCGGTGGCATCGCCCAGCACTTCGTCCAGCACGCTGAACAGCTTGAGCTCGATCTTGCCGGCCCGGACCTTCTCCATCAGCTTGTCGATCATGATCGGCTCGGCCCGGAACTTGTCGCGGCGGTGAACGAGGTAGACCTTCTTCGCGATATTGGAGAGGTACAGCGCCTCTTCGACCGCGGTGTTGCCGCCGCCGACGACGGCCGTCACCTGATCGCGGTAGAAGAAGCCGTCGCAGGTCGCGCAGCCGGAGACGCCCTTGCCCATGAACTTCTCTTCGGAGGGCAGGCCCAGGTACTTGGCGGAGGCGCCGGTGGCGATGATCAGCGCGTCACAGGTGTATTCGCCGCTGTCGCCGCGCAGCTTGAACGGCCGCTTCGAGAGGTCGACCTGGTTGATGTGGTCGAAGACGATCTGCGTCTTGAAGCGCTCCGCGTGCGCCAGGAACCGCTGCATCAGATCCGGTCCCTGCACGCCGTTCACGTCGGCGGGCCAGTTGTCGACATCGGTGGTCGTCATGAGTTGTCCACCCTGCGCCATGCCGGTGATCAGCATCGGAGCCAGGTTGGCGCGCGCTGCATAGACGGCGGCCGTGTAGCCGGCGGGACCGGAACCGAGGATCAGGACTTTGGCGTGTTGGGGCGTGGACATGAGAGAAAACCTGTGTGTAAAACACCACGGCTGGGTGTACATTTTGGGGCCGACCGGCAACTATCAAGCCTTGGGTGGGAATCGCGCGGAGCCGGGACTTGCGGGCCATTGTAGGAAGCCAAAAGTCCGCTCGCGATCGGAAGGGATAAGAAAGATGTCGATGCTGTCCAATCTGGAGCTGATTCGCAGGGTTCCGCTGTTCGCCCTGCTGACGGCCAACCAGGCGGAATCGGTGGCGGAGTCGGTGACCAAGCGACGCTTCAAGCGGGGCGAAATCATCGTGGAGCAGGGCGAGAAGTCCAACACCCTGTTCATCATCCTCACCGGACGCGTGCGCGTGATCACGTCCGACAAGCGCGGGCGCGAGGTGATCCTCGCCACGTTGCAGCCGGGCGACTACATCGGCGAGATGAGCCTGATCGACAACCAGGAGCATTCGGCCACCGTCCGCGCCGAAGTCCAGACCGACGTCCTGGTGCTGGGGCGCGCCGAGTTCGCGCGCTGCCTGCCCGAGAACAGTTCCATGGCCTACGCGATCATGAAGGGGCTCGTGCAGCGCCTGCGCCAGGCCGACCGCAAGATCGAATCGCTGGCGCTGATGGACGTCTACGGGCGCGTGGCGCGCGCGCTGCTCGAATTCGCCGCGCCCGACCGCGAAGGCCTCATGACGATCCGCGAGCGCATCTCGCGCCAGGACATCGCCAAGATGGTCGGCGCCTCGCGCGAGATGGTCAGCCGCGTCATGAAGGACCTCGAGGACCGCGGCTTCATCGAGACGCGCGAAGACGGCTCGATGCTGATCAAGGACCGCCTCAGCACCCTGGGTTGAGGCGCTGCGGGCCAAGGACGCTTCCAGGCCCGCCCGCGTGGCTGCCGGATCGAGCCGGGCGTGATGACGGCCAGCACTCCCGCGGCGTTGTACCCGCGCCGCATCCGCTCGCTTCCGCCACAGGGCCTGCGTTAAGCTTGTGCCCACTTCATGACGTACTCGCTCGACACCCTGAATAACACGCGCGCCGCGGCGGCGCCCGCCCGCGGCGGCGTCAGCCGCTTCGCCCATGAAATCGGGCTGGTGCTCGGCGCGGCGGCGCTGCTGTTCTGGCTGCTGGCCCTGATCACCTATTCGCAGCAGGACCCGGCGTTCTCCACGTCCGGCGACGGGCTGGGCACGCGCAACCTGGGCGGCCATCTCGGTGCGTGGATCGGCGATGCCAGCTATTTCCTGCTCGGCTTCTCCGCATGGTGGTGCGTCGCCGCCGGACTGCGCTCCTGGATGGCGAGCCTGGCGCGCTGGATGCGCGCCGACACGCAGCCCGACGCCGCCGCGCCCACCCGCCGCGAACGCCTGGCATTCTGGTGCGGCCTGACGCTGCTGCTGTGCGCGAGCACCGCGCTCGAGTGGTCGCGCCTGTATCGGCTGGAGCCGCGACTGCCCGACCATGCCGGCGGCGCGCTCGGCGCGTTCACCGGACGCTGGGGCGTCGAATGGCTCGGGTTCACCGGGTCCGGGCTGGTGTTCGTGGCGCTGGCCGTGGTCGGCTCGGCGATGGTCTTCCGTTTCTCGTGGGGACAGGTCGCGGAGCGCCTGGGCGCCCGCATCGACGGCTGGTTCGAGGCGCGCCGCGAGCAGCGCGAGAAGGCCGAGGACGTGGCCCTCGGCCAGCGGGCCGCCAAGCAGCGCGAAGAGATCGTGCTGGAGGAGCGCATCGAGATCGAGGAGCACCACCCCGCGCCGGTGCTGATCGAGCCGGTGAAGATCGAGGCGCCCAAGAGCGAGCGGGTGGTCAAGGAACGCCAGAAGCCGCTGTTCACCGAGCTGCCGGACTCCAAGCTGCCGCAGGTCGACCTGCTGGACTCGCCGTTGGGGCGGCAGGAAACCGTGTCGTCCGAGACGCTGGAGATGACCAGCCGGCTGATCGAGAAGAAGCT
>NZ_DATMHS010000086.1:0-10207 GCF_035554825.1 Ramlibacter sp. | reverse complement strand
ACGCGTGGCCGGCGGGCAAGCACCACTTGCCATGCCCGACAGTTCTCGGGGATGATCATTTTTTCCTGTCGATCCGATCCCACCTGGAGTCAAGCACCATGTTGAAGCGACGCACCGTTCTCACGCAATCGGCAGCGCTGGCCGCGCTGGCCGGCGCCCCGCTGGGGGCCATCGCTCAAGGCCGCAAGGACGCCGTGGTGCTGGCGATGGCGCTGGAGCCGCCGGGGCTCGATCCGACCGCGGGCGCGGCCTCGGCGATCGCCGAGATCACGCAGTACAACATCTACGAGACGCTCACCAAGATCAATGCCGACGGCAGCGTGACGCCGCTGCTGGCCGACCGCTGGGAGGTCTCGCCCGACCTGCGCACCTACACGTTCCGCCTGCGCAAGGGCGTGAAGTTCCAGAACGGCGAACCGTTCACCGCCGCCACCGTGAAGTTCGCGTTCGAGCGCGCCGGCGCCGAGAAGAGCACCAACAAGGACAAGCGCACCTTCGCCAGCATGGAGACGGTGCAGGCGGTGGACGACCACACGGTGGTGATCGTCAACAAGGAACTCGATCCCGACTTCCTGTTCCTGATGGGACAGGCGACGGCGGTCATCGTCGAGCCCAAGAGCGCCGACGCCAATGCCACCAAGCCGGTCGGCACCGGCCCCTACAAGCTGGAGAACTGGGTGAAGGGCTCCTCCGTCACGCTGACCAAGTGGGACGGCTTTCGCGACGCGGCGAAGGTGAAGCTCAAGCGGGCCACCTTCCGCTTCATCGCCGACCCGGCGGCGCAGGTCGCCGCCCTGCTGGCCGGCGACGTCGACGCCTTCCCGCGCGTGACGCCGCGCAGCGTGTCGCAGTTCCAGAACAACCCGAAGTTCCAGGTCGTCGTGTCCGGCTCGCGCGCCAAGACGGTGCTGGCGATGAACAACAAGAAAAAGCCGCTGGACGACGTGCGCGTGCGCCGGGCCGTGGCGATGGCGATCGACCGCAAGGCGGTGATCCAGGGCGCCGGCGACGGCTTCGGCGTGCCGATCGGCAGCCACTACGTGCCCGGTGCGTTCGGCTACGTCGACACCACGGGCGTGAACCCGTACAACCCCGAGCAGGCCAGGCGGCTGCTGAAGGAAGCCGGCGTGACGACGCCCTTGGAGCTGTCGCTGGTGCTGCCGCCGCCGCCGTATGCGCGCCAGGGCGGCGAGGTGATCGCCGCGCAACTGGCCAAGGTCGGCATCAACGCCAAGCTGCAGAACGTCGAATGGGCGCAGTGGCTCGCCAACACCTACGGCGGCCCGCACAACTACGATCTGACCATCGTGTCGCACGTGGAACCGTTCGACCTCGGCAATTTCGACAAGCCCGGCTACTACTGGGGCTACGAGTCGCCGAAGTTCAAGGAGCTGTACAACAAGTACAAGACCTCGCCGCGCGAGGCCGACCGCAAGAAGCTGATCGGCGACATCCAGCGCCTGCTGGCGCAGGACTGCGCGCTGGGCTGGCTGTACCAGCCGCAGTGGGTCACGGTGGCCAACAAGAACATCAAGGGCCTCTGGAAGGACATGCCGATCTTCGTGAACGACCTGGCCGCGCTGTCCTGGGCCTGAGCCGATGGCCGCACCGACCGCCGCCTTGCACGAACGCTCCGCCGCGGAGCTGATCGCCGGCTACCGGGCCCGCGCCTTTTCGCCGGTTGAGGTCACCCGCGCGGTGCTCGGCCACATCGAGCTGTGGGAACACAAGCTGCAGGCGCTGTACCTGCTGCGCCCCGAGTTCGCGTTGCAGCAGGCCCGCGCCAGCGAGGCGCGCTGGCTGCGCGGCGCGCCGCTGGGGCCGCTGGACGGGGTGCCCGTCACGCTCAAGGACAACATCGCCACCCAGGGCGATCCGCTGCCGCTGGGCACGGCGGCCAGCGAACCGGGCCCGGTCGCGGCCGACGCGCCGCCCGCGGCGCGGGTGCGCGAGGCCGGCGGCGTGATCGTCGCCAAGACCACGATGCCCGACTACGGCATGCTCTCGTCGGGCCTGTCCAGCTTTCACAAGCTGGCGCGCAATCCGTGGGACCTCACCAGGACACCGGGCGGCTCCAGCGCCGGTGCGGGCGCGGCCGCCGCCGCGGGCTACGGCCCACTGCACGTGGGCACCGACATCGGCGGCTCGCTGCGGCTGCCGGCCGGCTGGTGCGGCATCTTCACGCTCAAGCCGAGCCTGGGCCGCATCCCGATCGATCCGCCGTACACCGGCCGCGCCGCCGGGCCGATGACGCGGCGGGTGGCCGACGCGGCCTGGTTCATGCAGGTGCTGACCCTGCCCGATGCGCGCGACAGCATGAGCCTGCCGTACCAGCCGATCCCGTGGGACCAGTTCGACGCGGGCGTGGAGAAGCTCAAGGGCCTGCGCGTGGGGCTCCTGCTGGAAGCGGGCTGCGGCCTGGCCGTGGAGCCGGAAGTGCGGGCCGCCGTCGAACATGCCGCCCGGCTGTTCGAGCGCGCCGGCGCCGTCGTCGCGCCGATGCGGCCGTTCATGACGCAGGCGATGCTCGACGGCATGGACCACTTCTGGCGCATGCGTTCGCACGTCGACATGAAGGCCCTTGCGCCGGACCGCAAGGCCAGGGTGCTGCCCTACATCCAGCACTGGGCGGACAGCGCGGCCGGCATGGACGGCGAGGCCCTGTTCAAGGCAGCCAGCCAGTTCCACCACACCCGCGTGGCGACGGTGAACGCGTGCCGCGCGTTCGACTACGTGCTCTCGCCGACCTCGCCGGTGCCGGCGTTCGCCGCCGAACTGCCCTCGCCCACCAACGATCCGCTGCGGCCGCTGGAACACATCGGCTTCACGGTGCCGTTCAACATGTCCGAGCAGCCGGCCGCGTCGATCAATTGCGGCTACACCGCGTCGGGCCTGCCGATCGGCCTGCAGATCGCCGGCCAGCGCTTCGACGATCTTGGCGTGCTGCAGGTCGCGCGCGCGTTCGAGTTGATCCGCGACGGGCAGCGGCCCTGGCCGCAGCCGCCCTCGGAGGCGCTCGAGCACATCGACTGAGCGCTAAGGCGCCGGCGGCCCGCTGCCGACCAGCTTCAACTGGTCGTACACCGGCTGCGGCGGCAGGTCGGCCAGGTGCGACGTGTCGGCCCACGACACGATCTCGATCGTGCGTTCGCGCACCAGCACGCGGCTGACGCCGGCATTCGGGATTTCGCTCTGGCGGGGGCCGCTCAAGGACATGGAGCGCGCGGTGCGGTAGATCATGTCGAGCACCCCGCCGTGCGTGACGATCACCAGCGTGGCGCCGCGATGGTCGCGGGCGATGCGGTACACGGCGTCGGTCACGCGGGCGTGAAACTGCCGGGTGCTTTCGCCGCCCGGCATGCCGTAGTCCTCGTCGAATTGCAGCCAGGCCGCCCAGGCCTGCGGATGTTGCGCCTTGATGTCGTCGACCCGCATGCCGTCGACCAGCCCGAAGCTCTGCTCGCGCAGCGCCGGCTCGGTGACACCCGCGAGGCCCAGCTGCTGCGCCACCGGCTGCGCGGTCTGCTGCGCGCGCAGCAGGTCGCTGGCGTACAGGTGATGGGCCGGCTCGCCGCCGAGCCGGGCCGCGAGGCGCCGCGCCTGCTCCAGGCCGATCGCGTTCAGCCCTACGTCGACATGGCCCTGGAAGCGCAGTTCGCGGTTCCAGTCGGTCTCGCCGTGGCGCACGAGAATCAGTTCGGTCATCGGGGGAATTATCCCCTCGCGGCCGCGCCGGCCGTCAAGGCGAAGGAATCGCCGGCCCGCGCCGGTCGGCTACTCGCGCCCGAGGCTGCGCACCTTTTCGACCAGCTTCTGCTGCACTGCCGGCGAGACGAACTTGTCGACCTCCCCGCCCAGCATCGCGATCTCGCGCACGAAGGTGCTGCTGATGAACTGGTACTTGTCGCTGGGTGTGAGGAACACCGTTTCGACTTCGGGCATCAGGCTGCGATTCATGCCGGCCAGCTGGAACTCGTAATCGAAGTCGGTGACCGCGCGCAGGCCGCGCACCATCGCCTTGCCGCCCCGCGCGACCACGAAGTCGCGCAGCAGCCCGGAGAAGCTTTCCACCTCCACCTGGGGATAGGGCTGCGCCACGACCCTGGCCATTTCGATGCGCTCCTGCAGCGTGAACATCGCCTTCTTGTGGTGGCCGGCCGCGACCGCCACGATGACACGATCGAACAGCTGCGTCGCGCGGCGGACCACGTCCTCATGGCCCAGCGTCATGGGGTCGAAAGTGCCGGGATAGACGGCGATCACGTTGTGGGCCATGGGGCTCTCCTGGACGGGCTGCAGCTCAGTCCGTGCTGCGCCGCATTATGCAGTGCGCTGCAGCAAATGCGCGTGCACCGCGCCGGCCCGCACATGGCGCAGCCTGATCAGGCCGTGAGGGGCGAGCGCGGCGTCCTGCCATTCGGCGGGCGCCTCCAGGTAGATCAGGCCCTCGGGCCGGACGGCGGCGGCGGCCCCGGCCAGCGCCTTCTCGTACACGTTGGCGTCGAACGGCGGGTCGAGGAAGACCAGATCGACGCTGCCGGGGGCGAGCCGGCCCAGCACCGACAGGCCGTTCGCGCGCTCGACGCTGACCGCGGTCGCCGCCAACTTCTGCTGCATGGCGCGCAGTTGCGCGACGAGCTCCGGGTCCTGCTCCACCAGCAGCACCTCGGCGGCACCGCGCGAGGCCGCTTCCAGGCCCAGCGCGCCGGTGCCGGCGAACGCATCGACGCAACGCCACCCGCCGAGGTCGTGGTCCAGCCAGTTGAACAGCGTCTCGCGCACCCGGTCGGGCGTGGGGCGCAGCCCGGGCTTGTCGGCCACCGGCAGCTTGGTGCGCTTCCACTGGCCGCCGATGATTCGCACCTCCCGCGGCAGCGGACCGCGAGCCGCCCGCGGCGGCCGGGGCCGGCCGGCTTTGCTGCTGGCCGCCATCAGTGCGCCGGCGCCGCGCCGACGGTCGTGATGACCATCCGCTGCGGCTGCAACTTGCGCGCGAACGCCGCGCGGATCTCGGGAATGGTGACCCGCTGCACCTGGGCGATCCAGGTGTCGAGGTAGTTCAGCGGCAGGTCGTACCAGGCGATGTTGGCCACGTTGTCCAGCAGCTTGCGGTTGCTGTCGATCAGCAGCGGGAAGCCGCCGATCAGGTTGTCCTTGGCGGCCTTCAGCTCGGCTTCGCTCGGTCCCTCGGCGACGAACTTCGCCACCACGTCGCGCGCCAGCTGGATCGCCTGGGGCGCCTGGTCCGGCCGCGTCTGCAGGCCCACGGTGAAGGCGCCGGCATGCAAGCCGGGCGAGAAATAGCTGTAGACGCTGTAGCTCAGGCCGCGCAGCTCGCGCACCTCGTGCGTCAGCCGCGACACGAAGCCCCCGCCGCCCAGCGTGTAGTTGCCGACCAGCAGCGGGAAGTGGTCCGGATCGCTGCGCTTGTAGCCGGGCTGGCCGATCAGCACATGGGCCTGGGCCGAGGCGAACGGGATCTGGCGCGTCACGGGCGCGGCCAGCGGCGCGACCTCGGGCACCGCGGGCAGCGGATCGCAGCGCCCCGCGGCTGGCAGCCGCGACAGCAAGGTGGTCACCATCGCATCGGCCTGGGCCCGGGTGACGGCGCCGACGACGCTCACTTTCGCGCGGCACGGCGCGAGGAAGCGTTGGTACATGGCCTTCATGTCCGCCACGCCGATGCGCCCCAGCGTCGCCTCGGTGGTCTCGTGGCCGTAGGGATGTTCGCCGTAGACCGCGTGGGCATAGGCATGGCCGGCAATGGTGCCGGGCCGCGTGTTCGCCTCGCGGATCGCCGCCGAGAGGCGCTGGCGCTCGCGCAGCCAGACGTCCTCGGGAAACGACGGCTCGCCCAGCTGGCGGGCCGCGAGCTGCACGGCCTTGGGCAGCAGCTCGGGATCGGTGAGCGAGCGCAGCGAGAAGCTCATGCGGTCCGTGCTGGCGCCGGCGTCGAAGCCGGCGCCGAGGTCGGCCCAGGCTTCGCCGAGCCGGTTCTCGTCCATCGCCTGCGGATACGGGGTCGGCGCGCCGGGGCGCTCCTGCGCCGCGGTGATGCCCTTGGAGGTCATGCCCGCCGTGACGCTCGCCAGCCCGGCCTGTGGCGCCGGGTCGCGCCGGTCGCCGGCGTCGAAGTCGATGCGCACGTCCACCATCGGCAGCGAGGGGCTTTCCACGAGGTAGACCTTGGCGCCGCTGGGCTGGGTCCAGTGCTGGATCGGGATGGCCGCCAGTGCCGGCGCGGACGCCAGCAGCAGCGCCGCGGCGGCGCCGCAGAGGAGGGCCCGGATGTTCCTGTCGATGTTGCGCATGGGCGGCGGGCTCAGTCGTTGCGCATGCCGGGAGGCGGCGTGCGCGGTTTGCGGTTGGGGTCCACGGGCTGGGGACGCAGGACGCCGACGGTGAGCTGGTCGTCGCCGAAGTATTTGGCGGCGACCGACTTGACCTGTTCGGCCGTGACGCCCTTCAGGCGCTCGATCAGCCGCTCGCCGGCGTCCGGTGGCAGGCCGGTCGTCCAGTAGCCGCCGATCTCGCGCGCCTGGTTCATGATCGAGTCGAGCTTGTAGACCTCGCCGGCGATCCATTGCGTCTTGACGCGCTTGAGTTCGTCCTCGGTGACGCCCTCCTTCGCGACTTTCGCCACCTCGGCGCGCAGGGCCGCTTCGACCTGCTCGGGCGTCTTGCCCTTGGCCGGCACGCCGTCGAGCGTGAACAGCTGCGGGCCGCGACCCCACAGGCCGTTGCCGGCGCCGGCGCTGTCGGCCACCCGGTCCGGACCTTGCGTGAGCGCGCGGGCCAGCCGCGCGCCGCTGTAGCCGTCCAGCACGGCGGCCAGCACCGTCAGGGCGAGCGCATCGTCGTTGTCGGGCGTGGCCTGGAACGACGTGAGCTGCGGCACCTTGAACGCCAGCGCCAGGTAGGCCTGCTCGGCCGGCGCCTTGAATTCGACCCGGCGCACGCCGGCCTGTGGCGGTTCCTGCCGCGGTTTGCGCGGCGGCACCGGCTTGGCGCCGATGCGGCCGTAGTACTTCTGCGCGAGCTTGAGCACCTGCGCCGGATCGACGTCGCCGACGACCACCACCACCGCGTTCGCCGGCACGTACCAGCGCCGAAAGAACTCCCGCGCGTCCTGCGGCGTCATCGCCTCCAGGTCGTTCATCCATCCGATCACGGGGCGGCGGTAGGGGGACGCCTGGTAGATCGCCGCATTCAGCACCTCCCACAGGCCGGCACGGGGGGCGTCCTCGGTGCGCATGCGGCGCTCTTCCTTCACCACCTCGAGCTCGTGCTTGAACTCCTCGTCGGCCCACTGGTTGTGCGCGAAGCGGTCGGCCTCCAGCTTCATTACCTCTTCCAGCTTGCCGGCGGGGATCTGCTGGTAGTAGCCGGTGGCGTCGCGCATCGTGAATGCGTTTTCGCGGCCGCCGAGCGCCGCCACGCGGCGGGAGAACTCGCCCGGCTTCAGCTCGGCGGTGCCCTTGAACATCATGTGCTCGAGCACGTGGGCGACGCCGCTGACACCGTCGACCTCGTCCATCGAGCCGACACGCACGTACACCATGTGCACCGCGGTGGGGGCCCGGCGGTCGGGCTTGACCATCACCGTGAAGCCGTTGGCCAGCTGGAATTGCTGGACCTTGGTGGCGGGGGAGGCCGTGGTCTGCGCGGCCGCGGGCGCCAGGAAGCCCAGCGGGGCCAGCAGCGTCAGGCTGCACAGGGCTCGGCAAAGGAGGTGTTTCATAGAATGCGTGATTCTGCATCGTCGCGCCCTGGCCGACCTGCAGAGCTTCCACACCCCACTTCCAATGTTCAGCTTCTTCAGGAAAAAACCGGCGGCAACGCCGGCGCCGACGGCTGCGCCGGCCGCCACCGCCGCCCCGGTCGCGCCGCCCGTCGCCGCGCCGGCCGCGACACCCCAGGCCCCGGCGCCGGCCGTCCCGCCGATCGCGCCGCCCAGTCCCACGGCAGCGCCGCCGGCCGCGATGCCGGCGCCGTCCGGCGGCCTGATCGGCAGCGCGCTGGTGCAGGCCATGGAGATCCCAGCGGCACCGGCGGTGGCACCGGAGCGCCAGGGCTGGATGACCCGATTGACGGCCGGGCTGCGCAAGACCGGATCGAGCATTTCGCAAGTGTTCACGGGCGCGCAGATCGACGATGCGCTGTACGAGGAACTCGAGTCCGCGCTGCTGCTGGCCGACGCCGGCGTCAAGGCCACCGAGCATCTGCTGGAGGAAGTCAAGCGTCGCGTCAAGGCGAGCGGCGCCACCCGGCCGGTGCAGGCCAAGAACATCCTGACCGACTCGCTGACGCAGTTGCTCAAGCCGTTGGAGAAGCCGCTCGTGATCGGGCAGTACCAGCCGACCGTGATCATGGTCGCCGGCGTCAACGGCGCCGGCAAGACGACGTCGATCGGCAAGCTGACCAAGCATCTGGCCAACGAGGGTGCATCGGTGCTGCTGGCGGCCGCCGACACCTTCCGCGCAGCGGCGCGCGAGCAGCTCGCGATCTGGGCCGACCGCAACATGGTGGAAATCGTCAGCCAGGCCGGCGGCGATCCGGCGGCGGTGAGTTTCGACGCCGTGACCGCCGGCCGGGCACGCGGCAAGGACGTGGTGCTGGTCGATACGGCGGGCCGTCTGCCCACGCAGCTGCACCTGATGGAGGAGCTCAAGAAGATCAAGCGCGTCGTGCAGAAGGCCGACGCCACGGCGCCGCACGAGGTGCTGCTGGTGATCGACGGCAACACCGGCCAGAACGCGCTGGCCCAGGTCAGGGCGTTCGACGCGGCGCTGCAGCTGACCGGCTTGATCGTGACCAAGCTGGACGGCACCGCGAAAGGCGGCGTGCTGGCGGCCATCGCCCAGGAAAAACCGGTGCCGGTCTACTTCATCGGCGTCGGCGAGCAGTTGGAAGATCTCGAAACCTTCAACGCCCGCGAGTTCGCCCTCGCGCTGCTGTCGTGAAGTTCATCGTGGCCGGCCCGCGGCATGTTGCCGCCGGCAGACCGGGCCGCACCGGCTGAGGCTCAAGCCGGAAACTGCACCTGCTCACGCACCCAGCGCGCATAGCCGGTGCTCGCCTGCGCCGTCCACGCAACGAATTGCGGCAGTTCGTAAGGATGGTGCTCGGCGACCAGCGCTTCCAGCGGCGCCCGGCAGGCGGGCACGGTCTTGGCGACGAGGCGGGCCTCGGTATCGTCGCAGAGCTTGCCTTCCCAGCGGTAGAGCGAGTGCACGGGGAAGTCGATCTGCACGCAGGCGGCCAGGCGCGCGTCCAGGATGCGCCGGGCCAGGCTGCGGGCTGCGTCGACCGAGCCGACCGTGGTGGCGACCACCAGGATCTCCTCAGCCATCCACGGGTCCTGGCGGGTCGAGCCGCACGGGCCGGGCCCGGAACCGCAGTTCCGCCGGCACGCCCAGCAGTGAGGTCGGGGAGCCGGCCGTGCCGGCCGTCGCCTGGAACCACAGCCCGTCGAAGTGGGTGTGCTCCAGCAGCACCGAGGCTCCCACCACTTGCCGGATGCGGGCGTCGATCACCGGCATGTTCTGCAGCAGGACCGGCGTCACCACCGGGTCCCAGCGCAGCAGACTCACGTAGCCGGCGAAGGCAGTGAGGCCGGACGGCCCGGCGCCGGTGCGCTTGACGCGCACCTGCACATCCTCCTCCCTGACCAGCATGCGGTGCAGGCACTTGAGAATGACACGTTGGTAGTAATTTTCGATGTCGCGGGTCGTCAGGGTCGACGACACGGATGAGGCTGTTTTCGGTCGGGCCTTGTGGCCGGACCGGAAGAAAACGCGCTCGATGATCGGCTTCATGGGGCCTCCAGCTCGCAACGCTGACGGGCTGATCCCCCCATCCTAGCCAAAAGGGGGCGTCGGCCGCGGTCCGGCACACGGTTTGATACCCGGAAAAACCCGCAATCCGGTAGCCTGGATCCTGAACTTTTGCGACTTAGCACTCCACTAAGCAGAGTGCTAATATGGCAGACCAAAATGAAAGGAGATTCCAGTATGTCCGCATCCACTGGAGCCCCAGGCATGGCGCTCACCATGGCGAACCCGTGGGCGGTCGTGCCGTCACTGGGCAACCTGGACGCCTACATCTCCGCAGTCAACCGGCTTCCCCTGCTGACCCCGGAGGAGGAGCAGGAGTACGCGCGCAAGTTCCGCCAGCACAACGACATCGAAGCGGCCGGAAAGCTGGT
>NZ_DATMHS010000085.1:0-4104 GCF_035554825.1 Ramlibacter sp. | reverse complement strand
CAGCACCGGCAAGATCGAGCCGATGCAGTGGGTGAGCCTGGCCGTCATCGTGCTCTTCGGCGGCGCGACGATCGCGCTGCACAACGAAACCTTCATCAAGTGGAAGCCGACGGTGCTGTACTGGCTGATGGCCGGCAGCCTCCTGGCCGGCCAGGTGATCTTCGGCAAGAACCTGCTGAAGTCGCTCATGGGCTCGCAGATGGAGCTGCCCGAGGGCGCCTGGCGCGTGGCCAACTGGAGCTGGATCGGCTTCTTCGCCGTGATGGGCGTGCTGAACCTGTGGGTCGCGTTCAACTTCGACACCGACACCTGGGTCAACTTCAAGCTGTTCGGCGGCATGGGCCTGATGGTGCTGTTCATCGTCGGGCAGGCGATCTGGCTCTCGCGCTACATGAAGGCCGACGAGGCGACCAAGCCATGAGCGCGGGCACCGGCGTCACGGCCGAAGCGATGCGCCAGCGGCTGGCGCAAGTGCTGCAGCCGACCTGGCTCGAAGTGGTCGACGAAAGCATCGCCCACGCGGGCCATGCAGGGGCCGACGGCACCGGCTCCGGGACCCATTTCCGGGTACGGATCGCCGCGCCGGCCTTTGCCGGCCTGTCGCGGGTGGCGCGCCATCGCCTTGTGTATGATGCGCTGCGCACTTTCGTTGAGCAGGGCGTGCACGCGCTCGCCATCGAAACGCTCTGATCCTTTCCGCTCCGATTCTCGAGGGAACCCCCATGAAGCGATATGTCCTGCCGGCGGTGTCGGCACTTCTCGTCAGCCTCGCCGTGCCCGCGTTCGCGCAGAACCTGGCCATCGTCAACGGCAAGCCGGTGCCCAAGGCGCGCGTCGATGCGCTGGCGGCGCAGCTGGCCAAGTCGGGCCGTCCCGTCGGCGCCGAGATGGAGAGCCAGTTGAAGGAAGAAGTGATCGCGCGCGAGGTGTTCATGCAGGAAGCGCAAAAGCGCGGCCTCGACGCCAGCGACGATTTCAGGAACCAGATGGAACTGGCGCGCCAGACGCTGCTGATTCGCGAGCTGTTCGCCGACTACCAGAAGAAGAACCCGGTGTCGGACGCCGAGGTCAAGGCCGAATACGACAAGTTCGCGGCGGCCAACGGCGGCAAGGAATACCATGCCCGCCACATCCTGGTGGAGAAGGAAGACGAGGCCAAGGCCATCATCGCGTCGCTGAAGAAGGGCGGCAAGTTCGAGGAGATCGCCAAGAAGCAGTCGAAGGACCCGGGATCGGGCGCCAACGGCGGCGACCTCGACTGGGCCAATGCGTCCAGCTACGTGCCCGAGTTCTCGCAGGCGCTGATCAAGCTGAACAAGGGCCAGACGACGGACACGCCGGTGAAGACGCAGTTCGGCTGGCACGTGATCCGCCTGGACGACGTGCGCCAGGCCCAGCTGCCCAAGCTGGATGACGTGAAGCCGCAGATCGCCGAGCAGCTGCAGCGCCAGAAGCTGGCGAAGTTCCAGGAAGAACTGCGCGGCAAGGCGAAGGTCGAATAACGGCGCGCCGGCAAGCGCCGGTTGCGGTGACGAAAAGGCGGCCTGGCGGCCGCCTTTTCTTTTGCGGCCCTCAGGCGGCTTGCGCCTCGAGCTCCTGCTGGCGTTCCCTCATCTTCGCGCCCAGGGCCTCGAGGTCCAGGCCCCCGGCCGCCCGCGCTTTCGGGAACAGCAGGTCGCGTTCCTCCTTGACGTGGATCTCGACGGTCCGCGCGAGTTGGCCGACCAGCTCGTCCATGGCGGCGTCGCCTTCCGGCAGGCCCTGGATCTGCGCGATCAGTTCCTTGGCCTGCTGGTGCTCGGCTTGCGCTTCATCCAGCAGTTCGGGCCGGTCGATGACCTCGCGCAGCGCCGGATAGAAGATCTCCTCCTCGATCTGCGCGTGCACGGTCAGCTCGCTGCAGATCTTGCGCGCCAGCGCGGGCCGCTGGTCGGCCGCGCGGCGGGTGGCGCCGGCGGCCTTGGCGCCGCTGCCGGCGCCGGCGAAGGCCAGGCGGGCGTATTCCACGAACAGGTGCTTGGTCGCGATGTGGTCGGCGTCGAGCAGTTCGCAGGCGTCGTATTGGGCAGGTTCGGGCATGTGCGGTTCCTCGGCTGATGGGTGGAGCGGCTCAGACCAGCGGCGGATCCATCTGGCGGCCGAAATGGCGGTGCCTGGCCAGTGCCTGCACGAACGCCTCGCCCGCCTTGTCGTCCGCGCCGGCCTCGGCCACGATCAGGCCGGTGCCGCCCTGAGCCTGGCTCTTGTCCAGCGACAGCGGCAAGCCGGCCTGCGACAGCAGCAGGCGCGACGCGCCCAGCACGAGGATGGACTTGCAGTGGCGGAACTGGTCCCGGATGAACTCCGCGGTGTGACCGTCCTGCGCCAGGGCGGCCACCGCCTCGTCGCCATCGGGCAGCACCAGGCCGTCGAACAGGAACCCGGGTTCGTTCTCCATCGAGGCGTCGGCGTCGATCATGTCGCCGGCGGCGGTCGGCATCGGCCCGATCCGCGGTCCGACCAGCCGACCGACCGCGCCTTGCTCGGCCAGCATCGCCTGCAGTTTCAGGATGGCCTCGCCTTCGACGCCGGGCGCCACCAGCAAGGCGACCTTGCGGCCCTTGATCGAGCCGTCGCCCGGGCGGGCCAGCAGCGACAGCGCCGGGGATTTCGTCACCTCGGGCGCAACCGGCTGTTCGATGGCCCGCGGCATGGGGGGCGGCAGCGCCGCCATGCCCAGTCCGTCGGCGACCTTCTGCGCCAGTTCCTCCGAGGCGTTGCGCAAGGACGCGACCATGCGCTCGCGGATCGCCGGCACCGTGACCTTGCTCAGCTCGAAGCGGAAGGCCTCGGCGATGTGGCATTGCTCGACCGGCGTCTGGCTCTCGTAGAACAGCGTCGCCTGGGTGTAGTGGTCGGCAAACTTCTCGGGCTTGGCCCGCACCTTGCCCTGCTCCTCCTTGGCCTGGATACGGGCCGGCACCGAGACGAAGCCCTGCGCCGCCCCGGCCTGGAACGGGCAGCCGCCGGCCAGCGAATTCGGCTCGTAGTTCACCCGGCCGCGGTGGATCGCCTGGCGGTGCATGCCGTCGCGCTGGTTGTTGTGCACCGGCACGATCGGCGCGTTGATCGGCAGCTCGTGGAAGTTGGGTCCGCCCAGGCGGCTGATCTGGGTGTCGACGTAGGAATGGATGCGCCCGGCCAGCAGCGGATCGTTCGAGAAGTCGATGCCCGGGATCACCTGCGCCGTGCAGAAGGCCACCTGCTCGGTCTCGGCGAAGAAGTTGTCGGGGTTGCGATTGAGCACCATGCGCCCCACGGGGCGCACCGGCACCAGTTCCTCGGGCACGATCTTGGTCGCGTCCAGGATGTCGAAGCTGAACTGCTCGGCCTGCTCCTCGGTGAAGACCTGCACGCCCAGCTCGTACTCCGGATAGTTGCCGGACTCGATGCGCTCCCACAGGTCGCGCCGGTGATAGTCGGGGTCGGCGCCGGAGATCTTCACGGCCTCGTCCCACACCAGCGAGTGCGTGCCGGCCGTGGGCGTCCAGTGGAACTTGACGAACACCGATTCGCCGGCCTCGTTGACGAAACGATAGCTGTGCACGCCGAAGCCCTGCATGGTGGCGAAGCTGCGCGGGATGGCGCGGTCGCTCATCACCCACATCAACATGTGCGTGGATTCGGGCATCAGCGACACGAAGTCCCAGAACGTGTCGTGCGCGCTGGCGGCCTGCGGCATCTGGTGGTGCGGCTCGGGCTTGACGGCATGCACCAGGTCGGGGAACTTCATCGCATCCTGGATGAAGAACACCGGCATGTTGTTGCCCACCAGGTCCCAGTTGCCCTCGTCGGTATAGAACTTCACCGCGAAGCCGCGCACGTCGCGCGCGGTGTCCTTGGAGCCGCGCTCGCCCTGCACGGTGGAAAAGCGCACGAACACCGGCGTCACCTTGCCCGCCTCGTTGAACGGCGCCGCCTTGGTCAGATCCGTCAGCGGCTCGTAGCACTCGAAGAAGCCATGGGCGCCGGAGCCGCGCGCGTGCACGATGCGCTCGGGGATGCGCTCATGGTCGAAGTGGGTGAGCTTCTCGCGCAGGATGAAGTCTTCCAGCAGGGCCGGCC
>NZ_DATMHS010000084.1:0-20828 GCF_035554825.1 Ramlibacter sp. | reverse complement strand
CCTTGCGCAGGATCTGCTCGGCGCCGCGCACGGCCAGGGCCGCCACCTGCTCGCGCAGGGCTTCGCGGGCCTTGACGGCCTGCTGCTCGGCTTCCGCGCGGGCGGCGGCAATGATCTTGTTGCCCTCTTCGGTCGCGCGGCCCTTGGCCTCCTCCACGATCGCCTGGGCGCGGCGCTCGGCGTCGGCCAGCTGCGAAGCGGTTTCCTGGCGGGTCTTGGCCAGCTCGGCTTCCACCCGCTGGTTGGCCTGCGTGAGCTCGGACTTCGCCTTGTCGGCGGCAGCCAGGCCCTCGGCGATCTTGCGGGCCCGCTCATCGAGGGCGGCGGCGATCGGCGGCCAGACATACTTCATCGTGAACCCGACCAGGATCAGGAACACGATCATCTGAATGATCAGGGTACCGGTAATGCTCACTTTTTCATCCTTCGCCCCGCGGCGCGGTCAACGCACCGCCCAGGCACGAGGTTGCTGAACGCTGGTCCCAGCGCTACTTACTTCGGCAGGTTCGCGATCTGGCCCAGGAACGGGTTGGCGGTGGCGAACCACAGCGCGATACCCGTGCCGATGATGAACGCCGCGTCGATCAGGCCGGCCAGCAGGAACATCTTGGTCTGCAGCTCGTTCATCAGCTCGGGCTGGCGGGCGGCGGATTCGAGGTACTTGCTGCCCATGATGCCGATGCCGATGCAAGCGCCGATGGCGCCCAGACCGATGATCAGGCCGGCGGCCAGTGCGACAAAGCTGATAACTTCCATGATTGCTCCTAAGGGGACTGTGGTTGGTTGAATGAAAGGGGAAAAACGGAAAGAGGAAAACGAACTGCCAGGTAATCAGTGCGAGTCGTGGGCCTGGCCGAGGTAGACCAGCGCCAGCATCATGAACACGAACGCCTGCAGCGTGATGATCAGGATGTGGAAGATGGCCCAGGCGGTGCCGGCGACGATGTGACCGATCGCCAGGCCGATGCCGGTGGCGGAAACGGACCAGGCGCCGCCCATCAGGGCGATCAGCAGGAAGATCAGCTCGCCGGCATACATGTTGCCGAACAGTCGCATGCCGTGGGAGACGGTCTTGGCGACGAACTCGATGATCTGCATCGCGAAGTTCGGAATCCACAGCAGCGGATGGGAGCCGAACGGCGCGTTGAACAGTTCGTGCACCCAGCCGCCCAGGCCCTTGATCTTGATGTTGTAGAACAGGCAGATCAGCAGCACGGAGGCCGACAGGCCCATGGTGATCGACAGGTCGGCGGTGGGCACGACGCGCAGGTAGGCGTGCTCCGGATCGTGGCCGGCGGCGCCGGAGATCTTCTGCCAGATCCAGGGCAGCAGGTCGACCGGCAGCAGGTCCATCGCGTTCAGCAGGAAGATCCAGATGAACACCACCAGCGCCAGCGGCGCGACGAATTTGCGGCTCTGGGCGTTGTGGACGATGCCCTTGGCCTGCGAGTCGACCATCTCCACCAGGATTTCGACCGCGGCCTGGAACCGGCCGGGCACGCCGGGCGTCGCCTTGCGCGCCGCGCGCCACATGAAGAAGCAGCCGAGCGCGCCCAGCAGGATCGCGAAGAACAGCGAATCGAAGTTGAAGACCGTGAAGTCGACGACGTTGCCGGCCTTGTGGTTCTGCAGGTGCGTCAGGTGGTGGACGATGTATTCGCCGGCGGTGGGCCCGTGTTCCGCACCGTGTGCAACAGCTTGTTCAGCAGCCATGTTTCTTCAGCTCAATCCAGTTATTGCCGTTTCCGGGGCGCGTACGCCAACGCGACCCAGTACACCTTCATCGTCAGCACGAGGCCGACCAGCAGGGCGGGCCAGCTCAATCCCGCCACCAGCCGCGGCGCCGCCGCCATCAGGGCGATCGACGTCGCGATCTTGACCATCTCCCACACCATGAACCCGAAGGCCGCGGTGCCCGCATTCAGCGAGGCGAAACGCCCGGTCAGCCCCCGCGCAAAAATGGCCGCGGGGATCACCACGGCCAAGGCGCCATATCCAGCGGACCATCCGACGTTTTGCCTCCCCGTGACGGCCCAGGCGCCCAGCGCCACCAGGAGCCCCACCACGGCCTGCCCCGCCACGACCCACCACGGGGAAACCGGGGGGTTGCGCTCGCGCAGGCGTTGCGCCTCTTCGGCGCTCAGCGGCTTGAACGGGGGCGCTTCGTCGGTGGTTTCAGGCAGCGGAGCGACTCTCTTCTTGGACTCCACTGTGCGGCCCTGAAATTTCACAAAGCTCCTGATTATAAGTAGAAACCCGGCGCACTCCCCATCAATCTGACCAAACCGTCAGGCTATGCGGTCGCCGCCGGGCACGATCGGCGGGCCGCAGGCAAGGAAGAGGACAATCGGCGGCCATGAATCCCTCCGATCTGCCCCCCCTGCCCTGCTATCTCAACGGCGAGTACACGACGCTCCCCAACGCGAAGATCAGCGTGATGGACCGCGGCTTCATCTTCGGCGACGGCGTGTACGAAGTCGCCCCGGTCTACGGCGGCCGCCCGTTCCGCTTCGCCGAGCACATGGCCCGCCTCGACCGCAGCCTCGGCGAGCTGCGCATCGCCAATCCGAAGACGCGCGAGCAATGGCTCGAACTGGTGCAGCGGCTGGTCGGCGAGTACGCCCGCTCGATCGGCTCGCGCCCCGAAGCCGGCGACCAGCTGATCTACATCCAGGTGACGCGCGGGGTCGCGATGCGCGACCACGTGATGATCCCGGGGCTGGAGCCGACGGTGTTCGCCTTCGTCAACCGCATGAGTCCGCCGGCCGAGCGCGACCGCAGCGAAGGCATCGCCTGCGTCACCGCCGACGACTTCCGCTGGAAGAAGGCGCACATCAAGAGCATCAGCCTGGCCGGCGCCGTGTTCGCGCGGCAGCTGAGCGCCGATGTCGGCGCGTACGAGACGGTGATGTTCCGCGACGGCTTCCTGAGTGAGGCGGCCGCATCGAACGTGTGGGTCGTCAAGGACGGCAAGGTGCTGGGCGTGCCGCGGGACAACCTGGTGCTGGAAGGCATCCGCTTCGGCCTGATCGAAACGCTGTGCCGCGAGGCCGGCATTCCGTTCGAGCTGCGGCGCATCAGCCGCGAGGAAGTGCTGGCCGCCGACGAGCTGATGCTGTCGAGCGCGACCAAGGAAGTGCTGCCGATCACGCGGCTGGATGACAAGGCGGTTGGAAACGGCCGGCCCGGCCCCATCTACGACCGGTTGTACGCGGGCTACCAGCGTGCCAAGCAAAACTCCTGACCTATGCCAACTCCGTTTCCCGCGCCCGGGCAGGCCCCGGCCGAATCGCTGATCGACTACCCGTCCCGCTTCCCCATCAAGGTGATGGGGGCGAAGGTCGACGGGTTCGTGGAGGCCGTGACGGCGATCGCCCGGCGCTTCGATCCGGCCTTCGACCCCGCCAGCGTCGAGCTGCGCGACAGCAAGGCCGGCAACTACCTGGGCATCACGATCACCATCACGGCCACCAGCCGCGAGCAGCTCGACGAGCTGTACCGCACGCTGTCGACCCACCCGATGGTCAAGATCGTCCTGTAGCGCCATGCAGGCGCAGCTGCGCGGCCGCGTCGACTACCCGGCGGCGTACGCGGCGATGCAGGCGTTCACCGCCGCCCGCACGCCCGCCACGCCCGACGAGCTCTGGCTCTGCGAACATCCGCCCGTGTTCACCCAGGGCGTCGCCGGCCGCCCCGATCATCTGCTGGCGCCCGGCGCGATTCCGGTCGTCGCCACCAACCGCGGCGGCCAGGTGACCTACCACGGGCCCGGCCAGGTGGTGGCGTATCCGCTGGTCGATCTGCAGCGCGCCGGCTACTTCGTCAAGGAGTACGTGTACCGGCTCGAGGAAGCCGTGGTCCGCACGCTGGCGCACTACGGCGTCACCGGCCACCGGGTCGGCGGCGCGCCCGGCATCTACGTGCGGCTCGACGCTCCGGGGTCGCACCTGGGGCTGCCCGCGCCGCGGCCCGGGTCCGCCGGCCCCTCCTTCGCCGGCCTGGGCAAGATCGCCGCGCTCGGCGTGAAGGTGAGCCGGCACTGCACCTACCACGGCGTGGCGCTCAACGTGGCGATGGACCTGGAACCGTTCCGACGCATCAACCCCTGTGGGTATGCGGGCTTGCGCACGGTCGACCTTTCTACAATCGGCGTCACCACCACCTGGAACGAGGCGGCCGAGGTGCTTGGCCAGAAGCTGAGCGCGCTGCTCGCGCCCTGAAGGAACATCTCCCCATGTCGAACGACGTCGTGCGCGAGGCGCAATCCCCCGAGAACTATCGCGCCGAGGCCAAGCAGAAGGCCGCCGCCAAGCTCTCGCGCATTCCGGTCAAGGTCCAGCCCGGCGAGGTGCTGAGAAAGCCGGAATGGATCCGGGTGCGGGCCGGCTCGCCGACCACCCGCTTCTACGAGATCAAGCAGATCCTGCGCGAGGCCAAGCTGAACACGGTGTGCGAGGAGGCCTCGTGCCCCAACATCGGCGAGTGTTTCGGCAAGGGCACGGCGACCTTCATGATCATGGGCGACAAGTGCACGCGCCGCTGCCCGTTCTGCGACGTCGGCCACGGCCGCCCGGACGCGCTCGACCCGGACGAGCCCGGGAACCTGGCCCGCGCCATCGCGCGCCTCAAGCTGCGCTACGTGGTGATCACCTCGGTCGACCGCGACGACCTGCGCGACGGCGGCGCCCAGCACTTCGTCGACTGCATCCGCAAGGTGCGAGAACTCTCGCCCGACACCCGGATCGAGGTCCTGACGCCCGACTTCCGCGGCCGCGACGACCGGGCGCTGCAGATCCTCACGGCGGCGCCGCCGGACGTGATGAACCACAACCTCGAAACCGTGCCGCGCCTGTACCGCGAGGCGCGCCCCGGCAGCGATTACCAGTTCAGCCTCAACCTGCTGAAGAAGTTCAAGGCGCTGCATCCCGGCGTGCCCACCAAGAGCGGCCTGATGGTGGGCCTGGGCGAAACGGACGAGGAAATCCTGGACGTCATGCGCGACATGCGCGCGCACGGCATCGAGATGCTCACCATCGGCCAGTACCTCGCGCCCTCGACCTCGCACCTGCCGGTGCGCCGCTACGTCCATCCCGACACCTTCAAGATGTTCGAGGCCAAGGCCTACGAGATGGGCTTCAGCCACGCCGCCGTCGGCGCGATGGTGCGCTCCAGCTACCACGCCGACCAGCAGGCGCACGCCGCCGGCGTTCTGCCCGGCTAGGGAAGGGACGGGCGACAGCCGAGGCGGCGGCGGCGGCCGGGCCCCGCCACGCGGCCGCCATGGCGGCTGCCACGCCGCGCCGACCGCCGCCGGCCCGGTAAGCTCGGGTCCATGCGCCTGCCCGCCAACGCCTATGCCCTCGGGGCCATCGCCCTGTGGGCGACGCTGGCTTCGCTCGGCGTCGCGCTGCGCCACCTGCCGCCGTTCCTGCTGACCGGGCTCGCCCTGGCGATCGGCAGCCTCCCCTCGTGGCCGCTCGCCCGGCACTGGCGCGTGCCGCTGCCGACGCTCGGCCTCGGGCTGTATGGCCTGTTCGGCTACCACCTGCTGCTGTTCATCGGGCTGCGCCATGCGCCGGCGGTCGAGGCCAACCTCGTCAACTACCTGTGGCCGCTGCTGATCGTCGTGCTGGCGCCGGTGCTGCTCCCCGGCATGCGGCTGCGCCCGCTGCACGCCCTGGCCGCGCTGGCGGGCTTCGGCGGCGCGGCGATCGCCATCCTCGGCTCGGCCCGGGCGGTCGGCGGCGGCTGGTCGTGGGGCTACCTGCCGGCGCTGGCTTCCGCGTTCGTCTGGTCCAGCTATTCGCTGCTGACGCGCCGGGTGCCGTCGTTCCCGACCGCCGCCATCGGCCTGTTCGGACTGGTCTCCGGCCTGCTCTCGCTGGCCTGCCACTGGGTGCTGGAGCCGCCGGCCGCGCTGCAGCCGCGCGACTGGCTGCTGGTGCTGGCGATGGGCCTGGGTCCGCTGGGCGCCGCCTTCTTTCTCTGGGACAAGGCGCTCAAGCTCGGCGACCCGCGCCAGATCGGGATCCTCAGCTACCTCACGCCGCTGGCTTCGACCTTCCTGCTGCTGCTGGCGACGGGCCAGCCGCTCACCGCGAGCATCGCGGCCGCGGCGGTGCTGATCATCGGGGCGGCCGTGGCCGGCACGCGGGCCGGTGAGGCCCGCCGGGCGGCGTGACGATTCGAACACGCGCCGCGACCTGGCGCGCGTGTCCGGGCGCGCCCGGGCTCAGCTCCCGAGCAGCGAGGCCGGATCTTCGGCCTCGATGACCTGGCGCGCCCACGGCGCGAGGCGGGCGGTGTCGGCGCGCAGCACCTCCTGCTTGACGGCCAGGATCTGCGCCGGGTGCATGGAGAAGCTGCGCAGGCCCAGGCCCAGCATCAGCTTGGTGACCGTGGTGTCGCCCGCCATCTCCCCGCACACGCTCACGCTCTTGCCGTGCGCGTTGCACTGCGCGATGGTGTCGGCGACCAGCCGCAGCACCGCCGGATGCAGCGGGTCATACAGGTGCGCCACCGATTCGTCGGCGCGGTCGATCGCCAGCGTGTACTGGATCAGGTCGTTGGTGCCGATCGACAGGAAATCGAAGTACTTCAGGAAGACGTTGAGCGTCAGCGCCGCCGCCGGAATCTCGATCATGGCGCCGAGCCTGGTGGGCCCGTGCGGGATGCCCCGGTGCTCGAGGTCGGCGCGCGCGGCGGCGACCAGCGCCAGCGTCTGCCGGATCTCGCTGGCGTGCGCCAGCATCGGGATCAGCATGTTCACCGGCCCGTGGACCGCGGCGCGCAGGATCGCGCGCAGCTGGATCAGGAAGGTCGCCGGATCGGCCAGGCTCAGGCGAATCGCGCGCAGCCCCAGCGCCGGATTCAGGTGGCTTTCCTCGCGCACGCCGTCGTCCAGCGGCTTGTCGGCGCCGACGTCCATGGTGCGGATCGTCACCGGCAGGCCCTGCATGCCTTCCACCGCGCGCCGGTAGGCGGCGTACTGCTCCTCCTCGTCGGGCAGCCGGCCACGCCGGCCCATGAAGAGGAATTCGCTGCGGAACAGCCCGACGCCGGCGGCGCCCGCCTGCAGCGCCGCCGGCGCATCGTCGGGCAGCTCGATGTTGGCCAGCAGCTCGATCTTCTGGCCGTCGATCGTGACGGCGGGAGTGTGACGCAGCCGCGCCAGCCGGCCGCGTTCGAGCTCGCCCTGGCGTTGCTTGAAGCCGTATTCCGCCAGGATGATCGGCGAGGGGTCGACGATCATCACGCCGGCATCGCCGTCGATGATCACCCAGTCGTCCTGCCGCACCAGCTGGCTGGCGCCGCGGGCGCCCACCACGGCCGGAATGTCCATGCTGCGCGCGACGATCGCGGTGTGCGAGTTGCGGCCGCCGACGTCGGTGACGAAGCCGGCGAACACGCTCTGCTTGAACTGCAGCATGTCGGCCGGCGACAGGTCGTGGGCGATGATCACCAGCGGTACGTCGACGCTGTCGTCGAGCAGCAGGTCCTGCGCCGTCCGGCGGCGGGCGGCGCCGGACGGCGTGCCCGGCGTGGCCACGCCCTTCATGTAGCGCAGGATCCGCTCGGCCACCTGCTCGAGGTCGGCCTTGCGCTCGCGCAGGTACTCGTCCTCCATCTCGTCGAACTGGCGCGACAGCAGTTCGAGCTGGGTGGTGAGCGCCCATTCGGCGTTGTACAGGCGGTCGGTGATCCAGTGCTTGACGCCGCTGATCAGCTCCTCGTCCTGCAGCAGCATCAGGTGCACGTCCAGCAGCGCGCCCAGTTCGTGCGGCGCCTCCTTGGGCCCCATCTGCGCGATGGTGGTCTGCAGCCGCTTGATCTCCTCGATCACCGCGTTGCGTCCGGCCCGGACCCGTTCGATTTCCGCCGCCACCTGGTCCGGCTCGACGAAGTAGTGGGCCACGTCGACGCGGCTGGACGCCATCAGCACCGCGCGGCCGATGGCGACGCCGCGCGCGACGGGCAGGCCGTGGACGGCGAAGCTCACTCGCCCTCTCCGAACTTGTCGGCGATCAGCGCCAGCAGCGCGTCCAGCGCCTCCTGCTCCTGCTCGCCGACGGTCTCGATGGTGATCTCGCTGCCCATGCCGGCGGCCAGCATCATCACGCCCATGATGCTCTTGCCGTTGACGCGGCGATCGCCGCGGCTGAGCCACACCTGGCAGGGATAGCTGCCGGCCAGCTTGGTCAGCTTGGCGGAGGCCCGCGCGTGCAGGCCCAGCTTATTGTTGATGGTCGTCGTGCTCGTGGTCATGGGTTCGTCGCGCCTGGTTCTGCGGAGCGGTCATCGCGACCTGCATCACGCCCTGGGTGCCGCCGACCACCGCGCGCGACACCAGCGCCTCCAGCGGCTCGTGTCGGTAGCTCACGCTGCGCAGCAGCATCGGCAGATTCACGCCGGTGATGAGACGGGAGGTGACGCCGTCCACCAGCTTCTGGGCCACGTTGCTGGGCGTGGCGCCGAACATGTCGGTGAGGACCAGCACCGTCTGGTTGCGGCCGGAGCGCGTGAGCTGCTCCATCGCGATGCGGGCGGTGGCCAGGGTCTCTTCGGGCGGCAGGTTGGGCTGGACGTCGATGGCGGCGAGCGCCTCCT
Source organism: Ramlibacter sp. (assembly GCF_035554825.1). Classification (GTDB taxonomy): domain Bacteria; phylum Pseudomonadota; class Gammaproteobacteria; order Burkholderiales; family Burkholderiaceae_C; genus Ramlibacter. The sequence goes on along the minus strand of NZ_DATMHS010000084.1, from coordinate 12,221 downwards.
CGCAATCGGGAAACACATGGACCGCACAGCTGCGCAGGGCATGGGCCAGCGGCGCGTGGGCAATGATCAGGATCCCGTTCATCGATCCGAATTATCCGCCGCGCGAATGAAAAACCCGTAGGACAGCAGGCAGGACGCGAGGAATGCGGCCATCGCGCCACGGAACGAGGCCGTCGCGCCGAAGCCGAACGCGGCCAGCGCATCGACCAGCAACCCGATGCCCCACTGCACGGCGAACACGCCGGCGAACACCACCAGGTTGTAGGCCGAGAGCGCGCGACCGGCGAGCGCCTGCGGGAACACCAGGGCCACCGCCGGCTGCGCCAGCGCCAGGAAGGTGGACGACATGCAGAACAGGGCCCAGGCGAACGCGCCCGCGGCGGGGCCGGCGAGGATGATCCCTGCCAGCACGATGAAACTGAGCGGCATGCCGACGGCGATCAGCCGGTTGGTGCTGACGCCGCGCCGCACCAGCCACGGCGTGACCAGGCCCCAGGCGAGGAAGGTGCACAGCATCAGGCTGTTGATGATGAACAGGCCGGTCGCCGACTGCAGCGGCGTGTAACCCGCCACCCGCACCATCCACGGTCCGGCCCACAGCGTCTGGATCGCGATCATCCCGCCGTACCCGAAGAAGCCGAGGGGCGCCAGCCGCCGGAAGGCGGGATGAGCCCAGACCTGCGCATAGCCGCCGCGCGGCGCGCCAGGTGGCGCTGCCGGCGCGGTCTGCCACGCCGGCACGGTCCAGGCGATCAGCGCCATCGACACGGCGACGGCGATCGCCAGTCCCCAGAACAGCGGGCGCCAGCCCAGCACCGGCATCAGCCACTGCACTGGCAGGGTCGATGCCAGCATGCCGAAGGAGCCCGTCATCAGCATCCAGGAGTTGGCGCGCAACTGGGCCGCCGGCGTCAGCCAGCGGCGAAAGCCGGTCAGCGGCGCCATCAGGCAGGCGCTCACGCCGATCCCGCACAGCACCCGGGCCGCCAGCAGGCCCCAGAAGCTGGTCGCCGCCGAAAACGCGAGGCAGCCGGCCACGGCCAGCAGCAGGAACGCGAGGATCACCTTCTTCGGCCCGTGGCGGTCCAGCCAGGTGCCCAGCGGCAGCTGGGTGGCGGCGAAGCCGAGGAAGAAGCCGCCCGCCAGCAAGCCGAGGTCGCCGGCGTCGAGGTGGAACTGCGCGGTCAGCGTGGGCGAGAGCGTGGCGGTGACGGCACGCAGCAGCGCCGAGAAGAAGTAGGCGAACGCGAAGGCCAGGAAGACGACGATGGCGTTGCCGCGGGCAAGCAGGCTCATTCGAACCTGAGCCCGGCGAAGAACGGATCGGCCAGTTCGGGGCGCAGCCTGGGCGTGTAGATCACGGCCTGGAACACCTGGCTGCCGCGCGCGAAATAGGCCGCCTGGCTCTCCACCTTGCTGCCGTCGGGACGGGTGCCGGCGGCCACCACCTGCACCGACTGCGGCAGGTCCAGCCCGCCCGGCGGGTGGAACCGGCGCTCGTGCACGCTGGCGCCGTGCAGGCCCGCCAGGCTGGCCGCCTTCCATTGCTGCAAGGCCGCGGCGGCGTCGGCGGCGCCGCCGACGTCGCCGGACAGCAGCGCGAACGTGCTGTCCTCGGCGCGGCACACGAGCGCGTGCAGGTCGACCCACCGGCCGGCCATGGTCACCGGCCGGGTCTCCTGCTCCGGCTTGCACGGCATCATGGCCTTGAGCGGCGTGGACTCGACCCGCACCTCGCGCCAGTCGAGGGCCGGGCTGCAGCCGCCCAGCGCGGCGGCCCCGGCCAGCACGGCCATGGTCAACAGTTGGAACATCGGGCGATTATCGGTTTCCCCGACAATGCTGCGATGACTTCACTGGCCGGTATCCGCGTTCTCGACCTCTCCCGCGTCCTGGCGGGCCCCTGGTGCACCCAGACCCTCGCCGACCTCGGCGCCGACGTGATCAAGATCGAGCGGCCCGGGACCGGCGACGACACCCGCACCTGGGGCCCGCCGTTCCTGCGCGACGCCGAAGGGCGCGACACGGCGGAAGCGGCGTACTACCTCGGCACCAACCGCAACAAGCGCTCGGTCACGTGCGACATCGCCCGGCCCGAGGGGCAGGCGCTGATTCGCGAGCTGGCGCAGCGCTGCGACGTCTTCATCGAGAACTTCAAGGTCGGCGACATGGCTCGCTACGGCCTCGACTACGCGTCGCTGGCGGCGATCCATCCCCGCCTGGTGTACTGCAGCATCACCGGCTTCGGTCAGACCGGCCCCTACCGCGAGCGTGCCGGCTACGACTACGCCATCCAGGGCATGGGCGGCCTCATGAGCGTCACCGGCGAGCGCGACGACCTCGGCGGGGGACCGCAGAAGGTCGGGGTCGCCGTGGCCGACCTCTTCACCGGCATGTATGCGAGCGTGGCGATCCTCGCCGCCCTGCGCCACGCCGAGCGCACCGGACAGGGCCAGTACGTCGACATGGCCTTGCTCGACACGCAGGTGGCGATGCTGGCCAACCTCGGTGCCAACTACCTGGTGAGCGGCAAGGCGCCGGGCCGCGCCGGCAACGCGCACCAGAACATCGTGCCGTACCAGGTGTTCGAGGTGGCGCCCGCCGCCGACGGGCACAAGGACCACATCATCCTGGCGGTCGGCAACGACAGCCAGTACGCCAAGTTCTGCGACGTCGCGGGCCGGCCCGAGCTGGCGGTCGATCCGCGCTTCGCGAAGAACCAGGACCGCGTGCGCAATCGGGGCGAGCTGGTGCCGATGCTGGCCGAGGTGATGAAGACGCGGCCGAAGGCGCAGTGGCTGGCGGCGCTGGAGCAGGCCAAGGTGCCGTGCGGCGCGATCAACAACCTCGACGAGGTGTTCGGCGATCCCCAGGTCGACGCGCGGGCCATGGTCACGCATTGGCAGCATCCGCTGCAGCCCGACCTCAGGCTGGTGTCCAGCCCGATCAAGTTGAGCGCCACGCCGGTACGCACCGAGCGGCCGCCACCGCTGCTGGGCGAGCACACCGAGCAGGTGTTGCGGGCGCTGCTCGATTGCAGCGATGATCGGCTGTCGCAACTGAAACGGCAGAAGGTGATCTGAATGGCCGACTTCGTTCTCGTCCATGGCGCCTGGCACGGCGGCTGGTGCTGGCGCGACGTGCTGCCGGCCCTGCATCGGGCCGGCCACCGCGCGCACGCGGTGACGCTCACCGGGCTGGGCGAGCGCGCCCACCTCATGACGCCGGCGATCACGCTGGAGACGCACATCACGGACGTCTCCAATGCCATCGAGATGGAAGAGATGCAGCAGCCGGTGCTGGTGGTGCATTCGTACGGCGGCATGATCGGCACCGCCATCGCCGACCGCATGCCCGCGCGCCTGCGCCACCTCGTCTATGTCGATGCCGTGCTGCCCAAGCCGGGCGAAAGCTGGAGCAGCACCCATGCCAGCGCCACCCGCGAATCGCGGCTGGCGGCCGCGCAGGCCGCGCCCGACTTCAGCATTCCGGCGCCGGACCCGTCGGAGTTCGGCCTGTCGGCCGGGCAGGCCGAATGGGTCAAGCGCCGGCAGACGCCGCACCCCGGCCACACCTACCAGTCGGTGCTGGACTTCGATCCCGGGCGCGTGGCTGCCGTCCCGCGCACGTTCGTCAGCTGCACGCAGCCGGCGCTCGCCACGATCGAGGTGGCGCGGCAACGGGCCCGCGACAGCCGCTTCTGGAACGGCGCATGGATCGGCGGCGGCGGGGTGCGCGTGGTCGAGATGAAGACCGGGCACGACCCGATGATCAGCGCGCCCGACGAGCTGGCGCGCCTGCTGCTCGGCTGCTGCTGAGCCAACGCCGCGGCGATCCGCGCCGCACGAGCTCGGTCGTTGCCGCCCGGCTCGCCGCGCGGCTCCGCAGGGTGCGGCCTCAGGCGCCGACCTTCATTCCTTGCGGAAGTTGTCGTGGCAGTTCTTGCACGCCTGGGAGGCGGGGCCGAACGCGCTCTTGAGGTTGTCGAGGCTGCCGCTCTTGGCCGCCGCGATCAGCTTGGGCATCTCGGCCAGCAGCCGGTCCTGCGCCTCCTTGAACTTGGCCTGGTCGGTCCAGATCTCCGGCTTGGCCCGGGTGTCGCGGCCCTTGTCGGTGCCCGGGCCGAAGCCGGCCCACGGCAGCTTCGACACGGTGGCCAGCACGTCCGCGTTGTCGGCGGCCGCCTTGGCGTCGAACGGCGCCCGGCCACTCGCCATGGCGCCGAGCCGGCCGAAATGCTGGCCCATCACGGACAGCGCGCTCTGGCGGTACTTGATGGCGTCTTCCGGCTTGGCGAACTGCGCGCTGGCCGGTGCGGCGAATGCGCACGCGGCGGCGGCGGCGGCGAGCGAGGCGGTGATCTTCATTGTTGCTGTTCTCCCGGCTGTGTGACAAATGAACTGGTGCTGATCGGAGGCTGCGCGAAAAGTTCGACGTTTCCGCCGTTCCTAGGGATTGTCCCGATCCCGGCGCAAAGCGCGCCGGCGAAGCACAATGCTCGCCGTCACCAGCCAGAGGAGCCGACATGCCGCACACCGTCCGGGTCTGGGATCTGCCCACCCGCCTCTTCCACTGGGGCTTGGCGCTGTGCGTCGTCGGCCTCGTGATCACCGGCCATGTCGGTGGCGCGCAGCTGGACTGGCACGCCCGCATCGGCTACGCGGTGCTGACGCTGCTGCTGTTTCGCCTGGTGTGGGGCGTCGTCGGTGGCCATTGGTCGCGCTTCTCGTCGTTCGTTGCGGGTCCCGCGCGCATCGCGGCCTACCTGCGCGGCGAGCTGCACCCGGACAGCCTGCTTGGCCACAATCCGCTCGGCGCGCTCTCGGTGCTGGCCATGCTGGCCCTGCTGCTGGTGCAGGTCGGGACCGGCCTGGTGGGCGACGACGAGAGCGCGTTCACCGGGCCGCTGAACAAGTTCGTGACGAGCGCCCAGGGCCTGGCCGCCACCTGGTACCACAAGCGCGTGGGCCAGTGGGTGATCGTCGCGCTGGTGCTCCTGCACGTGGCCGCCGTGCTGTTCTATCGCTGGAAGAAGGGCGAGGACCTGGTGCGGCCGATGGTGCACGGCGACAAGGCGGTGGCCGCGGCCGTGGCCGCATCGCGCGACGATGCCGCCTCGCGCTTCGGTGCCCTGGCCGTGCTGCTCGCCTGCGGCGCGGCCGTGGCCTGGCTGGTGCAGCTCGGCAGCTGAGCCATGGTTCCTCTCCCCGGCCCGCAGTGGCTTGCGCCGCGCTTGGGACCGGGGCCCGCCCCCGCTACACTGAAAGGTCCTTCAGCTTCCGGTCAGCCGCTTGGACACCCAACAGACACCGGCCGTCGAGCTCGTGACACCGGCCCGGCAAGCCGAGCTCGACGCCGCGCGCGACATCTTCCGCGAATATGCCCACGGCCTGGGCGTGGACCTGTGCTTTCAGCAGTTCGACCAGGAACTGGCGAACCTGCCCGGCGACTATGCCGCGCCGCGCGGCGCGCTGTTGCTGGCGATGGTGGACGGCGCCGTGGCCGGCTGCTGCGCGCTGCGTCCGCTGGACACGGCCGACTATCCCAACGCGGCCGAGATGAAACGGCTCTACGTGCGGCCGGCGTTCCGCGGCACCGGCCTGGGCCGCCGGCTCGCCGAGGCCGCGCTCGACGCAGCCCGGGTGCGCGGGTATGCGAGCGTGCTGCTCGACACCCTGAGCGACATGGAGTCGGCGCGCGCGCTGTACGAGGACCTGGGCTTCGAGGAGATCCCGCCCTATTATCACAACCCGATTCCGGGCGCGCACTACCTCAAGGCCGATCTCGACTGAGATGGTGGTCGGAGCGCGCGAAAAATCTTGAACGCAGAGGACGCGGAGAGACACAACCCGGAGATCTCCTCTGCGTTCCCTGCGAATCCTCTGCGTCCTCTGCGTTCAGGAAAACAGCGGCTTGCCAACCACGCGGAGGGTGGCCGGGCAGTTAATGCGGGTCTACTGCTTCGCCTGCGCCAGGATGGTGTCGGCGTCGCTCACCTCGAACTTGCCGGGCGCCTCGATGTTCAGGCTGGCGACCCTGCCGTCCTTGACCAGCATCGAGTAGCGGGTGCTGCGCAGGCCCATGCCCTTGCCGGTGAGGTCCAGCGTCAGGCCGGTGGCCTTCGCGAATTCGGCGCTGCCGTCGGCCAGCATCCGCACCTTGCCGGTGGCCTGCTGGTCGCGGGCCCAGGCGCCCATCACGAACGCATCGTTCACGCTGACGCACCAGATCTCGTCGACGCCCGCGCGCTTGAAGTCCTCGGCCTTCTGCACGAAGCCCGGCACATGCTTGGCCGAGCAGGTCGGCGTGAACGCGCCGGGCAGCCCGAAGATCGCGATCGTCTTGCCGGCGGCGGCGTCGGCGACCTTCACCGGATTCGGCCCGATGCTGCAGCCATTGCCTTCGACCTCCGAATATTCCTGCAGCGTCACGGACGGCAGTGCATCTCCAACCTTGATCATGGAATCCCTCGCTAAAGTTCGATGAACCACGCCTGCACCGAGCTCGCGCCCGGCGCCGGCCCAAAAGCAAAACGGCCCACATTGTGGGCCGTTTTCGTCAGGCTTGCAGGGCCCGAGGTCGTCAGACCTCGGCCGCCTTCTCGATCAGCCGGGTCGCGACCCAGTTCTTGGTCTTCGAGATCGGACGGCTCTCGACGATTTCCACCACGTCACCGGTGTGGAACTCGCCCTTTTCGTCGTGCGCGTGGTACTTGCTGGACTTGGCAACGATCTTGCCGTACAGCTCGTGCTTCACGCGACGCTCGACCAGCACCGTCACGGTCTTGGCGCGCTTGTCGCTCACCACCTTGCCGACCAGGGTGCGCTTGAGGGATGGTTTGGCTTCCGTCATGGTCGATCCTTACTTGGCGGCGCTTTTGGCGCGCGCTTCGGCCTGCTTCTGGGCCAGGATGGTCTTGGCCCGAGCGATGTCGCGGCGCGTGGCGCGCAGCGTGCCGGTGTTGTTCAACTGTTGCGTGGCCTTCTGCATGCGCAGGCCGAAGTGGGCCTTCTGCAGCTCCTTGACCTCGTTCTCGAGACCGGCAACGTCTTTCTGGCGCAGTTCAGCAGCTTTCATTTCTCATCACTCCTGAATCAAGCGCCGATCATGCGGCTGACGAAAGCGGTGCGCAGGGGCAGCTTGGCGGCAGCCAGGCGGAACGCCTCGCGCGCCAGTTCCTCGGTCACGCCGACGATCTCGAACACCACCTTGCCGGGCTGGATCTCGGCCACGTAGTACTCGGGGTTGCCCTTGCCGTTACCCATCCGCACTTCGGCGGGCTTGGTCGAGATCGGCTTGTCGGGGAACACGCGGATCCAGATGCGGCCGCCGCGCTTGACGTGGCGGGAAATCGCGCGACGCGCGGCTTCGATCTGGCGGGCCGTCAGGCGGCCACGGTCCGTGCACTTGAGGCCGAAGTCACCGAAGGCCACCGAGTTGCCCCGGGTGGCGATGCCGGTGTTGCGGCCCTTCTGCTCTTTGCGGTATTTCCGGCGAGCGGGTTGCAGCATGTTTACTCTCCTTTACCGTCGGCAGGAGTGCCTGCCGGCGCGGCTGCTTTGCGCACGCGCTTAACGGTAGATTTCGGTGCTTCGGCACCTGGCGTTGCTTCGGCGGGCTTGTCGCTGCCGTCGGTGGGCGCGACATTGCCGGCGGTGGCGGAGACGGCGGGACCGCGGCGCGGGGCGCCACGGCGATCGCCGCCGGGGCCGCCACGACGGTCGCCGTCACGGCGCGGACCACGCGGGCCGCGGCGCTCTTCGCCCTCGGGGCGCGGCGTCGAGTCCAGCGAAGGCGCGTCGGTGCGGCCCAGCGTGTCACCCTTGTAGACCCAGACCTTGACGCCGATGACGCCGTAGGTGGTCTTGGCTTCGGAGAAGCCGTAGTCGATGTCGGCGCGCAGCGTGTGCAGCGGCACCCGGCCTTCGCGGTACCACTCGGTGCGCGCGATCTCGATGCCGTTCAGGCGGCCGGCCGACATGATCTTGATGCCCTGGGCGCCCAGGCGCATCGCGTTCTGCATCGCGCGCTTCATCGCGCGGCGGAACATGATCCGCTTTTCGAGCTGCTGGGTGATCGAGTCGGCGATCAGCTGGGCATCGACTTCGGGCTTGCGCACTTCCTCGATGTTCACCGCCACCGGCACGCCCAGGCGGGTCGCCAGTTCGCGCTTGAGGTTCTCGATGTCCTCGCCCTTCTTGCCGATCACCACGCCCGGACGCGCCGAGTAGATGGTGATGCGGGCGTTCTTGGCGGGGCGCTCGATCAGCACTCGGGAGACCGCCGCGTTCTTCAGCTTGGCCTTCAGGTACTCGCGCACCTTGATGTCCTCGGCCAGCATGCCGGCGAAGTCGCGGTTGTTCGCGTACCAGCGGCTGGCCCAGTTGCGGCTGACGGCGAGGCGGAAGCCGGTCGGATGGATTTTCTGTCCCATAGTCTTCCTGCCTTAGTTGCCGACCGTCACGTACACATGGCACGTGGGCTTGCTGATGCGGTTGCCGCGGCCCTTGGCGCGCGCGGTGAAGCGCTTGAGCGTCGCGCCCTGTTCGACGTAGATGGTCTTGACCTTCAGCTCGTCGATGTCGGCGCCGTCGTTGTGCTCGGCGTTCGCGATGGCGGACTCCAGCACCTTCCGGACGATCACGGCAGCTTTTTTCTGCGTGAAATTCAGGATGTTGAGCGCCTGGTCGACTTTCTTGCCGCGGATCAGATCGGCGACGAGGCGACCCTTGTCGACCGAGAGGCGCACGCCGCGGAGGACTGCACGTGTTTCAGACATGGTTCACCTTCACTTCTTCTGGACTTTCTTGTCCGCCGGGTGACCCTTGAAGGTGCGCGTCAGGGCGAATTCGCCCAGCTTGTGGCCCACCATCTGGTCGGTGATGTAGACCGGCACGTGCTGCTTGCCGTTGTGCACGGCGATGGTCAGGCCGATGAACTCGGGCAGGACCATGGAGCGGCGCGACCAGGTCTTGATCGGCTTCTTGTCCTTGGTGGTCACGGCCTTGTCGGCCTTGGCCACCAGGTGGTGGTCGACAAACGGACCCTTTTTGAGAGAGCGAGTCATTTGCTACCTCTTACTTTTTCCGGCGCGCGACGATCATCACCTGCGTGCGCTTGTTGTTGCGGGTCCGATAGCCCTTGGTCAGGTTGCCCCACGGATCGACCGGGTGACGACCTTCGCCCGTCTTGCCCTCGCCGCCACCGTGCGGGTGGTCGACCGGGTTCATCACGACGCCGCGCACCGTCGGGCGGATGCCCATGTGGCGCTTGACGCCGGCCTTGCCGAGCTGGCGCAGGCTGTGCTCTTCGTTGGCCACCTCGCCGATCGTCGCGCGGCACTCGATGTGGATGCGGCGCACTTCACCGGAGCGCATGCGAACCTGGGCGTAGGTGCCTTCGCGGGCCAGCAGCGTTGCCGAAGTGCCGGCCGAACGCGCGATCTGCGCGCCCTTGCCGGGCTTGAGCTCGATGCAGTGGATCGTCGAGCCGACCGGGATGTTGCGGATCGGCAGCGTGTTGCCGGCGCGGATCGGGGCTTCCGAACCGGAGACCAGCTGCGCGCCGACTTCCAGGCCGCGCGGGGCGATGATGTAGCGGCGCTCGCCGTCGGCGTAGCACACCAGGGCGATGTGGGCCGTGCGGTTCGGGTCGTACTCGATGCGCTCCACCTTCGCCGGGATGCCGTCCTTGTTGCGGACGAAATCGACCACGCGGTAGTGGTGCTTGTGGCCGCCGCCCTTGTGCCGGGTGGTGATGTGGCCGTTGTTGTTGCGGCCGGACTTCTGGAACTGGGGCTCCAGCAGCGGCGCATACGCCTCACCCTTGAACAGGTGATCGCGCGAGATCTTCACCATGCCGCGATGGCCTGGCGAAGTCGGTTTCATCTTGATGACTGCCATGATTTACGCGGCCTCCCCGGTGAGGTTCAGCTCCTGGCCAGGCTTGAGCACCACGTAGGCCTTGCGCACGTTGTCGCGGCGGCCCACCGAGCGGCCGAAGCGCTTGGTCTTGCCCTTGGTGTTGACCACCGAAACGCCCTTGACCTCGACCTTGAACATCAGTTCGACGGCGGCCTTGATCTCCGGCTTGGTGGCGTTCTGCAGGACCTTGAAGGTCACGGCATTGCTCTTGTCGGCCACGTGCGTGGCCTTCTCGGACACCACCGGCGCGACGAGCACCTGCATCAGCCGGCCCTCATCGAACTGGCGGGCGGCGGGAGTGGGATTGACGCGGCTCATGCGAACATCTCCTTGAGCTGGTCGATGGCGCCCTTGGTGACGAGCACCTTCTTGAAGTGCACCAGCGACAGCGGGTCGGCGTAACGCGGCTCGACGACGAGCACGTTCGACAGGTTGCGCGAGGCCAGGTACAGGTTCTCGTCCACCTCGTCGGCGATCACGAGAACCGAGTCGAGGTTCATGGCCTTGAACCGGGCGGCCAGCTGCTTGGTCTTGGGCGAGTCCACCTTGATGGAGTCGACCACGGCCAGCCGGCCTTCGCGGGCCAGCTGCGAGAAGATGGACGCCATGCCGGCGCGGTACATCTTCTTGTTGATCTTCTGGGTGAAGTTCTCTTCCGGGCTGTTCGGGAAGATGCGGCCGCCCCCGCGCCACAGCGGCGACGAGGTCATGCCGGCGCGGGCGCGGCCCGTGCCCTTCTGCTTGAACGGCTTCTTGGTCGAGTGCTTGACCTGCTGGCGGTCCTTCTGGGCCCGGGTGCCCTGGCGGGCGTTGGCCTGGAAGGCGACGACGATCTGGTGAACCAGATCCTCGTTGTATTCACGGCCGAACACGGTCTCGGGGGCGTCGAACTTCGACGCGGCCTGGCCCTGTTCGTTCAGGAGTTCGAGTTGCATTTGACTTCGCTCCTGTTATTTCGAAGCAGCCTTCGGCTGCGCGGCGACGGCCTTGGCCTTGATCGCCGGACGCACGGTGACGAACCCACCCTTGGAGCCGGGAATGGCGCCACGGATCAGCAGCAGCTGGCGGGCTTCGTCGACGCGGATCACGTCGAGATTCTGGGTGGTGACGGTGTCGTCGCCGAGGTGGCCGGTCATGCGCTTGCCCGGGAACACGCGGCCCGGGTCCTGCGCCATGCCGATCGAGCCGGGCACGTTGTGCGAACGGCTGTTGCCGTGCGACGCGCGCTGCGAGCCCATGTGGTGGCGCTTGATCGTGCCGGCGTAGCCCTTGCCGATGCTCGTGCCCTGCACGTCCACCTTCTGGCCCACGGCGAACACGTCCGCGACCGGCACGGCGGCGCCGGCGGCGTACTTGGCGGCGGTGTCGGCCGTCACGCGGAATTCCTGGATGATTTCACCGGCTTCCACACCCGCCTTGGCGAGGTGGCCGGCTTGCGGCTTGGTGACGCGCGAAGCCTTGCGCGCACCGAACGTGACCTGCAGGGCCACGTAGCCGTCGTTCTCTTCGGTCTTGACCTGGGTCACGCGGTTGTTGGACACGTCCACCACCGTGACAGGAACGGCGTCCCCGTCATCGGTGAACAGGCGCATCATGCCCACCTTGCGGCCCAGCAACCCCATCGAGGTGCTCAGACTCATGTTCTTGCTCCAGTGCTTTCGCCGCAGCCGCTGCAATTGGCTTCTGCGTTGACCCCGCCGCGAGCGGCCGGTGTTCGAAAGTAGGTTGATAAAAGCTCCGCCCAAACGGACGAAGCCGCAAATTATAACCCGCTCTCGGCATTTCTGCCAAGAGCGGGCCAGGTGCTTGCCTGCGGCCGGGCTCCCCCGGCGCGCCGCCGGTTACTGCAGCTTGATCTCGACGTCCACGCCGGCCGGCAGGTCCAGCTTCATCAGCGCGTCGACGGTCTTGTCGGTCGGGTCGACGATGTCCATCAGGCGCTGGTGGGTGCGGATCTCGAACTGGTCGCGCGAGCTCTTGTTCACGTGCGGCGAGCGCAGGATGTCGAAGCGCTTCATGCGCGTCGGCAGGGGCACCGGGCCCTTGACGATGGCGCCAGTGCGCTTGGCGGTGTCGACGATCTCGGCGGCGGACTGGTCGATCAGCTTGTAATCGAAGGCCTTGAGGCGGATGCGGATTTTCTGTTGGGCCATTTGATTACTCCATGATCTTGGCGACGACGCCGGCGCCGACGGTGCGGCCGCCTTCGCGGATGGCGAAGCGCAGGCCTTCTTCCATGGCGATCGGGGCGATCAGCTTGACGGTGATCGTCACGTTGTCACCGGGCATCACCATTTC
>NZ_DATMHS010000083.1:0-44409 GCF_035554825.1 Ramlibacter sp. | reverse complement strand
AGCGCCTGGCTCATCAGGCGGGCCTGCAGGCCGGGCAGCGAATCGCCCATCTCGCCTTCGATCTCGGCCTTGGGCGTCAGCGCCGCCACCGAGTCGACCACGATCAGATCGACGGCGCCGGAGCGCACCAGGCTGTCGCAGATTTCGAGCGCCTGCTCGCCGGTGTCAGGCTGGCTGATCAGGAGGTCCGAGAGATTGACGCCCAGCTTCTGCGCGTACTGCACGTCCAACGCATGCTCGGCGTCGATGAAGGCGCAGGTGCCGGCCTGGCGCTGCATTTCGGCGATGACCTGCAGCGTCAGCGTCGTCTTGCCCGAGGATTCGGGGCCGTAGATCTCGATCACCCGGCCGCGCGGCAGGCCGCCGACACCGAGCGCGATGTCCAGGCCCAGGGAGCCGGTCGAAACCACCTGGATGTCCTCCAGCTTCTCGCCTTCGCCCAGCCGCATGATCGTGCCCTTGCCGAACTGCTTGTCGATCTGGGCCAGCGCGGCCTGCAGCGCCTTGGCCTTCTCGGTGTCGGCGGCGCCGAGGCGGGTTCCCTTGACTTGCGCGTCCATATGGGTGTTCTCCTTTGGGAATCAACGGGTTGTGTGCGTCTCATCCAGTGGGTTTGTTTCCAGCCTGGATGCTTGACCAGTACTCTAACGGCTCGCCTTGGAAAAAGTAAACGCATATTTTGGTCAGTTTGCCTTACCATCTCGCCGTGCCCCATCCTCCCCTGGACAACGCCTGGCGCCTCACGCACCTGGGCCGCCTGCTCGGCCACGCCATGCGCCGCTTCGACGAACGCGTGCTGGCGCTGATGGCTCACAACATCGACGTGCCGCTGGCGCTGTCCAACCTGGCCGCCCGCGCCCAGGTGAGCGCCGCCCACATCCACATCACCCGCCACCTCGCGCTGGAAGGCTCGCGCCTCACGGCGCTGGCACGCAGCGCCGGCATGAGCAAGCAGGCGATGGGCGACCTGGTGGGCCAGTGCGAAGCCTGGGGCCTGGTTTCGCGCCAGCCCGATCCGCGGGACGCCAGGGCCCGGCTGGTCTGTTTCACGGCCACCGGACTGGCCTGGCTGCAGGCGTTCCGCGACGCGGTGGCGCAGGCGGAAGCCGAATTCCGCCTGGAGGTCGGCGAGCAGGTGGCCACCGTGGTCGCGATCGGCCTGGAAGCATATGCCGGCGGCGCCGACCAGCCGCTGCCGCGCTATCCGGCCAGTGCCTGAGGCCCGCCGGCCGGCTCGACGGTCGCGTCGGCGCAACCGAGCAGCCACCGGCGAAAGCAATCCAGCGCGTGGCGCTGGCTGCGCCGCTCGGGATAGCAGAACCAGTAGCCGAGATCGCTGCGATAGCCGCCGCCCGGCAGCGGCTCGCGCACCACGCCGGCCGTGATCTCGTCCTGCACCAGGCAGCGCGGCACCAGCGCCACGCCCATCCCGGCCATCACCGCGCGGATCATGGTCTGGAACTGGTCGAACTGGGGCCCGGCGAGCGGATCCAGGCCGCCGACGCCGTGGGTCTCGCTCCAGCGCTGCCACGCCTCCGGCACCGTGACGTGCCACAGCAGCGTGTGCTGCGCCACGTCGGCGGGCGCCTCGATCCGCCAGGCGGCGGTGGCCAGCCGCGGCGCGATCAGCGCCACGTCCTTGCCGGTCAGGTAGTGCGCCTGCGCACCCGGCCAGTGGCCTTCGCCGAACAGGATGGAGCAATCGAGTTCCGGCCGCTCGAAGTCGTAGCTGTGGACATAGGGCACGAACTGCAGCGTGATCTGCGGGTGCAACTGCTGGAACATGGGCAGCCGCGGAATCAGCCACTTGGCGCCGAACGTGGGCAGGCTCGACAGGTGCAGCACGCCGGCGCCTTCGTCGCTCGTGATCAGCTCCAGGGTCGCGGCTTCCAGCTGCCCGAGCAGCGCGCGCACGGTCTTCTCGTAATGTTCGCCGGCCGGGGTCAGCGCGAGCCGCTTGCGGGCTCGCCCGAACAGCGGCACGCCAACCCAGGCCTCGAGTTCCTTGATCTGCTTGCTGACGGCGCTCTGCGTCAGGTGCAGGGCCTCGGCCGCGCGCGAGACGCTGCCGAACCGCACGACCGCGGAGAACGAGCGCAGCAGGTGCAGCGGCGGCGAGAGGCGGCGCAGGGACAAGGATTCGCCCTAAAACATTCCGAGCCGGAATGTTATCAGCTCCATCAATCGATTTTCAAGTGGCCGCAAATACAATACTCTTTGCAGTAACTGAGAGGAAATCCCCCCAAATGCAACGCCGCTCCCTGCTCACCGGCATCGCCGCCATGACTGTCGCTCCTGGAATATCCTTCGCCCAGGACGGCAAGCCCCTGCACATCATCGTTCCGTTCCCGCCCGGCGGCGCGACCGACATCACGGCCCGCAGCCTGCAGGACCCGCTGTCGCGCATCCTGAAGCAGCCCGTGATCCTCGACAACCGCGGCGGCGCCGGCGGCTCCATCGGCATGGCCGAGGCGGCGCGCGCCAACCCCGATGGCCTGACCTTTGCCGTCGCCACCCTGTCCACCCACGGCGTGAACCCGGCGGTGTATCGCCGGCTGCCCTACGACCCGATCAAGGACTTCGTCGGCGTGACGGAAATCGTCAAGGCGCCCGGCCTGATGGCGATGAACGCGAATGCGCTGCCGGTCAAGAACTTCGCCGACCTGGTGAAGTACCTCAAGGCCAATCCGGGCCGCGTGTCGTATGCGACGCCCGGCAACGGCACCATCGGCCACATGTGGGGCGAGCTGTTCAAGAGCAGCACCGGCACCTCGATGGTCCACATCCCCTACCGCGGCACCGGTCCGGCCATCAACGACGTGATCGGCGGCCAGGTGGCGGTGTATTTCGACCAGGTGGCTTCCTCGCTGCCGCACATCAAGTCCGGCAAGCTGCGCGCCCTCGCCGTCTCGTGGCCCACCCGCCTCGACGTGCTGCCCGACGTGCCGACCTACGCCGAACTCGGCTACCCGATCAACAACGATCCGTCCTGGTTCGGCCTGGTCGCCCCGACCGGCACGCCGGCCGCCGCCGTCCACCGCATGCAGCAGGCGGTGGTCCAGGCGCTGAAGGAGCCGGCCGTGCGCGAGCGCCTGGCCGGCCAGGGCCTGTATCCCTCCGGCACCACGCCCGACGCGTTCACCGCGCAGGTCGGGCGCGAGATCGCCAAGATGAAGAAGGTCGCGGCCTACGCCAAGGTCTTCCTCGACTGATCCAGGGGCCTCGCGCCCCTTCCTGCCTTGCACGCTGCACTCAAATTGATTCACGAACGCTTCCAGCCCACGCTGCAGGCGGTGGCCGGCGCGCCGGCCGCCGCGTCCGCGGCCGGCACGGTGAGCCGGATCGCCGGCACCACGCCGCTGGTGCTCGATTCGCCGCATAGCGGCACCGACTACCCGGACGACTTCGCGCCCGCCCTCGACCTGGCAACGCTGCGCCGGGCCGAGGACACCCACGTCGAGAAGATCTACGACTTCGCGCCGGCGCTCGGCGCGGCCTGGATCGAGGCGCACTTCCCGCGCATCTACCTCGACGCCAACCGCGACACGACCGAGCTCGACACCAGCCTGCTCGACGGCGAATGGTGCGAGCCGATCGCCACCGACCCGGCGATGCTGTCGAAGATCCGGCTCGGCAAGGGCCTGATCTGGAAATTCACCGACGAAGGCGTTCCGGTCTACCAGCGACAGCTGACCGTCGACGAGGTCCGGCGCCGCATCGAGCGCTGCTGGCGCCCGTACCACGCGGCGGTCCAGCAGGCGATCGAGGCCGCGCACCGCCGCCACGGCTACAGCATCCACATCAACTGCCATTCGATGCCGGCCGTCTCGGCCAGCCACGCCACGAATTTTCCGGGGCTGGTCCATCCGGACTTCGTGGTCGGCGACCGCGACGGCAGCAGCGCCGCGGCGGCCGTGTCGCACCTGATCTGCGATCACCTGCGCGGGCGCGGCTACAGCGTCTCGTACAACCACCCGTACAAGGGCGTGGAGCTGCTGCGCCGCTACGGCGATCCGGCGCGAAACCGGCACAGCATCCAGATCGAGCTCAATCGCAAGATCTACATGGACGAAGAGACGCTCGCCATCAAGCCGGACGGCATGGCCCGGGTGCGCGAGGACCTGCAGGACCTGATGCGCATCCTGCTGGCGACGGATCCGCGCGACGCCGCGCCGCGCTGACCGGCCGGTCGGCGGTCCGCGGATGGCCGCCTAGAATCTCCCGAGGGGACGCCGCCGGAGCGCGCCCCGCCGGGAGGCCGCGATGCGCATTCTCATTGCCGAAGACGACCAGGTTCTCGCCGACGGCCTGCTGCGCAGCCTGCGCGCCTCGGGCGCCGCCGTGGACCATGTGGCCAGCGGCACCGAGGCCGACGCCGCCCTGCTCGCCAACAACAACTTCGATCTCCTCATTCTCGACCTCGGGCTGCCGCGGATGCATGGCCTGGAGGTGCTGCGCAAGCTGCGCGGCCGCGGCTCGACGCTGCCGGTCCTGATCCTCACCGCCGCCGACGCCGTGGAGGAGCGGGTCAAGGGGCTGGACTACGGCGCCGACGACTACATGGCCAAACCCTTCAGCCTGCAGGAACTCGAGGCGCGGGTGCGGGCCCTGACGCGGCGCGGGATGGGCGTGTCCAGCAGCACGATCCGGCACGGCCCGCTGGTGTACGACCAGGCCGGCCGCATCGCCACCATCGACGGCAAGATGGTCGAGCTGTCGGCGCGCGAGCTGGGCTTGCTGGAAGTGCTGCTGCAACGCGCCGGCCGCCTGGTCAGCAAGGACCAGCTGGTGGAGCGGCTGTGCGAATGGGGCGAGGAGGTGAGCACCAACGCGATCGAGGTCTACATCCACCGGCTGCGCAAGAAGATCGAGAAGGGGCCGATCCGCATCGCCACCGTGCGCGGGCTCGGCTACTGCCTGGAGAAAATCCAGTCCTGACATGAGCCAGCCCCCCCGCCAGCGGACCGTGCCGGAGCGCTGCCCGTGAAGATCTTCCAGCGCGAGCAGCGCTCGCTGTTCGGGGAAATCCTGGACTGGATGCTGACCCCGCTGCTGCTGCTGTGGCCGGTCAGCCTGGCGCTCACCTGGCTGGTGGCGCAGAGCATCGCCGGCAAGCCCTTCGACCGGGCGCTGGAATACAACGTGCAGGCCCTGGCCCAGCTGGTCACCGTCAGCCAGCAGCGGGTGGTGTTCAACCTGCCGCAGCCGGCGCGCGAACTGCTGCGGGCCGACGACTCGGACATGGTGTACTACCAGGTGCTGGGCGCGCGCGGCGAGCTGCTCTCCGGCGAGCGCGAGCTGCCGCTGCCGCCCGACGACGAGCCGCCGCACGTGGGCGAGGTGCGGCTGCGCGACGACGAGGTGCGCGGCGTCGAGGTGCGGGTCGCCTACACCTGGGTGAAGCTGGACCTGCCCGGCGCGCAGCCGGCGCTGGTGCAGGTGGCCGAGACGCGCGAGAAGCGGTCGGTGCTGGCCACCGAAATCATCAAGGGCGTGATGCTCCCGCAGTTCGCCATCCTGCCGCTGGCGGTGCTGCTGGTCTGGCTGGCGCTGGTGCGCGGCATCAAGCCGCTGTCGCAACTGGAGGAGCGCATCCGCGCCCGCAAGCCCGACGACCTCAGCCCGCTGGACGAAAAGACGGTGCCGCTCGAGGTGGCGCCCCTGGTCTCCTCCGTGAACGACCTGCTGACGCGCCTGAAGGATTCGATCGCCACCCAGAAGCGCTTCCTGGCGGATGCGGCGCACCAGCTCAAGACCCCGCTCGCCGGCCTGCGCATGCAGGCCGACCTGGCGCAGCGCGAGGCGGCGAACGCCGAGGAGCTGAAGCAGTCGCTCAAGCAGATCGGCCGCTCCAGCATGCGCGCCACGCACACCGTCAACCAGCTGCTCGCGCTGGCCCGCGCCGAAAGCGGCGGCCAGATGATCGCGCGCCAGCCCTGCGATCTGGCGCGGCTCACCATCGACGCCGTGCGCGATTGCCTGCCGCGCACGATGGACCGCCACATCGACCTCGGCTACGACGGCGCCCAGCCCGGCGCGCCCGGCGTCCAGCTCGAGGGCAACCCGACGCTGCTCAAGGAAATGATCCGCAACCTGCTGGACAACGCCATCAGCTACACGCCTTCCAGCGCGCAGCAGCCCGGCGTGATCACGGCACGGGTGCTGGCCGACCCGTTCGGCCACGTGCTGCTGCTGCAGGTGGAGGACTCCGGCCCCGGCATTCCGGCGGCCGAGCGGGAACTGGTCTTCCAGCCGTTCTACCGGGCGCTGGGCACCAACGTCGACGGGTCGGGGCTGGGACTGCCGATCGTGCTGGAGATCGCGCGCCAGCACAGCGCCGAAGTCACGCTGGAGGATGCGCATCCGGGCCAGCCGCAACCGGGCACCCGGGTCAACGTGCGGTTCGCGCTGCACGTCGGCGCCGCGCCGCGCAGCGGGCTCGCCGCTCAGGGCGCCTGGTAGACGTTCAGCTGCAGGCGCTCGCGCGCGATCGCGCGGGCGACCGCCGGCAGTTGCGCGATCCGCTGCACATGGGCCCACAGCACCGGGCATGCCTGCGGGTCGTGGCCGGCGAAGCCGCCCCAGCGCAGCAGGGTCAGCGCGTAGGCGTCGAGCGGCCCGAACCGGTCGCCGCCCAGATACGCCCGGCCGGCGGCGGCCGCCTGCCCGGCCAGCGCCTCGATCTCGCCGAGCAGGGCGCCGTATTGCGCCGCGGCGTGCGCCTTGATCGCCGCCTGCGCCTGCGGGTCGACGGTGAACTTGAACGGCATGAACACGTGCGTGAAGGTCGGATGCACGGTGTTGTTCATCCAGGCCAGGGTCTCCAGCACCCGCACCCGCGCCAACGGCT
Organism: Ramlibacter sp.; assembly: GCF_035554825.1. Classification (GTDB taxonomy): domain Bacteria; phylum Pseudomonadota; class Gammaproteobacteria; order Burkholderiales; family Burkholderiaceae_C; genus Ramlibacter. The sequence goes on along the minus strand of NZ_DATMHS010000083.1, from coordinate 37,559 downwards.
CGCGCGGCAGGAACTCGCACTGCGGAAAGCGGTGGTCGAGCCACGTCACGATCGCCAGGATCTGCGTGATCACCTCGTCGCCGTCGACCAGCACCGGCACCTGGCCGCGCGGATTGATCGCGCGGTACTCGGGGCCTTGCTGCTCGCCCTTGTGCAGCTTCACCAGCACCGGCTCGAATGGCGCGCCGGCGGCCTCCAGCAGCGCGTGCGGCACGAAGGAACAGGCGCCGGGGGCGAAATAGAGCTTGAGGGTCATCGCGTGTCTCCTTGAGGGGTCAGCGGCAGGGCCGCAGCTTGATGGCCGACAGCAGCGGCCGCACGGCCGCCAGGCGCGGCGGCGCGGCCACCAGCTTGAGCAGCTGCGCGCGCGTTTCGGGATGCTCCTGCAGCACCCGGGCGCTGCGCACGCCCTGCTCGGCGAGCGCCTGCAGCCGGGCGTTGGCGGCCGCCTCGCTGGCGAAGCGGCCGAGCGCCAGGCCGGGTTCGAGCGCGGGGTCGGCCAGCGCTTCGAAGCTGACGCCCAGCTGCCGCAGCTGCGCCCGCTTGCGAGCCAGCTGCTCGCCGTTGTCGTACTTGCCCATGTAGACGAGCCAGCTGCCCGGCTGCACCGCCGGCTCGACCGACCAGGTTCCGGCGGGCCAGGCCTGCAGCGCGGTCTTCACCGGCCCCCATTGCGCCTCGTCGAGCGGGCCGGCGAGCAGGCATTCGGCCGTGGCGGCGGCACCGGTTTCGGGCCGGCGCGCTTCCGGCTCGCGCAGGATCTGCACCGCTTCGGGCCGGATCTGCTGCTGCAAGCGCTGCGGCTCGGCGTTCTGCATCGGCGCCAGGCCCCATGCGCCCAGCAGCCCCTGCGACCACGCGAAGTAGCCGGCATTGGCAAGCAGCAGCGCGAGGACCAGCAGCCGCAGCATCAGGCGGGACGGACGCTCACTTCGGAACTGACGACGGTGTGCACGGCCAGGCCAGTATGCACGATCAGGGCGCCGAACTCGTTGGTGCCCAGCGCCTGGCCCTCGCGGCCGTCGCTCAGGACGACGCGGCGGCCGCGCAGCGCGTCGCGGGCCTCGAAGCCCGGCCGAAACGGCGCGAAGCCGGCCCGCTCGAAGGCGAGCAGGCCGCCGACCAGGGGCGCCGCGATCCGTTCCAGGGCCCCGCCGGCGTCGATCGCCGGCACCAGCGCTCGCAGCCCGGCCGGCGGGGTCGAGAGCGCGTCCGCGGCCGCGGGTGGCTCCAGGTTGATCCCGACGCCGACCACGGCAGAGCGGCCGGTGCCAGGCCCGTTGGAAGCCGTTTCGATCAGGATGCCGGCCAGCTTGCGGTCCTGCAGCCACAAGTCGTTGGGCCACTTCAGCCGGATGTCCGGGTGCAGGCTCTCGGCCAGCGTGACGCCGACCGCCAGCGAGAGGCCGGACCAGTCGGCCGGCGCCAGCGGCAGCCCGAGCGAGCAGGTCAGGGAGGCGCCCGGCTCGCTCTGCCATGCCCGGCCGAGGCGGCCGCGGCCGGCGCTCTGGCGCGCCGCGACCAGCAGCACCGGCTCCAGCCGGCCGGCGCGGGCTCGCCGCATCAGCTCGCTGTTGGTCGAGTCCAGCTCGGGCACGACCTCGACCGTGAAACCGGGCAGCAGCGGCGTGACGGCCTGCCAGATGGCTTCGGCGGCGCGCGCCAAGCTGTTCATGACCGGCCCGGCGGCCGCTGCCGGGTCGGCCGTGGGCGGGAGCCCGCCGGCAATCACTTGCGCTGCCCGCGCTTGGGCGCCAGCAGCGTCCCGCGGCAGTTCTTGGCGCCGCACCAGCAGGGGTACTCGGCCTTGAGCTTGGGCGTGTAGCGCTCATCGATGATCAGGCCGTAGTCGTAGTTCAGCTCCTCGCCCGCCTCGATGTTGCGCAAGGCCTTGATGAACACGCGGCCGCCATCCTCGTCCGCCTCGCAGTTGGGATCGCACGAGTGGTTGATCCAGCGCGAGGAATTGCCGCCGTGCTTGGCATCGATCACGTGCTTGTCGTCGACATGGAAGTAAAAGGTGTGGTTGGGATCCTTCGGATCGTGCGGATGGCGGCGCTGCGCCTCCTTCCAGCTGATCACCTCGCCCACGTATTCGATGATCGTTTCACCCTCGGCGATCGGCTGGACGGCGAAAACGCCCTTGCCGTGCACCCCGGAACGCCTGACCTGGATGCGGCGCGAGCCGGCGCTGTCATTGGGCGCGGCGGCGCGCCCGGGAGCGCCGGCCCGGCGGCCGGCGGCGGTTTTTTCTGCCATGGGTGAAAGTCTGTTAATTTGAATGTGCACACGTACGCGCGTGCGCGCGTACGCGCGTGCGAAGCGCAGATTGTAAGGACGGCGGCGCCCGCAAGGCGGCCGCACTGGCAGGAACCAAGAAGATGGCGAAGACACTGGTCATAGCGGAGAAGCCCTCGGTGGCGCAGGACATCGTCCGCGCGCTCACGCCCGTGGCCGGCAAGTTCGACAAGCACGACGACTACTTCGAGAACGACACCTACGTCGTCACCAGCGCCGTCGGCCACCTGGTGGAGATCCAGGCACCGGAGGAATTCGACGTCAAGCGCGGCAAGTGGAGCTTCGCCCACCTGCCCGTGATCCCGCCGTACTTCGACCTGAAACCGGTCGACAAGACCAAGTCGCGCCTGAACGCGGTGGTGAAGCTCGCCAAGCGCAAGGACGTGGCCGACCTGGTGAACGCCTGCGACGCCGGCCGCGAGGGCGAGCTGATCTTCCGGCTGATCCAGCAGTTTGCCGGCGGCGCCAAGCCGCTGGACAAGCCGGTGCGCCGGCTGTGGCTGCAGTCGATGACCCCGCAGGCGATCCGCGACGGGTTCGAGAAGCTGCGCAGCGACAAGCAGATGGAGGGCCTGGCCAACGCCGCCCGCTCGCGCTCCGAGGCGGACTGGCTGGTCGGCATCAACGGCACCCGGGCGATGACCGCCTTCAATTCGCGCGACGGCGGCTTCTTCCTGACCACCGTCGGCCGGGTGCAGACGCCGACGCTGGCGGTGGTGGTGGAGCGCGAGGAGCAGATCCGCAAGTTCGTCAGCCGCGACTACTGGGAGATCCACGCCAGCTTCCTGGCGGAGGCCGGCGAGTACCAGGCCAAGTGGTTCGATCCGAACTGGAAGAAGAACCCCGACGATGCCGAGCAGAAGGCCGACCGCGTCTGGTCGCAGCGCGAAGCGATGGCGATCGCCGACGCCGTGCGCGGCAAGGCGGCCACCGTCACCGAAGAATCGAAGCCGACCACGCAGGCGTCGCCGGGCCTGTTCGACCTGACCTCGCTGCAGCGCGAAGCCAACGGCCGCTTCGGCTATTCGGCCAAGACCACGCTGGCGCTGGCGCAGAGCCTGTACGAGCGGCACAAGGCGCTGACCTATCCGCGGACCGACTCGCGCCACCTGCCGGAGGACTATCTGCCGGTGGTGCGCAACACCATGGGCATGCTCGCCGGCAGCGGCATGAAGCACCTGGCGCCGTTCGCGCAGCAGGCGATGGACGACGGCTACGTCAAGCCGAGCAAGCGCATCTTCGACAACGCCAAGGTCAGCGACCACTTCGCCATCATCCCGACGCTGCAGGCGCCCAGCGGCCTGTCCGACGCCGAGCAGCGGCTCTACGACCTGGTCGTGCGGCGCTTCCTGTCGGTGTTCTTCCCGAGCGCCGAATTCCTGGTGACGACCCGCATCTCGCAGGCGGTGGGCCACAGCTTCAAGACCGAGGGCAAGGTGCTGGTCAAGCCGGGCTGGCTCGCGATCTGGGGCAAGGAAGCGGCGGCCGAGGTCGAAGGGGCCAAGGAAGGGGACAAGGGCCAGAGCCTGGTGCCGGTCAAGCCGGGCGAGATGGTGCGGGCCGAAACCGTCGAGCCGCGCGGGCTCAAGACCCGGCCGCCCGCCCGTTACAGCGAAGCCACGCTGCTCACCGCGATGGAAGGCGCCGGCAAGTTCATCGAGGATGACGAACTGCGCGAGGCGATGCAGGAGAAGGGCCTGGGCACGCCGGCCACCCGCGCCGCCATCATCGAAGGCCTGATCAACGAGAAGTACATGCTGCGCGAGGGGCGCGAGCTGATTCCCACGGCCAAGGCGTTCCAGCTGATGACGCTGCTGCGCGGCCTCGGCGTGGAGGAACTGTCGCGCCCCGAGCTCACCGGCGACTGGGAATACAAGCTCGCGCAGATGGAACACGGCAAGCTCTCGCGCGACGAGTTCATGCGCGAGATCGCGGAGATGACCAAGCGCATCGTGCGCAAGGCCAAGGAGTACGACCGCGACACCGTGCCCGGCGACTACGCCACGCTGCAAACGCCCTGCCCCAACTGCGGCGGCGTGGTCAAGGAGAACTACCGCCGCTACGCCTGCACCGGGGCCAAGGGCGACGCCGAAGGCTGCGGCTTCTCGTTCACCAAGATTCCGGCCGGCCGCGCCTTCGAGCAGGACGAGGTGGAGCAGTTCCTGCGCGACAAGCGCATCGGCCCGCTGGAAGGCTTCCGCTCCAAGGCGGGCTGGCCGTTCACGGCGGAAATCGCGCTGAAGTACAGCGACGAGGACAGGAACTGGAAGCTGGAGTTCGATTTCGGCAAGGAAGACAACCCGGCCGAGACCGGCGAACTGGTGGACTTCGGCGGCCAGGAGCCGCTGGGCGCCTGCCCCAAGTGCGGCGCGCGCGTGTTCGAGTTTGGCAGCAACTACGTCTGCGAGAAATCGGTGCCCACGCCGCAGCAGCCGGCGCCGTCCTGCGACTTCAAGAGCGGCAAGGTGATCCTGCAGCAGCCGGTGGCGCGCGAGCAGATGGCCAAGCTGCTCGCCAGCGGCAAGACCGACCTGCTCGACAAGTTCGTCTCCATGCGCACGCGCCGGCCGTTCAAGGCCTTCCTCGCCTGGGACGGCGAAGCCGGCAAGGTCAATTTCGAGTTCGAGCCCAGGGCCTCGAAATTCCCGCCGCGCAAGGGCGCCCCCGGCAAGCCGGCCGCCAAGGAGCCGGCGGCCCGCTATGCGCCCGCGGCCAAGGGCGCGGCGAAGAAGGCGCCGGCCAAGAAGGCCGCGCCCGCCAAGAAGGCCGCGGCCAAGGCCCCGCGCAAGCCCGGCGCCGGCCTGAAGCCCAGCCCGCAGCTGGCGGCGGTGATCGGCGCCGAACCGGTGGCCCGCACCGAGGTGATCAAGAAGCTGTGGGACTACATCAAGGCCCACGGGCTGCAGGATGCGCAGAACAAGCGCGCCATCAATGCCGACGACAAGCTGCTGGCGGTGTTCGGCAAGCCGCAGGTGACGATGTTCGAGCTGGCCGGCATCGTCGGCCGCCACTTGTCGGCAGAATAGCGCCAGCGCAGGGAGCAGTTGGCAGGACCGGGCTGGAGGGGCCCGAGGAGAAGTCATGAAGCTCAATCCCGGCCGCGGACAGGTGCCGTGGCTGCTCGCGGCCGGACTGCTGGCCGCGGCCCCGGCGCCGGCGGCCGTACCGGCCGGCGCCGCCGCCGAAATCCTCACGCTGCAGGGCGCCGGCGACCAGCGCCCGGCCGGCCACGAACAGTGGTCGCCGGCCCAGGTCGCGCAGCCGCTGGCGGCCGGCGATTTCGTGCGCACCCGCGAAGCCGCGCGCATGGCGCTGCTGTTCGCCGACCAGACCCAGGTGCGGCTGCACCAGAACACGGTGCTGCAGGTCAAGGCCGTCGCCAGCCCGGCCCGCCCGCTCACCTCGATCCTGCTGGAAATCGGTCGCGCCTGGGCGCAGACGCGCCGCCCGCCGGCCAGCCGGCTCGAGCTGCACACGCCGACGGCGACCGCCGGCATCCGCGGCACCGACTGGGACATCGAGGTCGATCGCGACGGCCGGACGCTGCTCACGGTGCTGTCCGGCAGCGTGACGCTGTCCAACGCGCAGGGCGAGATCACCGTCGGCAGCAACCAGGCCGCGCTGGCCGAGGCCGGCAAGCCGCCGGTGCGCATCCAGCTGTCGCAGCCGCGCGACCGCGTGCAGTGGGTCAATGCGCTGGCGGCCGATCCGCTGCGCATGCTGCCGCCGCAGGACGTGCCGCCGGCGCTCGCGGACGCGCGCGCGGCGCTGGCACGGCGCGACCTGCCGGCGATGCAGCGGGCGATCGAAGCGGCGCGCGGCCACGCCGGCGCCGCCTGGGTGGCGACCTTCGAGGCCGCGCGCGAGATCCTGGCGCAGCGCAGCGACCTGGCTGCCGCGCGGCTGCGCGCGACGCTCGCCGCCGGCGATGCGCCCCCGGCCGCCTACGCCCTGCTGGCCGACGTCCAGACGGTCGACGGCGAGCACGCCGAAGCGCAGTCGACGCTGGCCGCCGGCCTGCGGCGTTTCCCAGGCGTGCCGCAGTTGCGGGCGCAGGCCGCGCACGTGCTGCTGCTGGCGGGCCGGCTGCGCGCGAGCGCGCAGGCGCTGGCGCCGGTGCAGGCGGGCGATCCGGCGGTGCTGTGGCTGGAACGCGGCGCGCTCGCACGGCGCGAGGGCGACGCGGCAGGCACGCTCGCGGCCTACACCCAGGCCACGCGGCTCGCGCCCGACGACGACCGCGGCTGGTTCGGCCTGGGCAGCGCCCACACCGAGCGCGAGGACAGCGTGCCGGCCCGCGCCGCCCTGGACCGTGCGCTGCAGTTGAACCCGCACGGCCCCGGCTACCGCGGCGAGCTCGGCACGCTCGAGACCTTCCGCCATTCGCTGCGCGCGGCCGGCGCCGCCTTCGACGCCGCGCTGGCCGACAACCCGGCCGACTACGTGGCGCTCACCGGACGCGGGCTGCTGCGCGTCAAACAGGGCGAGCCGGCGGCGGCGCTCGACGATTTCCTGCGGGCCGGCGTCATGGAGCCGCGCTATGCCCGGGCCAGGACCTACACGGCCGTCGCCTACTGGCAGCTCGGGCGGCGCGAGGATGCGCTGGTCACGCTGCGGCAGGCGGCGGCGCTGGACGACAAGGACCCGGTGCCCTGGCTGTTCCTCGCGCAGGTCTACGCCGACCTGTTCCGCGCCGGCGAGGCGGTGCAGGCGGCGCGCGAGGCGGGCCGCCGCATGCCGTACCTGAAGTCGCTCAACCAGCTGGCGAGCGACCAGCAGGGGCGCGCCAGCCTCGGGGCCTCGCTGGCGTTCTTCGGCATGGAGGACTGGGCCTTCGAGCTGGCGCACGAGGGCGAGTACCCGTACTGGGGCGGCAGCCACCTGTTCCTCGCCGACCGCTACCCGGGCGAGTTCAACAAGAACTCGGAGCTGTTCCAGGGCTTCCTGGCCGACCCGCTGGCGTTCGGCGGCAGCCCGCGCTTCTCGACGCTGCTGCAGCGGCCCGGCGCCTACGGCGTCGCCGGCTTCACCTTCGACCACGACGCCTACCGGCTGCGCGGGCCGTCGCTGGCGGTGAACGGGCTCGTGCCGGGCGAGACGCCGGTGGCCTTCTTCGCGAAGGCGCAGGGCGCGGCCGTGCGGCGGCTGCCGGTCGATCTCGGCCTTTCCCGCGAAGCCTTCGACGGCCGCGCCGGCGTCGGCACGGTGGCGATCGGCGCCCGCCCGACCGAGCGCCTGGGCACGCTGCTGTACCTGACGCAGACCGACATCCGGCTGTCGAGCCAGCGCCCGGCGGACCTGTTCGGCGACGGCACGCTGGCCACCGGGCAGATCGACAACACGACCCGGCAGGCCACCTTCGGCCTGTCGTACCGCTGGTCGCCGACGGCGCAGACCTGGCTGAAGTTCGGCTCGGGCACGGACCGCTCCGGGATCGACGGCCTGCAATCCCGGTTCGCCAACGAGCTGGGCGCCGGCGCGCTGGGCCTGGTCGGCTCGCTCGCCAAGCGCACCACCGACGTCCAGCTGCGGCACACCTTCGATCCCGACGGCGACAGCCGCCTCGCGTTCGGCGTGGAACACGTTCGCGAGCGGCAGTCCAACCAGATGGCCGGCGCCGGGCCGGTGCAGCTGAACGTGTTCGGCCTGGCGCTGCCCGACACCATGGTGTTCAGCGGCTTCAACGAGATCCGCCGCCGCTTCTCCGCGCTGACGCTGGCCGGCGAGCGGCAGCTCGGGCCCGACCTGCGCCTGGACGCCGCGCTGGCGGCCAACTGGCTGCCGCAGGACGTGCACGGCGAGAACCGCATCGGCTTTCTCGCCCTGGGCGCGGCCGACCGCGCGACTGCCGACCAGCGCGGCACGGGGCGCAGCGTCACGCCCCGGCTCGGCGTCGTGGTCCGCCCGCGTCCTGGCCTGACGCTGCGCACCGCCTACCAGGACTGGGTGCGGCCGCTCAGCGTCAGCACCCTCAATCCGGTGCACACCGCGGGCATCCCGGTGGAAGACCGGCTGGTCGAAGCCGGCGGGCGCCAGCGCCGCCTGGTCGCGCAGGTGGCGGCCACGCTCGGCGAGCGCACCTTCGTGGCGACCCGGCTCGACCACCTGCGGGTCGCCAACCCGGTCTCGCCCGGCGTCGACCTGCGCACCCCCAGCCTGCCGTTCCTCGAAGAACTGCGCAACGCCCAGGTGGTGAACCTGTCGACCGCCGACCTGATCGAGGCGGCGCCCTCGTTCCAGCGCGGCACCGTCCGCGCGGCGACGCTCGCCGTGAACCACATGTTCACGCCGCACGTCAGCGGGCACCTGAAGCTGCTGCGGATGGACACGAGCAGCAGCGACGACGCGGCCGCCACCGCCGGCGGCAAGCAGATCCCTTACCTGCCGCGCTCGACCGTGGCGCTGGGCGCGACGCTCGCCAGCGCGAGCCGCGTCTACCTGAGCGGGCGCCTCGTCCACCGCGGGCGGCGCTTCGAGGACCCGGAGAACCTGGTGGCGCGCCCGGCCGGCACGACCCTGGACCTCATGGGCTTCTGGGAGACCGCCGACAAGCGCTGGGTGATCGGCGCCGCGGCGCTCAACCTGCTGGGCGCCACATCGGATCGCCAGTCGCGGCGGCTGCTGCTCGATGCGCGCTACCGCTTCTGAGGACCGCCGGCGCGAACGCGCCGCGCGCATCGGCGCCGCGCTGGCGGCCGCCGTGCTGGGGTGGGCGCTCTCGCTCACGGCGCCGGCGCGACTGCTCGAGGGCAAGGTGTTTGACCTGTTCACGACGCTGGCCGCGCCGGGCGCCAGCACCTTGCCGATCACGATCCTGGCGGTGGACGAGCCGAGCTTCCAGGAACTGCAACAGCAGTGGCCGTTTCCGCGCAGCCTGCATGCCCAGCTGCTGCGGCGGCTGGCGGCCGACGGCGCCGCGGCGGTCGGCTTCGACATCGTGTTCGCCGATCCGGGCGCCCCAGGCGAGGACGCCGCCTTCGCCGACGCCATCGCGGCCGCGCCGCCGGTGGTGCTGGCGAGCGCGCGCGAGATGCTCGACAGCGCCAGCGCGACGCTGTGGACCCAGGTGCGCCCGCTCGATGCGCTGCTGGCGGCCGGCGCCACCGCCGGCGACATCCACGTGCAGCCCGACCCGGACTACGTGGTGCGGCGGCGCCCGGCCGGCGCGGCCACGATGGCCGAGGCGCTCGCGCGCGCGGTGGCACCCGCCGGCGCGGCGCCGCCGCGCGGTGAGCTGATCGAATACCTGGGCCCGCGCGGCACGATCGACACCCGCTCGTACTACCAGGCGGTGCGGCCCGGCCTGCTGCCGCCCGGCTTCTTCCGCGGCAAGATCGTGCTGGTCGGCCGCAGCACGCGCAGCGCCGCCGAACTGCGCACGGCGCAACCCGACACCTTCAACTCGCCGTTCCTGCTGGGACCCGACAGCGCCTTCCCCGGCGTCGAAATCCAGGCCACGCTGCTGGCCAACCGGCTCGCCGGCGGCGGCATCCGCGAGCTCGATCGCGCCTGGCCGCTGGCCGTCGTGCTCGCGCTGGCGCTGGGGCTGGCGCTCAGCCGGGTCACCGCGCACCCGGTCGCCGGCATGGCCGCCGCGGCGGCAACGGCCGCCGCGCTCGGTGCGGGCTCGTGGCTGCTGTTCGACCGGGCCCGGGTGTGGCTGCCGCCGGTCCTGCCCATGCTGTCGGTGGGCGCGGCCGCCGCGGCCGCCGCCACGGTCGAATTCCTGGCGGTGCGCCGGCGCGGGCTGCACGTGCGCCGCCTGTTCTCGCACTACGTGCCGCCCGAAGTGGTGGCGCAGCTCGTCGAGCGCCCGGAGCTGCTGCGCCCGGGCGGCGAGGCGCGCGAGGTCACCGTGATGTTCACCGACCTGGCCGACTTCACGGCGCTGTCGGAACGGCTCGACCCGGCGCAGGTGGTCGAGCTGCTGACCGCCTACTTCGACGCCATGACCGCCGTGATCCACCGCTGGCACGGCACCATCGACAAGTACATCGGCGACGCGATCATGGCGTTCTGGGGCGCGCCGCTGCCGGACGACGGCCACGCCGAGCACGCGGTGCGGGCCGCCATCGAGATGCAGGCCGCGATGGAACCGCTGCGGCGCGAGCTGCGCGCGCGCGGGCTGCCGCCGGTGGCCATGCGCATCGGCCTGCACACCGGACCGGTGGTGGTCGGCAACGTCGGCTCCTCGATTCGCCTGGCCTACACGGCGGTGGGCGACACGGTGAACGTCGCGGCGCGGCTGGAAGGCGCGAACAAGGCGTTCGGCACCGGCATCCTGCTGTCGGCGGTCACGGCGGCGCGGCTGCCGCCCGGGATCGGCCTGCGGCCGCTGGAGGCGATCGCCGTCAAGGGCAAGGCCGAGCCGGTGCATGTCTTCACGCCGCTGGCCGACGGCGCCCGGGGCGGCCCGGGCGCGGCGGCGCAGCCAGCCGCCGGGCCCGGCCCGACGGCTGGTCAGCGGTGACGTTCCGTAGGATGATCGACTTCCCCACCGCAAGGAGAGCGTGATGACCGGCTTCACACTGATGAGCCCAGACCTCGAGCCCGATGCGCTGATGCCCGCCAGCTTCGAGTTCAACGGCTTCGGCTGCACGGGCGACAACCAGTCCCCGGCGCTGCGCTGGCGCGGCGCGCCGCAGGGCACCAAGAGCTATGCGGTGACCTGCTACGACCCCGATGCCCCGACCGGCTCCGGCTGGTGGCACTGGTGCGTGGTGAACATCCCGGCCGGCACGACCGAGCTGCCCCGCAATGCCGGCGCCGAAGGCGACGCCAACCTGCCGCGGGGCGCCGGCCACGTGCGCATCGACTACGGCGTGAAGGCCTGGGGCGGCCCCTGCCCGCCGCCGGGCGACCAGCCGCACCGCTACGTGTTCACGGTCCATGCGCTGGGCACCGAGCGGCTGGACCTGCCGCCGGACGCGACGGCGGCGCTGGCCGGCTTCATGATCAACGCCAACACGCTGGCCAGGGCCACGTTCACCGCCCGCTACGGCCGGCCGGCGCGGTAGCGCCCCGCCGCAGTCCCTGCCGCTGTCGCACGCATGAAGTCCAGCCTCCGCCAGCAGCCACGGGCCGCCGCCCCTGCTCCCGCCGCCGCCGAGGCGCCGCCGATCCGGACCTACCGGATGGTGGATCGTTCCGACCGGCTCGACTTCGAGATCCGCGATCACAGCGTGCGCCCGCCGGTGGTCACGCCGCACCGCCACGAGTTCTTCCAGATCGAGGCCAACATCAGCGGCGAGGCCCACCACGTGCTGGGCGGCAAGCGCTGCAGGTATCCGGCGCGGTCGCTGATCTTCATCCTGCCGTACCGGGTGCATTACGCGGCGCACGAGCTCGGCAACCCGGACTACTACGTCATCAACTTCGCCACCAACTTCCTGCGGCACGACTTCGACCTGTCGCCGCTCGAGATGGAAGAAGCCTCGATCGCGGAGTACCCGGAGCTCACGCCCTTCCTGTACGAAGGCCACGTCGACTTCGTCTTCGACGAGCGCGATTTCCAGCACGTGCTGGCGCTGCTGCAGCAGCTGACGGTGCTGCACCGCCAGCGCACGCTGGGGACGATGGAGCGCATCCGGGGCACCCTGCTGGAGCTGATCGGCTTCACCGTGGAGCGTTACGCGCAGGAGCTGCAGGCGCTGGCGGGCAGCCGCGTCTACATGCAGGGCCGCACCGATGCCTTGCGCCGGGTCCTCAAATTCATCGACGAGCACCTGGAGCGCGACATCTCGCTCAACGAGGTGGCCGAGGCCGCGTTCCTGTCGCCGAACTACCTGTCGCAGCTGCTGAAGAAGCAGACCGGCATGGCGTACGTGGAATGGCTGACGGTGCGGCGGATGGAACGCGCCCAGCACCTGCTGTCGCACACCAGGGATCGCATCTTCGAGGTGGCGAACGCCGTCGGTTTCGCCGACGAAGCCTATTTCACCCGGCGCTTCCGTCAGCGCTTCGGCCAGTCGCCCAGCGAGTACCGCAAGGCGATGCGGAATTCCTGAAGCGCCAGCAGCGGGAAACCCAACAGCCGAACGCAGAGGACGCCAAGGTGCCGCAGAGAACGCAGAAGACACCCCAGAGAAGTGAACAAGAAGACTTCGGCCTGGCGTCTGTCCCCGAATCCTCTGCGTGTTCTGCGTCCTTTTGCGTCCTCTGCGTTCGGCTGTTGGGTTGTCTCCGCTTTCACAGCAGCCGGGTCTTCACGAACTTCGCTTCCAGGTAGTCCCGGATGCCCAGCGGGCCGCCTTCGCGGCCCATCCCGCTGGCGCCGACGCCGCCGAACGGCATCTCGGCGCTGGCGATGGCGAGTTCGTTGATGCCCACCATGCCGGCCTTGATCGCCTCGCTCGCCAGCGTGGCCGTCGTCAGCGACTGCGAGAACAGGTACGACGCCAGCCCGTACTCCGTGCTGTTGGCCAGGGCGATCGCTTCGTCGAACGTGGCGAAGGGCGCGATCGGCGCCACCGGGCCGAACGGCTCCTGCCGCATGATCAGCGCGTCCTGCGGCACGTCCGCCAGCGCGGTGGGCGCGAAGAAATAGCCCTTGGTGCCGGGCAGGTGCGCCGGCCGCGCGCCGCCGGCCAGCAGCCTGGAACCGCGCTCCAGCGCATCGGCCACCAGCCGCTGCGTGTGCTCCAGGCCGCGGCGGTTCGCCAGCGGGCCGACCTCGGTCGCCGGGTCCAGGCCGGATCCGACCTTCAGGCTCCTGGCCACCTGCGCGAACCGGTCGCAGAACGCCGGGTAGATGCGTTCGTGGACGTAGAAGCGCGAAGGTGACGCGCACACCTGGCCGGCGTTGCGGTACTTGAAGCGGGCGCACTGCTCGGCCGCGTAGGCCACGTCGGCGTCCTCGAACACCAGCACCGGCGCATGCCCGCCCAGTTCCATCGAAACGCGCTTGATGCCGTCCGCGGCCAGCTGCAGCAGCTGCCGGCCGACGGCGCTGGAGCCGGTCAGGCTGATCTTCGCGACCGCCGGCGAGCGCACCAGGTACTCCGAAATGAAACGCGAATCGCCGGTGACCACGTTCACCACGCCAGCCGGGCAGCCCGCGTCGGCCAGCGCCTGCACCACCGCCATGCAGCTGCCGGCGGCTTCGCTGGCGGGCTTGACGATGATCGAGCAGCCGGCGCCCAGCGCCGCGCCGATCTTGCGCGACGGCAGCAGCGCCGGGAAGTTCCAGGCCGAGAAGGCGGCGACGACGCCGACCGGTTCGTGGCGGATCTGCATCCGCACCTGCGGCAGCCGGCTCTCGATGGTCTGGCCGTAGATGCGCTGCGTCTCGCCGGCGTACCACTCGAACTGGTCGGCCGCGTCGCGGGTCTCGCCGCACGCCTGCGCCAGCGGCTTGCCGGTCTCCTGCGACATCAGCCGGCCGATCTCCTGCTCGCGCGAACGGATCAGGTCGGCGGCCTTGCGCAGCACGGCGGCGCGGTCCCATGGCGAGGTCCGCCGCCACAGCTCGAATCCCGCCTGCGCGCTGGCCAGCGCGGCGTCGAGGTCCGCCGCCGCCGCCACCGGGATCCAGCCGAGGATGTCCTCGCTGGCCGGATCGAGCACCTCGCGCACGGCCCCGCCGGCGGCCGGGCGCCAGGCGCCGTCGATGAACAGGCCGTAATGGCGGTACAGACCGAACTCTTCGCGTTTCATTGCTTGCCGTTCCCTCAGATGGCCATGCCCTGGTAGCGCCGCTGCACGTCCTCGCACCAGTTGCCGACGTTCCACGAGCCGTACGCGCCCAGGCCGCCCTCGGGCGCCGTGCCGGCGTACACCGGCACGTGGACCAGCGACAGCCCGTCGTGCCGGTGCGCTTCCTGCAGCGCTTCCTGCAGCGCTGCCGCGGTCTCGCCGCCCCACACCGCCTTGACGCCGCCGATGCTCGATGCCAGCTGCACGTAGTCGACGGGCACGCCGTCGCTGGTGCGGAAGTCGACGCCGTACTGCGCGTGCTGCAGGCCGGAGATGGCGGCCATGCGGCGGTTGTCGAAGATCACGATCATGCCGCGCGCGCCGTGCTGCACGGCATCGATCAGCGCCTGCGGGTTCATCATGAACGAGCCGTCGCCGGTGAACGCGATCGCGTAGCGCGGCTTGGCCGCCAGCGCGGACGCGATCACCGCGCAGGTGGCGAAGCCCATGTACGACGCGCCCGATTCGGTGAAGGTCTCGAACGGCTGGTCGTCCTCCACGGTCTGGAAGCCGTTGGCTTGCACGTCGCCCGCGTCGAAGAACTTCACGGCCCCGATCGCCTTGGCGAAGTCGCATACCTGCTTGATCGCCGCCGGCTGGGTCAGCACCGGCCGCCGCCACACCGGGTCCTCCAGTCCTGCGATCGACTGCCGCTGCGCCAGGAACGACTTCCACTCGCGCTTGGCGCGCGCGCAGTCCTCCAGCCAGGCCTGCCGCCCGGCCGAGCGGTCCGGCGCCTCACCGATGGCTTCGAGCAGCTGCCCGATCACCATCGTGATGTCGCCGGTCAGCGCCAGGGTGCGGTTGTAGTGGGTCGCGTCGGCGAGGTCGGCATTGATGTTGATGACGTGCTGCGCAGCGGGGTAGCCGACGCCGGAGCAGTCGGCCTGGCACACCCCGCGCGAGCCGACGACCAGCAGCAGCTCGCCGCGCTCCATCGCGAAGTTGCCGCTGATGGAACCCTTGCTGCCGCCCACGTGCATGTTCTGCGGGTGCGCGTCCGGCAGCACGCCGGTCGACCCCGGCGACAGCACCACGGCCGCGCCGATGCGCTCGGCCAGCACGCGGATCGCGCCGGCCGCCTCGCGCCCGCCGCCACCGACCTTCATCACGATCTTGGGCGACTGCGCGATCAGCGCCGCCGCCTGCGCCAGCAGCCCGCGATCGCCGATCGCGGCCCTGGGCGCCTGCAGCCGCTCGGGCAGCGACGCCAGGTTGAGGTCCTGGATCGTCCTGGGCTGCGTGTTCAGCGGCAGCAGCAGGTAGAACGGGCCGGCCTTGTACGGATGGTGCACGCACTGGGTGCCGCGCCGCAGCGCGTCGCGCAGCGCCTCGGGCGTGTGCAGCACGTAGGACTGCCCCATCATGGCGGTGATCTGGCCGTACAGGCCCTGCAGCGGCTTGGGGATCTGCTGCATGTTGTAGCCCTCGCCGTGCGTCGTTTCGTCACCGTAGATGTGGTAGACGCCGACGCCGTTGCTGGCCGCCGCCAGCGAGCCGGCCATCGCCTGCAGCCCGCCCGGGCCGATCGACGTCACGACGGCGCAGGTCTCGCGATGCACCCACGCCAGCGCCGTGCCGGCATGGGCCATCTCCACCTCGTTGCGGAAGTTGAAGACCTGGGTCACGCCCGCTTCGCTGTAGACGCGCAGCACCTCCGCCAGGTCGGTGGAGCCGTGGCCGAAGATCGCCAGGTACTTGGTCACGCCCTGCCGCAGCAGGCCCAGCACGAGGCCTTCCGACAGCGACACGCTGGCGCGCGCGGGCAGCAGCCCCTGCGCCAACGCGGCGTTCAGGCTCCCGGCCCGGGCGATCGCGGCGGCACGCATCTGCTGGCCCGCCAGGCCGGGCAGTTCGGCCAGCGGCAGTTCGGCAATCTGGTTCATTGGTTCTCTCGGGGCAACGGGAGCGCGGCGGGGCGCCGCGCTTACTGGGTCTTCCTCAGGCCGGCCTTTTCCATCGCGCGCGCCAGCAGCTGGTCGTCGGCGGCGATGGTCGGGCCGAAATCGGTGGCCGGCTGGAACGCCGGCGCGAAGCCGAGCTTCTCGCCCTGGGCGCGGAATTCCGGCGTGTTGACGGCGGCGCGCACGGCCTGCTCCAGCCTGGCCACGACCGGCTTGGGCGTGCCCCTGGGCACGGCGATGCCGCGCCACATGTCGGCCTGGAACTTCATGCCCTGCTCGATGGCGGTGGGCACGTTGGGGAAGGCCGGCTCGCGCTGCGAGGCGAGCACGCCCAGCACCTTGACGTTGCCGGCCTTGGCCAGCGGCGCCAGCGCGCCGGGCAGCTGCACCACGGCATCGATGTGGCCGCCCAGCAGGCTGGTGACGACCTGCGCCTGCCCGAACGGCACGTGGCTCACCTCCACCCGCTGGTCGTTGAAGAAGCCGACGCCGGTGATGTGGGTGTGGCTGCCGAGCCCGGAGTTGCCGACCTTGAGCGCACCCGGCTTCTGCCTGGCGTACTCGACCAGGTCCTTCAGGCTGTTCCAGGGCGAGTCGCCCTTGACGGCGACCACCGGCAGTTCGACCGTGACCCGGGCCACCGGGTCGAAGGCCTTGTAGTCGAAGGGCGTCAGGCCCGAATAGTGCACCGTCGAGATGGAGTTCGAGTTGAACACCATCGAGTAGCCGTCCGGCTTCTGGCCGTACACGTACTTGTAGCCGATCGCCCCGCCGGCGCCCGGGCGGTTCACCACCGTCACCGGCTGCCCGAGCTGCTTGGACATGCCATCGGCCAGGACCCGTGCCACGACGTCGGCGGACGAGCCGGCGGGAAACAGCACGGTGAGTTCCACCGGCTTGGCCGGGAAGTCCTGCGCGGCCGCGGCCAGCGCGCCGCCGGCCAGCAGCGCCAGGGCCCACCGCTTGATCGAGAGGGACCGTGGTCCGGTCGGAAAGGCGAAGTTCATGTCTGTCTCCTTGTATTCGTGGTCGTGCCCGGGGCACCGGCGCATTCTGTCGCGCGCCTCACGCACCGGGGGCTTGCTCAGGCAACCTTGCGCAGCGGCGCCTTCGCCGCTCGCTTGTCGCGCAGGGCCGCCAGCACCCGCTCCGGGGTCGCCGGCAGCCGTGTCATGCGCACCCCGACGGCGTCGTGGATCGCGTTGACGATCGCCGCCGCGGTCGGCGTGATCGCGGGCTCGCCGATGCCCTTGACGCCCAGCGGCGTCTTCGGGTCGGGCTCGGTGATCAGCACCGAGGTGACCCTGGGCACGTCCAGCGCCGTCGGCAGGATGTACTTGGCGAAGCCCGGCGTCGTGGTCTGGCCCTCGACCTGGATGTAGTCTTCCATCAGCGCGTGGCCCAGCGCCATCACCACGCCGCCCTCGATCTGCCCTTCGACCTGCTGCGGATTGACCACCCGGCCGACGTCGTGCGCGGCCCACACGCCCAGCACCTGCACCTCGCCGGTGTCGTCGTCGACCTCCACCTCGGCGATCTGCGCGCCGAACACGTAGCTTTGCCACGGGGTCGCGGCGCCGGTCTCGGCGTCGAGCGCGGTGTGCTTCGAGGTGAACAGGCCGCTGCCGACGATGACGATGCCCCGCTCCTTCTTGAGCACGTGCACCGCGTGTTCCATCGTCATGCGCTTGCTCGCCGAGCCCTCGACCCACACCTCGCCGGCGAAGGCCTTGATGCTTTCGGGCGTCACGCCCCAGTACTCGCCCATGGCGGCGCGGAACTTGCCGAACGCCTCGCGGCAGCCGATCGCCACCGCATTGCCGATCATGTAGGTCATGCGGGTGGCGCCGGCATGCGCGGCCTCCGGCACCCGCGCGGTGTCGTTGTCGCCCAGCACGATGTCCTCGGGCCGCACGCCCATCTCCTGCGCCGCGATCTGGCACAGGCCCGTCAGCACGCCCTCGCCGATCTCGGTGACGCCGGTGGCGATCTTCACGGTGCCGCCGTCGTCGAGCTCGACCCACACGGCGGCGCGGTCCATCGCGGCGGTGCGGGCGATGCCGTACCAGCCGCAGGCGACGCCTCGTCCCTTATGCTTCATGCGCTTCTCCCTTGGCGTTGGCCGCCTGCTGGGGCGGCAGGCGCGCGCCCAATGTGCAGGGCGCGCGCGTGCCGGCGCCGCCCAGGTCCTGGCGCGGCGGCAGGCCCTGGGCCTGGCGGTGCGGCACGCCGCCGTCCCAGCCGGCCGCTTCGATCACCCCTTCCAGGCACTCGACCGCCAGCACCCGATCGAGCTGCTGGCGGGTGTGGGTGGTGGCGCCGTCGCGCATCAGGTTGACCATCCGCAGCTGCACCGGGTCCATGCCGAGCCGCTGCGCGCACAGGTCCAGGTGCGCCTCGGTCGCGAACTCGGACTGGAAGGCGCCGAACGCGCGCATCGCCCCGGCCGGCGTGTTGTTGGTGTAGACGCCGATCGCGTCGACCCAGACGTTGGGGATCGCGTACGGCCCGGGCCCGAGGATCGCCGACTTGTTCATCACGCCGGGCGTCGACATCGCGTAGGCGCCGCCGTCCGCGATCATCACCATCCTGGTCGCGACGATCCGGCCGTCGCGCTTCAGGCCCATGGTGTAGCGGATCCGGAACGGGTGGCGCTTGGCCGTGACGGCGAAGCTTTCCTCGCGCGTGAACACGTAGCGCACCGGCCGGCGGGTCTTGATCGCCGCCAGCGCCAGCATGCCCTGGTAGATCATGTCCTCCTTGCCGCCGAAGCCGCCGCCGACGGTGCTCATGATCATGCGCACCTTGTTGATCGGCCGGCCCAGGATCTTGGCCAGCATGTGCCGGTGGTGGGTGATGTTCTGGCTGGGCGACTGCACCGTGACGCAGCCGTCGGGCTCCAGGTAGGCCAGCCCCGCTTCGGGCTCCAGGTAGGCGTGCTCGATCGGCGCGGTCTGGTAGGTCTCCTCGACGACGACCTCGGCCTCCCGCAGCGCGGCCTCGACGTCGCCCTTGCGGATCTTGGTGTGCTTGCAGACGTTGCCCGGGGCGAAGTCGTGCAGCTGCACCGCGCCGGCTTCCAATGCCGCCTCCGGATCGAACAGGCCGGGCAGCACTTCGTAGTCGACCTTGATCGCCCGCACCGCGGCGCGGGCGATCTCCACGGTCTCGGCGGCGACGGCGCAGATCGCCTCGCCGACATAGCGCACCACGCCGCGCGCCATGATCGGCTGGTCCTCGATGAACACGCCGAAGTTGTCGATGCCGGGCACGTCGTCGCTGGTGATCACGCACTCGACGCCCGGCATCGCCTTGGCGGCGCTGGCATCGATCTTCACGATGCGGGCGTGCGGATGCGGGCTGCGCAGCACCTGCAGGTGCAGCATGTTGGGCAGCCACAGGTCGGCGGCGTACTTGATGGCGCCGGTCACCTTGGCCGGGGCGTCGAGCCGGCGCGTGCTGGCGCCGACGAAGCTGGCGGCCTGCTCTTCGTCGAGCGCGGACTCGGGCCTGCTGCCATTGAGCACGTCGCGCGCCAGCTCCACCGCGTCGAGTATCTTCTGGTAGCCGGTGCAGCGGCAGATGTTGCCGCCCAGGCCTTCCTTGATTTCCTCCAGGCCGGCGGCCGGATTGCGGCGCAGCGTGGCCGTCGCCGCCATCACCATGCCGGGGATGCAGTAGCCGCACTGGCTGGAGCCGGACTTGTGGAACGCGCGCTGGATCACGGTCATGCCGTGGTCGCGGTCGAGGTCGTCGACGGTCTCGATCCGCGCGCCCTGGATCTTCTGGACCGGCGTCAGGCAGCTCTTGACCAGCCTGCCGTCGACGAACATGGAGCAGGTGCCGCACTCGCCGGCGCCGCAGCCCTCCTTGTTGCCGGTGAGCTTGAGCTCCTCGCGGATGAAGTCGATCAGGCGGAAGTGCACGGGCACGGCGCGCGTGACGCTGCGGCCGTTGACGGTGGCCGTGACCTCGGTCAGCGGCGACCGGCCCGGATGCTGCGTGGCCGGTTCAGACATGGGCGGGTTCCTCCTTGGCCAGCCGCTCCAGATGAACGCCGGCATGGCCGAGCGCGGCCACCAGCGCCCGCTCGACGAAATTCACCAGCACTTCGCGCCGGTACTCCTGACGGCTGCGCGAACGCACGCGGTCGGCCACCCTGCCGGCCGCCTCCCGCACCAGTTCGGCGCTGGGCGCCTGGCCTTGCAGCGCGTGTTCGACGTCGGCCAGCCGCTGCGGCACGGGGCCCACCGCGCCGATCGCGACGCGGCAGTCCTCGATGCGGCGCCCGGCCCAGTCGAGCTTCACCAGCGCCGCCAGGCACACCGTGGAAATCACGAGCGAGCGGCGATGGCCGACCTTCTCGAATGCGGCGCCGTGGCCCGGCACGGCATCGATCTCGATCGCCGTGAGGATCTCCTGCGGCTGCAAGGCGGTCCGGCTCGGACCGAGGATGAATTCGGACAGCGGCAGCGAGCGCTCCAGCACCGCCCCGCCTTCGCGCCGCGCCAGCGTCACCGACGCGTTCATCGCCAGCAGCGCCGGCTGCGAATCGCCCGCCGGCGACGCGTTGACCAGGTTGCCGCCGATGGTGGCCTGCTCGCGGATCTGGTCGTCGGCGAACCACACGGCGCAGCAACCCAGCACCGGCGCCTGCCGCTGCAGCAGCGCGTCGTTCTGGAACGCGGCGATCGGCGTCGCCGCGCCCAGGCGGATGCGCCCGGCCGCCGCCGAAATGCCTTGCAGCTGCGGCACGCGCGTGACGTCGACCAGCGCCGGCAGGTGCACGTCGCCGGCGCGCCCCTGGCGGGCCCACGGCAGCAGGTCGGTGGCGCCCGCGACGATGCGGGCGCCGGGGATGCGCTCGATCGCGTCGAACGCGTCCTCGAGCGTGGCGGGCGTGAGGTACCGGTCGAACGTCAGCACAAGCTCAATGACCTTCGGGATGGTTCATCTTGACGACGACCTTGATGGCGTCGTCGATGCGCTCGCGTGCGTAGCGCAGGGCGGTGGGCACCTCCTCCAGCGGGAAGGTGTGGGTGTGGATCATCTTGGCGTCGAAGCGCTTCTGCGCCATCAGCGCCGCCGCCCGGTGGGTGGCGCTCTTGCCCTCGCCGCGGATGCCGTACAGGTAGATGTTGTTGCGCACCAGGTTGGCGATGTCGACCGGCACCGGCTCCGACGGGAACGCCGCCAGGCAGATGCGGCCGCCGCGCTTGAGCATCTTGGCGGCGTCGTTGACGGCGTTCGGCGCGCCGGAGCACTCCAGCACGTAGTGCGCGCCGCCGTTGGTGTAATGGCGCACCATCTCGACGGCGTCCTCCTTGGTCACGTTCACGGTGTAGTCGGCCCCGAGCTTGCGCCCCATCTCCAGCCGGTTGTCGCGGGTGCCGGTCAGGATCACTTCGCTGGCACCGAGCGCCTTGGCCACCGCCACGCCCATCAGGCCGATCGGCCCCGGGCCCATCACCACCACCGACTGGCCGGCGATCAGGCCGGCCGTGACGTCCAGGCCGTACATCGCGGTGCCGGCCGTGACGATCAGCGTCGCCTCCTCGTCGCTCATCTCCGCCGGCACGTGGGCCAGGGTGTTGATGCTGTTGATCGCGTACTGGGCAAAGCCGCCGTCGGTGGTGAAGCCGTTGGCGCGGTGACCCTTGTTCATCTCGCCGTAGTTCTTGCCGTAGTTCAGGCAGGCCGTGTACATGCCTTCGCGGCAGCGCTCGCAGCGCCCGCACCCGGCGTGCACTTCCACCGTGACCCGGTCGCCGACCCGGTACTCGTCGACGCCGGGACCGAGCTTGACGATCGTGCCCATGTACTCGTGGCCGGGCGTGAAGTTCTTGTTGAACGGCAGGCCGCCCTGGATCAGCGCCGGCGGACCCTTGTGGATGATCTCCAGGTCGGTGGCGCAGACGGCGATCGCGTCGATGCGCACCAGCACTTCGGCCGCGCCGGGCTGCGGCACCGGCTTGTCGACCAGGGTCAGCTGATCCGGGTCGCCCAGCACCCAGGCCTTCATGGTCGGCGGAATCTTGAAGGACTTGGGACGGAAGGCGGCTTCGGTCACGGCGTTCATTCGGGTCTCCTTGAATGTTGTGGGGCGGGCGGCAACGCTCGCGCGCCCGCCCGGCAAGGAGCCGATTACAGGGCCGGCATGCCCACCGTTCAAGGGCCGCCGGCCAGTTTCTTGGATAGTTTCAAGACTTCAGTCGATTTGTCCAAGAACCCTGGCCGCCCTGCTCGAGCGTTGGCCACCCGGCGTTCAGGCGGCCGGCGTCGGCAGCCGGCGCAGCCCGCTCACGGTGGAGGCGAAGATGATCAGCGCCTGCAGCACGAAGCCGGCCAGCGACAACCAGAGGCAGGCCGGCTCGCCCCAGGCGGCGCCCACCCAGGCGCCGAGCGCCGCGCCGACGGGACGGGCGCCGGCATTGACCGTCAGGAACACCGCCGACACCCGCCCGAGCATGGCGCCCGGCGTCACGCTCTGGCGCAGGGTGGTCGAGGTGATGGTCCAGATGATGGGACCGGCCCCGAAACAGAAGAAGGCGAGCGCCGCCAGCACGCCGCTGGGCAGCGCCAGCGTGGCGGCCATGGTGGCCGAGGCCAGCACCGACACGGCCGGCCCGAGCTGGATCGCCCGCCCGAACGGCAGGACCGCCAGCAGCCGCGAGGCGAACAGCGCGCCGACCACCATGCCGGCGCCGTAGCAGGCCAGCGTCATGCCCACCGCTTGCGCACCCAGACCCAGCACGCGCACGGCATAGGGGACGTAGGCGGCCTGGAGCACGAACCAGGCGATGTTCCAGGCCACCGCCGTCAGCAGGATCGGTTGCAGCAGGCGGTCGCGCCAGACAAACAGCGCGCCGTCCCTGATTTCGAGCAGCGGATGGCGGGGCGCTGGCGCCGGCCGCGCCGGCTCGGCGATGCGCCAGAGCCAGGCGACGGCGGCCGCCGACAGCAGCGCCGCCAGCACGAAGGCCGAAGGCGCGCCGGTCCACGCCACCAGCGCCCCCGCGAGCGCCGGGCCGCCGGCATAGGCGGCGCTGCGCGCCAGCTCCAGCCGGCCGTTGGCGCGGGCCAGCTGGCCGGAGCCGACCAGCGCCGGCACCAGCGCCGGCGCGGCCACGCTGAAGCCGACGGTGCCCACCGCGCCGAGGCAGCCCAGCACGGCCAGCCACACGATCGACAGCTGCCCGGACAGCGCCATCGCCAGCAAGGCCAGCAGCGACAGCGCCCGCAGGCCCTCGGCCACCAGCATCAGGCGCCGGCGCGCGATCCGATCGGCCAGCACGCCGAGCGGCACCGACAGCAGCAGGAAGGGCAGGGTCTGGACCGCCGCCAGCGTGCCGATCTCGGCGGCACCCGCGCCCAGCATCAGCACGGCCACCATCGGCACGGCCGCCAGGCTCAGTTGCTCGGCGGATTGGGCGGCGAGGTTCGACCAGGCGAGATCGGTGAAGGGGCGAGGCAAGGCGGCAGGCATGGGAACGGCTCCGCGAAGCCGCGATCATGCCCGCGCCGCCGCCACCGGCTCGCCATTTGCGGACCTGCGAACCGGTGGCCGCCGGTCAGCGGGCGTGCGCCTGCTCGGCGCGCACCCTGGCCAGCACGGCGGCGTGCTTGTCGGTCTCGGCGAACAGGCTGCGGGCGCAGGCCCGCAGCGCCTGCGCCTCGCAGGCGCCGACCTTCGAGGTGAGGTAGCCGTCGTCGGCCATGCCGCCCAGGGTCCAGGTGGCGGCGTAGACCGTGGCGCCGTCGCGCGCCATGGTGGCCAGGTAGATGCCGACGCGCTGCTCGGACGTCTTGACCAGCTGCAGGCGCCGGCTGCCGCCGATCTCGCCGGCCAGGGCGATCGCCAGCCGCTTGCCGAGCGCGTCGCTGCCGCTGTGGTTCAAGGTCACGTCGACCCGAGCCTCGTCGGCGAGCGCGGCGCCGGCAAGCGCCGCCAGCAGCAGCGGCGCGGCCCGTCGGTCCATCCATCGCATGCAGTCTCTCCCCGGTCCCCGCAAGCGCGCGGGGCGGCTTCATTGTGGGACAGGCGGTCGCGCCGCGGGGCCGCCGCGGATTGGCGGAAACCCTTCCCGCCGCGCGCGAACTCAGAGACTGTTGACCAGGTGGCCGCCGTCCACCGGTATCACCGCGCCGGTCATGTAGGACGACGCGTCCGACGCCAGCAGCAGCAGCGGGCCGTCGAGCTCCGGCAGCTGGCCGACGCGCTGCTGCGGCACCCGCGCGATGATGGCCTGGCCGGCCGCGGAGCGCAGCAGGTCGCGGTTGATGTCGGTCTCGAAGTAGCCGGGGGCGATCGCGTTGACCCGGATGCCGTGCTCGGCCCACTCCAGCGCCAGCGCCTTGGTCATCTGCACCACGCCGGCCTTGGTCGCGGCGTACGCCAGCACCTGCGGGCGCACGCGCAGGCCGAGGATCGAAGCGATGTTGACGATCGAGCCGTGCTGGCCCGCGCGGACGAGTTCGCGCGCCGCGGCCTGGGCCACCCGGAAGACGCCGGAGAGGTTCACGTCGACGACGTCGCGCCACTCCCGGTCGGGCAGGTCGATGCTCGGCGCCCGGGCCACCGTGCCGGCGTTGTTGACGATGACCGTCGGCACGCCCATCTCGGCCGTGACCTGCGCGAAGGCGCGGCCCACGCTGTCGGCGTCGCTGACGTCGGCCTGGAACGCCCGCACGTCGCCGGGCCGGCCGACGGCCTGGGCGATCTCGCCGGCGACGATCCGTCCCAGGTCGATGCGGCGCCCGAGCAGCGCCACCCGCGCCCCGTGCGCCGCCAGCACCTGCGAGAAGTGGCGGCCCAGGCCGCTGAAGCCGCCGGTCACCAGCGCCGTGCGGCCGTTCAGGTCGAATGTGATCATGCTTGTCTCCTGTGGCGCGCCAGCGTAACGCAGGCGCCGGCGCGGCCCACCCCTCGCTTGCCCGAGCACCATAATCGCCGCAGCCGATCGACCCACCATGAGCCTGCCAGCTTCCCGCCTCACCGAGCTCGACGCCTGCGCGCTGTCGCGCACCATCCATGCCCGCGAGGCCTCCTGCCGCGAGGTCATGCAGGCCTACCTCGACCGCATCGCCGCGGTCAACCCCGGCGCCAACGCGATCGTCAGCCTGCAGGAGCCGGAGCTGGCGCTGCGGCAGGCCGACGAGCGTGACGCGCAGCTGGCCCGCGGCGAATCCATGGGCTGGCTGCACGGCGTGCCGCAGGCCATCAAGGATCTGGCGAACGCCGCCGGCCTCCCGACGACGCTCGGCTCGCCGCTGATGCGCCACTTCGTCCCGAAGTCCGACAGCCTGGCGGTGCAGCGGATGAAGGCCGCCGGCTGCATCGTCATCGGCAAGACCAACACGCCGGAGTTCGGCCTGGGCTCGCACACCTTCAACGAAGTGTTCGGCACCACGCGCAATGCCTACGACCCGGCGCGCTCCGCCGGCGGCAGCAGCGGCGGCGCGGCGGTGGCCCTGGCGCTGCGCATGCTGCCGGTGGCCGACGGCTCCGACTTCATGGGCAGCCTGCGCAATCCGGCCGGCTGGAACAATGTCTTCGGCCTCAGGCCGAGCCAGGGCCGGGTGCCGGCGTGGCCGGTCCAGGACGTCTGGGTCAGCCAGCTGGGGACCGAAGGCCCGATGGCGCGCACGGTGCGCGACCTGGCGCGGCTGCTCGAAACACAGGCCGGCTTCGATCCGCGGGTGCCGCTCTCGCTGCAGGAGCCAGCGCCGTTGGCGCTGGATGGGGCGTTCGACGCCCGGGGCACGCGGGTCGGCTGGCTGGCGGACCTCGGCGGCTACCTGCCGATGGAGCCGGGCATCCTCGAGGTGTGCGGCCAGGCGCTGCGCCGGCTGGAGGGCATCGGCTGCGCCGTCGCGCCGCTGGCCCTGGGCACGGCGCCAGAGGCGGTGTGGGACGCCTGGCTGGTATGGCGGCGCGCCCTGGTGGCGACCCGGATCGCGCCGTTCCTGGTCAACCCGAAGAACCGCGAGCAGATCAAGCCCGAGGCGCTCTGGGAGTACGACCAGTCGCGACTGCTGACCGGCACCGAGTTCACCAGCGCCAGCGTGCAGCGCACCGCGTTCTACCAGCACATGCTGTCATTGCTGGCGCGCCACGACGTGCTGGCCCTGCCGGTGTCGCAGGTCTGGCCGTTCGATGCCAGGGAACGCTGGCCGCGCGCGATCGCCGGCGTGGCGATGGACACCTACCACCGCTGGATGGAGGTGGTGATCTACGCCACCTTCGCCGGCCTGCCGTGCATCAGCGTGCCGGCCGGCTTCGACCAGCGTGGCCTGCCGATGGGATTGCAGCTGATCGGCCAGCCGCGCGGCGAGCTGGCGCTGCTGTGCCTGGCGCAGGCGTACGAGGCCGCCGCCGCCGACGTCATCGCCCGCCGGCCGCCGGCCGCGACCGACGCCTGAGGCTGCCGGCCTGGGCGCTCAGCACGCGCTTCGCAGATGCCACGCCCGCGGCCGGGTGAAGGCCTGGATCCCGTACGTCGACAGCGTCAGGCCCACGCCCGAATCGCCGAAGCCGCTCCAGGGCAGCCGCGCACTGACGCGGTCGCAGCAGTTCCAGTACAGGCTGCCGGCACGAAGCTGCGACAGCAGCCGCTCGGCACGCTGCCGGTTCGGCGTGTAGACGCCGGCGGTGAGGCCGTAGCAGCTGTCGTTCATCAGGCCGATCGCCTCCTCGTCGCCGGCCACCCGCTGGATGCCGATCAGCGGGCCGAAGCTTTCGTCGCGCATCAGCGCCATGGTGTGGTCCACGTTGCTGAACACCGTCGGCGCGAACCAGTTCCCCGGCCCCGGCAGCCGATGGCCGCCCAGGTGCAGCCGGCCGCCCTTCGCTTTCGCGTCGGCCACCTGGGCCTCCAGCACCTCCAGCTGCGCCGCCCGCGTGATCGCGCCGATGTACGTCTCCTCGCTCATGGGATCGCCGACCTTGAAGCCGCGCACCGTCTCCACGAACGCCGCCACGAACGCGTCGTGGATCCGCTCGTGCACGTAGATCCGTTCCACCGAGCAGCAGCTCTGGCCGGTGTTGTACATCGCGCCGTCGGCCAGCGACCCGGCGGCGGCCTGCGGGTCGGCGTCCTCGCAGACGTAGCTCGGATCCTTGCCGCCGAGCTCCAGCTGCAGGCGGATGAAGCGCGAACCGACGGTCTGGGCGATCCGCCTGCCGGTGGCGACCGAGCCGGTGAAGAAAACGCCGTCGACCGGCTGCGCCAGCAAGGCCTCGCCGACCGCGCCGCCGCCGATCAAGGGCACGAACACGGCGCGCGGCACGCCCGCCTCGTGCAGCAGCCGGGCGATCTCCAGGCCGGTCATGCTGGCGAACTCCGAGGGCTTGTACAGCACCGCATTGCCGGTGAGCAATGCCGGCAGGATGACGTTGCAGCCGACGAACCACGGGTAGTTCCAGGCGGAAATGTTGGCCACGACCCCCAGCGGGACATGTTCGATCCGCTCCTGCAGGCCGCCTTCGTCGAGCACGGTTTCGTCGGCGGTCGACCGGTCCACCGCGTCGAGGAAGAAATCGATGCGCGGCAGCAGCCCGTTCAGCTCGTTGCGCGACATGCGGATCGGCTTGCCGGTCTCGCGCGTCATCGTCACCGCCAGCGACTCGAGGTCGCGCACCACGCCGGCGCGGAAGCGGGCGATGCAGGCCTTGCGTTCGGCCAGCGGCTGCCGGGCCCAGGCGCGCTGCGCCGCCCGCGCGCCCTGCGCCTTGGCCGCCACGCCAGCGTCGTCGTCGGCGGCAAGCTGCGCGATCAGGGCACCGCTGGCGGGGTCGTGCACGGCAAGCTGGGTCATGGTGTTCGGGGGTTCTCTCGTGTGGCGAGCGCCGCCGCCAGGAAGTCGTCGAGCAGCGCCGCGTCGTCGATGGTGTCGGCGCCGGGCCGGTGGAATTCGGGGTGCCATTGCACCGCGGCGACATACGGCTGGCCGGCCGCCGGCCGCCGGATCGCTTCCACCAGGCCGTCCTCGTCGCTGACCGCCTCCACGGCGAAGCCGGGGGCGAGCGCCTTCACCGCCTGGTGGTGAATGCTGTTCACCTTGTACCGGACGGCCGGCTGGTACAGCTGCGCGAGCCGGGTGCCTGGCTCGATGCTGATGGTGTGGAAGTTGCGGTCGTAGCTGGCCGCGTCGCGATGCACCAGCGCCTGCGGCAGCTGGGTCTGGATGTCCTGGTAGAGGGTGCCGCCGAACGCGACGTTCAGCAGCTGCAGGCCACGGCAGACGCCGAACACCGGCTTGCCGTGGCGCTCGAAGGCGCGCACCAGTTCGATCTCGTAGTCGTCGCGCAGCTTGTCGCCGGCCCAGCGCTCCTGCAGCGGCTGCTCGCCGTAACTGAGCGGCGAGACGTCGGCGCCGCCATGCAGCACCAGGCCGTCGAGCCACTGCGCATAGTGGTCCAGCGTCACGTCGCCGCGCTGCGTCGGCCCGGTCGGGCTGGGCACCAGCACCGCCAGCGCGCCGGTCGACATCACCCAGTGGGCGATCGACTGCTCGAGGTACTGCAGGGTCTTGATGGCGAAGGTGGTGCGGGCCGGGTCCGGGTGCATGAAGCACGCCGAGATGCCGATCTTCAGGCGCGAGGCGGCGTCCACGGGCTACATCGCCTCCTCGAAGAACGCCTCGAAGTCGGCGCGCGTGCAGGGCCGCGGATTGGTCTGGTGGCAGCTGTCGGCCAGGGCGACCTCCACCAGCCGCGGAATCTGCTCGCGCTTGACGCCGTGCGCCGCCAGCTTGCCCCGGATGCCGACCCGCGCCTTCAGGGTCCGCAACCAGGCGATGAACTGCTCGCCGCCGCCCGACACCTGGCACACGTGCGCCAGTTCGTCGAACTTGTCCGGCACCGCTTCCTGGTTCCACTCCAGCACGGTGTCGATCATCAGCGCGTTGGCCAGGCCATGGTGCATGTTGCAGACGGCGCCCAGCGCGTGGGCGCAGGAATGGACCGCGCCCAGGTCCTTCTGGAACGCGATCGCGCCCATCATGGAGGCCATCATCATGTCGCCGCGCGCCGCGATGTCGCCCGGCTCGCTGACCGCGCGCAGCAGCGACCGGGCGGCGATCCGCGCGCCTTCCAGGGCGATCCCGTCGCACAGCGGATGGTACGAGGGCGAGAGGTAGCTCTCGATGTTGTGCGTGAGCGCGTCCATGCCGGTGGCCGCGGTCACGTTCGGCGGCAGGCCCAGGGTCAGTTCGGGATCGGCGAACACCGCCCGCGCCAGGATCTTCGGGCTGAAGATCACGCGCTTGAGGTGGGTCTGGTCGTCGCTGATGACCGACGAGCGGCCCACCTCCGAGCCGGTGCCGGCCGTCGTCGGCACGGCGACGAAATACGGCAGGTCGCCCTCGATCGCCCGCACCTGCGGATGGTCCCACGCGTATTCGATGATGCCGCCCTCGCGGGTCGCGGCCAGGCCGACCACCTTGGCGACGTCCAGCGCCGCACCGCCGCCCAGGCCGATGACGCCGTCGGCCCGGTGCGCGCGGAATGCCTGCGCTCCCGCGGCCACTTGCGCGGCCGTCGGGTTGCCGGCGACGCCGCTGTAGACACCGACGTCGAGGCCGGCCAGCAGGCCGCGGAACTCGGCCAGCAGCGGCAGGTCCGCCAGCGCCTGGTCGGTGACCAGCAGCGGCCGCTGCAGCCCCCGCTCCCGCAGGTGGCCGGCCACCTCGCGCCGCGCGCCCGGCCCGAAGCGGATCGCCGTGGGGAAGGAAAAGCCGCTGATGCTCATGTGCAATCGCCTCCTGCAAGTCCTCATTGTCGGCCCGGGCGGCAGCGCGCGGGCCCCTGGTGCCGCCGCTCAGATGACTTCCAGGTAGCGCTTCAGCTCCCAGTCGGTCACCCCGTCGAGCCACTGGCGCCACTCCCAGTCGCGGGTCGCGGCGAAATGGTCGACGAAGGTGTCGCCCAGGAAGTCGCGGGCGATGTCCGACTGCTGGAAGATGCGGGTGGTTTCGATCAGCGTGCGCGGCGCCCGCGGCACCTGCTCGGCGCCCTGGTTGGTGCCGGTGATCGGCGCGGCGGTGAGTTTCAGGTTGCGCTCGACGCCGTACAGCCCGGCCGCGACCACGGCGGCCAGCGCGAGGTAGGGATTGATGTCGGCACCCGGACAGCGCGTTTCCAGCCGCGTCGACTTGGGACTGCCGGCCAGCACGCGAAAGCTCGCGGTGCGGTTGTCGATGCCCCAGGTGGGCTTGACCGGCGCCCAGAAGCCGTCGACCAGGCGCTTGTAGCTGTTGATCGTCGGCCAGAACAGCGGCGCGAACTGCAGCAGGCAGGCGACCTGCCCGGCCACGTAGCTCTCGAACAGCGCGCTCATGCCGCGCTCGCGCTTGGCGTCGTGGAACAGGTTGGTCTTGCCGTCCGACAGACTTTGATGGACGTGGCCGGAGCAGCCGGGATACTGCGCGCTCCACTTCGCCATGAAGCTCGGCATGATCCCGAAGCGGGCGCCGATCTCCTTGGCGCCGGTCTTGAACAGGATCGCGCGGTCGGCCTGCTCCAGCGCCTCCGAGAACGCGATCGCCGCCTCGTACACGCCGGGCCCGGTCTCGGTGTGCAGTCCTTCGATCGGCACCCGGAAGGCGAGCATCTCGTCCAGCAGCGCGTGGAAGAACTCGCGGTGCTGGTTCACCCGCAGCAGCGAGTAGCCGAACATGCCGGGCGTCAGCGTCTGCGGTCCCACCCCCTGTTTCGCCGCCCAGCTTTGCGGCGTCTCGCGGAAGTTGAACCATTCGAATTCCAGGCCGGCCATCACCTCGAACCCGAGCTTCCTGGCCCGCTGCAGCACCCGCTTCAGGGTCTGGCGCGGACAGACCGGGTACGGCGTGCCGTCCGGATTGACGAATTCACCGAGAAAGAAATCGACGTTGCCGTCCCACGGCACCTGGCGGTGGGTGTCCAGGTCGAGCCGTGCCAGGGCGTCCGGGAAGCCGTGCTGCCATCCGGTGACCTGCGCGTTGTCGTAGGTGTGGTCGTTGCAGTCCCAGCCGAACACCACGTCGCAAAAGCCGAAGCCGCCGTCGGCGGCGCCGTCGAACTTGTCCTTGTGCAGGTACTTGCCGCGCAGGATGCCGTCGATGTCGCTGCACGCGACCTTCACCTTGGCGGCCCCCGAGGCGCGGATGGCGGCGAGGGCGGGATGGACCTGGTGTGGCATGGCGCTCCTGTGTGACCTTGTGTCACAGTCTGCAGCGAAACGCCTGGCGGCGGCGGGCATCGCTACAGGATGCAACGGCGGCTGCTCTAATGCAGCCCATGCGTTGCCCCCGCCCTCCCCTGCCATGGTGCTGACCTGGACCGTCGCCGCGGCCGTGCTGGTCGGCGCGTTGCTGCACGCCGGCTGGAATGCCCTGATCAAGTCGAGCAGCGACAAGTCGCTGGACACCGCGCTGCTGCAGTTGCTCGGCTGCGCGCTGGGGCTGCCGCTGGTCCTGGTCGTCGGCTGGCCGGCCGCCGCCTCCTGGCCGTTCCTGGCCGGCTCGACGGCGATCCACCTCGCCTACTACGCCGCCCTCAGCCGCGCCTACCACCACGGCGAGCTCGGGCTCGCCTACCCGCTGATGCGCGGCACGGCGCCGCTGCTGGTTGCGCTGGCCACCGCCGCCACCATCGGCGAGTCGCCGTCGGCGCTGACCTGGGTCGGCGTCGCGGGGATCAGCCTGGGGGTGCTGGCGCTCGGCCTGTCGCGCCAGGCGCTGGCGTCGCCGCGGGCCGTCGCCTTCGCGCTCGCCAACGCGGTGGTGATCGCGGCGTACACCATCACCGACGGGCTGGGCGTGCGCGCCAGCGGCAGCGCGCTGCAGTACGTCGCCGCGCTCTTTGCCCTGCATGGCTGGCCGTTCGTGCTGCTGGTGCTGGCGCGGCGGGGCCGCAGCTTCTGGCCCTATGCGCGGCGGCGCTGGCCGCTGGCCACGCTGGGCGCGCTGGCGTCGTTGGCTTCCTATGGCATCGCGCTGTGGGCGATGACGCGGGCACCGGTGGCCACCATCGCGGCGCTGCGCGAGACTTCGGTGCTGTTCGCCGCGCTGCTGGGAACCTGGCTGCTGAAGGAATCGTTCACGCCGCAGCGCGCCGCCGCCACGGCCCTGATCGTGGCCGGGGTGATGGCGCTGCGCCTGGGCTGAAGCTCAGCCCGCGCGGTCCTCCCGCGGCGGCTCCTCGCGCCCTTCGCGGGAAGCCTTCTCCTCGCCGTGGATCGAATTGGATGCCGCCGACACGCCGTTGCCGTCGCTGAACTCGTTGAACCGGCGCTGCAGCAGCTTGCGCTGCAGCGGTCGGCCCAGTTCCTTGGTGTAGTAAGCCACCTCGAATTCCTCTCGCGCCGCCTGCCCGTCCTTGCCGTTGCCCTTGCCCTTGCCCTTGTCCGTGTCCGTATCGCTTGCCATCCGCACGAGCATAGCGAGCGAGCACTCACCCCCTGTAGGACGGCACTGATGGTCGCCTTCGGACGGCGTGCACTCAGCCGATGCGCGGTCGCTGACCGGCGTCAACCGGCGAACTGGTGGGCCGGCCACACGTTGGCTTACCATGGCGTCACCATTGCAGCGTCAGGAGAGAACATGCGTTCCAGCCACCGCCGTACAGCCCAACCGTTCCAGGAGGGCCGCGCGGCGGCCCGCGGGGAGGCCTGACCATGGGCACCCCCGCGGACATCGCCGAGCTGCGCACGCTCGCCCTCGTCGGCCCCGGCACCGCCGGCAAGACCACCCTGGCCGAGGCGCTGCTGTGGAAGGCTGGCGTCATCGGCACCCCGGGCAGCGTGGAGCGCGGCTCCACGGTGAGCGACTGCGACCCGCTCGAGAAGAAGGCGCAACGCTCCCTGAACAGCTCGATCCTGCATCTGCGCCACGACGGCGTGCGCGTGCATGTGATCGACACCCCCGGCGCGCCGGACTTCGTGGGCCAGTCGCTGCCCGCGCTGGAAGCGGTCGAGACGGCGGCGGTCGTGATCAGCGCCACCACCGGGGTCGAGCCGATGGCCGAGCGCATGATGCGGTGGGCCGCCCAGCGCGAACGCGACCGGCTCATCATCGTCAACAAGATCGATGCGCCCGACATCGACCTCGAGGCGCTGGTCGGCGAGATCCAGGCCGCCTTCGGCCGCGAATGCCTGCCGCTGAACCTGCCGGCGGAAGGCGGCGCCAAGGTCGTCGATTGCTTCTTCACCCGCGAGTCGGCGACGCCGACCGACTTCTCGTCGGTCGAGAAGGCGCACCGCGCCCTGGTGGAACAGGTGGTGGAGGTGGACGCCGGGTTCGTCGAGCGCTACCTCAACGACGGCGACATCGATGCCAGCGAACTGCACGCCCCGCTGGAGCAGGCGCTGCGCGAGGGGCACCTGGTGCCGATCTGCTTCGTCTCGGCGCGCACCGGCGCCGGCGTGCCGGAGCTGCTGGACGTGATCGCCAAGCTGCTGCCCGATCCGAACGAAGCCAATCCGCCGCAGTTCCTGCAGGGCGAAGGCGCCGCGGCCAAGCCGCTCGCGGCGCAGCCCGACCCGGCCAAGCACGTGCTGGCGCATGTGTTCAAGATCACGCAGGACCCGTACGTGGGCAAGATGGGCGTGATGCGCGTGCACCAGGGCACCCTCAAGCCCGGCATGCAGCTGTACGTGGGCGACGCCCGCCGGCCGTTCAAGGTCGGCCACCTGCTGACGCTGCAGGGCAAGGAATTCGCCGACCTGCAGAAGGCGGTGCCGGGCGACCTGTGCGCCATCGCCAAGGTCGAGGAGCTGTGCTTCGACGCCGTGCTGCACGACTCGCCCGACGACGACCACATCCACCTCAAGCCGTTCGAATTCCCGGTGCCGGTGCACGGCCTGGCGATCGAGCCGAAGCGCCGCGGCGACGAGCAGCGGCTGCACGACATCCTGCAGAAGCTGGTGAGCGAGGACCCGTGCCTGCGGGTCGAGCACGTGGCGGCGACCAACGAAAGCGTCGTCTACGGGCTGGGCGAGCAGCACCTGCGCACGGTGCTCGACCGGCTGACCGAGGTGCACAAGTGCGAGGTCAACACGCGACCGCCGCGCATCGCGTACCGCGAGACGATCACGGCGCCGGCCGAAGGCCACCACCGGCACAAGAAACAGACCGGCGGCGCCGGCCAGTTCGGCGAGGTGTTCCTGCGGGTCGAGCCGCTGCCGCGCGGCGCCGGCTTCGAATTCGTCGACCAGGTCAAGGGCGGCGCGATTCCGTACAACTTCATGCCGGCCGTGGAAAAGGGCGTGCGGCAGGCGCTCGACAGCGGCGTGGTCGCGGGCTACCCGGTGGTGGACCTGCGGGTGATCGTCTACGACGGCAAGCACCATCCGGTCGACAGCAAGGAAATCGCCTTCATCACGGCCGGCAAGAAGGCGCTGATGGCGGCGGTGCAGGCGGCGCGTCCGAGCGTGCTGGAGCCGATCGTCAACGTGGAGATCTCCGCGCCGGAACAGAACATCGGCGACATCACGGGCGACCTGGCGTCGCGGCGCGGCCAGGTCAGCGGCACGACATCGGCCAGCGGCGCGCTGGCGGTGCGGGCGCAGGCGCCGCTGTCCGAGCTGGCGAGCTACCAGTCGCGGCTGAATGCGCTGACCGGCGGCCAGGGCCGCTACACCATCGAGTTCAGCCACTACGAGGCGGTGCCGCCGAACGTGCAGCAGCAGCTGATCTCGCAGCACAAGGTCAAGGACGAGGACTGAAGCGCGACGGTGGCCGTGACCGGCCGGCCCGGCCGGCGCGCGGCCTGTCAGAATCGGCGCCATGAAAATCGAAAAGGACACGGTGCCGACCGTGCAATTCAAGGTCGCCGACGCACAGGGGCGGCTGATCCAGGACAGCCGCGAGCCGATGGTGTACCTGCATGGCGGCTACGACAACACGCTGCCGGGGATCGAGGCCGGGCTGGAAGGCAAGCAGGCCGGCGACCAGCTGGTGCTGACGCTGGCGCCGCAGGACGCCTTCGGCGAGCGCGACGAAACGCTGGCGCGCACCATTCCCAAGAGTGAATTCCCGCCCGGCATCAAGGTCGGCGGCCAGATGGACGGCCACACCGACGACGGCCAGCCGCACACGTTCTGGGTGATGAAGGTCAAGGGCGACAAGGTGCTGCTCGATGGCAACCACCCGCTGGCCGGCCAGACCGTGCGCTTCCATCTCAAGGTGCTCTCGGTGCGGGCGGCCACGGCCGAGGAAATCGCGCACCGGCACGTGCACGGGGAGCACGGCCATCACCACTGAGCCGGAGGCGCGGCCATGCGCCTGAAGATGGCGCAGAACTCGCTGTTCGCGGTGCTGCTGCGCTCGCGATGGTGGATCAGTCTCCTGGTGGCCGTGGCCGTGGTCGCCGCGGCGCGCGCGCTGCTGCCGCCCCAGTACTGGGTGTTCGGCGCCATGGGCGCGTTCCCGTTCCTGGTGATCGCCGCGATCGCCCTCGTGAAGCAGT
Organism: Ramlibacter sp.; assembly: GCF_035554825.1. Lineage (GTDB taxonomy): Bacteria > Pseudomonadota > Gammaproteobacteria > Burkholderiales > Burkholderiaceae_C > Ramlibacter. The sequence continues at coordinate 2,216 of NZ_DATMHS010000083.1, read as the reverse complement.
GGCGGCGGCCGAGCGAACGGCAGACGCAGCAGGTCGTGGAGCGGGTGCGGGCGATGGCATGGCGCGAGTTCGCGCAGCTGCTGGAGCAGGCGTTCGCGCGCGACGGCTACCAGGTCCAGCGCATCGAGGGCGCGGCCGACCTGGCGGTGACGCGCGCCGGCCGCACGGCGCTGGTGGCGGCGCGCCGCTGGAAAGCGGCACGCCATGGCGAGGAAGGCATCGCGGCGCTGCACGCGCAGATGCGGGAGCGCGATGCCAGCGGATGCACCTACATCGCGCTGGGCCAGCTGAGCGCCAATGCCCAGGCCTTCGCCCGTGCGCACGGCGTGCAGGTCATGCAGGCCGAAGGGCTGGCCCAGCTGCTGCGGACGCTGCCTGGGCGCACCGGCTGAGGGTCGGCGCGCCCGCGGCGCCCGCCGGCCGGGGCGCCGGCTTACTTGGCGACGACCCGGACCATCTCCAGGCACTTGTTCGAGTAGCCCCACTCGTTGTCGTACCAGGACACGATCTTCACGAACGTGCCGTCCAGCGCGATCCCGGCGTCGGCGTCGAAGATCGACGTGCGCGGGTCGCTGCGGAAGTCGGTGGCGACCACCTTGTCCTCGGTGTAGCCGAGCACGCCCTGCAGGCCGCCCTGCGCCACGGGCTTGGCGCTCTGCGCCTTCATCTCCGCGCAGATCTGCTCGTAGCTGGCTTCCTTCACCAGTTCCACCGTCAGGTCGACCACCGAGACGTCGCTGGTGGGGACCCGGAAGCTCATGCCGGTCAGCTTCTTGTTCAGCTCCGGAATCACCTTGCCGACGGCCTTCGCGGCGCCCGTGCTCGACGGGATGATGTTTTCCAGGATGCCGCGGCCGCCGCGCCAGTCCTTGTTGCTGGGGCCATCCACCGTCTTTTGGGTCGCCGTCGCGGCGTGCACCGTCGTCATCAGGCCGCGCTTGATGCCCCTCTTGTCGTTGAGCACCTTGGCGACGGGCGCCAGGCAGTTGGTGGTGCAGGAGGCGTTGGAAACGATCGCTTCGCCGTTGTACTGCTGATGGTTCACGCCGTACACGAACATCGGCGTGTCGTCCTTGCTGGGGGCCGACATGATCACCTTTTTGGCGCCGGCGGCCAGGTGCTTCTCGGCCGAGGCCTTGTCCAGGAACAGGCCGGTGGACTCGATCACCACCTCGGCGCCCACTTCGTTCCACTTCAGGTTGGCCGGATCGCGCTCCTGCGTCAGGCGGATGCGCTTGCCGTTGACGATGAGGGTGTTGCCCTCGACGGCGATCTCGCCCTTGAAGCGGCCGTGGACCGAGTCGTACTGGAGCATGTACGCCAGGTAGCTCGGCTCGAGCAGGTCGTTGATGCCGACCACTTCGATGTCGCTGAAGTTCTGCACGGCCGAGCGCAGCACGTTGCGCCCGATGCGGCCGAAGCCGTTGATGCCGACTTTGATGGTCATGGAGAGATACCTTCCTGGTGGATTGAGAAAGCGGAACCTGCAGGCGTCATTGTGAAACGCGTCCGGCCAGAACGGCGCGGACGGTGTCGGCGACGTTCTCCGGCGTGAACCCGAAGTGCTTGAACAGCACGTTGGCCGGGGCCGACTCGCCGTAGCTGTCGATGCCGACCACGGCCGCGCAACCGTACTTCCACCAGAAGTCGGTCACGCCCATCTCGACGGCGATGCGCGGCACGCCGGCGGGCAGCACCTGCGCCTTGTAGATCGCGCCCTGGCGGTCGAACGCGGTGGTGCTGGGCATCGAGACCACGCGCACGGCGATGCCGTCGCCGGCCAGCTGCTCCTGCGCCTTCAGCGCCAGCTGCACTTCCGAGCCGGTGGCGATGATGACGGCCCGCGGCGCGCCGTTCAGGCCGACCTCGCTCGCGTCGGCGAGCACGTAGGCGCCCTTGCTGATGTCCTCGAGCCCGGCCTTGGGGGCGTACGGCAGGTTCTGCCGCGACAGCAGCAGCGCGGTCGGCCGGTTCATGTTCTGCAGCGCGACGGCCCAGGCCACGGCGGTTTCGGCCGTGTCGCAGGGGCGCCAGACGTCCAGGTTCGGAATCAGCCGCAGGCTCGCAGCGTGCTCGATCGACTGGTGGGTCGGCCCGTCCTCGCCCAGGCCGATCGAATCGTGGGTGAACACGTGGATGATGCGCTTGCGCATCAGCGCCGCCATCCGGATCGCGTTGCGGCTGTAGTCGCTGAACGTGAGGAAGGTGCCGCCGTA
>NZ_DATMHS010000082.1:0-42795 GCF_035554825.1 Ramlibacter sp. | reverse complement strand
AGGAAGAACAGGATGTTCGCGTGGGCAAAGCCTTCCTGCAGCTGCATTGCCGTGGCGTCCTGCTCGACATAGTCGATCTTGCGGCCGTACTGCGCATCGAGCTTGCTCCTGGCGTGCGTCAGCTCGTTCTTGATGATGTCGGCGATCACGACCTTGTTCGCGCCCGAGCCCACGGCCGCTTCCACGGTGCGGGGGATCACGTTGCCGAAGGCGCAGGAGGTGATCAGGATCTTCTTGCCCTTCAGGTTGGTGGCGCGCAGGCCCGCCACGATCCGGGAGACCAGCCGGTGGTACTGGAACAGCAGGATGGCCGAGATGATCGGCTGGAAGTCCACCAGCTTGATCAGCCGCATGTTCGAGTAGATCGGGTACACGTGCGAGTCGGCGCTGCGCTGGCCGGCCAGCCCGCGCACGATCAGCGTGCCGCGGGTGGTCACGAAGAAGAACAGGGCGGTCGCGGCCAGTGCCAGGACCAGCCCGATGAATGCGTTGGTGGTGAACGTGCTCATCGCTGCGTCCCCTGGTTCTGGACCCGCGCTGCGGGCCGGTTGGTGCTGCTCATGATCTTCCTTTCGATGCTGTTCTTGCTGTTCGTCGAAGCTGCCGCGAACCCCGGTGCGACGCCTGCGGCGTGGTGGCGTGCGGCCCGAAACTGTGGTTGCGGCATGGGAAGTACTGTGCCGTGACGGCGCGCCGCGCGACATCGGCGCGCCACTGAATGTTGCGGTGGGAAGAGTCCCATTTGCCGGCCTCAGACTGCCGAGCCCGGCTAGGAATCGTCCGAGCCCCGGCCGATCGGCTGGCGCGGCAGCCTGGCACGGCGTGCTAGTGGCAGGTCGCTTCGCGTGCCACGACCAGCACGCAGGCCGGCCCGTCCGATTCCGAGCAGTCCAGCCGCTGGACGACGCGGACCGGCACCGGCTGGCGGGTGCGGCCATCGACCAGGAAATGACGCTCCAGAATCTCGTCGCGTTGGGGCACGCGCTCCTCGGTCGACTCGGGCTGCAATTTGAGCAGCGAGTCGCGCGCCGACGGGTGCAGCACCCAATGCACCGTGGTCCACGCCGCATCGGTGGTTGCTGCACTCTGACTGAAGTCTGTGATTCGCGAACTCATGGGAGCAACGCATAGCGCCCGGCGACCGCGACCTTGCGCTGCAACAAGGGCGCGCCCGATTTCAGCGCCAGCGTGCTCTTGTTCTTAGATGAGTTTGCGGGAAGTTCAAGGAATTTCTCGCGCCCCTTGCCGAGCCGCAGGCCGTGGCACGCCCGTCAGCCCGCCGGCTTCGGGTCGCGCGCCGGGTCGGGCTCGACCGGCGGCGTCTCTGCTTCGGCAATCAGCCCTTCCCGGGGCTTGGCCGCCAGCGACTTCGCCAGGAATGGAAGGATGCTCGCGCTGCCGCCGCCGGTGCGTCGCCCCGGCGGTGGGATGGTCGGATCGTCTTCCCAATCGCGTTCGGACATTCGGTGATTTTCCTCCAAACACGGCCGTTCGGTGCACCTTCTGCGGCTCGACCGTGGCCGGTGGAACCATCCAGCGCAAGAGCGCGGCGGGCGCGCCCGGGCCTACCGCCGCTTGGTCGCAGTTCCTACACGTCGCCGGCCAGCCGCTGTGGATGATGCGGCCCAGCGCCCACGGCGGCGCGAATCGTGTCCCCGGGGGCACCCAGCAAATGGCAGCCTCTTGCGAAACCACCACCGACGGCTGCGCCGTGCGCAGGCGCGGCCTGGTGACGCTCGGCCTGGCCGCGCTTGCGCTGCTGGCGCTGCCCCCGGCCGCGGTGGCCGCTGGCCAGCACGCGCCCGGCACCAAGGGGCGCCGCAGCCGCAAGCAGGTCGGCAAGGCCTCCATTTACTCGCGCAAGTTCGCCGGGCGCACCATGGCGGACGGAACCCGGATGTCGCCCCACGACGACAACGCGGCGAGCAGGACGCTGCCGCTGGGCACGCCGGCCAGGGTCACCAACCTGGAGACCGGCCAGAGCACGGTGGTCACCATCCAGGATCGGGGGCCGCATGTGTCCGGCCGCATCATCGATCTCTCGCCGCGGACGGCGCGCGAGATCGGCCTGACGCAGCGGCAGGGCGTGGCGCAGGTCGAGGTGACGCCGATCGGCCCGCCCAGGTCCGATCGCCGGGATCGCGGCCCCTGACGCGCACGGTGGCCTGGGGCAGCGGCGTTCAGTCGCGGGGCGGTGCGTCCCGCTGGCCGCGCAGCAGCTCGCGCAGCGGCGGCTCGGACTGCCGGTGCAGCACCTGGACGCTGCGCCAGCGCACGACGCCCCCGCCTTCGAGCCGCTGCTCGCCGGCCGCGTCGACCGACCAGCCATCCGCGCGCCATTGCTCGACGCGCTCGGCGAGGTCGCACGGACCCAGTTGCTGCAGCAGCGCCGCCGCCTGCTCGGCCTCCTGCTCGCTGTGCGTGTCCACCACGACCACGCTGCTGCCGCGGCGCACTGCTTCGGCATAGGTGGCTGCGTGCGACCGATGCTGGGTGCGTCCCAGCAGGCGGTCGAAGAAGTGGTCCAGCGCCGACATGGCATGCGGTCCCACCGCCACCTCGCGCTCGGGACTGGCGAGGGCGCGGCTGCTGAGGCGGTCGTCGGCCTGGTCCGCCGCCGCCGAGCCGTGCAGGTGCACGTCGTCGCGCGCGAAACCTTCCTGGACGAGCCGCTCGACCGCACGTCGCGCCGCCTCGCGGTCGTCAAAGGCACTGAGCACCGTATGCATGTGTTTTCTCCCTGGTTGAGTTCGCGGGGAACGCCGCCCGCCGGCGGTCATCCCACCACACTCTAGATCAGCCGGGCGACGCGTGGGGCCGCGGCCGCACCAGGCTCGGCGGCACGGCATTCGACACTTGGCCACTGACGGCGCCATCGGCCCGCGTCGCGGGCGGGCCGCGGCACCGCGGCAGTTGCGATGGGTCAACCCCGGCGCGATGCGGCGACCTAGGCTGCAATCATGATTTCGCCCGTGGTCCCGCGGACGGCTGCCTGTCGCGCCCGGGCGGCCGTCGCACTCGCAGCCGCCTGGCTGCTGCCGGGGTGCGTCGCCCCGCCCCCGCCGCGGCCGGGCGAAGCCGTCGCGGTGCCGCCGCAATGGGCCCAGCCGCTGCCGCCGCAGGGCGCGGGACCGATCGCCGGCTGGTGGTCCGTGTTCGGCGACCCGATGCTCGTGCAATTGGTCGAGGCGGCGCAACAAGCGAACACGGACATCGGCGTGGCTGCGGCGAACCTGCGGCAGGCCCGCGCCGCCCGCGACGTGGCCGCCGCCGATCGGTGGCCCGGCGTGTCGGTGTCGGCCGCCGCCCGTCGCAGCCGGGCCGCGGGCGGCGATGGCGCCACCCGGTTCGACGCCGGCTTCGACGCGGCGTGGGAAGCCGACGTCTTCGGCGCGACCGCCCGCGGCGTCGCGGCGCAGCAGGCCCTGGTGCGATCGAGCGCGGCGACGCTCGCGTCGGTCCAGGTTTCGGTGGCGGCCGAAGTCGCGCTCGCCTATGTCGACCTGCGCGGCGCGCAGGTCCGCACCGCCGTCGCGCTGGAGAATCTGGCGAGCCAGGAAGAAACGCTGCAGATCAGCCGCTGGCGATTGCAGGCGGGCCTGGCCAGTTCGCTGGAGGTCGAGCAGGCGGTCGGCGCGGTGGAGCAGACCCGGGCGCAGGTGCCGGTGCTGCGGGCCGCCGCTGCTCGGTCCGCCCATGCCCTGGCGCTGCTGACCGGCCAGCCGCCGGCTGCCTTGCTGGAGCGCCTCGCGCCGGCCGGGGCACTGCCGCAGCCCGAGCGCGGCCTGGCGGTGGCGATTCCGGCGGCGGTGCTGCGCCAGCGCCCGGACGTGCTCGCGGCCGAGCAGCAGCTGCGGGCGGCTGCCGAACGGGTGGCGCAGGCCGACGCCCGGCGCCGGCCCAGCGTCAACCTGGCGGCGTCGCTCTCGTGGAGCGGCGTGACCCTGGGTGGGCTCGGCAGCGCCGGCGCGGCCCGCCTGCTGCTCGCTTCGATCGCCCAGCCGCTGTTCGACGCGGGCCGGCTCGACGCGCAACTGGCCGCGCAGCGCGCCGACTACGAGGCGGCGTCGCAGCGTTATCGCGCCAGCGTGCTGGGCGCCTTGCGCGAGGTGGAGGATGCCCTGGCGGGCCTGGCGGCGGCCCGCGAGCGCGCGGTCTCGCTGCAGCGGGCGCTGGAGGCGGCGCGCAACGCGGCGCTGCTCGCCACGCAGCGCCATGCGAGCGGCCTGATCGATTTCCAGACCGTGCTGGAGACGCAGCGCACGCTGCTCAACGTGCAGGACGGCGTCGCCGGCGCGCAGGCCGAACTCGCGGCCGACCATGTGCGCCTGTACAAGGCGCTCGGCGGCGGCTGGCGTGCGGTCCCGCCGGAGCAGCCATCGTGAACCGGACCGATCCGCCCCTGCACGCGGTGCTCGGCGACGCTGCCTTGCGGCCGCGGTGGCGCCGGCTGGCCGCCTGGCTGGTGCTGGTGGGGATCGTGCTCGCGCTGGCGGGCGGCTGGTGGTGGTTCGACGCCGGCACGTCGCAGTCCCAACCGCGCTTCGTGACCGAGCCGGTGGTGCGCGGCAATTTGGTGGTGAAGGTGACGGCCAACGGCACCTTGCAGCCCACCAACAAGGTCGAGATCGGCAGCGAGCTCTCGGGCACGGTGGCGCGGGTGCTGGTGGACGTCAACGACCGGGTGGCCAAGGGACAGACGCTCGCCGAGCTCGATACCAGCAAGCTGCGCGACCAGGTGGCGCGCTCGCGCGCCGGGCTCGAGGTGGCGCGGGCGAACGTGCGGCAGGCCCAGGCGACGGTGCAGGAGGCCAGCGGCAACCTGCAGCGGCTGCAGGAGGTGGCGCGCCTGTCCGGCGGCAAGGTGCCGTCGCAGGCGGAGCTGGCGTCGGCCCAGGCCGCGCTGGCGCGCGCGCAGTCGGGCGTCGCGAGCGCCGCGGCCGGCGTCGCCGATGCGCGGGCGGCGGCCAGCGCCGACCAGACCAACCTGCGCAAGGCCTCGATCCGCTCGCCGATCGACGGCGTCGTGCTCTCCCGTTCGGTGGACCCGGGCAATGCGGTCGCCGCCTCGCTGCAGGCGGTCACGCTGTTCACCCTGGCCGAGGACCTCACGCGCATGAAGCTGGCGGTGAACGTCGACGAGGCCGACGTCGGGCTGGTCGGCGACGGCCAGCAAGCCACCTTCACGGTGAGCGCCTATCCCAGCCGCAACTACCCGGCGACCATCACCCGCGTGAGCTACGGCTCCACCACCAAGGACAACGTGGTGACCTACGTCGCGGAGCTGCAGGTGGACAACAAGGACCTGACCTTGCGGCCCGGCATGAGCGCCACCGCGTCCATCTTGGCGACCGAACGCAAGGACGTGCTGCTGGTGCCCAACGCCGCGCTGCGCTTCGCGCCGGAAGCCGCGGCGCAAGCGCCGGCGCCGAGCGGGCTGGTGACCAAGCTGATGCCGCGCCCGCCCAGGGACGGCGCGCGCAAGGCGCGCACGACCACCGCTGCCGCGCGCCGGGTGTGGGTCCTGGAGGACGGCAGCGCGCGCGCCGTGGCCGTGGTGCCCGGGGTGTCGGACGGCCGGCTCACCGAGGTGGCGAGCGACACGCTCCAGCCCGGCATGGCGGTGATCATCGACCAGGCGGGCGGGAGCGCGAAGTGAATGCCGCGGCGGCGCCCCTGATCCAGCTGCGCGGCGTGAGCCGTGTCTACGGCGCGGGCCAGGCGGCGGTGTACGCACTGCGCGACGTCGACCTGCAGATCGCCCGCGGCGAGTTCGTCGCGATCATGGGGCCCAGCGGCTCGGGCAAGTCCACCGCGATGAACATGATCGGCTGCCTGGATACGCCGACCAGCGGCGAGTACCTGTTCGAGGGCCTGCCGGTCCACCGCATGACGCGCAACCAGCGCGCGCTGCTGCGGCGGCACCAGCTGGGGTTCGTTTTCCAGGGGTTCAACCTGCTGCCGCGCACCTCGGCCCAGGAGAACGTGGAGCTGCCTTTGCTGTATCGCGGCGCCGACGCCGCGGCGCGGCGCGAGCGGGCCTTCCAAGCCCTGGCGTCGGTGGGCCTGGCCGGCTGGGAGCACCACACGCCATCCGAGCTGTCGGGCGGCCAGCAGCAGCGGGTGGCGATCGCGCGGGCCCTGGTGACCGATCCCACGGTGTTGCTGGCCGACGAACCCACCGGCAACCTGGACAGCCAGCGCGGGCGCGAGATCATGGAACTGCTGCGGGCGCTGAACACCGGCCGCGGCATCACCATCGTGATGGTGACGCACGAGCCCGACATGGCCGCCTACGCGGCGCGCACCGTGCGCTTCGTCGACGGCCGCATCGCCAGCGACAGCCGCAGCCCGGCGGTCGCGCCGGCGGCGCGGGCCGGGCAGGCTGCCTGACATGTGGTGGAACACCTTCCTGCTGTCGCTGCGGGAGATCCGCCGCAACCTGATGCGCTCGTTCCTCACGGTGCTGGGCATCGTGATCGGGGTGGCGGCCGTGATCACGATGGTGACGCTGGGCAACGGCGCCACCAAGGCCGTCTCCGACCAGATCTCCAGCCTGGGCAGCAACCTGCTGATGATCCGGCCCGGCCAGCGCCTCGGGCCGGTCGGGGACGCGGCCGGCGCGCAGCCGTTCAAGGAAGCCGATGCGCAGGCCGTCGCCGTGCAGGTGGGCGGCATCCGCACGGTGGCCCCGGCCCAGAATGCCGGCGTGACGGCCGTCTACGGCGCGCGCAACTGGTCGACGCGCGTGACGGGCAGCACCAACGCCTACTTCGAGACCAACAACTGGCGGCTCGCCGATGGCCGCATCTTCACCGAGGCGGAGGAGCGCAGCGGCGCGGCCGTGTGCCTGATCGGTGCGACGGTGCGGCGCGAGCTGTTCGGCCCGCAGGATCCGGTCGGCGAGCAGGTGCGGGTCAAGCAGTTCTCCTGCCAGGTGATCGGCGTGCTGGCGTCCAAGGGCCAGGCCGCGATGGGGCAGGACCAGGACGACACCGTGGTGCTGCCGCTGCACACCGTGCAGCGCCGGCTGACGGGAAACCAGAACGTCGGCACGCTGCTGGTCTCGGTGCAGGATGGCGCGGACGCCGAGCGCGTCAAGCGCGGCATCCGCGAGCTGCTGCGCGAGCGCCGCAAGCTCAGCGAGAACGACGAGGACAACTTCAACGTGATGGACACCCGCCAGATCGCGGAGACCCTGTCCGGCACCACCCGCGTGATGACGACGCTGCTCGGGGCCGTGGCCGCCGTCAGCCTGCTGGTCGGCGGCATCGGGATCATGAACATCATGCTGGTGAGCGTGACCGAACGCACGCGCGAGATCGGGGTGCGGCTGGCGATCGGTGCGCTCGAGCGCGAGGTGCTGCTGCAGTTCCTGATCGAAGCGGTGGTGCTGGCCTGCGTTGGCGGGCTGGTCGGCGTGCTGCTGGCCACCGGCGCGTCCGTGCTGCTGGCGCGGGTGATGGCGGTGCCGTATCTGTTCGATCCCGGCATCAACCTGCTGTCGTTCGGCTTCTCGGCCGCGATCGGGGTCGTGTTCGGCTACTTCCCGGCACGCCGCGCCGCGCGCCTCGATCCGATCGAGGCGTTGCGGCACGAGTGAGCGGCGAGGGTGCTCAGCCCGTGATGATCAGTTCGTTGTTGACCGACTTCACGCCTTCGATCCGGCGCGCGGTTTCCTCGGCCTTCTTGCGCAGGGCGAAGGTCTTGACCTCGCCGCGCAGCCGCACGGCGCCTTGCGTCGTGTCCACGTTGATCTTGAGCGCGCTCAGCTCCGGGTCGGCCGCCAGGGCCGCCTTCAGCTTGGTGCCGATGGTGACGTCGTCGACCGCCTGCCCGACCGTCCGGTGCTCCCCCGGCCCGCCGCCCATCGTCCCGCAGGCGGCCAGGCTCGCGGCAACCATGGTCGCCAGCAGCAGTTTCTTCATCATTGTGGTGTTCCTCGACAGATGTTGTGGTGCGGCGAAATGTAAACCGACACGGCGCCGACACGCGTAGGACTGGTTTGACAGGGAGGCGAAGTTGTCACGGTTGGGTACTACTGATGCGCATGTATCCAACCGTACGGGAAACGGCTGTGGCATTCTTGCTGTGCTTCGCCTTCCGCGCCGCTGCTCCTCCATGAACCTCGTCGTCGCCTCCCGTCATAACGACCGCCACGTCCGTTTCGACGTGGAGGGGCGCTGGGCCAACGGCGATGCGCTCAAGCTGGCCTACATGGTCAAGGCGGCGGTGGCGCGCATGCGCCAGGATCAGGTGCTGATCGACCTGCGCCGGGTGGCGACGCCGCCCGGCGTCGACGGCAAGTTCCTGATCTGCGACCGGCTGCGCCGGGCGCTGGCACCGACGATCCGCGTCGGCGTGGTCGCCACGCCCGAACTGGTGGACGACGACCTGCCGGGCGTGCTGTCGCAGTGCGCGGACATCGCGCTCTTTGCCGCCGAGCCCGAAGCCGTGCGCTGGCTCACCCATAAGCAGGTCGCCCGCGCCAAAGAAAAAATCCCTCGGCCGTGAAGCCGAGGGATCGAAGAGCCGGGGGAAGAAACTTGAAGAAAACCCGGCCACTGCGTTGGAGTCTGCCTCCGGCGCCGGGTTCCCGGCAAGCGGTTTTTCACTGCAAATTTTCTGGCGGAACTTCGCGCGCCTTGCGACGGTCCAGCAGTGTCGCGAACGATCGCATGTCGACGACCGGCACCAGCGCAGCTTGAACCGTTGCGCGCGCGCGGCGGGCATCGCGGCCGAGCTGCGTGAATATGTCACGTGCCAGCTGTCGACCACGATTTTGATACCCATGGACGTAGCCCGTGGACTCTTGATTCTGTAGGATTGCACTGACACAGGAGAGCTCTGCCCGGCACTTCGCCAGCCGGGTGGCGGTCGAACAAGAAGACATTGCAGCGGCGATCCCGATCGGGTTGGTCCCGATCTCCGAAACAACCACGGATGCGTTGCCAGGACGTGTCCACCATGCGAGTCACCAAGGACTGTATGTCTGATCTGTCGGCCAGCCCGCAACCCACTCCCGAATCGATCCGATCCGAAGACGACCCGCGCAGCCTGTGGCTGCTCGTGAAGAAGGGCGCCGCCCGCGTGCAGGACTGGTTCACCATCCAGTCGCTCGCGGTCCGCGTGATGGTCGTCGCCGTGGCGGTGATGATTCCGGCCCTCGGCCTGTACTCGCTCGCGCTGATGCACAAGCAGGCCGCGGTCGCCCAGGAACTCAGGACGATGACGGCGGGCCAGGCCGCCGCCGCCCCGGCGCCGTTCAACACCAGCCTGCCGGTCGTGTTCGGCACCGGCTCGGTGCTCGGCTTCCTCGAGTCGCAACCGGTGGAGCGGATCACGGTGATCTACAAGCCGCTGCTGTGGAACATCTCCGAGCGCTTCGTGCTGATCGAGTCGCAGGGCAAGCAGTACGCCTATTACCCCAGCGACATGGAAACCAAGATCTTCGCCGACAAGGCGGTGACGGCCGGCTGGGGCGGCAAGCTGAATTTCGTGCCGCGCGCGGATCTCGACCGTTCCAGCATCGAGATGCTGGAGCGCCTCGACCAGCGCTTTGCCGGCGCCCGCCCGCAGTCCGAGAAGGACGGCTGGAAAGCCGGCGTGAGCGGCGTGCTGTCGGCCGCGCTCACGGTGGGACTGCTCGGCTTCCTGGCGTTCCAGTTGAAGGGCCAGTTCAAGTCGCTCAAGTTCCTCGAGCCGGGCCAGGTGCACGGCAGCATCGGCGACCTGGTCGGCATGGACGACATCAAGAGCGAAGTCGCGCAGATCAAGGACCAGTACCAGCGCCGCGCCGAATACGCCGAGTACGGCATCAGCAAGCCGTTCAACGTGATGTTCAGCGGCCCGGCCGGCACCGGCAAGACCAAGCTCGCGAGCTACCTGGCCAAGGAGCTGAACCTGCCGATCCTGTTCCATTCGGCGGCCAACCTCGAGACCGGCTATGTGGCCGGCGGCTCCAACACGCTGGCGCGCATCGCCGCGATGGCCAAGCGCCGCAAGCGCTGCATCGTGTTCCTGGACGAGGCGCAGGACCTGTTCATGAAGCGCGGCGGCCACCGCAAGTTCGACGACGACACGCAGAACTCGCTGCTGGCGATCCTGGACGGGGTGCGCAGCAAGAGCGAGGCCGAGATCATCTGGATCGTGGCCAGCAACTTCAACAGCGAGTCCATGCAGATGGACGAGGCGATGCTGCGCCGCTTCCAGATGAAGGTGGACTTCCGCCTGCCCAACAAGGAAGAGCGGCTGGCGATCGTCAGGCACTACCTGTCGCAACGGGCCGAAAAGGTGCTGCCCGAGCTCGACCTGCGCCATCTGGTGGAAGTGACGGAAGGCCGCAGCCCGGCCGACCTCGAAACCATCGTCAACCAGGCCGGCATCACCGCCGTGCAGGCCGGCGACATGATCGGCGCCGACACGCTGATGCACGCCGCCGAGCGGGTGCTGGTGGGCAACGTGAACGCCAACACCACCAAGGAGCGCGAACGCGATCGCCGCATCATCGCGATCCACGAGTGGGGCCACTTCCTGGTCGACTTCGAGCGCGAGCGCAAGCAGGCGAACAACGACTGGGAACGGATCCTGGCCGAGATGAAGACGATCAAGATTTCGCTCAAGGCGAATCCGCGCAACAACGCGCTCGGCTTCGTGTTCCACAAGCAGGGCGCCAACCTGCTCAAGACCAAGGGCGACATCGAGCACGACGTGCGCGTGCTGCTCGGCGGCATGGCCAACGAGGAGCTGTTCTTCGGGGAAGACGGCACCACCAACGGCGCCCACAACGACATCACGCGGGTGACCAAGCTGCTGCACCATGCCGTGGCCGAGATGGGCATGTACCGCAAGACGCGCCTGAACTTCGGCGCGCTGTCCAACGACGGGCAGGGCGGCGGCCGCCACGTCGACGAGGAGACCCGCGGCATCATGGAAGCGCAGAGCGAACGCCTGTACGGCGAGACCAGGGCGCTGCTGTCGCGGATGAAGCCGCTGACCGAGCACCTGGCGGGCAAGCTGATGGAGAAGGGCGAGATGGACCTGCGCGAAGCGCTGTTCGAGATCCGCAGCTTCGAGGCGGCGTGCCACGAGTTCAGCAGCCGCGCCGGCCTGGCGAACGCATAGCCGGCGAAAGCGCACGGCCGGCCGCGCGGCGGCGACTGGCGCGGCGCAGCAGCCGCAGGCAAGGAGGATCGGGGCACCGGTCCTCCTTTTGTTTTATGTGCGGTCCGGTGCGGCGGCCTGATGCGCGCCTGGGTCCGGCGGCTCCCCTGTTCACGGCGTAGGCCGCGCCGAGCCTGCCGCTCATCGGTTGTCCTACAGGGCGCCGGCTCCTTTGGTCACGCCCGTCTCATGCGTTCTCCGGCGCGGCCTCCGCGCGCGGCTGCCTACGCTGGGGGCCGGGACAAGAACAGGAGATCAGCCATGCCGGAAGACAAGACGAAGCACCAGGCCGACGAACTCGTCATCAGCCTGGAGCACGAGTGGGAACGGCGCAACTGGACCAACTGGCTGCATTGCAGCGAGCCCGAGTTGCGGCACGCGGTGGAGTCGGTGGGGCCGGATCCGGACAATGTCCGGCGGTTTCTGCGGCAGGCCCGGTAGGGCGGCGGCCGCCGGCGCGCGAGCAGGGGGCGTGCCCCCGCAGCGAGCGTTACTTGCTGGCCGGCTTGGCCGGCTTCGCGGCGCCGGATGCCGCCGGCGGCTTGGCCGTCGAGGGGGTCACACCCAGGCGCTTGGCCACGGTTTCTTCCAGCGCGCGCACCTTCGGTTCGACCGTCGAGCGCGTGTCGGCGACCAGCTTGTCGGCCAGCACCTTGTGCATGTCGTCGCCCATGGCCTGGAAGCGGCGATAGATCGGCGATTCGACGATCGAGGCCAGCTGTTTCAGTTCGTCTTCGCTGAACTTTTCTTCCAGCATGGCGCCGATGCTGGCCGGGGCGATGGCCACGGCGCGCTGCTGCACCGGCGGCACCGTGCTTTCCAGGTACTTCTGGACGTCGGCCTGGATTTCCTTGGCCAGCCCCTCCTGCTTTTCCTTCGGCACCCGGGCCTGCAGCACGTTGCCGGCGCCGCCGAGCACGTCCAGCGCGGGTTGTTCGACCAGCGATCGGGCGATGCTCTCGATGCCGGGCTGCTGCTGCTTCAGGATGCGCGCGACCAGGTCTTTCTTGGCCGGCGAGGACGGAGCGGGTGCCTGCGCATGCGCGGCAAAGGCGAGGCCCAGTGTGAGGGCGAGGATCGAATGTTTGAGCATCCGGCCATCTTACCTGCGTGCTGAAGAGCCCGCCCGACCGCGGCGCCGGGCTCCGGGTGCCGGCCTCGCGGGCCAGCGGCCCGCCAAGTCAGCTTGGTGCCGACGGCCCCGGCGCCGGCGCGAGACGCTTGACATCCAGCGACTGCATGGCGCTCACGGCCGCCTCCCAGCGGCCCTCGGCACAGAGCCCGGCGATGCCCGCGTCTTCGTACGCGGCCAGCGCCGCTTCGATACAGGCCTGGCGCACGGCCTCCAGCAACTGGGGATCGGTCATGGCCCGATTGTCGGCGCAAAGGCGGCGATCGCCGGCGGCTGGCCCTGGCAGGGGCACGGATTCGAACGCGGTCGCCCCATGGTGCGACCACCGGTGCCGCGAGGCCGGGCCACGCTCGCGCCGTCAGTAGCGGCGCGGATCGTTCGGTCGGGCATCGCGCCGGTTCGGCACGCCGTCGCCGTCGCGGTCGCGGTCGTAGCGGTCGGCGATGCCGTCACCGTCGCGATCCCGCCAGGCCGAGCCGCGGCGATGGCCATACGCCGGCGCGGGCTGGACCGTGTACGGGACGCCGTTGCCGTAGTACACCGGTCCGCTGGAGTACGGGACCCCATACGCGCCGTAGGCTCCGTAGGCACCATTGGCGCCGTAGGAGGGGTCGCCGCCATAGACGGCGCAACCGGACAGGCCGGCCGCCGCCAGCAGCGCAATCAGCAATTTCATCTCGTTCTCCTGAAGGGCCGGGGAGCCCATGGGAGCGATTCGATGCCCGCGCCGTGTCGCCGGCATGTCCCCTGGATGCACCTTGGTGTCGCTGGGTGACCAGGTGTGTCAGCCGCCCTGATGCGGCCGCTTGCCGGGGTTCTTCTTGCTGCGGGTGGCGACGCCGCGCTCGAGGCTGATGCGCTGCCCGCCGCCGCTGCGCCGCGGGGTGTAGCCCTCGGTCGCCGGCGGCGCCGGCGAACGCTTGCGATCGGCTTCGGTCACGATCTTGTTGCCCATCAAATGCTCCCTGAGTGGATTTGGAAAGCGGTATTGCGCCACAGCGGCGCGGCGCCCCTTGTAGGACAAGCGTGACGATCGGGTGGCCGCTCACGGGCAGTTCACGAGCCCGCCCTGCACGCTGCAGACGCCGCCCGGTCCGACCAGCAGGGGCCCCATCTGGTTGAGTCGCCGGCCCTGGCTGTCCCAGCAGCCGCCGGGATCGCAGGTGGTGACGACGGTGGGACGCGGGATGACCGGCGGCGGCGCGGCGACCGCCGGCGGCGGCGTTTCGCGCATGGCGGCTGCGGCGGTCGGCGGCACGACGAGCGCCGGTTCCGGCGCGCCGGCGCGCTGCGGCCGGCCGCTGGCCCGGCCCAGGCACAGGTCGGCGGCGCGGCGGCGGGCCTGTTCCAGGCGCGGGTCCGGTTTCGGGCCAAGCTGGACCAGCAGCGCCTCCAGTTCGCCACGGGCGGCCAGACACTTGGGCGTGAGCATGGGATCGGCGTCGGCGGCGCCGGCCAGCAGGGGGGCGAGCGCCGCCAGCAGGCAGCTCCAGGCGCGGTTCATGGCGATTGGAGCGAGCGGCGGCGCGCCAAGTTCTCGCGGCCTCGTCCGACAGCGTGCCGCCGCGGCGCTGCCTACGCTCGACGCATGGCTTCCCGAGCAGACACCAGCCCCAGCCGCGCCATGTCCGGCGAGCACAGCCCCGCGCATTCGATCCCGGCGTCGAGCGACGCCGGCGACAACAGCGCCAGCGAACTGATCGAGGCGCCACTTGCGTCCGACCACAATCCCCTGGACCCGCACGATTTCCGCGACGGCGGCGGCGGTGGCGGGGGCGAAGCGTTCCGCCGGACACCGCGCCCGGGCGCCAGATAGTGCGGCGGCCGCCTGCTGTTCAGGACGGCTTGTTCGCGTCCTTGTCCTTGAGGAATCCGGCCTGGTTGATGTCCGAGCCGGGTTTCGCGCTCCCGGCATCCCTGGCCCGCCCGCCTTCGCGGCGCCGCGGCTGCCCGTCGCGATCGGTTCGCGGTGCGCCGGCGGGGCCCGCGGGCGCCGCCGCGTCGGGCGCGTCCTCGCCCAGGAAGTCGGCGTTGGCGGCAACGGTGGAAAATCGGATCATGGTGGGTCTTTCGGTGCAGCGTGGCCCCGGGGCGCGGCTGCGGTGTTCGGGAGCGGTTCGGCCCACTATGCGCCGACCGTTGCGGCGGCCCTGTAGGACGGCGCCTCAGTGCATGTCCGGCGCCGCGCCGGGCCACCGCGGCGCGCGGCGATGGGCGAAGATCGCCGCATGAAGATCGCCACCTTCAACGTCAACGGCATCAAGACGCGGCTGCCGAACCTGCTGGAATGGCTCGAGCGCGAGCAGCCCGATGTCGCCTGCCTGCAGGAGCTGAAGGGGCTCGATGCCGCCTTCCCCGAGGACGCGCTGCGCGGCGCCGGCTACGAGGCCATCTGGAAGGGGCAGCGTTCCTGGAACGGCGTGGCGATCCTGGCGCGCGGCCACAAGCCCGTGCCGATCCGGCGCGAGCTGCCCGGCGATCCGGCGGACGAACAGTCCCGCTACCTCGAGGCCGCGGTCGACGGCGTCGTGATCGCCTGCCTCTACCTGCCCAACGGCAACCCCCAGCCCGGGCCCAAGTTCGACTACAAGCTGGCCTGGTTCGAGCGGCTGATCGCGCATGCGGCGACGCTGTATGCCTCCGGACACCCGGTGGTGATCGCCGGCGACTACAACGTGGTGCCGACCGATTTCGACATCTACAACCCCCGCTCCTGGCGCAAGGATGCACTGCTGCAGCCGGAAACGCGCGCCTGTTACCAGCGGCTGCTCGACCAGGGCTGGGTCGACGCGATCCGGCACCTGCATCCGGACCAGGCGATCTTCACCTTCTGGGACTACTTCCGCCAGCACTGGGACCGCGATGCGGGCCTGCGCATCGACCACCTCCTGCTGAACGCCGCGGCGCAGCCGGCGCTGGTCGGCGCCGGCGTCGACCGCTGGGTCCGCGGACAGGCGCACGCCAGCGACCATGCGCCGGCCTGGGTCGACCTGGCCGGGGGCCGGCTCGCCCAGGCGCGGCCGGCAGCGCCGGCCAAGCGCCGTCGCACCACCTGAGCGGGCGGCCGGCCGCGCGTAGGCATCCACCTACCGGTGCTGGCTTGAAACCCCGACCCGCCGTCCACGGCCGTTGACGCCACACTGCAGGTTCGGGCCGCCACACCGGGCCGGCCGGCGTCAGGAGGAGTCACATGCCGAAAGTCATCAACGCATTCGACGATCACGAGCGCGCGCAACGCGCCGTGGACCGGCTGGTCGAGGCCGGTTTCTCGCGCGACGAGGTCGCGATCCAGGCGCGGCCCCAGCCTTACCTGTTTCCCGCGAGCCCATCGTCCGGCGCGCCGGCTGACCACCACGGCCAGGGTGTGCTGGCGTCGATCGGCCACGCGATGGCGAGCGTCTTCGGGATGGACACCCCGGACGACGAGACCCAGGCCTACCTGGAGGCGGTGCGGCGCGGTGGCACGGTGGTGGCCGTCCACACGATGAACGACGACGAGACGCGGCGGGCCGCGGCCATGATGCGCGAGCTGGGGGCGATGGACATCCGTGAACGCGCCCGGCAGTGGCGACTCGAAGGCTGGAGCGGCCGCACGCTGCCGGCCCAGGCCGGACGCGCGCCGGCGGCGAACGACGAGGTCGAGCGGATGCGCGCGGCCGACCGCGCCATGGCGGCCGACCAGGCGAGCAGCGAGCGCGCCTGGGGGTTCGAGGGACCGGCGGGGGAACGCGCGGACAAGCCGGGCGGCAGCCAGCGCTGAGCCGTTGGCGCGGCTCGCCGCGTTGCGAGTCCCGTGCGACGCCCGCTCGCGGTGTGTTCCTACAAAACGCGCCCTCGCGCCTCCTTAGCCTCACGCGCAATCGCACTCACCGGCCAGGAAGATGCGCTTTCACTTCATCATGCTGCTCATCGTCGTGCTCGTCTCGCTCGGCATGCACGGCATCGCGACGGCGGCATCGCTCGCGGGCGCCGAAGCGCGCGGGGAGGCGGCGCCAGGCCGTCGGTCACCGGACTGGGCGCCAGTGCTTCGTTGAACGGAGACGGCCCGGCAGACGCCGCCGGCCTTTCACGCGCCCATGAAAAAGGGGCGCCGCGGCGCCCCTGGTCATTGGATTGTGCGATGGATGCCGCGGCACCCGTCCGGTCCACCTCAGCGGTTGCGGCTGCCCTGACCGCCTTGACCGCCCTGGCTGCCTTGGTTGCCCTGGTTGCCCTGGCTGCTGCCGCGCTCGCGCTGGCTCGAGCCCATCTGGTCGTCGTCGAGGTTCGACTGCTGGCCCATGTCGCCACGGCTGGCCTGCCCACGATCCTGCTGCTGCTGGCTGCCGCTGCGCTGCTGCCCGCCCTGCTGGCCGCTTTGCTGGCTGCCCTGTTCGGCCTGACCGCGATCCTGCTGGTTCTGCTGCTGCTGGTTCGAGCCCTGGTTGGACCGGGAGCCCTGATCCTGCTGCTGCGACCCGCGCTGGCTGCCTTGGTTGCCCTGGTTGCCCTGGTTTTGCGCCATCTCTGTCTCTCCTTCGAAGTTGAACACTGCCGTGGCCGCTGGCAGCCACGAAGCCACTCTACGAATCGCCGCGGCAGCCGGTGTCGGACGGCATTCCGGATGCCCTGTAGGAAATGGCCTTGCGCATTTACCGCTCGCGCGCAAAACGCACGGGTGGAAACACGCCGCCCGGCCTCGCAGCCTCAGCCGTTCATGTCGCCGGGTGCTGCCGCATCAGAGGCGCCGGACCCGCGCTGGTGCTGGCGGCCGGCCAGCAGATCGATGAACGCCGCGTTGAAGGCCGGAAGGTCGGCCGGCTTGCGGCTCGACACCCAGTTGCGGTCCACCACCACCGGCTCGTCGCGCCATTGGGCGCCGGCGTTGCGCAGGTCCGCCTCGAGCGTGCGCCAGCTGGTGAGCGTGCGGCCGCGCACCAGGCCGGCCGACACCAGCAGCCACGCTCCATGGCAGATGACCGCGACCGGCTTGCCTTGCCGGTCGATGGCGCGCACGAACTCCTGGGCATGGCGGCTGCTGCGAATCATGTCGGCGTTGCGCACGCCGCCGGGAATCAACACCGCGTCGAACGCCTCGGCCCTCGCCTCGGCGAGCGTGAGGTCGACGTCGAAGTGGTCGGCCGGGTGGTCGTGATGGAAGCCCTGGATGCGGCCGGGGCTCACCGCCAGGATGCGCGTCGCCGCGCCGAGGTCCTCCAGCGCGCGCTTGGGCTCGACCAGCTCGGCCTGTTCAAACCCGTTGCCGACGACGATGGCGACGGCGAGGCCGGCCAGCGGGGCTTGGGACGGTGATGCCTGGTTCATGACCCGGCAGCGTAGGCGCGGCGGGCGGTCAGCGCTGTCGGCCGGTCGGCGCAGCGGGCGTAGGACCGCGCGGCTGCCGCGTCACGGACGGCGCAGCAGTGCCTATGATTGCCTCATGGACGGGAAGAACCCACCGCCCGGCCAACCGCCGGTTCCCAGGCCAGACTGGCGCTTCACCCTCTGGTATCTCGTCTTTGCGCTGATCGCGATCGCCTGGACCCGCGACCTGTGGGTGGCCGGCCGCCGCACCGAACCGGTGGCCTACAGCGAGTTCGTGCAGCAGGTCAAGGATGGCCGCGTCGAGTCGGTCATCGTCGGCAGCAAGGTCATCGAGGGCAAGCTCAAGACGCCGATGCCGGACGGGCGCACCCACATCGTCGCCAACCGGGTCGAGCCGGCGCTGGCCGGCGAACTCATGCAGCCCGGCGTGAAGGTCAGCGGCGCGATCGAGAGCACGTTCCTGAGCGAGATGCTCTCCTGGCTGCTGCCGGCGGTGCTGCTGTTCGCCCTGTGGGGCTGGCTGGCGCAGCGGGTGGCCAAGGGCGGCGCCGGCGGCCTGGGCGGGCTGCTGTCCATCGGCAAGAGCCGCGCCCGCGTCCACCGCGAGAACGAGGTGAAGGTGACCTTCGCCGAAGTGGCCGGGGTCGACGAAGCCAAGGAGGAACTGCGCGAGTCGGTGGAGTTCCTGAAGGACCCCAAGTCGTACGGCCGGCTGGGCGCGCGCATGCCCAAGGGCGTGCTGCTGGTCGGCCCGCCCGGCACCGGCAAGACGCTGCTGGCCCGCGCGGTGGCGGGCGAGGCCGGCGTGCCGTTCTTTTCGATCACCGGCTCCGAGTTCGTCGAGATGTTCGTGGGGGTCGGCGCCGCCCGGGTGCGCGACCTGTTCGAGCAGGCGCGCGCCGCCGCACCCTGCATCATCTTCATCGATGAACTGGATGCGTTGGGCCGGGCCCGCGGCGTCGGGCCGCTGTCGGGCGGCCACGACGAGAAGGAGCAGACGCTCAACCAGCTGCTGGCCGAGATGGACGGCTTCGATGCCAGCACCGGCGTGGTGATCCTGGCGGCCACCAACCGGCCGGAGATCCTCGATCCGGCGCTGATGCGGGCCGGCCGCTTCGACCGGCAGGTGCTGGTCGACCGGCCCGACCGCAGGGGCCGCGTCGACATCCTCAAGGTGCACCTGCCGAAGGTCACGCTGGGCCCGGACGTGGACGTCGAGGCCGTTGCCGCGCTGACCCCGGGTTTCGCCGGCGCCGATCTGGCCAACCTCGTCAACGAAGCGGCGCTGCTGGCGACGCGGCGCGGCGCGGCGGCGGTGACGATGCAGGATTTCACGGCCGCCGTCGAGCGCATCGTTGCCGGCCTCGAAAAACGCAACCGCGTGATGAGCGACGTCGAGCGGCGTACCGTGGCCGTCCACGAGATGGGACACGCGCTGGTGGCGATCGCGCTGCCGGGCACCGACCCGGTGCACAAGATCTCGATCATTCCGCGCGGCATCGGCGCGCTGGGCTACACCTTGCAGCGGCCGACGGAGGATCATTACCTGGTGCGGCGGGCCGGACTGGAAAACCGCATCGCCGTCCTGTTCGGCGGGCGCGCCGCGGAGGCGCTGGTGTTCGGCGAGCTGTCCACCGGGGCGGCGGACGACCTGGCCAAGGCGAGCGAGCTGGCGCTGGACATGGTCACCCGCTTCGGCATGGCCGACGAAGTGGGGCAGGTCACCTACGAGCGGCCGCGCAGCCCCTTCCTCGACGCGCAGGGCCAGTTGCATGCCGAGCGGCCGCACAGCGAAGCGACGGCGCGCGCCATCGACCGCGCCGTGCGGCGCCTCGTCGACCAGGGGTTCGAGCGGGCCACCGCGATCCTGCGTGCGCGCCGCGACCTGCTCGACGAAGGCGCGGCGCTGCTGCTGGCGAAGGAGACGCTGACGGAAACCGAACTCGCGCCGCTGGTCGCCAGGGCCCGCGCGGCCGCCTAGATGTGCACGCCGGCCTTGGCCAGCAGCCACGCCATCGCGGCGTAGGCGCAGGCGGTGGCGGCGCAGGCCAGGGCGAGGGCCGGCCAGAACGGCCAGCCCGCGCGCAGCAGCAGCGGCAGGGCAAGGAACAGCACCAGCGACGGCAGCACCAGCCACAGGATGTTCCGGGACAGCGCGGCGATCTGCTGCGCATCGCCGCCGTCCAGGTGCAGCCACACGAACGCGAGGATCGACGTGAGCGGCAGCGAGGCCAGCGCCGCCGCCCAGAACGAATTGCGCTTGGCGATCTCGGCCACTGCCACGATGACGGCCGCGGAGACGGCGACCTTGACCGCGTACTGCCACATGGCTTCAGTCGCTCACCGCGCCGACACCGCCGCCACCACGGTGGCCAGTCCGAGCAGCAGGTTGAGGGCGACCATCTGGCGGATGCGCAGGAGGTCGGCGCCGGCGGCGGGCCAGTCGGCCGCGGCGCAGTGGTCGCGCAGCTGCGGAAACAGCGCCAGCCAGACGTAGCCGAAGACCGCGATCATGACCAGCCCGATCGTGAACATCGCGTGCCAGCCGGCGGGCGCGTTGGCGAAGCCGACCTGCAGCAGCATGGCCAGCCCGCTGCCGAAGATGGCCGCGACCGCGAGGGCCGCGAGCGGCAGGAAGCGGGCGAACGTGGCCGACCACAGCGGCAGCCGCAGCGGCGGCTGCAGCACCTTGGCCGCGGCCGGGCGCAGGCAGAAGTACGCGAAGAACATGCCCCCGATCCAGGCGATGACGCCCAGCAGGTGCGCAAGCAGCAGCAGTTGTCTCAGCATGCCCCGAGTGTAGGCGGCGGCCGCGAGCGTGCCGGCGGCTCGCCGCTCACGGCCCCGGAATCTCCGCTTCCACCAGCTGCAGCAGCAGCGCCAGCGATTCCTGCCAGCCGAGATGGCACGCCTCGGGCGGGATCACGGCCGGGATGCCTTCCTGCACGATGGTCAGGTCGGTGCCGCAGGAGACCGGCGCCAGCGTCACCGTGGTCTGCATTTCCCCGGGCAGGTTCGGATCGTCGAAGGTGGCGGTGTAGCGCAGCCGCTCGCCGGGCACCAGCTCGAGGTAGCGGCCGCCGAACGAGTGGCTGTGTCCGGTGCTGAAGTTCGTGAACGACATGCCGTAGCTGCCGCCGACCTGGGCCTCCAGGCGGTGCACCTTGCCGGTGAAGCCGTTGGGCGGCAACCATTTGGCCATGGCATCGGGGTCGAGGAAGGCGCGGTAGAGGCGCTGCGGCGTGGCCCGGACCACGCGGTGCAGGCGGACGGTATGGCTGGACATGATGGCTCCCGGTTCGGCGGAGGAAGACGCACTGTCTACACGACGGGCCGCCGTGGTCAAGATCGGCAGTGCCGGGCCCCGGGCAAACCCTGGGCCGGTCCTGCGCGGGGCCGGACGGCCAGCGCGACAGTTTCGCGGCGCAGCGGCACCGAGCACTTCCGTCGCTATGGTTCCCCCTAATGGCCCGGCCGGGTGGCTCCGCTAGATTGCCAAGTTGTCCGACAACTTGCTTTGCAACACCAGGAGACACCGATGTTCATGCGTTCCCGCCGCTGCCTGATGGGCGCCGCCGTGCTGGCGCTGGCCGCCGCCGCGCTGCCAGCCGCCGCCCAGACCTATCCGACGCGCCCGATCACGCTGATCGTTCCGTGGGGCGCCGGCGGCGGCACGGACGCCACCGCCCGGATCATCGGCAGCCTGATGGAGAAGGAGCTCGGCCAACCGGTGAACGTCGTGAACCGCACCGGCGGCAGCGGCGTGGTGGGCCACGCGGCCATCGCCTCGGCGCCGCCCGACGGCTACACCATCGGCCTGGCCACCGTCGAGATCGGCATGATGCACTGGCAGGGGCTGACCGAACTCACCGGCGCGTCGTACACGCCGATCGGCATGGTCAATGCCGACCCCGCCGGCATCCAGGTGCGCGTCGATGCGCCGTACAAGAACGTGAAGGACCTGCTGGCCGCGATCAAGGCGAATCCGGGCAAGTTCAAGGCCTCGGGCACCGGGCAGGGCGGCATCTGGCACCTGGCGATCGCCGGCATGCTGCGCGACCAGAAGATCGACCCGGCCTCGGTGCCCTGGGTGCCCAGCAACGGCGCCGCCCCCGGCCTGCAGGACATGGTCGCCGGGGGCGTCGAGATCGCGCCGGTGTCGCTGCCCGAGGCGCGTTCGCTGATCGACGCCGGCAAGGTCAAGAGCCTGGCCATCATGGACGTCAAGCCGTCGGCGCTGTATCCGAAGGTCCCGACCTTGAAGGCGGAGACCGGCAGCGACTGGACCATGGCGGCCTGGCGCGGCATCGTCGCGCCCAAGGGAATTCCCAACGACATCCGCGACAAGCTCGCCGCCGTGGTCAGGAAGATCGCCACCGGCAAGGAATACAACGACTTCATGGCCAGCCGCGGCTTCGGCGTGGTCTATGCGCCGCCGGAGGAGTTCGGCAAGTTCATGGCGAAGTCCGACGCCGACCTGGGCGCGACGATGAAGGCCGTGGGGCTGGTGAAATAACCGGCCCGTGAAACTCAACGACGCGATTTTCGGGCTGGCGCTGCTGGCCCTGGGTGCGGCCGTCCTGTTCGGCGTGCAGGGCTTTCCCAGGATTCCGGGCCAGCCGGTGGGGCCGGCGCTGTTTCCCGGCATCATCGCCGGCGGCCTGTGCATCGGCGGCGTGGTGCTGCTGGCGCGCGGGCTGCGGGCCCGGGCTCGCGCCGGCCAGCCCTGGCTGGCCTGGGACGACTGGGTGCGCTCGCCGCGCCACGTGGCGGCGCTGGCCGTGCTGATCGGCTCGGTGCTGTTCTACATCGCCGCCGCCGGCGCGCTCGGCTTCCTGCCGACGTCGGCGCTGATCCTGCTGGTGATGTTCACCATGCTGCGGGTGCCGGTGCCGCGGGCGGTGCTGCTCGCCGTCGTGGCGACGCTGGCGATCCACTTCGTCTTCTACAAGCTGCTGCGCGTGCCGCTGCCCTGGGGCGTGTTGACGCCGTATGCCTGGTGAGCGCCGCGCGCGCTTCGACCCCATAAAGGAACCACCGCATGTGGACTGCCGTTGTCCAGGCCTTCGGGATGGTGTTCGAGCCATACACCATCGCGGTGATGGTCGGCGCCTCGCTGTTCGGCCTCTTCGTGGGCGCCGTGCCCGGGCTCACCGCCACCATGGCCACCGCGCTGCTGGTGCCCGTGACGTTCTTCATGCCGCCGATCCCCGCGATCGCGGCGATGGTGACCGCCACCGCCATGGCCATCTTTTCGGGCGACATTCCCGGCTGCCTGTTGCGCATCCCGGGCACCCCGGCGTCCGCCGCCTACACCGACGAGGCCTATGCGATGACGCGCAAGGGCCACGCGGAGCTGGCGCTGGGGGCAGGGCTGGTGTTCTCCGCGGTGGGTGGCCTGTTCGGCACCGCGGTGCTGATCGTCGCCGCGCCGGCGCTGGCGGATTTCGCGCTCAACTTCAGCTCGTTCGAGTACTTCTGGCTGGTGCTGCTGGGCCTGACCTGCGCCGTGTTCATCACCTCGAGCCAGCCGGTCAAGGGCATCGTCACGCTGCTGCTGGGGCTGCTGGTCGCCTGCGTCGGCCTCGGCAATCCGGCCGGCTTCCCGCGCTTCACGTTCGGCAACGCCGAGCTGACGGGCGGCATCGGAATGATCCCGATGATGATCGGCATGTTCGCGATCTCGGAGATCATCCGCTACGTCGTGGACACCAGTCCGCCGGCCGAACTGGTGGTGGAGAAGGTCGGCAACGTGATGGCCGGGCAGTGGACCCTGGCGAAGAAGTACCCGGCGCAGATCCTGCGCGGCAGCGTGCTGGGCACGGCCGTGGGCGCGCTGCCGGGCGCGGGCGCCGACATCGCGGCGTGGATGTCGTACGCGATGAGCAAGAAGTTCTCCAAGGAGCCGCACAAGTTCGGCACCGGCCACGTGGAAGGCATCGTCGAGTCGGGCTCCGCCAACAACAGCGCGCTGGCCGGCGCCTGGATTCCGGCGCTGGTGTTCGGCATTCCGGGCGACTCGATCACGGCGATCGTCATCGGCGTGCTGTACATGAAGAACATGAACCCCGGTCCGACGCTGTTCACGACCAACCCGCAGAACATCTACGCGGTGTTCCTGCTCTTCATCATCGCCAACATCATCATGGTGCCGCTGGGCCTGCTGTGCATCAAGGCGGCCAAGCGCATCCTGCGGGTGCCGCGCAACGTGCTGATGCCGCTGATCCTGCTGTTCTGCATCGTCGGCACCTTCGCCATCAACAACACCGGCTTCGAGGTGGGCGTGATGCTGGCGGCGGGGATCGTGGCCTACGTGCTGGAGGCGAATTCGTTCCCGATCGCGCCGGCCATCCTGGGCGTGGTGCTGGGCGGAATGCTGGAGGAGAACTTCATCACCTCGATGATCAAGTCCAACGGCGATCTCGGCGCCTTCTTCGCGCGGCCGATCGCGCTGGGGCTGGCGGTGCTGACGATGGTGATCTGGTTCGCGCCGCTGGTCCTGCGGGGGCTGCGCGCGGCCCGGGCCCGGCGGCTGGCCACCTAGGCCGGCCGGCGCGCTACGGCCGTGCCGCCGGCAGCGCCACGCCCAGCTTGTCGGCCCACGGTTGCAGCGACGGCATGATCGCCGGATAGAGGGCGACGCCGCGCTCGCGCTGCTGCGCCGCGAGCTTCAGGCCCTGTTCGCCCGGCAGGCGCACGGGTCTGGCGTCGTCGGCGGGCCGGGCCGCGCGGCAGCGCTGCGCCACGGCGCCGGTCTGGCGCATGAATGCATCGAGCCCGGCGAAGGCGCGCGGGTCCATGATCTGCAGGAACACGGTCGCGCCCCAGCCCTCGGGCGGGTCGGCGCGGCCGTGACCCGCGAGGCCGCCGGTCACCGCTTCCACCAGCAGCGACAGGCCGTAGCCCTTGTGCCCAGCGTCGGTGCCGCCCAGGGGCAGGATCGTGCCCTTGGGCTCCCGGAACAGCACCGCCGGATCGTCGCTCGGACGGCCGTGGCCGTCCATGACCCAGGCGGCCGGCAGGCGACGGCCTTCCTGGTGCAGACGGTTCGTCAGGCCGTTGGTGGTGGCGGCGGTCGAGATATCCAGCACCACCGGCAGGTCGGGCGCCGGAATCCCGGCCGAAACCGGGTTGGGCGTGAACACCGGATCGAGGCCGCCGAACGGCGCGACGCTGGCGGCGTTGGGATCGGAGCAGATCAGCAGCATCAGCAGCCCCTGTTCGGTCGCCCGCCGGTGGTAGGCTGCCAGGCACGCGATGTGGTGGCTGCGCCGGATCACCACCGTGCCGGTGCCGCAGCGGCGCGCGCGCTCGGTGGCGAGGTCCATCGCCTGCAGCACCAGCCATGGTCCGGGCAGGCGGCGCCCGTCCCAGGTGACGGCGGCGGGCGCGTCGGCGATCACGGTCGGATGGCCGGCGCGCGTCATCGCGCCGCGCTCGATTTCGCCCAGGTAGGGGGCCAGCAGGGCGAGCCCGTGCGTGCTGTGGCCCATCAGGTCGCCCTCGACCAGGATGGTCGAGACGGCCTGGGCCTTGTCCTCGGGCAGGCCGGCCGCGTGCAGCAGTTGCGAGGCGAAGGCGGCGAGGTCTTCGGCGCGATAGGTGGGTGAGCTCATGGCGGAACTGTAGCGGCTCGCTGGCCGCGAAGCGCGGGGCGCCGCGGGACTGCCCATCAGGCGGGGTCCTACAGGCCGCTGGCGGGACGGACTGCAGGGGCGCGGGGGCCGCGCGACTAATCTGAACGAATCGAGTCAGGAGCCTTCGCGATGAGCCCCAGCAGCACCAGCATCGGCCGCGGGCCGGCCCACGGCAGCAACGAGAACCATGACGGCGATCCGCGCAACAAGACCCTCGGCGAGGGCGTGTCGCAGGACGAGCCGCCGGCCGGCAACGACGCCCTCGAGGGCGCTGCCCCCGATCTGCCGGCCGGCGTACCCGGCACCCGGGCCAAGCCCGGCATCGCGCAAGGACCGCGGTCCTTTCCCGACGGCCCGAACGTGGAGGCAAGTCCCTGGGAACTCGAGGCGGCCAAGGGCAAGCTGCCCAAGGAGAAGTAGCCGGGCCCCGGCTGCCCCGCGCCCGGTGGAGCGGCTAGACTGCCCGGCGGAGCGTCCGCCTCGTGTCCCAGCCCACCGACCATCCTGCCGCCAGCCGCTGCCCGGTGCTGATTGCCGGCGGCGGTCCGGTCGGGCTCGCGCTGGCCGCGCTGCTGGCGCGGCAGGGGGTGCGCTGCCGGGTGATCGAGGCCGATGAGGGCTATTGCACCGGCAGCCGCGCGATCTGCATCTCGCGCCGCTCGCAGGAGATCCTGGCCTGGGCCGGCGTGGCGCACCCGCTGGTGCAGACCGGGTTGCCGTGGACCGGCGGCCGCAGCTTCTGGCGCGCCACCGAGGTGCTGCACTTCCAGATGCCCAGCGAGCCGACCCAGCGCTTCGCGCCCATGATCAACATCCAGCAGCATCTGGTGGAGCAGTTCCTGCACGAGGCCCTGCAGCAGGCGCCCGGGCTGGCGCAGGTGAGCTGGGGCAGCCGCGTCGCGGCGGTGCGCCAGCGCGACGGCTGGGTCGAGGCCGAGGTCGAGACGCCGGCGGGGCCCGAGACGGTGCGGGCGGATTTCCTGGTCGCCTGCGACGGCGGCCGCAGCACCGTGCGCGAACAGCTTGGCCTGCAGCTCGAAGGCTCGCAGTACGAAGGGCGCTACGTCATCGTCGACGTGGTGCAGAAGACCAGGCGGCCGGTGGAGCGGCTCGCGTGGTTCGATCCGCCGTCGAATCCGGGATCGACCATCCTCATGCACCGCCAGCCGGGCGACGTGTGGCGCATCGACTACCAGATCGGCGACGACGAGGACCCGGTGGAGGCGGTCAAGCCCGAGCACGTGTTGCCGCGGGTGCGAAGCCATCTGGCGATGATCGGCGAGGACCAGCCGTGGCAGCCGCTGTGGATCTCGATCTACAACGCCAAGTGCCTCACGCTGCGCGACTACCGGCATGGGCGCGTGTTCTTCGCCGGCGATGCGGCGCACCTGGTGCCGATCTTCGGCGTGCGCGGGCTCAACTCGGGCCTCGACGACGCCGGCAACCTCGCCTGGAAGCTGGCCCGCGTGCTCGACGGCAGCGCCGCCGACGCATTGCTCGACAGCTACTCGGCCGAACGGGTGCCGGCGACGCACGAGAACATCGCGTACGGGGCCAAGAGCACCGAGTTCATGGCGCCGCCGAACTTCGCCTTCCGGCTGATGCGCGAAGCGGTGTTGCGGCTGGCCGTGACGGACCAGGCGGTGCGCCCGCTGATCAATCCGCGGCAGACGGCGCCGGTGGCCTACGCGGCGTCGCCGCTCAACGTGCCGCAGCAGGGCCAGTGGGCGAACGCGGCCGCGGCACCCGGCCTGCCCGCGCCCGAGGCCCTGCTGCGCGGACCCCACGGCGAGTTCCACCTCACCCAGTGCTTCGGCAAGGACTTCGTGTGCCTGGCGTTCGGCGACGGCCCGCTGCCCGAAGCGGTGGCCGCGCTCGCCGGGCACGGGATCGGGGTGCTGGACATCCCGCCCGAAGCCGACGCCCTGGGCCAGGCGCGCCATCGCTACGGCCTGCCCGACCCGCAGGCGCAGGCCCTGGTGCTGGTGCGGCCCGACGGCTACGTGATGGGCCGCTGGCGCGGCCTCGACCCCGCGGCGCTGCTGGCCGCCTTCCAAGAAAAAGGATTCGCCGGATGACCGACCAGGACCTGGACCGCAGCTACACCGCGGTGTGCGAAGCGTTGGCGGCCGTGGGCGAGCAGCGGTCCCAGCTGTTCCTGTCGATGCTCTGCCTGGCGCTGATGGCGCGCTACGAACGCGCCGACGACGTGCTGCCGCTGATCGCCAACGTGCAGGCGCAGTGCGCGGCCGAAGCCGGATGATGCCTTTGCCGATCCTTTACACGGCGGCTGCCGGCGCTTGACACGGGTCATGGCTGCTTGACGCGGGCCACCTAGATTCAGTGGGCCCGCATGCAGTCCCGCGCGGCGGGGCGCGCCGGGTCGACGGGAGGTTGGCATCATGAAAAGGTCGGCGCTGGCGATGGCGTGCATCGCACTGGCGGCGCTCTGCGGTGCGGCGCAGGCCCAGACCCTGGCCTACACGGCCAGGCAGGTCAATGTGCGGGCCGGACCGGCCCGCGACTATCCCGTCGTCGCGGTGCTGCCCGCGGGGTTCCAGGTGAGCGTGCAGGGCTGCCTCAGCACCTACACCTGGTGCGACGTGCTCGCCGGCACCGCCCGCGGCTGGGTCTACGCCGGCAACATCGTCTCGTACGGCCAGAACACGTACGCGCCGCTGCTCACCTGGGGCCCGGTCATCGGCGTGACGATCCTTGGCTTCGTCATCGACGACTACTGGACCCAGCACTACTGGAACCGGCCGTGGTATCCCGAGCGGCGCCGCTGGTACGACCACCCGTTGCCGCCGCCGCGGCCGCATGTGCGGCCGGACGACGGCCGGCCGCGCGACTGGCGTCCGAACGACGGGCGGCCGCGCGACTGGCGCCCCAACGATGGCCGGCCGCGCGATTGGCATCCCGGCGATGGCCGCCCGCCGGCGCCCGACGGCACCCCGCGGCCGCCGCGGCCGCGCGGCCCCGAGGGCGTTCCGCTGGAGCCGCGGCCCCATCGGCCGGCACCCGGCCAGGCGCAGCCGGGCGTGGTGCCCGTGCCACCGGGCCAGGCCCAGCCGCATCCGCAATGGCGGCCGGGCGAGGGCCGCCCGCGCCCGCACCCAGGCGCTGCCGCGCCACGACCCGGCGTCGCGCCGGCCCAGCCGGCGCCGCCGCGACCGGCCGGCGAGCGCCCGGGCCGCCGGGACAATTCGGGATGGGGCCAGCCGCAGAACCCATGAGGGCGGCGGCAGTACCCATGAAACGGGATCGTTACAGGGGGCGACCGTAAAATCGCGGGCTTCCCCCCGAAAGCCCCGATGAACGCCCCCGTCGACGTTTCCTTTTTCGCGCGCGCCGCCAAGCCGATCACCAGCTATCGCAAGTACTGGGCGGCCCGTTTCGGCACGGCGCCGTTCCTGCCGATGAGCCGGGCGGAAATGGACAAGCTCGGCTGGGACAGCTGCGACATCATCGTCGTCACCGGCGATGCCTACGTCGACCATCCCAGCTTCGGCATGGCCGTGATCGGCCGCACGCTGGAGGCGCAGGGGTTCCGGGTCGGCATCATCGCGCAGCCGGACTGGCAGAGCGCGGACCCGTTCAAGGCGCTGGGCAAGCCGAACCTGTTCTTCGGGGTGACCGGCGGCAACATGGACTCGATGATCAACCGGTACACCGCCGACCGGAAGATCCGCAGCGACGACGCCTACACGCCGGGCGACGTCGGCGGCAAGCGGCCCGACCGCGCCGCGATCGTCTACAGCCAGCGCTGCCGCGAGGCCTACAAGGACGTGCCGATCGTGCTCGGCGGCATCGAAGGCAGCCTGCGCCGGATCGCGCACTACGACTACTGGTCGGACAAGGTCCGCCGCTCGGTGCTGGTGGACGCGAAGTGCGACCTGCTGCTGTATGGCAACGCCGAGCGGGCCATCATCGAGATCGCGCACCGCCTGGCGGCCAGGGAGCCGGTGGAGCAGATCACCGACGTGCGCGGCACGGCCTTCATCCAGCGCAGCAGCCCGGAGGGCTGGTTCGAGATCGACTCGACCGCGGTGGACCAGCCGGGCCGCGTCGACGAGCACGTCAACCCGTATCACACGATTTCGGAGCAGGCAGCCGCGCAGGGCCAGGCCTGCGCCAAGGAGGAGGGCGAGGCCGCCCCGGCCGCTGGCGCGACCGTGCAGTTCGTGCCGAACCCGCGCGTCAAGCTCAAGCCTCCGCCGCGCGAGCGCACGGTCATCCGCCTGCCGTCGTACGAGCAGGTGAAGAGCGATCCCGTGCTGTACGCCCATGCCAACCGGGTGCTGCACCTCGAGACGAACCCCGGCAACGCGCGGGCGCTGGTGCAGGCCCATGGCGACCGCGACGTGTGGCTCAATCCGCCGCCGATTCCGCTGACGACGGCCGAAATGGACCACGTCTTCGGGCTGCCGTACGCGCGCAGCCCGCATCCCGCGTACGCCGACGAACAGGGCGGCCATTACGGCGCGACCAAGATCCCGGCCTGGGAGATGATCCGGTTCTCGGTCAACATCATGCGCGGCTGCTTCGGCGGCTGCACCTTCTGCTCGATCACCGAGCACGAGGGCCGGATCATCCAGAGCCGCAGCGAGGACTCGGTCATCCGCGAGATCGAGGAGATCCGCGACAAGGTGGCCGGCTTCACCGGCGTGATTTCCGACCTGGGCGGACCCACGGCCAACATGTACCGCCTCGGCTGCCGCAGCCCTGAGATCGAGTCGGCGTGCCGCAAGCCCAGCTGCGTGTACCCGGGCATCTGCCAGAACCTCAGGACCGACCACGGGCCGCTGGTCAGGATCTACCGGCGGGCGCGCCAGCTGCGCGGCATCAAGAAGATCCTGATCGGTTCCGGCCTGCGCTACGACCTGGCGATCCAGTCCCCGGAGTACGTGAAGGAACTGGTGCAGCACCACGTCGGCGGCTACCTGAAGATCGCGCCCGAGCATACCGAGCAGGGGCCGCTGACGAAGATGATGAAGCCGGGCATCGGCAACTACGACAGGTTCAAGCAGCTCTTCGAGAAGTTCAGCGCCGAGGCCGGCAAGAAGCAGTACCTCATTCCGTACTTCATCGCGGCCCATCCCGGCACCAGCGACGAGGACATGATGAACCTCGCGCTCTGGCTCAAGCGCAACGGCTTCCGCGCCGACCAGGTGCAGGCGTTCTATCCCAGCCCGATGGCCACCGCCACCGCGATGTACCACACCGGCAAGAACACCTTGCGCAAGGTCGGCCGCGACAGCGAGACCGTGGACATCGTGCGCGGCGAGCGCCGCCGGCGCCTGCACAAGGCGTTCCTGCGCTACCACGATCCCAACAACTGGCCGATGCTGCGCGATGCGCTCAAGGCCATGGGCCGGGCCGACCTGATCGGCAGCGGCAAGCACCAGCTGGTGCCGGCCTACCAGCCGATCACCGACGGCAGCTACGAGAGCGCGCGGCGCAAGAATTCGACGCCGGCGGGCAAGAAGATCGGCGCCCCGGTGAAAGGGCGGCTGCTGACGCAGCACACCGGCTTGCCGCCGCGCAAGGCGCGTTGACGCGCCGAGCGCCGCGGCGGGCGGCGGCGCGTCACGCCGCCGACACCGCCTGTCGGCGCTGCGCCATCCTGGCGAGCAGGGCTTCCACCGCCGGCAGCTCGGCCGGCTTGGTCAGGTGATGGTCGAAGCCGGCGCTCTTGGTGCGCGCCCGGTCGTCCTGCGCGCCCCAGCCGGTCAGCGCCACCAGCACCGTGTCGCGATGCCGCGGATCGCTGCGCAGCTCGCGCGCCACGTCGTAGCCGTCCTTGCCCGGCATGCCGATGTCCAGGAACATGATTTCGGGCCGGAACTCGCTGGCCGAGGCGATCGCTTCGTCGCCGTCGTGCGCCACCCGCGTCTCGTGGCCGTCGAGTTCCAGCAGCGCCGCCAGGCTCTCGGCGGCGTCGACGTTGTCGTCGACCACGAGGATGCGGAACACCGGCGCGCTCTCGCTGGCGGCTGGCGCCGCCGCTGACGGCGCGGTGACGGCCCCCTCCTCGAGCAGCGGCAGCCGCACCGTGAACGTGCTGCCCTGGCCGACGCCCGGGCTCTGCGCCGTGACGCTGCCGCCGTGCAGCTCCACCAGCCGCCGCACCAGCGCCAGGCCGCTGCCCAGGCCGCCTTGGGAGCGCTCGCGGTGCCGGCCCACCTGCGTGAACATCTCGAACACCTCGGTCAGCGCCTCGGGGGCGATGCCGATGCCGGTGTCCTTCACCGACACCAGGACCTCGGGTCCGTCCTGGCGGGCGACCAGCTCGATCCGCCCGCCATCGGGCGTGTACTTGGCCGCGTTGTTCAGGAGATTGCTCACCACCTGGGCCAGCCGGGTCGTGTCGGCCAGCACCTGCAGCCCCGGCGCCTCGATGCGCACGTCCAGCGTGTGCCCGGCCGCGGTGATCAGCGGCATGCTGCCCTCGACGGCGCTGGCCAGCACCGCATCCAGGGTGGCGCGCTCCTTCTTCAGTTCCACCTTGCCGCTGGAGATGCGGGCGATGTCCAGCAGGTCGTCGACCAGCCGCACCAGGTGCCTGAGCTGGCGCTCCATCATGCCGCGCGCCCGCTCCTTGGCTTCGCTGTCGCCGCCCACGCGCAGCAGCTGCAGGCCGTTGGAGATCGGCGCCAGCGGATTGCGCAATTCGTGGGCCAGGGTGGCCAGGAATTCGGTCTTGCGGCGGTCGCTCTCGGCCAGTTCCTCGGCCAGCCGGCGCAGGTTCTCGCCCGAGCGGCGCCGGTCGGTGATGTCGCTGAAGAACAGCGCCACCCGGTCGCTGCCCGGACCGCCGGAGCGCATCGCATACACGTCGAACCAGCGCTGCAAGGCCTTCGCCTCGTTCTCGAACCGGACCGGCTCGCCGGTCGCCGCGACGCGGCCGTAGATGT
Organism: Ramlibacter sp.; assembly: GCF_035554825.1. Taxonomy (GTDB): domain Bacteria; phylum Pseudomonadota; class Gammaproteobacteria; order Burkholderiales; family Burkholderiaceae_C; genus Ramlibacter. The sequence continues at coordinate 10,642 of NZ_DATMHS010000082.1, read as the reverse complement.
CGAACCAGTGCTGCTCGTGCTGGGGCGCGAACTCGCGCATGCGCCGGCCGCCCGCCCCGTGCATGCCGGTGTGCTTCTCGAAGGCCGGGTTGATTTCGACGAACCGGTAGTCGACCGGCCGGCCCTGCGGGTCGCGGATCATCTCGATGATCGCGAAGCCCTCGTCCATCGAGTCGAACAGCGTGCGGTAGCGCTCCTCGCCGTGGCGCAGTTCATCTTCGGCGTGCTTGCGCTGGGTGATGTCCGCCGCGGTGCCCAGCACCCGGGCGGGGTGCGCCGCCGAAGCCGGCTGCAGGATGCCGGTGAGCTCCACCCAGATCAGCGCGCCGTCGTTGCAGCGCCGAAAGCGGCCCTCGTAGTGCAGCCGTTCGCCGGTGCGCGCGGTGGCCGCCATGGCCGCCACGCAGGCCGCCGCGTCGTCGGGATGGGCCAGTTGCGACAGCCGTTCGCGCAGCAGCTGCGTCTCGGCGTCGGCCTCGCTGCGCGCCAGCCCGAAGATCTCGAACAGCCGGTCGTTCTCCCAGGTCAGGTGGTCGGAATCGGGCTCCCACACCCAGACCCCCAGTCCGGCCGCCTCGGTGGCCAGCCGCACCCGCTGCTCGCTTTCGCGCAGCCGTTCCCGGCTCTCGCGAATGAGCTCGGCGGCGGCCTCCGCCTCCTCGCGCCGGGTCTGTTCGGCGATCGCCGCCTCGCGCGCCTGCTCCGCTTCGCGCTGCGCCGAGACGTCGTGCATCGACACCACGGCACCGAGCTTGTGCCCGGCCTCGTCGTACAGCGGCTGCCCGCTCGCCAGCAGATGGCGCAGCTTGCCGCCCGGCGGCGCGATCACCATCTCCACGTTGCGTACCACCTCGCCGGCCAGCGCCCGGTGCAGCGGGACCTCCTCGGGCCGCAACGGGGTCCGGCCGTCGGGACCGTACAGGTCGTACTGCTGGGCCCAGTTGGCGGCGCTGACGGGTTCCGAGTCCATCGCGTGGAACTCGCGCGTGGCCCGATTGAACAGCGTGAGCCCACCGTCCGGTCCGCACGCCACGATCCCGTCCTCCACCGCCTCCAGCACGGCCGACAGGAAGGCCCGGTCCTGCACCGCCTTGCGCTCGGCCGCCTGCAACTCCTGGCGGCTGCGGTGCAGTTCCACGAAGAAGGCTAGCTTGGCCTTGAGCACGGCCGGCACGATCGGCTTGGTCAGGAAGTCGACGGCGCCCATCGAATAGGCCTCCTCGACCGAGAGGTCCGATGCGTCGGCCGTCACGAAGATGATCGGGGTGCGGCGCGAGCGGCGCTGGGCGCGGATGAGGCGGGCGGTCTCGAAGCCGTCCATCCCGGGCATGCGCACGTCCAGCAGCACCGCCGCGTAGTCGGCGTCGCGCAGCCGGCGCAGCGCTTCCTGGCCCGAGCCGGCCCGCACCAGCGGTTCATCCAGGGTTTGCAGGACGGCTTCGAGGGCCAGCAGGTTGGCCGGGGCATCGTCGACGAGAAGAATGGGAGCGGGGGGGCGCAAGTTCACCCCGGCACGCTACACCAAAACGGAGTGCCGTGGCGCGGCAGTCGCCGCGCCCCTGCGCTTTCGCCGGCACAACATAATCGGCCGATGCAAGAGCGCACACGCATGAGCCTCGACGAGCGCGCCGCGCGCCGGGTCCTGTTGGCCCAGGCGATCGAGGCGGGCGACAGCCAGGAAAAACTGTTGAGCAAGGCCGATCGGGACCAGATCGACGTGCTGGCGCGCCAGGCCGCGATGCAGGAGGTGACCGACGGTCCGGCCGCCGCGCCGGCGCGCTTTCTGGACCTGCGGGCGCAGCGCGTGATCCAGGCGGTCGAAGGCCGCCATCCTTCGCTGGCGGCGCTGCAGGCGCCGGGGCCGTGGCAGCGCTGGCTCGCGATCGGGCTGCCGCTGGGCGCGATCGCGCTGGGCGTGCTGACCGACGTGATCGCCAATCCGCACCGCGTCGACCTGGTCTCGCTGCCGCTGCTGGCGATCGTCGGCTGGAACCTGCTGCTGTATGCCGCGCTGCTGCTCGGATGGGCGGTCTGGGGCCGCGGCCGGCCGCGCGCGGGCGACGACCCCTCGCGCCGCCATGCCGAGGGGCTGCTGCGCTGGCGGCGGCCGACCGGCCAGGCGCGGGCCGAGGTCGCCGCGTTCTTCCAGCTGCGCTGGCAGCGCGCGGCCCGCTCGCTGTCGCTGCAGCGGCTGAAGAAAGCCCTGCACCTGGCGGCCGCCGGCTGGGCCGTCGGCATCGCGCTGTCGCTGCTCGCGCGCGGGCTGGTGGTGGAATACCGCGTCGGCTGGGAGAGCACTTTCCTGGACGCCGGCCAGGTGCACGCGATCCTCAGCGCCCTGCGGTTGCCGGCGCTGCTGCTGTTCCCGTTCCAGCCGTTCTCGGTGCAGGAAGTGGCCTCGCTGCGTTTCAGCGAGGGCGGCGGCGCCGTCGGCGGGGCGCGCTGGGTGCTGATGTACGTGGCGCTGCTGCTGGTGGTGATCGTGGTGCCCCGGCTGCTGCTGGCGGCCTGGGCGGCCTGGCGCGAGCGCTGGCTCGCCCGCCGGGTGCCGATCGACGTCGCCGATCCGTACTACCGGCGCATCCTGTCCCTGCTGACGGCGGTGCGGGTGCAACTGTGCCTGGTGACCCACCGGCCGCAGGACCGCGCGGCGGCCTTGCGGGTGCTGGCGCCACCGCCGGAGGCGGGCGGCACCCTGGTCGCGAGCCCGACCGGTGACCTGCTGCGGATGGTCGAAGTCCCCGGCGCCGCCGCGCCGCCCGAGGCGCCGGGCGCTGGCGGTTGGCTGGCGTCGCTGCGGCGGCTGGCGGGGCGGTCCGCCGCCGATCGCGAACCGTCCGAATCGCCGCTGGCGGCGGCGCGCCAGGGCAGCGACGTGGTGCTGCATGTCGCCGGGGAGCCGGGCGACGTCGATGCCGCGGCCGCGCTCCTGGGCTGGCTGGACAAGCCGGTGCTGGTGCTGCTCCACCAACCCGCCGGCGAATCCTCCGAACTCGCGGTCCAGGCGCGGGCGGCGCCGCTGGCGCGACAGGTGCTGCCGTTCGAGGACTTCGCGCGCTGCTGGGTGCAGGAGCGGGTGCTGCTGGAGGCGATCGGCGACTGCCTGCCCGAGGCCAGCCGCGAAGGATTCGCGCGCATCGCGGCGGCCTGGGAGCAGCGCAACGCCGCGCGCCTGGAGCGCTCGATGGCGGCGGTGGCGCAGCACCTGCTGTTCGCCGCGCGCCGGGTGCAGGAAGTGCCCAGCGGCGGCCTGAGCGTCAAGAGCCTGGTGCCGGCGGAGCGGCACGCGCAGGCCGGGGCGCGCCAGTCGGCGATGGACGAAGTGGTCAGGCGCCTGGAGGTCTCGGCCGGCGAGATGTTCTCGCGGCTGCGCGACCTGCACGGGCTGGAAGCGACCGACGCGGTCGCCCTGCAGCACCGGCTGCAGGAGAAGTTCGTCGTGCAGCAGGCCGTGCATGGCCCGCAGGCCGGCATGGCGGGGGCGGCCACGGGCGCCGCGATGGGCGCGTCGGTGGACCTGCTGGTGGGCGGCCTCACGCTGGGCGCCGCCACGGCCCTGGGCGCCCTGGTGGGCGGCGGCGCCGCCTACATCGCCGCCGCGTGGAAGAACCGCTCGACCCCGGGCGGCGCGACGGTGGTGCAGCTGAGCGACGAGATGCTGCAGGCGCTGGTCGAGGCCGCGCTGCTGCGCTACCTGGCGGTGGCGCACCACGCCTCCGGGCTGCCCGCCGCGGCCGAGCCGTTGCAGCCGTCGTGGCAGGGCGAGGTGGTCGCCGCCGTGCAGGCGCATCGCGACCGGCTGGTGCCGATGTGGAACGCCGCGCGCTCGCAGCCGGACGTCGGCCGCATCGCATCGACGTTCACCCACGAACTCGAAACGATCGCGCGCCAGGTGCTCGCCGGGCTGTATCCGCGGCCCTGACTTTCGCGCCGGCAGCCTGGGATCGGGGCCGCTTCGTCGGCGCGTTCCTACGCATGTCGGAGCAGTCCTACGAGGGGCGCAAAAAAATGCGGCAGCGTGGGCGGGCACGCCTCGGCCGGAGCGTTTCCGCCTCTAGAATCCCTCGTTCTTGCGCGCGCCGCCGGCGCCGTGTCTGTCACCGTTCCCCGACAACAAACCAAAGGAGCCCGGATGAAGAGGGATGTCGAAGCTTTGCTCGCGATCGTCAGCGAGGAGGAGGCCCGGATCGTCGACGAGTGGCTCAAGGAGAGCCGCGTTCCGGAACACCAGCGCAGTGCCGCCCAGGGCGAGGCGACGCAGGTGCTGCGCGAGCTGCGCGACGCGCTGGCCGCGGGCGCCGATCCGGCCATGTTGGAAGACCCGCGCTGGGCCGGTCTCAACCATGTGCTGGAGGCGCTCTCGAGCTCGCGCGCCGCGCAGGGCCGCACCGCCGGCGACACCAGCCGCTTCGTGCTCGCCTTCAAGCGCCCGGTGCTCGCGCTGGCGCAGCGCCGCCACGCCGGCGACGCCGCGCTGCTGATGGACACCGTCTGGGTAATCTCGTCGCTGGTGGACCAGATGGCGCAGCACACCGTGACCACCTACCAGCTCACGCGCGAGTCGGTGATCCGGCGCCAGCAGGAAGAACTGCTGGAGCTGTCGACGCCCGTGATCAAGCTGTGGGACGGCGTGCTGGCGGTGCCGATGATCGGCACGCTGGACAGCAGCCGCACGCAGATGGTGATGGAGTCGCTGCTGGAGAAGATCGTCGAGACCGAGTCCGCGCTGGCCATCGTCGACATCACCGGGGTGCCCACCGTCGACACGCTGGTCGCCCAGCACCTGCTCAAGACCGTCAGCGCGATCCGCCTGATGGGGGCCGACTGCATCATCAGCGGCATCCGGCCGCAGATCGCGCAGACCATCGTGCACCTGGGGATCGACCTGGAGGGCATCATGACCAAGGCCTCCCTGGCCGACGCGCTCGGACTCGCGCTGGAGCGCACCGGCCATCGCATCGTGAAGGCGGCCTGAGAACGTGGAGCGAATTCCGATTCTGCGGATGGGGCAGACGCTGCTCGTCACCATCCAGGTGGACATGATGGACCAGATGGCGCTGGCGCTGCAGGACGATCTGGCCAACCGGATCGCCGACACCGGCGCCAAGGGCGTGGTGATCGACATCTCGGCGCTGGAAATCGTCGACTCGTTCGTCGGCCGCATGCTGGCCAGCATCTCGGGCATCGCCCGGGTGCTCGACGCGGTGACGGTGGTGGTCGGCATGCGGCCGGCCGTCGCCATCACGCTGGTCGAACTGGGGTTGTCCCTGGAAGGCGTGCGCACGGCCCTGAACGTCGAGCGCGGCATGGAGTTGCTGGCGCAGTCCCGCCGGGGGGCGCCCAGTGGCCCATGACCCGAACGGGACGCTGCCGATCCAGTCGGAGCAGGATGTCGTGGCCTGCCGCCAGCTGGTGCGCGGCCTCACCCAGGAGCTGAAGTTCTCGCTGGTAGACCAGACCAAGATGGTGACGGCGGCCAGCGAGCTGTCGCGCAACACGCTGGTCCATGGCGGCGGCGGCCGCCTGCGCTGGGAAACCGTGGAGCAGGCCGGCCGCCGCGGCCTGCGCCTGCACTTCGAGGACCAGGGGCCGGGCATCGTCGACGTCGATCAGGCGCTGGTGGACGGCTGGACCTCCAACAAGGGCATGGGCCTGGGGCTGCCGGGCAGCAAGCGCCTGGTGCACGAGTTCGAGCTGGCCTCCACGCCCGGCCAGGGCACACGAGTGAGCATCACCAGGTGGAAATGATCGCCGGCTGGACGCATGTGCCGTTCCCGGTCGAGGATGCGAGCCGGGTCGGCGAGGCGCGCCGCCATGCCGGCGCCCTGGCCAGGTCGCTGGGCTGGGACGAGACCGACGCCGGCCGGCTGGCGCTGGTCGTGACCGAGCTCGCGAGCAACCTGCTCCGGCACGCCGTCAAGGGCCGCCTGCTGATCGCCGCGCGGCCCGAGCTGGGCGACATCGAGGTGCTCGCCATCGACAACGGGCCGGGCATCCCGAACGTCGGGCGGTCGATGGGCGACGGCTTCTCCACCGGCGGCACGCCGGGCACCGGCCTCGGCGCCGTGCGCCGGCTGGCCCAGCGGTTCGACATCCATTCGTCGGTGCACGGCACCGTCGTCCTGGCCCGCGTCGCCAGCCAGCGCGCGCCCGCCGCGCGGCCGCGCGAGGCACGGCTGGAGGTCGGGGCGGTCGCGCTGTGCGCGCCCGGCGAGACGGTGTGCGGCGACGGCTGGGCCGCGTGCATCGACGGCAGCCAGGCCGCGCTGCTGGTGGCCGACGGGCTTGGCCACGGGCCGCAGGCGGCCGAGGCGGCCCAGGCGGCGACCGCGGTGTTCGCGCGGGCGCCGTTCGGCGACCTGCGCGGCACGCTCGAAGAGGCCCACCGGCAGCTGCGCGCCACCCGCGGCGCCGCCGTGACGATGCTCCAGGTCGACGCCGCCGCCGGCAGCATCCGCTCGTCGGGGGCCGGCAACGTGATCTCGCGCGTCGTGGCCGGCGACTCGGACCGCACGCTGCTGTCGCAGCACGGCACCATCGGCGTGGCGATCCGGCGGGTCGAGGAAGTCCAGGCCGATTGGCCGCCGCACGCCGTCGTGGTGCTGCACACCGACGGCATCGAGGGGCGCTGGAAGCCCCAGCTGATTCATCCTTTGCTCGCGCACGATCCCGCCTTGCTGGCGGCGGTGCTGGCGCGGGACCATTTCCGCGGCCGCGACGACGCCACCGTCGTCGTGCTGCGGCGCAGGGGCTGAGCGCATGACGCAACAGCAAGAGGCCGCACCGGCCACGTTCGACGAAGCCGTCGCCGCGCTCGCGGCCAGCCGCCGCGAGATCGAGGAGCTGCGCGCCGAACTGGAAGAAACCAACCGCGGCGTGGTCGCCCTCTACGGCGAACTCGATTCGCAGGCCGACCGGCTGCGCGAGGCGACCGAGCTCAAGAGCCGATTTCTCGCCTACATGAGCCACGAGTTCCGCACGCCGATCAATTCGATCCGCAGCATCGCGCGGCTGCTCACGGACCGCCTCGACGGGCCGCTCACCGAGGAGCAGGAGCGGCAGGTGAATTTCATCCAGGACACCGCCACCGAGTTCGCGGCGATGGTCGACGACCTGCTGGACCTGGCGCGGGTCGAGGCCGGCCGGGTGGAGATCTCGCCGGCCTGGTTCGAGATGGTGGACCTGTTCACGGCATTGCGCGGCATGTTCAAGCCGGTGCTGACCAACCCGGACGTCGTGCTGGTGTTCGAGCAGCCGGCCGACATCCCGAAGCTCTACACCGACCACCACAAGCTGTCGCAGATCCTGCGCAACTACATCTCGAACGCGCTCAAGTTCACCCAGCAGGGCGAGGTGCGGGTGTCGGCCCATCGCACCGACGCCGACATGGTCACGTTCTCGGTGCGCGACACCGGCATCGGCATCGCGCCGGAATACCATGACGCGGTGTTCCAGGACTTCACCCAGGTCGACTCGCCGATCCAGAAGCGCCTGCGCGGCACCGGCCTGGGGCTGTCGCTCAGCAAGCGGCTGGCCATCCTGCTCGGGGGCAGCGTCGCGCTCGAGAGCGAGCTCGGCAAGGGCTCGACGTTTTCGGTGACGATTCCGGCGCAGCTGACGACGTCGCCATTGCAGGAGGGCTGACATGCTGCCTTCACCCGACATCATCAACACGACCATCGATCGTGCGGCGCACACGGTGCTGGTGGTCGACGACAACCCGGCGACGCGCTATTCGACGGCGCGCGTGATCCGCGCCGCGGGCTTCAAGACCGCGGAAGCCGGCACCGGCGCCGAGGCATTGGCGCTGGCGCGCACCGGCGTCTCGGCGGTGGTGCTGGACGTGGACCTGCCCGACACCAACGGCTTCGAGGTGTGCCGGATCTTGCGGTCGCAGGCCGAGACCGAGCTGCTGCCGGTGGTGCACCTGTCGGCGATCTACGCGGAGAACGAAGACCGGGTGGCCGGCTTCAATGCCGGCGCCGACGCCTACCTCATTCACCCGGCCGAACCGGCCGTGCTGATCGCCACCCTGCAGGCGCTGATTCGCGCCCGCATGGCCGAGGACAAGCTGCGCCGCAGCGAGACGCGCTTTCGGGCGATCTACAGCCAGGCCCAGAGCGGCATGTGCCTGATCGACGAGCAGGGACGGTTCGCCGACGTCAACCCGGCGTTCGAACGGCTGCTGGGTCGCCCGCGCGAGCAGCTGCTGGGGCAGCGCATCAGCGATCTCGCGCCGCCGGAATGGCTGGGCGTCGCCACCGAGCACACCGGCCGGGCCGGCGCCAGCGGCACGGCCTGGGGCGGCGAATTCCCGCTGGTGCGCGCGGATGGCGCCTGGGTGTTCCTGGAGTGGCGCATCTCGGCGCACGTGGAGCCCGGCCTGCGCGTGGGCATCGCGCTCGACATCTCCGAGCGGGCCCAGCTGGAGCAGCGCCGGCGCGAGATGCTGGAGCGCGAGCAGGCGGCCCGCGCCATCGCCGAGCGCCTGAGCCGGACCAAGGACGACTTCATCGCGGTGCTGTCGCACGAGCTGCGCACCCCGCTCAATTCGATCGTCGGCTGGGTGCACATCCTCAAGCGGCGCGGCGGCTCACCGGAACTGCTCAAGGGCCTGGAGGCGATCGACCGCGGCGTGAAGACCCAGGCGCGGATCATCTCCGACATCCTCGACGTGTCGCGCATCAATTCCGGCAAGTTGCGGCTGGAGCAGGAGTGGTGCGATCCGGCCGAACTGGTGTCCGCGTCGGTCGCCTCGCTGCGCGAGTCGCTGCAGCAGCGCAAGCTCGCGGTCACGCTGGACCTGGGGCCGGAAGCCGGCCGGGCCTGGCTCGACCCGACGCGGTTTCAGCAGATCTTCTGGAACCTGCTGACCAACGCGATCAAGTTCTCGCCCAAGGGCGGCGAGATCAAGGTGGGTCTGCATGCATCCGGGGGCGCGCTGCGGCTGCGGGTGCAGGACTTCGGTCCCGGCATCGAAGCCGAATTCATGGACCACCTGTTCGACCGCTTCACGCAGAGCGACGCGCCGGGCAACCGCTATCACGGCGGCCTGGGGCTGGGCCTGTCGATCGTCAAGCACCTGGTCGAACTGCACGGCGGCGAAGTGACCGTCGACAGCGAGCTCGGCAAGGGCACGACCATGGGCGTGACGCTGCCGCTCGCGCCCGCGGGCCACAGCGTCATCGCGGCCCCGGCGCCGGGCGAGCGGGCGGCGCCGGAGTTCGCCGAGAAGGTGCTGCAGGGCGCCGATGTGCTGGTGGTGGAGGACGACGCCGACGCCTGTGAGATGCTGTCGATGATCCTGGCCGACCGCGGCGCGCGGGTGCGCACCGGGCGCGATTTCGAATCGGCCATGCGCCAGCTGCGCGAAGGCTGGCCCGACGTGCTGGTGAGCGACATCGGGCTGCCCGGGCGCGACGGCTACGAGCTGATGCGGCTGGTGCGCGAGGCGACGCCGCCGGGCCAGGCGCGGCTGCCGGCGATCGCGCTCACCGCCTTCAGCCGCGCGGAAGACGAGGCGAGCGCGCTGGAGGCCGGCTTCGACGCGCACCTGAGCAAGCCGCTGAAACCGCACGAGCTGATCGGCGCGGTCGCCCGGATGCTGCGGCTGGGCGGCGGCCACGCCCGCAGCGACTGACGGCGCCGGCCCGAACGCAGCGCCAGGGCGGCGCCCGAGCAGCGCAATTCCTTGCTCGCCGCAGGGCCTTGATGTGGCTGCGCGCATCGTTTGACGAGGATCAGGAGGTCGCCGTGGGCGGGCGGGTATGGTTGGGCGCAACAACCATGACATCCACCTCCAACATCGCCGCGCCCGACCTGGTGTGCCCCGCGGGCAGCCTGCCCGCCTTGCGATCCGCGGTCGACAACGGCGCCAACTGCGTCTACCTGGGCTTGCGCGACGCAACCAACGCGCGCAACTTCGCCGGGCTCAACTTCGACGAGAACGCGATCGCCACCGGCATCCGCTATGCGCACGAGCACGGCGTAAAGGTGTTCATGGCGCTCAACACCTATCCGCAGGCCGGCAACCCCGCGATGTGGCGGGCCGGCATGGACAAGGCCGTGGACCTGGGCGTGGACGCCGTGATCCTGGCCGACCCGGGGCTGATGCAATACGCCGCCGGCAAGTATCCGAAGCTGCGGCTGCACCTGTCGGTGCAGGGTTCCGCGACCAACCATGACGCGATCAACTTCTACAAGGAGCAGTTCGGCGTGGTGCGGGCGGTGCTGCCGCGGGTGCTGTCGCTGGAGCAGGTGAAGCAGCTGATCGAGAAGACCTCGGTCGAGTGCGAGGTGTTCGGCTTCGGCAGCCTGTGCGTGATGGTGGAGGGCCGCTGCCAGCTGTCGTCGTACGTCACCGGCGAGTCGCCCAACACCCACGGCGTGTGCTCGCCGGCCAAGGCGGTGCGCTGGCAGGAGACGCCCACCGGCCTGGAGTCTCGCCTGGGCGGCGTGCTGATCGACCGCTACGCGCTCGGCGAGAACGCCGGCTATCCGACGCTGTGCAAGGGCCGCTTCGACGTCGGCTCGGAACAGAGCTACTACGCGATCGAGGAGCCGACCAGCCTGAACACGCTGGAGTTGCTGCCGCAGCTGTTCAAGATCGGCGTGAAGGCCATCAAGATCGAAGGACGCCAGC
>NZ_DATMHS010000081.1:0-3597 GCF_035554825.1 Ramlibacter sp. | reverse complement strand
CATTCAAGTTGCAGGACCAGGCCGGCAAGTGGCACTCGCTCGCCGACTACAAGGGCAAATGGGTGGCGCTGTACTTTTACCCGAAGGACGACACGCCCGGCTGCACCACGCAAGCCTGCAGCTTCCGTGACAACGTGTTCGCCTTCAACAAGGAAGGCGCCGTGATCCTCGGCATCAGCGTCGACGACGTCGCCTCGCACAAGGCCTTCGCCGAGAAGCACGGCCTGCCGTTCACGCTGCTGGCCGACGCCGACAAGGCGGTGACCAAGCGCTACGGCGTGCTCAAGACCTACATGGGCGTCATGGAGATGGCGCGGCGCGACACCTTCATCGTCGACCCGCAGGGCCGCATCGCCAAGCACTACGAGTCGGTCAAGCCCGAGGGGCACTCCGAACTGGTGCTCGCCGACATCAAGGCCCTCAAGGCCCAGGCAGCGGGTGGCGCGAACAAAGGCGGTCGGTAGCCGAGCGCAGGTCCGCTCGCGTCAGTGACGCTTGAGCCGGACCAGGGAGGCAAGGTTCCGAGGCTGGGCGCTGCGCAAGGGCGCCGTGCGTGTGCTCACGCTCCCGCGGCCGTGCTGCGCAGCGTCGTGGCGATTTCGGAGGCCGCGCGTACCGACGCGAAGGTGCCGTTCAGGGCAGCCAGATACGCGATTTGCACGTCCGCCGCGGCCACCGTGTCGCCGCCGAACTGCAGGTCCCGGGTTGCGCAGGCGTCGTGGGCCAGGGAGCACTGGAATCCCAGGTCCGCTGCGGCCCTCACGGTCGTGTCCACGCACATGTGGGTCATCATGCCTGCGATCGTCAGGTGCTCCGCGCCCAGCTCGCGCAGGCGGGCGTGGAGGTGCGTATCCCGGAATGCGCTTGGGAAATGCTTGACGATCACGGTCTCGTCGCTCCGCGGCTGCACGGCGGCATGGATCTGCACGCCCGGCGAGTCCGGCAGAAAGAAGCTCGCGCCGGCGCGCGTGGAGACATGCTGCACGTGAATGACGGGGAGCCCGTCGCTGCGGAAAGCGGCGAGAAGCGCGGCCGCCTGCGCCACGGCAGCGTCCGCATCGACGAGCTCCATGCGGCCGCCGGGAAAGTAGTCGTTCTGGAGGTCGATCAGGACGAGGGTGTTGGTCATGGCACCGATGTCTGAAGTTGGCGGTTCTAGGGCTTGAAATTGGAGACGTTGCCTACCCGGTACCAACTGCCTCCGCGACGTTCGTACAGTTCTATCCAAGCCGATTCAAACGCCAATGGCTCGGAGCGTCCGTCGGGTGTCGCCTGCAGCCCTGCGGCCCGGACTTGCACGATGACCCAGCCAAGGCTGCCATCCTCGGACACGCGCACGACGGGTGGAACAAGGTCGATGTACTCCGTGAAGCGGGTGGTTCGCAGATAGCGCTCGAGACGTGCCCTGCGCTCGTCGAGAGTCGGTTGTGTTATCTGACCACGGCTGGCCACGACGTAGTCGGGCGCCTCCGCACGCAAAAGAAGTTCCGCGTTCGACTCGCGGTGAGCCCGCATGGCCTCCTCATGCAGGGCCAGCAACTCCGTCTGCGCTTCGAGCGACGGCACGATGTTCGTGGAGGCGCACCCGGTGAGAAGTGCGGCGAGGGTCAGGACGGACACGAGGAAAGGACGATTCATTGACCCCTCCATCCGCGACATCGAACGGTGGAACGCAGCGCCGCGCGTCGAGGTGCACGTTCGGCGCCTTATCTCACAAGCCTGTGAGCCAGCGAGAGTCAGGCCACCGCCTGGAGCAATCCGAGACCGCGGAGATTTGTTCGCAGCTCCGCTACGGAGCTCCAGGGGAGGATCTGGGAATTTTCGCGCTCATCCGGAGGATTGGAAGGCAGTTCATCGGACCAACCACCGCAGCCAACCAGCGGAAGCAACGGGCGTCGGTGCAGCCAGGCCAGGTGAACTTCAGACTTCGTGCCGGCGCGCCCACCAATGACGATGCAAGCATCGCCGGCAAGCGCCATCAAGAGGTTCCGCGCATCGCCCATGCCACACGGAAGAACGACGGTGGCCGGCCAGTCCGCTGGCGGCATCTGATCGGGCGGCACGATGCTGAGCACCAGACCTTTTGCCTGAAGCGCACGTTCCGCGGCAACACGAGTCGCCGGGCTGCCGCAGCCGCTGACCACGGTGATTCCGAGTTCCGCCAGCGCTTCGCCCGCCTGCCCGGCGAGTTCGTACGCGCGCGAGCCAGGCTCGGCGCTGCCGAGGATGCAAACTTGCGGTTTTCGATGAGTGAAGTTCATGTGGGGTTCGTACCGTCAGAAGCGCAACTAACACGCCGTAACGCACCGGCCACCGGATGCCCGAATCAAGCCGCGCCCGCAAGCGTCGGCTTGACTGATCGGTCAGGCCCCGGACCTGGTAAACGGTAGTTCGAGACCATGTTCCAGAACCCGCAGTCCACCTTGTGACCGGGGCGCCGTTCAGTCCAGGAACTTCCAGGTCTTGGCACCATCAAATCTCCGAACTCGAGTTGACTCGATCACAGCCGGATCAAAGTTGCGAAAGTTGACGCCCATCCTGCTGCCGGTGCGACCGATGGGTTCCCAGTGGGTCACGCAGCCGCAAGTGGCGCATCTGCAAAGCGCAAGACACTTGTCACCCCAAACGTAGCGGTCCAGTGCACCCCTGGGAGCAATGATCTTCACCTTGCTCTTGTCGTAGTAGCCGAAGATGCCACCGTGGCGACGGCAGATTGAACAGTTGCAACTGGTGAGGCTCCGCGGCTTGCGCGGAACCTGGATCTTTACAGTTCCGCAATGGCATGAACCCGTGAGCATGGCTCTGCCCTCTGCATGCGGCCAAACGACAAAGATCAGCCGCGGCCGTTGAGAAGTGAAGCGACGAGACAGACGCGGGCCGGATCCGCTTGCTGGGCGCCAGCTGCACTGGCTCTATCTGACTCCCCGAAGCCGCGCCCCGACCCGCGGCGCAATCAGTGTGGTAATGAGGACGAGGGGCCACAGGTTACCGCCCTGCAGCGTGTAGGCGTCAAGCAGCCGCTGCCAGGACTGGTGCTCCGCGTAACCCACTGCGGTCTCAAACCCAAGGGTGAGCACGAGCCACAACGTGCCGATCCACCAGAAAGCACGGAGCGGAAGCTTGCCGAGCCAAGGCGCAGCGAGTGCAGCTGCGGCCACGATGACGGAGCACAACACGACGCCGCTGACAAAGCGAGCCAATGTCGGCCCGAGTGCATGGACGAGAGCGATGTCCCGCAGCGCGCCGTTCAGAATCGCGAGCATGAGAATGGCGATCCAGACGAGAATCGATTTGAGCAACGCTTGAGTTGGCACAGCTACGCTTCCGACGTTCAATGGTTGAGCCGAGCGCCGCGCGCGCAGACGTTTGAGCCTGGCATTCTATCTGTCACGCGTCCGCTCCGGCCGGAGGCCAGGCTTCGTGCTGGACCGCCTCTGCTTTGCGGCGGTCGAGTTTGTATTTTTCCCAAGCCGCCTGGGAAAGTGATGTTGCCGGCACAGTGCGTCCGGCCCGTGGCGATCGATTGCTGACGCGGCGCCTACGCTTTGAGCGCCTTGATCGCGTCGTCGAGCCCGCGCAGCGTCAGCGGGAACATCC
>NZ_DATMHS010000080.1:0-6073 GCF_035554825.1 Ramlibacter sp. | reverse complement strand
TGGTCATCTGGTTCATGAACACCTCTTCCGCGATCCGGCCGCCGAACAGCATGCTGATCTGGTTGAGCATGTACTCGCGGTCGTAGCTGTAGCGGTCCTTTTCCGGCAGGCTCATGGTGACGCCCAGCGCCCGCCCGCGCGGGATGATGGTCACCTTGTGCACCGGATCGCACTTGGGCAGCAGCTTGCCGATCAGGGCGTGGCCCGATTCGTGGTACGCCGTGTTGCGGCGTTCCTCCTCGGGCATCACCATCGACTTGCGCTCCGGGCCCATGATGATCTTGTCCTTGGCCTTCTCGAAGTCCTGCATCTCGACCACGCGCGCATTCCGGCGGGCGGCCATGAGCGCTGCTTCGTTGCACAGGTTGGCCAGGTCCGCGCCCGACATGCCGGGGGTGCCGCGGGCGATGATCGCCGGCGCCACGTCCTGGCCGATGGGGATCTTGCGCATGTGGACGTTCAGGATCTGCTCGCGGCCGCGGATGTCCGGCAGCGTCACGTAGACCTGGCGGTCGAAGCGGCCCGGGCGCAGCAAGGCGGCGTCCAGGATGTCGGGACGGTTCGTCGCGGCCACGACGATCACGCCGAGGTTGGTCTCGAAGCCGTCCATCTCCACCAGCATCTGGTTGAGGGTCTGCTCGCGCTCGTCGTTGCCGCCGCCCAGGCCGGCGCCGCGCTGGCGCCCCACGGCGTCGATCTCATCGATGAAGATGATGCAAGGGGCGTTCTTCTTGGCGTTCTCGAACATGTCGCGCACGCGCGCCGCGCCCACGCCGACGAACATCTCGACGAAGTCGGAGCCCGAGATGCTGAAGAAGGGCACCTTGGCTTCGCCGGCGATGCCCTTGGCCAGCAGCGTCTTGCCGGTACCGGGCGGGCCGACCAGCAGCAGGCCGCGCGGAATGCGGCCGCCGAGCTTCTGGAACTTCTGCGGGTCCTTCAGGAAGTCGACGACTTCCTTGACCTCTTCCTTGGCCTCGTCGCAACCGGCGACGTCGGCGAAGGTGATCTGGTTGTTGTTCTCGTCGAGCATGCGGGCCTTGCTCTTGCCGAAGCTGAAGGCGCCGCCCTTGCCGCCTCCCTGCATCTGCCGCATGAAGTAGATCCAGACCCCGATCAGCAGCAGCATCGGCCCCCAGCTGACCAGCAGGGTCATCAGGAGCGAGCCCTCTTCGCGCGGCTTGACGTCGAACTTGACGCCGTTGTTGATGAGGTCGCCGACCAGGCCGCGGTCCAGATAGGTCGCGGTGCTGCGGATCTTCCGGTCATCGGTCGTGATGGCGATGATCTCGGTGCCGCCCTGGCCCTCCTGGATCACGGCGTTCTTGATGCGCTTGCTCCGCACTTCCTCGAGGAAGTCGGAATAGCCCATCACGCTGGCACCGGCCGCGCCGCGCGTGTCGAACTGCTTGAAGACGGTAAACAGGACGAGCGCGATCACCAGCCATACCGCGATCTTGGAAAACCACTGATTGTTCAACTGTTTCTCCGGGGAAAAGTCCAGCCCTAGTTGCCGTCCATTCTAGGCGTTTCAAGACATGGAATGATGTAATTTGGCTACCGCACCCATAGGCCGGTATCCCGAAAGCGTGTCAGCGGCGGGGAGGCGCGTTTCTCAGGCCGATGCCGACGAGGAAGGTTTCGGAGGATCGATCGCGTGATGCCTTGGGTTTGAGAGGCTTCACGGTCCGGAAAGTTTCCTTGAACAGCTTGACCAGCTCACTGTAGCCGCTGCCGTGAAACACCTTCGCGACCAGGGCTCCTTCGGGCTTGAGGTGGTGGGTCGCGAAGTCGACCGCCAGTTCCACCAGATGCGCGATGCGGGCGGCGTCCGCCGACGCGATCCCAGAAAGGTTGGGCGCCATGTCGGAGACGACCACGTCGGCCTGCTGGCCGGCCATGGCGGCCTCCAACTGCGCCAGCACCTGCGGCTCGCGGAAGTCGCCGTGGATGAACAGCACGCCCTCGATCGGCTCCATCGGCAGGATGTCCAGCGCGATCAGGCGGCCGGCGAGCGCGCCGGGCGCCGCGCCGGCGGGCGCCAGCTTGCGCCGCACGTACTGGCTCCACGCGCCCGGCGTGGAACCGAGGTCCACCACGGTCGCGCCCGGCCTGATCAGCCCCAGGCTCTCGTCGATCTCCTTGAGCTTGTAGGCCGCGCGGGCGCGGTAGCCCTCCTTCTGCGCGAGCCGCACGTAGGGATCGTTGACATGGTCGTTCAACCACGCCTTGTTGACCTTTTTGCTTTTGGTGTTGATTTTCATGAGCGTGGATGTGCAGCCGGCGGCACGCCGCGCCGTCCGGCTTGCCGGAGATAATACGGGCCATGCCCGCCCTTCAATTGACAATTGCCGAACGCAAGGAACACCGCGCCGAGGCCCACCACCTCGACCCCGTCGTCATGATCGGGAACGAGGGCCTCACGCCGGCCGTCAAGAAGGAGATCGACGCCGCGCTCAAGGCCCATGGCCTGATCAAGGTCCGCGTCCACGGCGACGACCGCACCGCGCGCGAGGCCATGTTCCAGACCCTGGCCGACGAGCTCGACGCCGCGCCCATCCAGCACATCGGCAAGCTGCTCGTGCTGTGGCGGCCGAAGCCGCCCAGGGAGCGCGCCGAAGACGAGGACCGGATGCCCGGCCCGCGCGATTTCAAGGTGCTCAAGTACAGCAAGCGCGGCGGCCAGCGGCCGGAGATCAAGACCTTGCGGGTGCTGGGCAACCAGCGCCTCACGCCGGGTGGCCAGGTCAAGCGCGCCAAGCCCAAGCAGAAGTCGGTGAAGAAAGGCCGGTTGGGCTAGCAGTCTGCGGCCGTCCCCGGGCCGCAGCCGAAGCCCGGCGGTCAGCCTGGCGGCTCGGGCGACGTCACCTTCCACAGCACGACGCCGGCGCACAGCCACTGCAGCAGGTACATCGCGCTGCCCACGCCATGCCACAGGCGCAGGTTCTCGCGCGCCAGGATCCGGGGGGCGACGGCCAGTTCCACCAACAGTGCCAGCAGCAGGCCCGCGATCACGAACAGCAGCGCGCCGCCGCGCCACTGGAGGCTGGAGCGTTGCGCCGCCCTCGACGCCAACAGCAGCACCAGCGCCGACCCGACCGCCACCCAGGCCTCGGCGGCGAACAGCTTGCCGGCCACGTTGCCGGCCAGTGCCGCACTCGGCAGGTTCGCGAACAGCAGCGGCACCACCAGGAAGCCGACCGTGCCGAGGCTTCCCCACCAGAGCGCCGCGGCCAGCACTGCCGCCCGCGCCTTCCAGTCGCGGCGCGGATCCGATGCGGCGGGAGCGTTCACGGCGGGCCGCCCGCGGTTTCAGACGTAGTGGACCGCGACGATCTCGTAGCGCTTGAGGCCGCCCGGCGCCTGCACCTCGGCCGTGTCGCCCGGCTCCTTGCCGATCAGGGCGCGCGCGATCGGACTGGAGATGTTGATCAGGCCCTGCTTGAGGTCGGCCTCGTCCTCGCCGACGATCTGGTAGCGCACCGCGTCGCCGCTGTCCTCTTCCTCCAGTTCGACGGTCGCGCCGAACACGACCTTGCCGCCGGCGTTGAGCTGCGCCGGATCGATGATCTGCGCCGCGGCGAGCTTGCCCTCGACTTCCTTGATCCGGCCTTCGATGAAGCCCTGACGGTCCTTGGCCGCGTCGTATTCGGCGTTCTCCGACAGGTCGCCGTGCGAGCGCGCCTCCGAGATCGCATTGATCACGGCCGGCCGCTCGACGGTCTTGAGCTTGTGCAGTTCGGCCTTGAGCTTCTCGGCACCGCGCTTGGTAAGTGGAATGGTCGCCATGGTGGTCTCGCAGGAAAAACAACGGCCGGCGGCTGGCGCCGGCAAAAGCAAACCGCCGGCCGTTGCCGACCGGCGGTGTATGGATGGGCGGATTATGCCAAGAAGCGGCGGCTCAGGCCGCCAGTTGCGCGTGCAGCTCCTGGAGCGAATACACGTCCAGGTTGTCCAGGTATTTCATGCCTTCGACGGCGGCTTCCGCCCCGGCGATGGTCGTGAAGGTGGTCACCCTGGCCAGCAACGACGAGGTGCGGATGGCACGCGAGTCGGAAATGGCGTTGCGCCGCTCCTCCACGGTGTTGATCACCATCACGACCTCGTTGTTCTTGATCATGTCGACCACGTGTGGCCGGCCCTCGGTCACCTTGTTGACCGACTCGCAGGCGATGCCGGCAGCGTTGATCGCCGCCGCCGTGCCCTTGGTGGCGGCGATCAGGAACCCCATCGCGGCAAGCTGGCGCGCCACTTCCACCGCCCGCGGCTTGTCACCGTTCTTCACCGTGAGGAACACCTTGCGCACCGGGTCGGTCGGCCGCGGCAGCTTGGTGCCGGCGCCGATCTGACTCTTGATGAACGCCTCGCCGAAGCTCTTGCCCACGCCCATCACCTCGCCGGTGGACTTCATCTCGGGGCCGAGGATGGTGTCGACGCCGGGGAACTTCACGAAGGGGAAGACCGCCTCCTTGACGCTGAAATACGGCGGCGTCACCTCCTGCGTGATGCCCTGCGATTCCAGCGACTGGCCGACCATGCAGCGCGCGGCCACCTTGGCCAGCTGGATGCCGGTGGCCTTGCTGACGAACGGCACCGTGCGCGAGGCCCGCGGGTTCACTTCCAGCACGTAGATGACGTCCTTGCCTTCCTTCTCCTGGATGGCGAACTGCACGTTCATCAGGCCGACGACATTCAGCGCCTTGGCCATCGCGGCGGTCTGGCGCTTCAGCTCGTCGACGGTCGCCTTCGACAGCGAATACGGCGGCAGCGAGCAGGCCGAGTCGCCCGAGTGCACGCCGGCCTGCTCGATGTGCTCCATCACGCCGCCGATAAAGGTGCGCTGTCCGTCCGACAGGCAGTCGACGTCGCACTCGATGGCGTCGTTCAGGAACCGGTCCAGCAGCACCGGCGAGTCGTGCGAGACCTTCACCGCCTCGCGCATGTAGCGCTCCAGGTCGCGCTGCTCGTGCACGATCTCCATGGCCCGGCCGCCCAGCACGTAGCTGGGACGCACGACCAGCGGATAGCCCAGGGCCGCGGCCTTTTCCAGTGCCTCGGGTTCGGTGCGGGCCGTCGCGTTCGGCGGCTGCAGCAGCTTCAGTTCGTGCAGCAGCTTCTGGAAGCGCTCGCGGTCCTCCGCCGCATCGATCATGTCGGGGCTGGTGCCGATGATCGGCACGCCCTCGGCTTCCAGGCCCAGGGCGAGCTTCAGCGGCGTCTGGCCGCCGTACTGCACGATCACCCCGACCGGCTTTTCCTTGTCGACGATCTCCAGCACGTCCTCCAGCGTCAGGGGCTCGAAGTAGAGGCGGTCGCTGGTGTCGTAGTCGGTCGACACCGTTTCCGGGTTGCAGTTGACCATGATGGTCTCGTACCCGTCCTCGCGCAGCGCCAGCGCCGCGTGCACGCAGCAGTAGTCGAACTCGATGCCCTGGCCGATCCGGTTCGGGCCGCCGCCCAGCACGATGATCTTCTTGCGGTCGCTGGGTTCGGCCTCGCATTCGTCCTCGTAGGTCGAATACATGTAGGCCGTATTCGTCGCGAATTCGGCGGCGCAGGTGTCCACCCGCTTGTAGACCGGCCGGACGCCGAGTTCGCGGCGCTTCTCGCGGATCACCTTGTCGGTGGTCTTCAGCTGGCGCGCCAGGCGCCGGTCGGAGAAGCCCTTCCTCTTGAGCATCAGGAGGGTGTCCCGGTCGACCTGGTCCAGGCTCATCTTCTCGAGCGCGAGTTCGATCTTGACGATCTCCTCGATCTGCACCAGGAACCAGCGGTCGATCTTGGTGAGGTGAAACACTTCGTCCACCGTCATGCCCTGGGCGAACGCGTCGCCGACATACCAGATGCGCTCGGGGCCGGGCTCGCCCAGTTCCTCTTCCAGCACCTCGCGGTCCTGCGTCTTCTCGTTCATGCCGTCGACGCCGACCTCCAGGCCGCGCAGCGCCTTCTGGAACGACTCCCGGAACGTGCGGCCCATGGCCATCACCTCGCCCACGGACTTCATCTGCGTGGTCAGGCGGTCGTCGGCGTCCTTGAACTTCTCGAAGGCGAAGCGCGGGATCTTGGTGACGAC
>NZ_DATMHS010000079.1:0-44092 GCF_035554825.1 Ramlibacter sp. | reverse complement strand
GGCCGGGCGACCGCCGGCGGCGCCGCGGCGATGGTCACCGGCTACACGCTCGGCGGCACGCTGGGCCCGCTGGCCAGCGGCGGCGCGCTGCAGCTCGGTGGCGTGCCGGGACTCGCTGGCACGCTGGGCATGCTGGCGCTGGCGGCATTGGTGGCCGCCCGCCGCCTGGCGCGGCCGCCGCTGGCGTGAGACCAGGCGCGGGTCAGCGCTCGCCCTTGGAGTGCGACTTGCCTTCCTGCTCCGCCGAATCGAGCTCGCGCGCTTCCTGCTCGGAGCGCGGCTTGGCCGCCTCGGCGTCCCGCTCGACGTCCGCCTTCTTCAGGTAGTCGCCGATGTTCTTCTGGTAGTCCCGGGTCGCTTCGTAGCTGCCCTCGCCCATCTCCTGCTTGCCGCCCGACTGCGCGCCGGGCTTGGGCTGCACGTCGCTGGAACCGGACCGCTGCTGATCGGGATCGGTCTCGCCCTCGGTTGGCTGTTGCAGGATGCGCGGCACGGGCTTGTCGGAAGGCATCACTTACTCCTGTGAAACGGTGTCGGCGACACGGTGCGCGCAGCTTAGGATCGGCAGCACAGCCATTCTGTCGGCGGCGCGCCGGCCGGCGCGTAGTCATCGGACTACACCGGCCGTCCGGTCGCTGCGCAGCGACGCCTGCGCCAGCGCGGCCTTCGAGGCCGGGGCGGCGGCGTGCCTGGCGCAGCGAGGCCGCGGCGCGATCAGGCGGCCTGGAGCCAGCGCAAGGCGCGGGCGCTGACCTCGTCCAGCGGCAGGAAGGCGTCGACCTGCAGCACGCCCGGCTCGCCGGTCGGGTCTTCCAGCGCCTCGAACTGGCTGGCCACGAGGCTGGGCGGATAGAAGTGGCCGTCGCGCGTGGCGACCCGCTGCAGCGCCTGTTCCGGCGTCAGCGCCAGGTGGACGAAGCGCAGTTGCGGCACGAACTGGCGCAGCCGGTCGCGGTACGAGCGCTTCAGCGCCGAGCAGGTCAGCACGGCGCCACCGGACCGCGCCTGCAATTCGCGCCCGAGGCGGTCGAGCCAGCCGGCCCGGTCGTCGTCCTGCAACGGCTGGCCGCTGCGCATCTTCTCGATGTTGGCGGGCGGATGGAACTCGTCGCCCTCGATCAGCGGCAGCCCGGACACCCGCGCGAGCCGCTGCCCCACGGCCGACTTGCCGCAGCCGGCGACGCCCATCACGACCACATGCGGGCGGGTCATGGTCGCCACTCGCGAGGACACCGAACCCGGAACCACACTGTCGAGCGGGCCGAGTCCCGCATCCTTCGCTTTCCTGCTGGCATGCGCCGATTATGCGGGCCCCTTGCTGCGTTGCGGCGGCGCGGCGGCAGGCGGCGCGCCGAACTCGGCATCGGCGCGATGCCGCCCCGATTCGCTCGCCGAGCCGATCCACAGCGCCGCCGTCAATGTCGATGCGGCCAGCACCACGGCGAACCGCAGCACCGGACCGAGCGCGTCGGGCGGCGCCGGATTGCGGATCACGCGGGCGCCGCACTCGCCGGCCGGCTCGCGATCGTGCTGCGCCAGCTGCCACTCGAACCGGGCCGGCTGCGCCCGCTGCGACGACTCCACCACGAGGCGCTCGCCGGCGCGCAGCGCCACCACGTCGCCGGACTGCAGCACGTGGTCGCCGCGGGCGTTGCCCGGCCCCGCGTGGGGGCCGTCGAAGGTGGCCCACAGCGCGCCGTCGGCCACGCGTACGTGGCCCGGCTGCGCCGGCCGGAAGGTCACCGCCTGGCCGGCGGGGACCAGCCAGGTCCCGGCCAGATGCTGGCGGCGGGCGGAGGGCGGGCAGGCATGCAGTTGTTCCATTCGATCACTCCCGAAGATGGTGCCGGCCGCCGCTTCGGCGGCGGCGTGGCTGACCCGTTCTGGTTATCAAATGATCGGCGCCAGTCGCTTGCCGGTCCAATGAAATCGCGATAGGCTATTGATGTTCCCTAAACATCAATAGCGGCCCATGTCCAGCGCCTCGCCCCTGCGCACCCGGCCCGTCTCGGCCGGTGCGCTGCGCACCTTCGAGGCCGTCGCCCGGCTGCTGAACTTCCGGGCGGCGGCGCAGGAACTCGCGCTGACCCAGCCGGCCGTGAGCCGGCAGATCCAGGGGCTGGAAGACGAGGTCGGGACGCGCCTGTTCCTGCGCCACACCCGGGCGGTCGAACTCACCTCGGCCGGAGCGCAGTTGCTCGCGGCCGTGAGCCAGGCACTGCCGCGGCTGGATGCCGCCGTGCGCCAGATCCGCCAGAGCGCGGGCGGCGCACCGTGGCGCTCACCACCTTTGCCTCGTTCGCCTCGCTGTGGCTCATTCCACGCATGGAACAGTTCCAGCGCGAGCACCCCGACATCGACATCCGCATCGATGCGAGCGACGCGCCGGTCGACCTCGACCTGGCGGACGTCGATCTCGCGCTGCGGCACGGGCCGGCCGCGCGCATGCCGCCGCACGCGATCCGGCTGTTCGGCGAGGAGCTGACGCCGGTGGCCAGCCCCTGGCTGCTGAAAAGCGCGCGGCCGGTGCGCGGCGCTCCCGATCTGCTGCAGTTCGCCCTGATCGAGGACGCCTACACCACGCACCAGGAGTGGCTCACGTGGCGCACCTGGTTCGACGCGCACGGCTTCGCCACCCTGCAGCCCAAACGCTGGCTCTACTTCAACTACAGCTACCAGATGGTGCAGGCGGCGCTCAGCGGCCAGGGCGTCGCGCTGGCGCGGCTGCCGCTGGTCGCGGAGAACCTGGCGCGCGGCGACCTGGTCGAGGCCCTGCCGGGCCGGCGCGTGGCTTCACCCTGGATCTACTGGCTGATTCCCGGGCCGCGCAGCGGCCAGCGTCCGGAGATCGAGGCCTTCCAGCGGTGGCTGCTGGCGCAGGCCGCGGTGACGCGGCTGGCCACCGGCGAGGACCGCGCCGCGAGCTAGGAAAGACCGGCGCACATCCCGCCGGGCGCGACGCGTCCTATTCGGCGCTTCCGTCGGCGGCGATCGGCCAGACCACGCCCTGGTCGTTGAGGATCGCATCCAGCGGCACGTCGTGCGGTTCCGGTTCCAGGTCGAACACGAAGTCCTGGGTGAAGCCCAGGCCCACCGTATACGGTTTGGGCCGCAGCGTCGCCAGCGTGCGGTCGTAAAAGCCCCCGCCGTACCCCAGGCGATTGCCGCCCGGTCCGTAGCCCACGCAGGGCACGAACAGCAGCGTCGGCACGATCACTTCGGTGTCCTTCGGCTTGGGAATGCCGAAAGCGTCCTCCTCCATCGGACATCCGGGGAACCATGCGTGGAACTTCAGCGTCCCACGCAGCTTGTCCACCACCGGCAGTCCGATCTGGCGCAACTGCGGCTCGTCCAGCAGCTCGCCATCCTCCTTCCAGCGATGCAGCGCCGGCAGCGGATCGAACTCGCCCTTGATCGGCCAGTACGCGCCGATCACGACGTCGGTGCGGTTGACAAGCCAGATGCGCATGACCCGCTGCAGCATCTCGCAGCGGCGGACCCGGTCGGGCATGGCCGACCGCCGCTGCACGAGCCGCGCCCGCAGGTCCTTTTTTTGCTGTGACTTGTCCATAATGCCCGAATGCAGTTGCGAAAGATTCTGACACTGTTCCTGGCCGTGCTCGTCGGCGGGGCCCAGGCGCAGACCCAGGGCGACGACCAGATCCTGCAGATGCAGCAGGCCTTTCGCCAGGGCAACAAGGCCATGCTGGCGCAGTTGCTGCCGCAGGTACGCGGGCATGTGCTGGAGCCCTGGGCCGCCTACTGGGAGCTGCGCAGCCGCCTCGACACGGCGTCGGCCGCCGAAATCCAGGAGTTTTTCGCGCGCTACGCCGGGACCTACCAGGAAGACCGGCTGCGCAACGACTGGCTGCTGCTGCTGGGCCAGCGGCGCGACTGGGGCACGTTCGCGGCGGAGTATCCGAAGTTCCGCATGAACGACGATCGCGAGGTGCGCTGCTACGGCCTGTACGTCACCCAGTTGCGCGAGGGCGGCGTGCCGGCGCCCGGCGTCGCCGAGGAAGTGCGGCGGCTGTGGATGTCGCAACGCGAGGCCGACGACGGCTGCACGTTCGCCATGTCGCGCCTGGTGGACGCGCAGGGCTCGCGCCGCGTCACGGTGCAGGACATCTGGCGCAAGGCGCGGCTGGCGGTGGAAGCGAACCGTCCGCGGGCGGCGGCGGCGGCCGTCGAAATCGTCGCGCCGGAGGCGCTGGCGCACCTGAACGACCTGACCAACGCGCCCACCCGCTATCTCACCAGCCGCGTCTTCGCGGCTTCGCGGGCGCGCAAGGAAATGGTCGTGCTCGCCCTGATCCGGATGGCCGCGAGCGATCTCGACAACGCGGCCAACCAGCTCGAAAGCAAGTGGGGGCCGCAGCTGTCGCCCGAGGAACGCAACTGGGTCTGGGGCGTCATCGCCAAGCAGGCCGCGCAGCGCCTGGGCAACGGCGGCGATCCGCTGGCGCACTACGCCAAGGTCACGCGCGACAGCGACCTCACCGACGACATGCTCGCCTGGAAGGTCCGGGCGGCCTTGCGCGGCGGGCGCGGACCGCAGTGGCGCGAGGTGCTGCAGGCGATCGACGCCATGAGCGGCGAGGCCCGCGCGGAGCCGACCTGGACCTACTGGAAGGCGCGCGCGCTGCAGGCGCAGGGCGGCGACGACCGCCGGGCGCAGGCGCAGCAGCTGTTCCAGTCGATCGCCTCGGTGCGCGGGTTCTACGAACAGCTGGCCCTCGAGGAAACCGGCCAGCAGATCAGCGTGCCGCCGCGCCCGGAGCCGCCCACCGCCCCGGAAAAGGAAGCGGTGCGCGCCCTGCCCGGCCTCAACCGGGCCCTGTACGCCATCAACCTGGGCCTGCGGCCCGAGGGCGTGCGCGAGTGGAACTACACCACCAACCTGGCCGCGGCCGGCGGCATGAACGAGCGCGAACTGCTGGCGGCGGCGCAGCTTGCCTGCGAGCGCGAGGTCTGGGACCGCTGCATCAACACCAGCGAGCGCACCAGGACCGCGTTCGACGTGGAGCAACGCTTCCCGATGCCGCACCGCGACGCCGTCGTGCGCCGCAGCCAGGAGATCGGCCTCGACCCGGCCTATGTGTACGGCCTGATCCGCCAGGAAAGCCGCTTCGTCACCGATGCCCGGTCCAGCGTCGGCGCCGCCGGCCTGATGCAGGTGATGCCGGCCACCGCGAAGTGGACGGCGCGCAAGATCGGACTGGCCAATTTCAGCCCCGACAAGCTGCATGACCGCGACACCAACATCGCGATCGGCACCGGCTACCTGAAGCTGGTGCTCGACGACTTCGACGGCTCGATGCCGCTGGCGGCCGCCGCGTACAACGCCGGCCCGCGCCGGCCGCGCAGCTGGCGCAACGGCCCGCCGATGGAAGGGGCGGCCTGGGCGGAGAACGTACCGTTCGGGGAGACACGCGACTACGTCAAGAAGGTGCTGGCGAACACCACGATGTACGCGGCGATCCTGACGGGCCGGCCGCAGTCGCTGAAGGGGCGCCTGGGCCGCATCGGCCCGCGCGACCTGAGCCAGCCCGAGCCGAGTCCGGACCTGCCCTGAGGGGGGCGGCGCCGGAGCGGCTAGCATCGGGGTCTCGCCCGCCGCGACGGGCCTTCGAGGAGACCGCGATGCTCAAGCTGTATATCGGCAACAAGAACTACTCGTCCTGGTCGATGCGCCCCGGCGTGCTGCTGAAGCAGACCGGCATCCCGTTCGAGGAGGTCAAGGTGCGCTTCGACTCGTTCGAGGCGAACTCCACGTTCAAGCAGCAGCTGCGCCCGGTGACGCCGACGGGCAAGGTGCCGGTGCTGGTCGACGGCGACCTGGTGATCTGGGACACGCTCGCCATCGCAGAGTACCTGGCGGAGCTTTTCCCAGACAAGCAGCTCTGGCCGGCGGACCGGAAAGCCCGCGCCCGCGCCCGCAGCGTCTGCGCCGAAATGCATTCCGGCTTCGCGGCGCTGCGCGGCACCTGCCCCATGAACATCGAGGCGACGATCCCGCAGGTGGGACCGCTGGCGATGCGCGATCAGCCGGCGGTGCGCGCCGACGTCGAGCGGATCTTTTCGATGTGGAACGAGCTGCTGCAGCAGTACGGCGGCCCGCTGCTGTTCGGCCAGTTCAGCATCGCCGACGCGTTCTACGCGCCGGTGTGCATGCGGCTGCGCACCTACGGCTTCGAGCTGCCGCCGCAGATCCGCGACTACGTGCAGCGCGTGGTGGCGCTGCCGGGGGTGCAGGCCTGGATCGACGACGCGCTGGCCGAGCGCGACTTCCGCGAATTCGAGGAGCGCTACCGGCTGCGGCCCGACCGCTGAGCTCGCGCCGCTTGCGCGGCGGCCTTCGTTACACTGGTCCGATGCAAACGTACATCGTCGGCGGCGCGGTGCGCGATGCCCTGCTGGGGCTGCCGGTGAACGACCACGACTGGGTCGTGGTGGGCGCCACCCCGCACGAGATGATCAGCGCCGGCTACCTGCCGGTCGGCAAGGACTTCCCCGTCTTCCTGCACCCGCAGACGCGCGAGGAGTACGCGCTGGCCCGCACCGAACGCAAGACGGCGCGCGGCTATCACGGGTTCGTGTTCCATGCCGAGCCCGACGTCACCCTGGAAGAAGACCTGGCCCGGCGCGATCTGACGATCAACGCGATGGCGCAGGACGAGCACGGCCGGCTGATCGATCCGTTCGGCGGCCGGGCCGACCTGCAGGCGCGGATGCTGCGCCACGTGACGGAGGCCTTTCGCGAGGACCCGGTGCGGATCCTGCGGGTGGCGCGCTTCGCCGCGCGCTTCACCGAATTCAACCTGGCGCCGGAAACGCTGGCCCTGATGCGCGAGATGGTGGGGGCCGGCGAAGTGGACGCGCTGGTGGCCGAGCGCGTGTGGCAGGAACTCGCGCGCGGCCTCATGGAGCAGCGGCCGTCGCGCATGTTCGCCGTGCTGCGCGAATGCGGCGCGCTGGCGCGGCTGCTGCCCGAGGTGCAGCGGCTGTGGGGCGTGCCGCAGCGCGAGGCGTGGCATCCCGAGGTCGACACCGGATTGCACCTCATGATGGTCCTGGACATGAGTGCACGGCTGGAGGCAGCGCTGCCGGTGCGCTTCGCCTGCCTGACGCACGACCTGGGCAAGGGCACGACCCCGCCGGACATCCTGCCGCGCCACATCGGCCACGAAGAGCGCAGCGCCCAGCTGCTGCGCGGGGTCTGCGAGCGGCTGCGGGTGCCGGTCGAGTGCCGCGAACTCGCCGACGTGGTCGCCCGCGAGCACGGCAACATCCACCGCAGCCAGGGGTTCGGCGCGGCGGCCATCGTGCGGCTGCTGGAACGCTGCGACGCGTTCCGCAAGCCCCAGCGATTCGACGCGATCCTGCTGGCGTGCGAGTGCGACGCGCGCGGCCGGCTCGGCATGCAGGAGCTGCCCTATCCGCAGCGCCAGCGCCTGAACGCGGCGCTGGCCGCCGCGCAGGCGGTCAACACCCATGCGGTCGCCACCGCGGCGCAGGGGCAGGGCGTGACCGGCCCGCGCATCGGCGAGTTGATCCATCACGCGCGGGTCGAGGCGGTGGCGCAGTCGCTGGCCATGGCCGCGCCGGCCGCCGCCGATACGCAGTCGCGCGGCTAGCCGCGGGCGCCGGCGGCGGGGGCGTCGGCGCCGTTGGCCAGCAGCGCCAGCGCCGCGTAGTCGCCCACCTGGGTGCCCAGGCCCGCCGTCACCAGCTCGCAGCCGGCGGTCAGCGCCGGGAAATGGGACGACACCTGCGCCTGCAGCCTCGGCAGCAGGTAGTCGGCGTTGTGCAGGTAGACGCTGCCGCCGAGGCTGATGCGCTGCAGGTCGAGCGTCGCCGTGAGGTTGTACAGCGCCCGGCCCATGATCCGGCACAGCTCCGCGACCATCGTGTCGGCCCGCGCGTCGCCGTCCTTGGCCAACTGCATGAGCGTGGGTGCGTCGGCGCCGAACCGGCGGGCGATCGCGTTGCCGGCGACCAGCGCCTCGACGTCGCCGATGTTGCCGCAGCCGCACAGCGCGTCGTTGTTGTCGGAGACGAACATGTGCCCGGCGTGGCCGGCGTTGCCGTTCTTGCCCCGCAGCAGCCGGCCGTCCACGCACAGGCCGACGCCGATGCCGGTGCTCCAGGTGACGTAGGCGCAGTGCTCGTAGCCGCGCAGGGCGCCCCAGCGGCGCTCCGCCTCCAGCGCGGCCACGCAGTCGTTCTCGATCCGCACCTGGGCGAAACGCTCGCGCAGCACGCCCTCCAGCGGCGCCGTCAGCCAGTCGTTGGGCAGGCCCCGGGCCGGGCCGGCGATGCCGCCGCAGATGTTCGGCGCCGCGATCTCGATCAGGCCGCCGCGCATGACGAACGGGCCGCAGGAGGACACGCCCGCGCGCTGCACCCGCTCGGGCGCCACGCCGATCTCGGCGCAGGCCTCGTCGACCAGCCGGATCAGCTGGCGCGCCAGCGCATCCGGCGTGCCGGTCTTGGCCGTCGCCTCGCTGCGGCGCGCGAACAGCGCCAGGCCGGTGCCGCTGCTCAGGCTGACCGCCACCTTGGTGCCGCCGATGTCGATGCACGCGTCCATGGCAGCGTCCTCAGATCAGTTTGGAAATGAGCCCCGCGGCCAGGCTCAGGACCACGGTCGTGGTGAGCGGAATGAACCAGTCGCGCCCGAACAGCCTGAAGCGGAAATCGCCGGGCAGCTTGCCGAAGCCCAGGCGCTGCAGCAACGGACTGAACCAGTTGATGAGCATCAGGGCCAGGAAGATGACGATGATCCAGCGAATCATGGGGCGAGTCTAAAGGGCGATCACAGGGTGTGGGTGCGATCGCCCTCGCGAAAGCCCAGCGCGTCCCAGAAATCGCCGCGCTGGAACGCGATCACCTTGAACAGCTCGCCCATTTCGTGTTCCGCCAGCAGCCGCTGGCCGGCGACGCGCCCCGCCATGTCGCTTGCGGCCAGCAGCGGGACGATCCCGCAGTTGATCAGGAAGCGCGCCTGCGTGGTGTAGCCCAGCACCGGCAGCCCCGCCTCCTGCGCCGCGGTCGCGATGCCGGTGAAATTCACGTGCGCCGTGATGTCCTTGCTGCCGACATCGGCCAGCGGATCGGCGTCGGCGAGGTGCCCGCGGTGGCACATCAGCGTGCCCATGTGGCGCTGCGGATGGTAGTACTCGGCCTGCGGAAAACCGTAGTCGATGAAGAAGGCAGCGCCGCGCTCGAGCCGGTCGCCGAGCGTGCGGACGAAGGCGTCGGCCTGCGGATGGATCTCGGTGACGTAGTCGTGGTCACCGTGCGGGTCCACCGGCGGCCGCAGCTCGGTGAGCCGGTCCTGCCACGCCAGCGTCGCCGCGCCCGGCGCGGCAGTCGGGTCGGCCAGCGCCACCCCCCGCTCGTGCCACGAGCCGCCCAGTCGCGCCAGCAGCTTGACCGGCATGGCGTCGAGCACCTCGTTGCCGACGATCACGCCGCGCATCGTGTCCGGCAATTCGCTGGCCCAGGTGACCTGCGCGCCGAAGGGGGCGAGCGCCGCCTGCTGGCGCGCGCGCAGGCTGCCGGACAGATCGACGATCGTGTAGCGGCGCACCTTGGCGCCCAGCGCCTGCAACAGCTGCAGCGCCAACGCGCCGGAGCCGGCGCCGAACTCCCACACCTCGTCGGTGCCGGTGGCCTGCAAGGCATCGGCGACCTGCGCCGCGAGCGCCCGCCCGAACAGCGGACTCATCTCCGGCGCGGTCACGAAATCGCTGCCCGAGGACGGCATCTGCCCGAACTTGCGCGACTGGTTGGCGTAGTAGCCGAGCCCGGGCGCGTACAGCGCCAGCGCCATGAAACGGTCGAACGGCAGCCAGCCGCCGCTGCGGTGGATGGATTCCTGGACCAGGGCGAGGACGGCCCTCGTTACACTGCTTGCTTCTGTCGTCACCCCCGGATTCTGACCGAATGAGCGCCCCGCCCCGTCCGCGCACCGTGCTGGTCACCGGCTCCGCCCGCCGCCTCGGCCGTGACATCGCGCTCGAGCTGGCCCGCTCGGGCTGGCAGGTGGCGATCCATTACCGGGCCTCGGCCGCCGAAGCCGCGACCGCGCTCGACGACTGCCGCGCGGCCGCGCCGGCGGGCCTCGCCTTCGAAGCATTCCAGGCCGACCTCGACGACGAAGGCGCGGCCCGCGGCTTGCTGCCCCGGGTGGTCGACCGGTTCGGCGCGGTGGACGCGGTGGTCAACAACGCATCGATCTTCGAGCACGACGACCTCGAGCGGTTCGGCTACCAGGCCCTCATGCGGCACATGCGCGCCAACGCCGGGGCGCCGGTGCTGCTCGCGCAGGCGCTGCACCAGCATGTGCGCTCGCGCGGCGCCGGCGACGCCGCCGCCGTGGTGGTGAACCTGCTCGATCAGAAGCTGTGGAACCAGAACCCCGACTTCCTCAGCTACACCCTTTCCAAGGCCGCGCTCGAAGCCGCCAACACCGCACTGGCCATGGCGCTCGCGCCGCTGGTGCGGGTGGTCGGCGTCGCGCCCGGCCTCACGCTGACCAGCCATATGTTGTCGGCGGCGAAGTTCGACGAACTGCACCGGCTCGCGCCGCTGGGCCGTTCCTCCGAACCGCGGGATATCGCGCACGCGGTGCGCTTCGCGCTGGAGAACCGCGCCATCACCGGCACCACCCTGCTGGTCGACGGCGGCCAGCACCTGGTGAGGTTTCCCCGCGACTTCTCATTGATGTAGAGCCCGGAGCGCGACGCATGTCCAAAGGCATCCAGATCCTCGCCCTGACGGGCCTGCGCTTCGACGCCAACCTCGGCATCCTGGAGCACGAGAAGAACGCGCCCCAGCCGATCCAGGTCGACGCCGAGCTGAACCTGGGCACGCAGCCGCTCGAGCCGCGCGACGACGACATCCGCCACGTGCTCGATTACCGCAAGGTGCGCCGCATCATCATCGACGAGTGCACGGCGCAGCACGTCAACCTGCTGGAAAGCCTGATCGGCAAGCTGGCCCAGCGGCTGATGCAGCTGCCGGGCGTGGTCGGCGTGCGGGTGCGCATCGCCAAGCTGCAGATCTTCGACGACTGCGAAGTGGCGATCCGCGTCGAGACCGGCGCGTGGTGACCGTGCGCACGCGACGGCGGCGCCCCCTTCGCTGACCTTCGGGAGTTGCCATCCAGAACTGCGTACCGGTTCGCAGCTCTGCATGTCGCCGCTCGTGATCAGCCACTGACTGGGTCGCGCGCTTGCTGTACGACGGATGCGAAGAGCCGAGCGCTCCGCGACCGCCGGACGTGGTCAGACAGCGCCTGGCCCCTTGCTCTGCGCTTGTGTCCCCCCATGCATACGCAGCTTCGCAAGCTCCAGCAACGCGCGTTCGCTGGACGCGACAAGAGCCGGGTCGGTTTCTTTCCGGATCGACCGCGATTCGACAAAGCAGCGCTCCGCGGCGTCAAAGTCTTGCTCTTCGACCCGGCTGCGCCCCCAATGATGCAAGACAAAGTGCTCCAGCCGACGCCAGCCATTGCAGCGAGCTGATTCGAGTGCTTCGGCAAAGAGTGCATTGGCCCGCGGACGGTCGTTGGAATACTGTGCTGCAGTAGCCAGGCTGTGAAGCAACCAGGCCGACTCTTCCAGTGTGGAGTGAGAGCGCGCCATTCCGACGTGGCCAAGGCCCAGCGACAAGCCTTCCCCTTCCCGGCCGGCTGCGGTGAGCATTCCGACAAGCGCGCCCGCATGGTCAAGAATTTGCTTCGCGTCGCCGACTGCCAACGCGCAGCCGAGCTGAGAACGGGAGCGGTCGATCTGGACTGCGAGCGCAGTCGCGTCCATCGGCGTGTGGCGCAGGAAAGTCGCCGGCACTGGCAGCACTACCTCCCTCGCCGCCGCTCGCCGCTGCATGCTCATGCCACCTCTTGCTCGTCGATGCCGGCCCATTGAAGGGCGTCCACGCGCTCGGCAAAGGAGAGATATCGGGTGATCTTGCCATTTCGAAAGACGAAGCCGTCGGCAAATCGTCCACCCGTCCAGTCAAGCGAGTTCTTCAAGCGGACCCGTGCATGGAGGTACACCACAACCTTCTCTCCGTTGACCAGGATCTTCTCCGGGTCGCAGGTTCCTTCTGCCCAAGTCCCGCGCCCCTTCGTGACGTTGTCCTGCACTTCCGCGATACCCCGATAGGTGCCCGCGCCTGGAAAGCCTCCGGGCTCGACGCGCACGATTTCGGGATCGAAATGCTTCGTTATCGCCTGCATGTCATTGCGATTGACTGCGGCGTAGAACTGTTCCAGTGCTTCGGTTTCGATGCTCATGAATCTCGCTCGGGGGCGGCGCGGATGGCGCGGCCTGCCGTGAAAGTAGCCGGACTGCGCGGGATTGTCGCGCGCCGCGGATCAACCGGAAAGTGAGCCTCCTGTGGGGCGCCCGGCTTCAACCGGGCCCTCTCTTGAACTCGATCTTTCCGTGGCGGATGGCGTCAATGACTTTGTCGACGTTTTTATCGCCGGGTTTGCGACGCTTGTACTCTTCGAGGTTCTTCAATGCCTGTCCCTTATCGCCAAGCGTCAGGTACGCCATGCCGAGAGCGTAAGCGGCATCGGTGACGCCCACGGCAAGCGCCTGCTCGAGATACGGAAGCGCCTCCTTGGGCTTGCCCACGCCCGCCAAGAACGTTCCATACAGGAAATTGCCACGCGGATGGGACGGTGAGGCGGTAAGCAGCCTCTGGAAGATCGAACCAGCCTTTTCGGCTGCCCCTGCGACGTCGAGATTGTGTCCGATGCTGTTCACGTAGCCGGCCCGAACAAGAAGTTCTGGATTGGGCGCAGGGACGTTGATCAGCGTGTCGAGCATTCCGGACAATGCCCTCACGTCCTGGGTAGCACGTTGCCTATCCTGCGGCGTATCGAATTGCGGAGGGTAGTTCTGCGCATGGGCCGACAGGTCACTCAGCATCTGGTCGAGGTACGCGCCGTCGAACCCGTACTTTCTACCCGAAGGTGTTTCCGAAACCGTGAGCAAGCGCTTGAGATCGTAGTTTCCGTACGCTCTGGCGCTTGCGGCGGAGGCTACCAACAGGACGACCAGGGTAAGCAGGAACTTGCGCACGGTATATCGGTGCCTCACGCCGCAATTGACCGGCACGCTGTGGCATTGCGTCGCCAGGCGTACGCCCACCAGGACGCGGTGCGGCGCAAAGGCGCGGAGTGTCCGCGGCGAACGACGTGTTGGCAGCATGACCGCCTTCCTCGTGATCACTTGCATTCCTTGAAGCGCTCGCACGGCGCGGCGGTGTGGATGGCCGTCAACACGTTCTCGCCGTCGCGGCGCTCGGCCTTGAAAGCGACGCTATCTCCTTCGCGTAGCCCTGCGACAAGGCGCGCATCGACGACTCGATAGGTCACGGTCGAAAACGGGATCTTCGACCGCGGGATGAGCTTCAGCCGGATCGAGAGCTGCCTCCCGTCGTCCTTGGAGATGGACCGAACGATGGCCCTTGTGTAGACGTCGGCTGCGCTCGCGGGCGGTTCAACAACTCCAGCTGCGTGGGCGACGTCGAGAGCGGGTCCGGCCAACACCAGTTGGATGACTGCGGCGAGAACGAACGCGGATTTCATGCTGTCTAGCGCCTGAATCAAGCCGAGCCGCGAAGCGGGGTCCGCTTGAGTGAACTGTCAGGCGCGACTTCGGACAGCGACGCGCCCGGCCTGGGGTCCCAGCATAGACCAAATGGCCGCCCCGACCAACCGGCGAGGTACCCGACTACTTTCCAACACAATGCTGACGCCAGACGCGAAGGCCATGACGAGGTGAGCGGCGTCCATTGGAGGCCGCCTTTGGCGTCCAGCGGCGCCCCGCGGTCATGCGCTGGAACACGGGTCAGGCTGCAGCATGAGGCCGTGACAGTGCGAGTGACATATGCACCTTGCCCTTCAGGCCGGAGTCCGTGCGGATGGCTTGTGGCTGGGTTCCCCAGTCGACAAAGCCGACCGAGCGATAGAGGCGAAGCGCCGGCGCGTTGCCTTCCGTGAGCGTCAGGGTGAGTGACAGGATGTCGGGTCGAGCGGTCGCGGCCGCAATGGCGGCATTCAGGAGTGCGAGACCAACGGACTGGCCACGCTCCTGCGGCTGGACGTACATGCCCAAGACCAGGGCGGAATGACGTGTCTTGGGCTTGGTCGAGTACTCCAGCGCGACGGTGCCGACCAAACTGCTGCCCTTCCAAGCGCCGAACGACGTCGCCAAGCCGTCGGCGCTGCCGATGCGCTTGACCCACCATGACTGAGGTTCGGCTGCGCGTTCAGCCGCGGTGGTGGTGAAGGCGTCTGGCGCCTGTTCGTAGGCCTCGAGCATAAGCGCGCGGTAGGCAACGACGTCGGCGGCAGTGAGGATGGAAACACGCACTCGTTCTGCAGCCTCACGTGAATTTGGCTGGCGCCCAAGGCCAGGTGCGCGCGCAGCGCGCGGGCGCCCTTGCGCGTCCGCGTTGACCGACATGTCAAGGCTCGATGGAGGCCGCACAAACGCCGCCAAGAGCAAGCCGAGAGGAACCGTTGCAACGCCAGGGATTTCGCCGAGCCAAACCACATCCGTTCCGGAGTAGAGGTAAGTCAGGAATGCGACCGCATAGATGACCCAGGTGGCCCCGCAGGCAAGCAAGTGGCCAACGCCAGTCCCGCTCACATACCTTCTCAGCGCAGCGCCAACGATGAACGAAAGCGAGACCATTGGGAGGTAGCTGACCAGAACGATGGAGAAGTACGGTGGGAAGTGCCCAGCCTTGATGGCTCGCAGAGCGCCGCCAAGACCAGGCATCGCGGCAACGGCGGCCAAGACGAAGGGCACCGCCCAAATGAGCCCGACGCCTGCGGCCACGGCGATGAGATAAGAGCGCAGTTGCTTCACGACCTAAACCAGCCTTCGCGTCGGACTTGAGCGGCGCACTGGATGCGAGTGAGCACGCGCACTTCGAAGGGCCGGTGAGGGCTATTCACGGTAGCCACCGACAAGCTCCTCAAAGGCAGGCATCGCATCGAGCAGCCCCTGCTCGGTACGTGAGCTGACCACGAATGCCATGTAGTAGTCACCCTCTTCGAAATAGGCCACTCGCTCCCATTGACCGCGCTCTGCGGGCGCAAGCCAATGGCTCTCTACGGACTTGCCATCTGCCGTGCGCATTTTCGGCGCGGCTCCTATCTTCAGCCCCGCGGCGTCGGAGCGAAATCGTTCGAGATCCTGATCGATGAACTCCCGCAATGATCCGGCTTCAGGTACGCGCGCCTTGAAATGGCATTCGCATACATGACTGCGACAGCATTGGCGAAGGACTGGCCTTCGGGTGCGAACGCGCAAAAGTTGTAGTTCGCACTCTGTTCACGGTCTTGACTCCATCCGGCGGGAGGAGACACCCGGGGCCACCAACGGAGGCAGACCTTCTGGTCGCAAACGAAGGCAGTCTTCTCTACGCCTGCATGCGAAAGCGCCGCGACGGCCAGCACGACGAGGACCAGCAGCGGGCGCAGCATTCTGAAGAGCCCTATCGAATGACATGGCGGCACCCGGCTCGCGGGAAGCCGGGCTCTCGATGGAGCAGTTAGAGCGCATTGTCGGCCCTTTCGTGGCGTATGCCTTGCCCCTCACGGCCTTGGGCTCCTTCCCGGGACGCCTTCCGGCGCAGCTGCGCGAGCGCTTGCGCTGCCCCCCACCATGTTGGCCTCCGAGCGCAAGGTGTCGGCCTCGACGCACCGCCAGCCACTCGGCGCCTTGCTGTTTCTGTACGAGTCGTCCAATGGAAGCCCGCGATCCTGCGAGATCGTGACGGCGCCGCGGCAGAGGCGAGCCGGGTGAGCGGAACCTTCGCCGCCTTACGTGGATTTCTTAGCTCGATCGCGGCCACCCCGGGTAGGCTTCCGCGACCAAAAAACAACAGCCTCGTGCAGGCATCAATCCAATGGCTACCTCTGACTTCATCGCGGCGAACTTCGGTGTTTCGATGGCGCAGGCCCGCGACTTCATCATGTCCCACGTGACCGATCCCGGGTACATCTACAACCTGGCGACGCAGTACCACGTCACCAGCGACATGCTGGGCGAGATCACGGGATACGCCTCGACCCAGGTCGAAGGCTTCTTCACAGCCTACGGCATGGACGGCACGGCCTTGCGCCCCGCCCCCACGGGCACCACCGGCGCGCATCTCCTCGTGCTCGACGGATCGAGCATCCCCGACGTCATCGTCAAGTTGGACACCTACGGCGGCGAGTTGTCCACGGCCTCTCTTCACGCAGCCATCGTCGCGCGGACCGGCCAGGCCGCTTACGACGCCGCGTTCAGCGCGGCGCCGTACGACACCGACCACAATGGCGTGCTGTCCGCGTCCGAGCTCGGCACATCCGCCCTGGGCACGTTGCCGGCGACGGTGGCCACGATCGAATCCATCTTCTTCGGCACCGTGATCAACGCCTTCAAGTCGCTCGACCAGAGCGAGTTGACCAGCCTCGGCTCGTTCGCCGAGACGAACGCCGCTGCCATCGGGGCCGGCGACCCGGGCACGATGCAGCAGTTGGTCTCGATGATGCTGGCCGCCATGTCGACGCCGGCCGCAACCCCGGTGCTGTCGGACGCCATGATCGCGCAGGCCATCGTCGAGCCCGCGGCGGCCCTGATCGGCACGGTGGGAAGCGCGGGGAGCGAGTCGCTCTTCGACGTGCTGCTGTCGTTCTGAACGGTCCGCGCACGGCGGCGGCGCCGAACCGGCGGCGCGTCCATTGACAGCGTTGGCGTGCCGCGACCGGCAGGCAGTGAAAATCCCTGGAGGCCGTCACCGCGGCGGGATTGGCGCCGCCGCCGGTTTTCAGCTCCAGGGACATTGCGTGGAGGGAGCATGTCTCCCTCCGGGGGTGGCCGATGCGCTTAGCGGCCGTCGCGGTCGGAGTCGCCGGGTACGGCGCGCTCGACGGTGTTGCTCACACGGTGCCAGGCGTCGCGCGACGCCTGTTTGGCGCGTTCCCACTCCAGCGAGGAGGTGCCGCGCGCGGTGCCCCAGTCGCGGCTGAGCTCGGGCTCGACCTCGTCGAACGAGCGATTCGGGTACTTCGAGTAGGAGTCGACGCCGTAGCGGTAGGCCGGGCCGTAGTCGTCATAGTTCGCGCCGCTGGTCACGTACGGACGGCTCGCGTAATTGTCGCGCCAGTACGCGTCTTCGACCGCCGGATCGACGGCCTTCGCGATTCCCTTGCCGGCCATGGCCCCAGCCACGGCGCCGACCGCGGCGCCCACCACGGCACCGACCGGGCCGGTCATGCCGCCGACCGCAGCGCCTGCGGCAGCGCCACCAGTCACGCCGCCGGCCACACCGCCGACCACGGCGCCAACGCCCTTGGCCGCCGGGTGATCCTTCTTGTCTGCTGAGTTGTCGCGTCTGTCGCTCATGAAAGCTCCTTCTCTTGGGGCCAGGCGCCGCGGGTCGCCGCACCTGGCTGGTTGCGGAACCCACACGATAGGCCGCCCGGTCGGTCGCCGTTGAGGCGGTCGTCGATACGCACTGCAGGCGGCCGCCTCCCGGCGCTGTCAGGCGCGGCCTACGCCGAGGGCGCGCGCTGCCTCATCGGCGAGAAGTGCAGGAGCCGTTCGAGTGGCCGCGGCGCTCAGGCCTGACCCGCGCGCGCTCCAACCAGCGCGCGGCAGCGCGCTTCCTCGAGCGGGTGACCACAGCCGTGGAAGCCCCGCGCCGCGCTGGCGAAGCCTTCGCGTGCGGCGTCGAGCTCGCCGGCGGCCAGCGCGACGTGCGCCCGCGCCTCGTGCAAGGCGGCGTACCACGCGGGCAGCTTCATCACCACGTTGGCGAGGTATTCGGCCGCCCGCTCGTGGCTGCTGGCCATCTCCATCTCGTGGGCGCGCGCCGCCGCGATGGTGGCGGGGATGGCGAAGGTGATGCGGCACCCCGGGCAGGTTTCCAGCGGCCCGCGCACGCCGGCCTCGGCCTCCTCGACCACGCACAGCGCGGCGTCCGGATCGCTGGCGATGGCGATGCGGGTGCCGTAGATGCGGTCCAGCAGATGAAAGCCGACGCCGGACTGGCGCGCCACGTCCAGCGCGTCATCCACCAGCCCGCGCGCCAGGTCCAGCCGGCCGCGGTACATGGCCAGCTCGGCGCGGCGCTGCAGCGCCAGCGCTTCGCCGGTCGCGCCGCCGATGGCGCGATGCAGCCGCGCACCAGCCACCAGGTCATCCTCGGCCGCGTCGAGCTGGCCGCTGAGCAGCTTGGCCTCGCCGCGCAAGGTCACGGCGAACGCATGGCCGCGCGCGGCGCCCAGCCGCAGCGCCTCCGCCGCCAGCGCATCGGCGAACGCGATGACGTCGGCATAGGGCCGCGCGCCGTACAGGAAGCGCTGCGTGATGCACAGGTGGCCGTCGAACACCCGCACCGCCAGGTGCGGCAGGTGGCCGGTCTCGCGCAGGTCGGCCCACACGCTGCCGTGCAGGTCGCCGCGCGCGTGCGCGGCGGCGGCCTGGGCCCAGGAGGCAATCACCAGTGTGCCTTCGTCGACCGTCTCCAGGGCCAGCCGGCGCACCTGCGCCGCGCGGCGCGAGCCCTCGGCCGGATCGCCGAACCCCAGCGCGGCGGCGCCGCTGTAGGCCAGCGCCTCGGCCAGGCGGCCGGCCACCGTGGTCGGATGCACCCCCTGCAGGTACTTCAGCGCGCCGGGCGGATCGCTCATCTTCACCTGCGCGAGGGCGCGCTTGGCCCGCAGCTCGTGGGCCTGCGCTTCGGGCGCGACCTCGGCTGCCGCGTCGTAGGCCGCCAGCGTGCCGGCTCGCCCCAGCGCGTCCAGCGCCTCCGCCCGCAACGCCAGGGCCTCCGGCTGCATCGGCCGGTGCGCAAGCAGCGGCTCGACGTGGCGCAGCACGTCCTCGAACGCCCCGAGGCGGAACGCGTCGCGCGCCGCCGCCAGCGACCAGGGGGCCGCCCGGTCGGGCTCGCCCGCGGCCAGCCAGTGCCGGCCCACCAGCCCGGGGGGCGCGGCGGCCCGCTCCAGCCGCGCCGCCACGTCGCGATGCAGGGCCACGCGCCGGTGCGGCGGCACGCCGTCGACCAGCGCCTGGCGCACCAGCGCATGACGCAGGCGGTACCGCCCCTCCGCCACCACCAGCACGCCTGAGGCGAGCGCCGCGTCCAGGCGAGCGAGCGGATCGTGGCCGGGGTCGTCGGCGAGCGCGATCGCGGTGGCCACGTCGAACACCTCGGCCGACAGCGCCAGGCGACGCAGGGCCTCCAGCGCGCCCGGAGCCACGTCGCACAGGCGCTCGGCGATGGCGGCCGACACACCGCGCGGCACGTCCGGGTCGGCTTCGTCGCCCGCCATCGGTGACGCCTGCGCCAGTTCGACCACCGCGAACGGGATGCCTTCGGAGCGCCGCGCGATGCGCGCCGCCGCGGCCGCGGACAGCGGCGCGACGGCCGCACGCTGCGCCAGCAGCGCCGCTTCCTCCTCGCCGAGCGGGCCCAGGTCGATTGCTTCCAGTTGCCCCGCGCGCAGCAGCCGTGCCACCTGGCGCTGCAACAGGTCCGTGAGCGCCGGCCGGCACGCCAGCAGCACGCACACCGGCGGGCCGGCGGCCGCCAGCTGCACCAGCATTTCGATGCTGGCGTCGTCGGCCGCGTGGGCGTCGTCGACCATCAACAGCACCGGCTTGCCCGCCGCGGTGGCGAGCAGCAGCCGGCGCACCGCGCCCACGACCTGGTGCCGCCCCAGCGGCAGCGCCAGGCGCGGCCCGGCGCCGTCGGCGGACGTCATCGCGGCCAGCACGGCCTGGGCGTGCGGCCCGATGGCCTGGGGCGCTTGGGGGCATTCGCGCAGCAGCGGCTCGACCAGGTCCGCGGTGATGCCGTACGGCCGGCTCCAGTCGCTCGCCTGCAGCGCGCGCACCTGCCAGCCGAGCCCGCGCGCCTCCTCGGCCACGCGACGGCAGAACGCGCTCTTGCCGAAGCCGGCCGCAGCGCGCACCAGCACGGCGCCCGGCCCACCGGCCAGACTGGCGCGCAGCAGCGCGAGCACCCGCACCAGTTCCAGCGCCCGGCCGACGAAGCGCGGCGCCGCGCCTTCCATGCCGGCCACGCATTCGAGGTAGAGCGCTTCCACCTGGGGGCCGGGCGCCACGCCGATGCCCTGCCGCAGGTGGTCGCGCAGGTGGCCGTACCAGCGCAGCGCCGACGACCGCCGGCCGGCCGCCAGTTCCTCGCGCATCAGTCGCAGGTGGGCCGCCTCGTCGGTCGGCTCCTCGCGCACCAGCCGCTCCAGGTCGCCGGCCTGCCGCAACAGCCGCAGGTACTTCTCGCGCAGGCGCTGGCGCGGCGCCTCGGTCCAGGCTTCGTAGCGCGCCTGCGGCAGCAATTCGCCGCCGTAGAGTTCGGCGGCCGCCTTGCAGGCGAGGGCATCGCCGCTGGCCAGCGCCTGGTCGGCGGCCTGCTCGAAGCGGGCGGCATCGCAGTCGACGCTGCGGTCCGGCAGCAGGAAGACCCGGCCGCCGCGCAGCACCAGCGCGTCGGGTTCGCCCACGAACTGGCGCGCGTGGTGCGCCGCCTTGCGCAGGTTGGCGCTGCCGGCCGCGGGAGCCAGATGCGGCCACAGCGCTTCGATCACCTGCTCGTGCAGCAGGCTGCGCTGCGGCTGCAGGCTCAACAGCTGAAGCAGTTCGGTCGCGCGGCGGCCCAGCGGCGGCTGCGGCGTGTCGGAGGCGCCGGCCGCGGCCCCGGCGCTGAGCCGGAACTGCCCGAGCAGGCGGATCGACAGCTGGCGCGGTTGG
Organism: Ramlibacter sp.; assembly: GCF_035554825.1. Taxonomy (GTDB): domain Bacteria; phylum Pseudomonadota; class Gammaproteobacteria; order Burkholderiales; family Burkholderiaceae_C; genus Ramlibacter. The sequence continues at coordinate 23,291 of NZ_DATMHS010000079.1, read as the reverse complement.
GCAAGCGGTGGCAGCGGCATCGCGATTCCCCCTGGCCGGCGGGCGCCGGGAACGTTTCGGGAACACCCGGTGGAGAACATGGCCATCGCAGGCGCCGACCGTGCCTGTATCCACCCTTGCACAGGAGTATGCCCAATGAACCGCACCGAAACCGTATCTCTTTATGACCGCCTCGGCCGCTTCGACGGCATCGAGCGCATCGTGCGCGACGTGATGGAAGCGCACCTGGCCAACCCCGCGATCCGAACCCGCTTCGAGGCCAGCAAGGACCTCGACCACGCCCGGAAGATGGCGGTCGAATTCTTCTGCGCCGGCTGCGGCGGCCCGGAGCCCTACACCGGCCGCGACCTGCTGGCGGCCCACAAGGGCATGAACATCAACGAGCAGGAATACATGGCCGCGATGGACGACATCCTGGCGGCGCTGGAACAGAACGGCATCGATCCGGGCACGCGCGGCGAAGTGACCGCCGTCCTGTATTCCCTCAAGAACCAGGTCATCCGCGTCTGACGCGCGACGCCCTGCCCCTGCCACCTTGCAACGATCGGGAGACCCCTCATGAACCCCAACAAGGCCCTCTGGGAAAAAGGCGACTTCGGCCGCATCGCCGTCAGCATGCGCGAAAGCGGCGAGGACGTGGTCCGCCAGGCCGCCATCACGCGCGGCATGAAAGTCCTGGACCTCGGGTGCGGCGACGGCACCACGGCCATCCCGGCGGCGAAGCTGGGCGCCGACGTGCTTGGCGTGGACATCGCCAGCAACCTGGTCGCCGCCGGCAATCGCCGCGCGGCCCAGGCCGGCCTGGCGGCGACCTGCCGCTTCCTGGAAGGCGATGCCTGCCGGCTGGACGGCATCGAGAACAAGAGCTTCGATCGCGTCGTCAGCATGTTCGGCGCGATGTTCGCGCCCCGGCCCCTCGACGTGGCCCGGGAGATGGTGCGCGTGACCAGGCCCGGCGGCCGCATCGTCATGGGCAACTGGATTCCCGACGACCCGACCCTGGTCGCGCAGCTGCTGAAGATCAGCACGAGCTACACGCCGCCGCCGCCCGCGGGCTTCGTCAGCCCGATGGCGTGGGGCGTGCCCAACAACGTCATCGAACGCTTCGGCGCGGCGGGCATCGCATGGGAGGGCATCAGCTGCGAACGCGACACCTACGTGTTCGACTTCCCGGGCCCGCCGGCGGCGTTCGTCGACACCTTCGCGCAGTTCTACGGGCCGACCATGAATGCGTTCGAGGCGGCCGCCAGGGACGGGCGCGCGCAGGCCCTGCGCGACGAACTGGTGCAGCTGTTCGAAGGGCAGAACCGCAGCCGCGATCCGGACACGACGCTGATCCCGGCCACCTTCCTGCGCGTCACCGTCGACGTCGGCTGACGCGCGCCGGAGGCCGCCAGGCGCTGCGCGGGCGGCTGGCACGCCTGGCCGCCGGCCGGCGCGCAGCGCGAGCTACCATCCGGCCGTGCAGCGAGCCGTTCGCCGGTCGGGCACCGTCATCCACCAGCGATTCAGCCCGGAGCGCCGTGCCCCCGATCATCCAGAGCCTGCTCGACACCGACCTGTACAAGTTCACGATGTGGCAGGCGATGCTGCATCGCCATCCGCAGACGCAGGCGGTCTACACCTTCGTCTGCCGCGACCGGCCGCAGTGGCCGCTGGCACGGTTGCTGCCCGCGGTCGAGCGCGAGCTCGATCACCTCTGCCAGCTGCGGTTCAAGCCGGACGAACTGGCGTACCTCGGCGGCCTGCGCTTCATCAAGAGCGACTTCGTCGATTTCCTGCGGATCTTCCATTTCCAGCGCGATTTCATCCACGCCTGGGCCGCCGGCGACGCCCTGCACATCGAGGCGCGCGGGCCGCAGGTGCACGTGATGGCGTTCGAGATCTTCGTGCTGGCGATCGTCAACGAAACCTACTTCCGCCAGTTCGACCAGGCGCCGGCGCTGGCGGAAGGCCGGCGCCGTCTGGCCGACAAGGTGTCGGCCCTGCGCATGCTGGCGGCCGAGCCGCCCGAGCGCCACCCGTTCGACTTCTTCGACTTCGGCGTGCGCCGCCGCTTCTCGCGCGAGTGGCACCGCGAGGTGGTCGCCACGCTGCGTGACGAGCTGCCGCAGTTCTTCAAGGGCACGTCCGACGTGCTGCTGGCGAAGAACCTCGGCCTGGTGCCGATCGGGACCATGGCCCACGAGTACCTGCAGACCTACCAGGCGCTGGGCGTGCGCCTGCGCGACTTCCAGCGGGCGGCCCTGGAGGACTGGGTGCAGGAGTACCGCGGCGACCTGGGCATCGCGCTCACCGACGTGGTCGGCATGGATGCGTTCCTGGCCGACTTCGACCTGTACTTCGCCAAGCTCTTCGACGGCCTGCGCCACGACTCGGGCGACCCGGTGGCCTGGGGCGAAAAAGCGCTGGCGCATTACGCCAGGCTGCGGATCGAGCCGGCGACCAAGCGGCTGGTGTTCTCCGACAGCCTGGACATCCCGAAGGCGATCGCGCTGTACCGCCACTTCGGCAGCCGCACCCAGCTGGGCTTCGGCATCGGCACCAATCTCACCAACGACGTGGGCCTGACCCCCCTCAACATCGTGATGAAGCTGACCCGGGCCAACGGCCAGCCGGTGGCGAAGCTGGCCGATGCCCCCGGCAAGGCGCTGTCGGTCGACCCCACCTTCCTGGCCTACCTGCGCCAGCTGTTCGGCATTCCCGCGCCCTGAGCCGGCCGGGGCCCGCGGCAGGTCCGGATGCGACAATCGGCGCCATGAGTGCCGTCTGGACCGAAGACAACGAACCGCTGCCGGTGGAGCGGGAGCGCCGCCTGGAGCGCGAGACCCACAAGCTCGAAAAGCGCCTGTGCCGCCTGGTCGGCCAGGCGGTCGGCGACTACAACATGATCGAGCATGGCGACAAGGTCATGGTCTGCCTGTCCGGCGGCAAGGACTCGTACGCCCTGCTGGACATCCTGCTCAAGCTCAAGGCCCGCGCGCCGGCCGATTTCGAGCTGGTCGCCGTCAACCTCGACCAGAAGCAGCCGGGGTTTCCGGAGCACGTGCTGCCGGAGTACCTGACCAAGGTGGGCGTGCCGTTCCACATCGAGAACCAGGACACCTACTCGATCGTCAAGGACAAGATCGCGCCGGGCAAGACCATGTGCAGCCTGTGCTCGCGCCTGCGCCGCGGCATCCTGTATCGGGTGGCCGACGAGCTGGGCGCGACCAAGATCGCGCTCGGCCACCACCGCGACGACATCCTGCAGACCTTCTTCCTCAACATGTTCTTCGGCGGCAAGCTCAAGGGCATGCCGCCCAAGCTGGTCAGCGACGACGGCCGCCACATGGTGATCCGCCCGCTGGCCTACGTGCCGGAAAAAGACCTCGTGCGCTGGGCCGAGCACCGCCAGTTCCCGATCATCCCGTGCTCGCTGTGCGGGAGCCAGGAGAACCTGCAGCGCAAGCAGGTGGCGGCCATGCTGCGCGAATGGGAGCGCCAGCACCCGGGCCGCATCGACACCATGTTCACGGCTTTGCAGAACCTGGTGCCCTCGCACCTGGCCGACCCGGCACACTACGATTTCAAGGGCCTGGCACTGACCGGGGTGGCCAGCGAGGACGGCGATCGCGCGTTCGACCCGCCGGAATTGCCGCCGCTGCCGGCGCTGCCCGATCTGCAAGTCATCAAGATGTGAGGCTGGCCGAGCCTCGGGAGGTTCGATCATGAAATCGCTGTTGCGGCTGCTGGGCCTGTGCGTCGCGGCCGGGGCGCTGCTCGCCGGTTGTGCCTCCACCTATGTGCTGGACAACGTCGTCCAGTCCTATTCCGCCCTGACGGCGCTGCCGTCGCCGGCCACCTACCGCTTCGAGCGGCTGCCGCTGCAGCAGGCGCCGCAGCAGGCGCAGCTGGAGGCGCTGGCCGACCCGGCGCTGCACAAGGCCGGCCTGCGCCGCGACGACGCCAATCCGCGCTACTCGGTCCAGGTGTCGGGCCGGCTGCAGCCGATGCTCTCGCCCTGGGCCGACCCCTGGGATGGCTGGGGCTGGGGCGGCTGGGGCGTGGGCTACCACCATCGCGGCTTCGGCCTGGGCTTTGGCCGGCCATGGGGCCGCATGGAGTCGCCGTGGTACCACCGCGAGGTCGGCGTCGTCGTGCGCGAACTGGCCGGCAACCGCGTGGTGTTCGAAAGCCACGCCACCAACGACGGCCCGTGGCTGGACAACGGGGCCGTCTTCCCGGCCATGTTCGAGGCGGCGCTGCACGGTTTTCCCACGCCCCCGGCCGGTCCGCGGCGCGTCGACATCCAGGTCGGCCGGCCGGCCCCCTGATTGCCTGCTGTCACACGGCCGCGGCGCGGCTGTCCCTACAATGCCGCCGATGGAAGCCACCCGCATCATCGCCGTCCGGCACGGCGAAACCGCCTGGAACGTGGCCGCCCGCATCCAGGGCCAGCTCGACGTGGGCCTGAACGACACCGGCCGCTGGCAGGCTCGCCGCGTCGGCGAAGCGCTGGCGAGCGAAGACATCGCCACCGTCTACACCAGTGACCTCGGCCGCGCCCGCGAGACCGCGCACCCGATCGGCGCGGCGGCGCGGGTGCCCGTCATTCCCGAACCCGGCCTGCGCGAGCGCTGCTTCGGCCTGTTCGAGGGCAAGACCTTCGCCGAGATCGAGGAAACCTGGCCCGATCACGCCCACCACTGGCGCAAGCGCATTCCGGAGTGGGAGCCGCCCGAAGGCGGCGAATCCCTGCTGCAGTTGCGCGCCCGGGTCACCCGGACCGTGGAGACGCTGGCGGCCCGCCATCCGGGACAGCAGATCGTCGTGGTGGCCCACGGCGGCGTGCTCGATGCGCTGTACCGCGTCGCGACGCGTCAGGAAGTGAACGCACCGCGCACCTGGGAGCTGCCCAACGGCGCGATCAACCGTTTGTTGTGGACGCCCGAAGGCTTGACCCTGGTCGGCTGGTCGGACACCCAGCACCTGGACCACGAAGCCCTGGACGAGCACGCGCGTCCCTGAGGCCCGGCGATCGCTCGCGCATTGGCCGGCGCCCGGCGCGCGCCTGTGGCTCCTTCGCCACGGCGATCCCACCGGCAACCTGCACGATCTTCATGATCGGGGTGGCCGGCGGGCCGCAAGGCGGCGCTGTCGAACGGATCATCCGGGTTGACGCCAGGAGCGCGGCCACCCGACCCTGGCGACAATCGGGCGCCATGACCCTCGGCCCGTCGCAACTGATCGTGCTGGCGACCCCGGCCTTCCTGCTGCTGATCGCGCTGGAGATCGCCTGGGGGCTGGCCCGCGGCCGCAACACCTATCGCCTGGCCGACGCCGTGAGCAGCATGAGCGCCGGCATGCTCAGCGAGATCACCAAGGTCTTCACGCGCGTGCTGCGGGTGGGCATCTACACGGCGGCCTACGCGCACGTGGCGCTGGTGCCGCTGGAGGCGGCCCGCGCATTCTGGAGCACCTGGTACGGCTGGCTGCTCGCGCTGCTGTGCTACGACTTCTGCTACTACTGGCTGCACCGCGCCGGCCATGAGATCGCGATCTTCTGGGCGGCGCACGTCGTGCACCACCAGAGTCAGGACTACAACCTGTCGACCGCCTTGCGCCAGACCAGCTCGGGCGCCCTGCTCGGCTGGGTGTTCGCGCTGCCGCTGGCGCTGGCCGGCGTGCCGCCGCTGGTGTTCGGCGCGGTGGCGCTGATCGACCTGCTGTACCAGTTCTGGGTCCACACCGAGCACGTCGGCAAGCTGGGCTGGTTCGACCGCTGGTTCTGCTCGCCCTCGAACCACCGCGTGCACCATGCCGTCAACGACCGCTACCTCGATCGCAACTACGGCGGCGTGCTGATCGTGTGGGACCGCCTGTTCGGCAGCTTCCGGCAGGAGGACGAGCGCTGCGTCTACGGCACGCGCCATCCCCTGAACAGCTTGGACCCGCTCTGGTCCAACCTCGAGGTCTACTGCGCGCTGGCACGCGATGCGTGGCACACCGGCCGCTGGGGCGACAAGCTGCGCGTCTGGATCAAGCCGCCCGGCTGGCGGCCGGCCGACGTGGCCGCGCGTTTTCCGCGCCCGCCGTTCGACCTGTCCGCCGTGCGCCGTTTCGACCCGCCGGTGACCCGGCCGATGGCCTGGTTCGCCGCCGTGCAGTTCGTGCTCCTGCTGGCGGCGGTACTGGCCTTCCTCTGGCGTGCCGACACGCTGGCGCTGCCGCAAGACGCCGTCTGGGTGGCGGCGCTGACCGCCGGCTTGTGGGGAGTGAGCGCGACGCTGCAGGGACGCATCACCTGGCTGGAACTGCTGCTGATCGAGGCCGCGGCGCTGGCGACGGCGACCAGCGCGCTTGGATGGGTCGAGTGGCACCGGTGGTTCAAACCGCTGGCGCTGTTGCTGGCGATCGCCATGGTGGCCGGCCGCGCCCGCCGCAGCACCGGCTGGCGCGGCGGGCAGGCGTTGCTGCTGGCCGGGCTGGCGTGCTCGCTGGCCGGCGACTGCTTCCTGATGCTGAACGGCTTCTTCATCCACGGGCTGGCCGCTTTTTTGGCCGCGCAGCTGTGCTACCTCGCGCTGTTCAAGCGCGGCCTGCCGTGGTTCCCGAGCGGCAAGGCGCTGCTGGCGACGCTCGCCGTCGGCATCGCGATGTACGCGGTCCTGTTCGAGCGCCTGGGGCCGGTGCTGAAGCTGGCCGTGGCGGCCTATGCGATCGTCATTTCGCTGATGGCGGCGCAGGCGATCGGCCGCGCCGCCGTGCGGCGGGATCGCGCCTCGCTGGCCGTGGCCGTGGGCTCGGGTTTCTTCATGCTGAGCGACGCCCTGCTGGCGATCAACAAGTTCGCCCTGCCGCTGCCCCTGGCGCCGCTGTGGGTGCTGGCCACCTACTACGCGGCGCAGTTCCTGATCGCCCGGTTCGCGCTGGAGGGGTCGGCCGGCGCCCAAGAGTCCGTGGCGCCGGGCGCCACGATCGAGGTGCCGCAGGCGGGTTGATCAGCCGCGTGACCACTGCGCCTGCGGCAGGTCGCGCGCGATCGCGCCGTCGATCAGTTCGACCACCCGGTCGCAGCGCGCCGCCAGACGGGGATCGTGGGTCACGATCACGAAGGACGTGCCCAGTTCGTCGTGCATGCGGCGCAGCTGCGCGAACACCTCGTCGGACGAAGCGGTGTCCAGGTTGCCGGTCGGCTCGTCCGCCAGCACCAGCGGCGGTTGCTGCACCAGCGCCCGCGCGATCGCCACCCGCTGCTGCATGCCGCCCGACAGTTCGGCCGGCCGCTTGTGCAGCGCCTCGGCCAGACCGACGGCGGCCAGCAGCTCGCAGGCGCGCCGGCGCTCGTGCGCGCTGACGCGGCCATGCGCCATCAGCGCCGGCATCGTGACGTTCTCCAGCGCGGTGAACGCCGGCAGCAGGTGGTGGAACTGGAACACGAAGCCCAGCGTCACGCGGCGCCGGCGGGTCAGCGCCGCGTCGTCCAGGCCGCCCACCTCCTCGCCCTGCAGCCGGTAGCTGCCAGCGGTCATGCGTTCCAGCAGGCCGACGATGTTCAGCAGCGTGCTCTTGCCGGAACCCGAGGGGCCGACCAGCGCCACGAACTCGCCGTTGGCGATGCGCAGGTCGATCCCGTGCAGCACCTCGGCCTCGCTCGGCAGGCCGATGTTGTAGCGCTTGTGGAGGTCGGACAGCTCCAGGAGCATGGGGGGCTGCGCCATCGCCGCTGCGTTCAGAGCCGGATCGCCTCGGCCGGATCCATGCGGGCGGCGCGCCGGGCGGGCGCGATCGCGGCCAGCACGCCGGACACGGTGGCCACCAGCGCGACCCGCAGCGCGGTGTCCGGCGGGAGCGTGATCCAGAACAGCGGCTGGCCGTCGGAGCCGCGCACGAAATGCGTGAACAGCCAGATCATCGCCACGGCCAGCAGCAGCCCGATGGCCGAGCCGGCCGCGCCCAGCACGGCCCCCTGCACGAGGAAGAGCCGCACCACCTGCGCCCGGGTGGCGCCCATGGCGCGCAGGATGCCGATCTCGCGCCGCTTCTGCACCACCGACACCACCAGCACGCTGGCGATGCCCAGCACCACCACGATCAGCACCACCGCGCGGATCAGGGTCGTGCTCACCGACTGGGCGTTGAGCGCGGTCACCAGCTGCGCGTTCGTCTCCTGCCACGGCTCCACCTTGTACGGCAGTTCGCGCCGCAGCTCGCGCGCCAACGTGTCGGCCGACCAGACGTCGCGCACCGTCAGGTCGACGCTGGTGGCGCCGCCGGGCAGCGCGAGCAGGCTTTGCGCCAGCCGCAAGGGCACGATCACGGTGCGCCGGTTCAGGTCGCGCACGCCGAGGTCGACCAGCGCCGTCACGCGCACCGATTCGCTGACCGGCCCCGTCAGCACCGTGAGCCGGTCGCCGATGCGCACCGCCAGATCGGACGCGAGTTCCTTGCCGATGATCGCCTCGCCCGGCCCGAGCTGGGCCTGGCCGGCAATCACCTTGCCGCGCAGGCCGACGATGCGGTCATAGCGGTCCAGGTCGACGCCGAGCAGCGCGATCGCCTGCCGGGCCTCGCCCCGCAGCCCGAGCCCGCTGCCGGACACCATCGGCGACACGGCGGTGACCTCGGCGCGGCGCTCCAGCATCGGCACCAGCGACTGCCAGTTGGCGATCGAGCGCAGGCGCTGCTCGCGCGGCTGGGTGTCCGCGAGCACGCTGGCCCCGGCGGCGGGCTGGCGCGCCGGCAACACCACGTCCTCCGGCGGCCGGATGGTGATGTGCGCCTGGGCGCCCAGCGTCTTGGTCAAGGTGTTGCTCTGCAGGCCGTTGATCAGCGCGCTGATGTAGGCGATCACCGCCACGCCGGCGGCCACGCCGACGATGATCAGCAGCGTCTGCATCCGGCCTTCGCGCAGGAAGCGCAGCGCCACGCGGGCCTCGAACCCGAGCCAGCCGCCCAGCAGCGGCGGCCGTTCAGCGTCCGAAGGCGTTGCCAAGGGTCGACCCCACGTCCTCGTGGGTGCTGCTGCTGGCCTGCTGCCCAGGCTGCCAGGCCACGACGGTGGCGCGCACCCGCTCGCCCGGCGGCAGCTGGCCGCGCAGCGCCACCCGCTCGCCGGCGGCGAGGCCTTCGCTGACTTCCACCGCGTCGAGCGTGCGCAATCCCAGGCGGACCTGGCGCTCCTGGGTGCGGCCGTCGCGCACCACCAGCAAGGTGGCCGGCTGCTCGCCGGCGGCCGGCCGCAGCGCGCCGAGCGGAACGACCAGCGCCCGGTCGCGCCGGCCGGTTTCGACATCGACCGACAAGGTCATGTCCTCGCGCAGGAACGCCGGCGGTTGGGCCGTCAGCGCCAGCTTCACTTCGATGGCGCCGCGCTGCGGATCGACGGCGGGGGCGATCGACAGCACGCGGGCGGCGAACGGCTGCCCGGCGAAGGCGTCGGCGACCACCAGCGCGGACTGGCCGACCTGCAGCTGCTCCAGGAAGCGCTCGTCGACCGGCGCGACCAGCTGGGTCGGTCCCGCCAGCGCGAGGCTCATGAGCGCCTTGCCGGGCTGCACGATCTGGCCCGGCTCGACCTGGCGCAGCAGGACGCGCGCGTCGGCGGGCGCCACCACCACGGCCTGCTCCAGCCGCGCGCGGGCGGCGGTGGTCGCCGCGCGCGCCAGCGCGAGCTGCGCCTGCGCCTGCGCGACGTCGGTGCCGCCGTCGGCGATGGCCTGGACCTGGGCCCGCGCGTTGTCCTGCTGCGCCCGCGCGACGTCGGCCGCCCGCCGCGCCTCGTCGATGCGCGAGGCGCTGACGAAGCCCTGCGCCACGAGCTGCTGCTGCCGTGCCAGTTCGGCCTGCGCCGCGCGCAGCGTGGCCTGCGCCTGCTCCAGCGCCGCGAGCGCGGCGTGCCGGCCGGTGGTGCGCAGGCCGGCAAGCCGGGCCTGGGCCTGGCGCTCGGCGGCGACCGATTGGGCGAGCGCCGCGCGCAGTTCCTCCGATTCCAGGCGGATCAGGGGCTGACCGCGGCGCACCTGCACGCCCTCGTCGACCAGCACCTGCGCCACCCGCCCGGTGACGGTGGCGCCGACGTCGACCCGCGACAGCGTCGCGACGCGGGCCGAGAACCGCAGCGTGCGCAGCAGCGGCTTGGGCTGCACCTCGACCACCTCGATGGCCGTGCCGCGCATGGAGTACCCGGCGAATGCGAGGGCCGCGAGCAGGACAGCCGACAGGAGGATCCAGGGCCAGCGCTGCTTCATGGCCGCTTGGCTATCCCTCGAACAGCCCGCCGTTGGCCTGGGGCGGGGTGACCCCCAGGTGCCGGAACGCCGCCAGCGTCGCGATGCGGCCGCGCGGCGTGCGCTGCAGGTAGCCCTGCTGGATCAGGTACGGCTCGATCACGTCCTCGATGGTGCCGGCTTCCTCGCCGATGCTGGCCGCGATGTTGTCCAGGCCGACCGGGCCGCCGTCGAAGCGGTGGATCACGGCCTCCAGCAGCTTGCGGTCCATCACGTCGAAGCCCTGCGGATCCACGTCGAGCATCGCCAGCGCCAGCTGCGCGATCTCCTGCGAGATGTGGCCGGTGCCCTTGACGTCGGCGTAGTCGCGCACGCGCCGCAGCAGGCGGTTGGCGATCCGCGGCGTGCCGCGCGAGCGCCTGGCGATCTCCATGCCGCCGCCCTCGTCCATCGGCGCCTTGAGCAGGCCGGCGCTGCGCGTCACGATCCGTGCCAGTTCCTCGGCGGTGTAGAACTCCAGCCGCGCGACGATGCCGAAGCGGTCGCGCAGCGGATTGGTCAGCATGCCGGCGCGCGTGGTGGCGCCCACCAGCGTGAACGGCTGCAGTTCCAGCTTGATCGAACGCGCGGCCGGGCCCTCGCCGATCATGATGTCGATCTGGTAGTCCTCCAGCGCGGGGTACAGGATTTCCTCGACGACCGGGGACAGCCGGTGGATCTCGTCGATGAACAGCACGTCGTTGCGCTCCAGGCCGGTGAGCAGCGCGGCCAGGTCCTTCGGCTTTTCCAGCACCGGCCCGGAGGTCTGGCGCAGGTTGACGCCGAGTTCGTGGGCGATGATGTGCGACAGCGTCGTCTTGCCCAGGCCCGGCGGGCCGAACAGCAGCACGTGGTCCAGCGCCTCGCCGCGCTTGCGCGCCGCGCCGACGAAGATCTCCAGCTGTTCGCGGATGCGGGCCTGCCCGACGTATTCGTCCAGCTGCTTGGGCCGCAGCGCCTTCTCGATCGCTTCTTCCTGCGGCGAGGCGGGCGCGGCGGAGACCACGCGCCGCGGCGGCGGCAGCTCGAAATCGTCGGTCTTGATCGTCATTTGGCGAGCGCCTTCAAGGCCAGGCGGATGCCTTCGGCCACGCCCACGTCCTTCGGCAGGGCCTTGAGCGCGGCGGCGGCTTCCTTGTCGCTGTAACCCAGCGAGACCAGCGCCTGGACGATGTCGGCGCCTTCGTCGGTGGCGATCACGGCGCCCGGCAGGCCGAGGTCGGCGCCGAGCTTGCCTTTGAGTTCCAGCAGCAGGCGCTCGGCGGTCTTCTTGCCGATGCCGGGCACCTTCACCAGCCGCCCCGCGTCCTGCGCGGTCACCGCCTGCGCGATGTCGGCCACGCTCATGCCGCTCAGGACCGACAGCGCCGTGCGCGGGCCGACGCCGGCGATCTTGATGAGTTGGCGGAAGGTCTCGCGCTCGGCCGGGGAGCCGAAGCCATAGAGGATCTGGGCGTCCTCGCGCACGACGAAGTGCGTCAGCAGCGACACGCGCTCGCCGACGCCGGGCAGGTTGTAGAAGGTGCTCATCGGCACGTCCACTTCGTAGCCGACGCCGTTGCAGTCCACCAGCACCTGCGGCGGATTCTTGTCGCCCAGCGTTCCCGTCAATTTGCCTATCATGGGGGTCCTCGGCCCCTGGGGCCGTTTCCGTGTCCCAGGGATTATCGACTTGATTCTCAAACACTCCTTCCCCTCCGCCAGCAACACCCGCCTGGCGCACCTGTGCGGGCCGACCGACGAACACCTGCGCACCATCGAGACCGCGCTGCAGGTGACGATCAGCCACCGCAACGAGCACTTCAAGGTGGAGGGGCCCAAGGCCAAGGCGCAGCGCGCGATGGAGGTGCTGCAGGCCCTGTACGAGATGGCCGGCCGGTCGATCGCGACCGACAAGGTGCAGCTGATGGTGGCCAGCGAAGCCGCCCTGTCCGAGGACGAGGAAGGCGCCCAGGTGCTGCACACGCGGCGCACGGACCTGAAGGCGCGCACGCCCAACCAGAGCGTCTACCTGGACAACATCGCCAACCACGACATCACCTTCGGCATCGGCCCGGCCGGCACCGGCAAGACCTACCTGGCGGTGGCCTGCGCCGTCGACGCGCTGGAGCGCAGCTCGGTGCAGCGGATCGTGCTGACGCGGCCGGCGGTGGAAGCCGGCGAGAAGCTCGGCTTCCTGCCGGGCGACCTGACGCAGAAGGTCGACCCCTACCTGCGCCCGCTGTACGACGCCCTGTACGACCTGATGGGATTCGACAAGGTCGCCAAGGCGTTCGAGCGCAACGCGCTGGAGATCGCGCCGCTCGCCTTCATGCGCGGCCGCACGCTGAACAACGCCTTCGTGATCCTGGACGAAGCGCAGAACACCACGCCGGAACAGATGAAGATGTTCCTCACCCGGATCGGTTTCGGCTCGAAGGCGGTCGTCACCGGCGACATCAGCCAGATCGACCTGCCCAAGGGCAACCTGTCGGGGCTGGTCGAGGCCGAGCGCATCCTCAAGCGCGTGAAGGGCATCGCCCACACCCATTTCACCAGCGCGGACGTGGTGCGCCATCCGCTGGTGGCCCGCATCGTCGATGCCTACGATGCCGCGCGCAAGAATGGCTGAGGGCGTCGGGTCCGGCGGCGCGCTGCCGCCGCTGGCGCTGGCGTTGCAGTTCGGCCGCTTCGCCGGCGCGACCACGCAGCGCAAGCTGCTGAAACCGGCGCGGGTCCGGCGCTGGGTGTCGTTCGCCCTGGCCCGCCCCGGCGAAATTTCGGTCCGCGTGGTCGGCGAGCAGGAGGGCCGCGCCCTCAACCTGCAGTACCGCCGCAAGGATTACGCGACCAACGTGCTGACGTTCGACTATGCGCAAGAGCCGGTGGTGATGGCCGACCTGGTGCTGTGCGGGCCGGTCGTGGAGCGCGAAGCGCGCGAGCAGGGCAAGACGCTGGAGGCGCATTACGCGCACCTGCTGGTGCACGGCGTGCTGCATGCGCAGGGCTGGGACCACGAAACCGACGAACGCGATGCGCTGGCGATGGAGGCGCTCGAGATCCTGCTTCTCGCAGCGCTGGGCTTCGCCAATCCCTACTGAAGAAGACCCCACGGCCGCACGCAGAGATCCGCAGAACACGCAGAACACGCAGAAAACAGCCAATTTGAATCTGGGTTCTTCTGCGTCCGCTGCGGTTTTTGCGCCCTTTGCGTTCGGCTGCTGGGTTTCGTTTCGTATCAGCTCACGCGAAGCGGAATCGTCACCGGCCCGTCGTTCACCAACTGCACCTGCATGTGCGCCGCGAATTCGCCGGTGGCGACCACCGGATGGGCCGCGCGGGCCTGGGCGACGAAATAGTCGTACAGCCGCCGGCCCTCGTCGGGCGCCGCCGCGTTGGTGAAACTCGGACGATTCCCGCCCGACGTGTCGGCCGCCAGCGTGAACTGGCTCACCAGCAGCAGCCCGCCGCCGACGTCCTGCACGCTGCGGTTCATCTTGCCGGCGTCGTCGCCGAAGATGCGCAACTTGAGGATCTTGGCCAGGAGCCGGTCGGCCTGCGCTGGCCCGTCGCCCCGCTCGGCGCAGACCAGCACGAGCAGACCCGCGCCGATCTCGCCCACGGTCCGGCCGTCCACCACCACGCGCGCCTGGCTGACCCGCTGCAGCACGCCGATCACTTCAGGTCTTCCTGGTCGTCGAAATGCGCCTCGACGTCGCTGGGCAGCAGCTGGATCGTCGCCCGCAGGCCCGGCACGGCGCTCATGAGGGCCTGTTCCACCGACGCTCGCACCGCCGCCGCCCGGCCCAGCGTCCAGCTCGCCGGCATGTGCATGTGCAGGTCGACGAAGCGCCGCTGCCCCGAGCGCCGGCTCGAGATGTGGTCGAAGCGGATGGTGGGGTGCTGGAACTCGCGCAGCGTCTTCTCGATCTCGGCCATCACTTCCGCTTCGAGCGCGTTGTCCATCAGCCCCTGCGACGACTTCCACATCAGGGATGCGCCTTCGCGCAGGATGTTGAGCGCGACGCCGATGGCCACCGCCGGATCGAGCCAGTTCCAGCCGGTGAACGCCACCAGCCCGACGCCCAACACCACGCCGGCCGAGGTCCAGACGTCGGTCATGAGGTGGCGCGCATCGCCTTCGAGCGCCATCGAGCGGTGGTGCTCGCCGGAGCGCATCATCATCCACGCCAGCGCCCAGTTGAAGGCCGAGCTGAGCACCGAGAGCGCAAGGCCCCAGCCGACCTGCTCGAGCGGCTGCGGATGCAGGAGCCGCTGCACCGCGGTCCAGCCGATCCCGATCGAGGCCACCATGATCGCCAGGCCCTCGAACGCCGACGAGAAGTATTCGGCCTTGTGGTGGCCGTACGGATGGTCCTCGTCGGCCGGCCGCGCGGCGATCGACACCATCAGCAGGGCGAAGATGGCGCTGGCCAGATTCACCAGCGACTCCATCGCATCGGACAGCAGCCCGACCGAGCCGGTGATCCACCATGCCAGCGTCTTCAGCGCGATGGTGACCAGCGCGACCACGATGGAGCCGCGCAGGAGCACCTGCGGTGGAATGCGGCGGACCGACTCGACGAAGCTCATGCTGCCATTGTCCCTGCTGCGGGGCCCTGCCCTCTTCGCCGCTAGACCCCGAGCGTCACCTTCGCGAACTTGCGCTTGCCCACCTGCACCACGTACGTGCCGGCATCGAGCTTCAGGCCCTTGTCGGCGACCACGCTCGAATCGATGCGCACCCCGCCGCCGTCGATCAGGCGGTTCGCCTCGCTCGTGGAAGGCGCCAGCCCCGCCTGCTTGAGCAGCGCGCCGATCCCCAGCGGCGCGCCGCCCAGCTGCACCTCGGGAATGTCGTCCGGGACGCCGCCGCGGCTGCGATTGATGAAGTCCTGCTCGGCGGCGTCGGCGGCGGCGGCACTGTGAAAGCGCGCGGTGATCTCCTTGGCCAGCAGCACCTTGGCCTGCTTGGGGTTCAGGCCCGCCTCGACGTCGCGGCGCAGCGCGGCGACCTCGGCCTCGCTGCGGAAACTCAGCAGCGGGTACCAGCGCCACATCAGGTCGTCGGAGATCGACAGCACCTTGGCGAACATGGTGTTCGGGTCCTCGTTGATGCCGATGTAGTTGTTCTTGCTCTTGGACATCTTCTCGACGCCGTCCAGGCCCTCGAGCAGGGGCATGGTCAGGATGCACTGCGGCTCCTGCCCGTATTCCTGCTGCAGATGCCGGCCCATCAGCAAGTTGAACTTCTGGTCGGTGCCGCCGAGCTCCAGGTCGCTCTTGAGGGCGACCGAGTCGTAGCCCTGCATCAGGGGATACAGGAATTCGTGGACGGAGATCGACTGGCCCTCGCGGAACCGCTTGTTGAAGTCGTCGCGCTCCATCATCCGGGCCACCGTGTAGCGGGCGGCCAGCTGGATCATCCCGCGCGCCCCGAGCGGATCGCTCCACTCGCTGTTGTACCGGATCTCGGTGCGGGCCGGGTCGAGCACCAGGCTGGCCTGCTTGTAATAGGTCTCGGCGTTGGCCTTGATCTGTTCGGCGGTCAGCGGCGGCCGGGTCGTGTTGCGCCCGGACGGGTCGCCGATCATCGAGGTGAAATCGCCGATCAGGAAGATGACGTTGTGGCCCAGGTCCTGCAACTGCCTCATCTTGTTCAGGACCACGGTGTGTCCGACATGGATGTCAGGCGCCGTAGGATCAAGCCCCAGCTTGATGCGCAGCGGCACCTGCAAGGCTTCCGATCTGGCGAGCTTTTGCGTCCATTCTTCCTCCGGCAACAGCTCCTGGGTGCCCCGGCGCGAGATCGCCAGGGCCTCGCGAACACGATCGGTTACCGGATATGTTGTAACAAGCGCTTGATTCATAAGGATTTTTCGGAAACCCGCGGGGACCGGCTGGCTATACTCGGGCTGCTCCGGATGAAGTGCCGATTCTAGTTGTGGCACATTTCGCGCTTCCGGGCCGGACTTGTAACGCGGGGGAACCGCCTACTTCGATGTAGGACAAAAGAGGTCCCCTTTGTGAGGAAGGATCCATTGAATAACGGTTTCATCGCCGCCGGCGAACAGCTCTTGTCGCGTGCCGCCCATGCGCTCGAACACCACCCCAGGAAAGTCACCGCGCTGATCGCGGCGCTGCTGCTTGGCGGTGGGTCCTTCGCCGTCGCGTCGATCGATACCGAACCCGACGACGTCGTCGTGCGCGACGTGCTCGAAGCGGTGCAGCCGCTGCCGATGCAGGAGCAGGTGCAGACGCTCGACGTCCACTCGTTCAACCTGTTCCGCACCGAGACCACCCGCGCCACCGACACCGTCGAAGCGCTGCTCTCGCGGCTGGGGGTCGACGATCCGCAAGCGGCGGCCTTCCTGCGCCGCGACGCCAATTTCCGCAGCCAGCTGCTGGGCCGCGCCGGCCGCAACGTGACCGTGGAAGCCACGGACCGCCAAGCGCTGTCCAAGCTGACGGCGCGCTGGGCGCCCGACGACAACGGCATCTTCAAGCGGCTGCTGGTCGAACGCACCGGCGACGGCCGGTTCAGCTCCCGCGTCGAGTCGGCGCCGCTGGTGCCGGCCACCCGCATGGGCAGCGCCACCATCCGCACCTCGCTGTTCGGCGCCGCGGACGAGGCGCGCATCCCCGACCCGGTGGTCGCCCAGATCATCGACATCTTCGACAGCGAGATCGACTTCCATCGCCAGCTGCGCGCCGGCGACCGCTTCAACGTGGTGTACGAGGCGCTGGAAGCCGACGGCGAGCCGATGCGCACCGGCCGCGTGCTGTCGGTCGAGTTCGTCAACAAGGGCAAGACCTTCCAGGCGATGTGGTTCCAGGAGCCGGGCAAGAAGGGCGCCTATTTCGACCTGGACGGCAAGACGCTGCAGAGCTCCTACCTGACCTCGCCGGTGGAGTTCTCGCGCGTGACCAGCGGCTTCGCGATGCGCTTCCATCCGATCCTGCATCAATGGAAGGCCCACCTGGGTGTCGACTACGGCGGCGCCATCGGCACCCCGGTGCGCACCGTCGGCGAAGGGCTGGTGGCATTCGCGGGCGTGCAGAACGGCTTCGGCAACGTGGTGATCGTCAAGCACAACGCCACCGACGAAACCGTGTACGCGCACCTGAGCCGCATCGACGTGCGTCCCGGCCAGAATGTGGCGCAGGGCCAGCGCGTCGGCGCCATCGGCCAGACGGGATGGGCCACCGGTCCGCACCTGCACTTCGAATTCCGCGTCAACGGCGTCCACAAGGATCCGTCGGTGATCGCCCGCAACAGCCAGGCGGCCACGCTGTCGGCCGAGGCGCGGCCGCAGTTCGACCGGCTCGCGCGCGCCATGCGCATGCAGCTGGAGGCAGCGGGCACGGCCACGGCGCTGGCCCGCGCCGACTGACACGGCGCAGCCGCGCCGCGCAGGCGTGCCGCTAAGATCGTTGCATGCCTGATTTCTACATCGGCCTGATGTCCGGCACGTCGCTGGACGGCGTGGACGGCGTGCTGGTGGACTTCTCTCCCAGCTCGCCGCTGGTCATCGAACATGCCTGCGCGCCCTTTCCCGCGCCGCTGCGGGCCGAGCTGCTGGCGCTCAATCGCAGCGGGCCGGACGAACTGCATCGCGCCGCCCTGGCGGGCAACGAGCTGATGCGGCAATACGCGGCCATCGTGGGCGAGCTGCTGCACAAGGCGCGCGCCGAGAGCAAGGACGTCCGGGCCATCGGCGCCCATGGCCAGACGGTGCGGCATCGCCCGCAGGAGTTCGACGGCACCGGCTACACCTTGCAGCTGTGCCAACCCGCGCTGCTGGCCGAGCTGACGGGAATCGACGTGGTGGCCGATTTCCGCAGCCGCGACGTCGCCGCCGGCGGGCAAGGCGCCCCGCTGGCGCCCTTCTTCCACCAGTCGCTGTACGGCCACGGGCAGGACACCGTCGGCGTCCTCAACATCGGCGGCATCTCCAACATCACGCTGCTGCGCCCGGACGGCACCATCCTGGGCTTCGACTGCGGTCCGGGCAACGCCCTGATCGACAACTGGTGCGCCCGCCATACCGGCCGGGACTACGACGCCGAAGGGGCCTGGGCAGCCGGCGGCCGACTGCTGCCCGCCCTGCTCGAGACCCTGCTGGCCGAGCCCTATTTCGGCAAGCCGCCGCCGAAAAGCACGGGCCGCGACCTGTTCAGCCAGGAATGGCTGGACGGGCAGCTGGGCCGGTTCGGCGATGCCGCGCCGGCCGACGTGCAGGCCACGTTGACCGAACTCACGGCGATGGCCTGCGCCCGCGACGTGCTGCGCCACGAGCCGAACCTGCGGCGCCTGATCGTCTGCGGCGGTGGCGCGCTCAACGGCCACCTGATGCGCCGGATCAAGGCGCTGCTGCCCGCCGCCGAGGTGGCTTCCAGCGCGGACTGGGGCCTGCCGCCGCTGCAGGTGGAGGCCACGGCCTTCGCCTGGCTGGCCCGCCGCACCGTGCGGCGCGAGCCGCTGGCCCTCCAAAGCATCACGGGCGCCAGAGGCGCCCGTGTGCTGGGTGGAATCTATCCGGCCTGACGGCCGTCCGGCTTAGTGCTCGCCGGGCGAGAAGCTGGAGCCGCAGCCGCAGGTGGTGCCGGCGTTCGGGTTCTTGATCACGAACTGGGCGCCCTGCAGGTCTTCCTTGTAGTCGATCTCGGCGCCGACCAGGTACTGGTAGCTCATCGCGTCGATCAGCAGTGACACGCCGTTCTTCGTCATCACGGTGTCGTCGTCGTTGGTGATCTCGTCGAACGTGAATCCGTATTGGAAGCCCGAGCAGCCGCCGCCCTGGACGAACACGCGCAGCTTGAGGTCCGGATTGCCTTCCTCGGCAATCAGGTCGGCCACCTTGGCGGCCGCGCTGTCGGTGAAGATCAGCGGGGCGGGCATTTCGGTCTGGACGGTTTCGGCTACGGCACTCATGGATGACTCCGGGGACGGGGATCTGGACTGAATAGTACTGCTATTCGCTCGGGAATATCGGGTCAGGGGTTATTGGCGGCCAGCTTCAGCACCGGCTTTTCCTCGCCTTCGATCGGCTGCAAGCGGCCCGAAATGATGGCGCCCTGGTGCATCTCGAGCGCCTTGTAGGTCACGTCCCCTTCGATGCGCGCCTTGGGCTGGAGTTCCAGCAACTCGGCGGCGTGCACCGGGCCCTTGACGGTGCCGTTGATGATGACGTGGTCGGCGCGGACCTCGCCCGACTCGACCTTGGCGGCTTCGGAGATCACCAGGATGCTCGGCTGGTCGCCCTCGGCGGTGACGCTGCCGGTCACCTCGCCGTCGATGCGCAGCCCTTCGGTGAAGTGGATGTTGCCCCCGATGCGGGTGCCCTCGGCAATGAGGCTCTTGATCGGCGGTTGTGCCTTGTTCCCAAACATGCTGGTTCCTCGTCGAATCGATGTGCTGGAGGCGGATGGCCCGGGCGCGGTCCGCGGCGCCCTCCACCATTCGTGGCGGTGACGTTTTGTACCACGGTCCGCTTGGGCAGGTCGATGGCTCCTTCGGCCCACCTGGAGCGTCACGCCGTCAACGGTCGAGCACGGGTTCCTTGAGACAGACGAAACCGCGCGCTGGCCCAGCATTGGCTCCCCCGACAGCGACGCCGGAGCCAAACAAAAGCCGCCCGAGGCGAACCTGGGCGGCTTTGTGGATGGAGCGGAAAAGCGGTTTAGCGCTTGCTGAACTGCTTGCGGCGGCGCGCGGAGTGCAGGCCGACCTTCTTGCGTTCCACTTCGCGGGCGTCGCGGGTGACGAAGCCAGCCTGGCTGAGCGCGGGCTTGAGGGCCGCGTCGTAGTCGATCAGCGCGCGGGTGATGCCGTGGCGCGTGGCGCCGGCCTGGCCCGATTCACCGCCACCGTGGACGTTGACCTGGATGTCGAAGGTTTCGACATGGTTCGTCAGAAACAGCGGCTGCTTGACGATCATGATCGACGTCTGGCGGCCGAAGAACTGCTCGATGTCCTTGCCGTTCACCGTGATCTTGCCGGTGCCTTTTTTCAGAAACACACGGGCCACGCTGCTCTTGCGGCGGCCGGTGCCATTGTTCCATTCACCAATCATTCAAGGCTCCTCAGATTTCCAGCGGCTTGGGCTGCTGCGCGGTGTGGGGATGCTCGGCGCCGCCATAGACCTTGAGTTTCTTGATCATGGCGTAACCCAGCGGGCCCTTGGGCAACATGCCCTTGACGGCCTTCTCCAGGGCGCGGCCGGGGTGTTTGGCCTGCATGTCCTTGAAGTTGGTGCCGTAGATGCCGCCCGGGAAGCCGGAGTGGCGGTAGTACACCTTGTCGAGGGCCTTGTTGCCCGTGACGCGGAGCTTGGAAGCGTTGATGACGACGATGAAGTCGCCGGTGTCGACGTGAGGCGTGTAAATGGCCTTGTGCTTGCCGCGCAAACGGAGGGCTGCTTCGCTGGCAACCCGACCGAGCACCTTGTCGGTGGCGTCAATCACAAACCACTCGTGCTTCACGTCAGCGGGTTTTGCGCTGAACGTAGACATGAGATCTCTTTCGAAGTGGCTTGGCGGGCCCTTTTCCACGGTCGGTGTTCCTCTGGACGGGAACCTCTTAGGTGGGCGCACCGGGCCGACGCAAGGCCGGCTCCGGTTCTCCGCCGCGGGGCCACAATGCGCTGCGGAGCCCGACATTATACGAAGAATCAAGGACTTGGCGCCAGCGGGGGCCGGCTAAAGCGCCCGCCCGGGTACCATCCCCGCATGTTCAGCTACCGCCACGCCTTCCACGCCGGCAACCATGCCGACGTGCTCAAACACACGATGCTGATCGCCATCCTGCGGCATTTGACGCAGAAGGACGCGGCGCTGATGGTGGTGGACACCCACGCCGGGGCCGGGCTGTACCGGCTGGACGGCGACTACGCCGGCACCTCGGGCGAAGCGGCCGACGGCGTCCTGAAGCTGGCGATGGCCGTCTCGCCGGCCGGCAAGGGCAAGCCGGCGGCGCTGCCCGACCCCGCGCCGATCCTGCAGGACTACCTGGACATGGTCGCCGGCTTCAACAAGGCGGGCGAGCTGAAGGTCTACCCCGGCTCGCCCTTCATCATCCAGCAGCTGCTGCGCGAGGAGGCCCGCGACAAGCTCAAGCTGTTCGAGATGCACCCGACCGACAGCAAGGCGCTGGCGGCCAACATCGCGCAGTTGCAGGCCGGCCGGCAGGTCGCCGTGGCCCGCGCCGACGGCTTCGAGGGGCTGAAGGCCTTCCTGCCGCCGCCCTCGCGCCGGGCGCTGGTGCTGATCGACCCCAGCTACGAGATCAAGAGCGATTACCCGAAAGTGAGCGCGTGCATCCAGGACAGCCTGAAGCGCTTCGCCACCGGCACCTACGTCGTCTGGTATCCGGTGATTCCCCGGCCGGAAGCGCACGAACTGCCGCGGCGCCTCAAGACCCTGGCGAACCAGGCCGGCAAACCGTGGCTGCACGCCACGCTGGCGATCGGCCAGGGCGAGGGAGCGGTCCATATCCCGGGCGAGCGCGAGCACGGCCCCGGCCTCACCGCCAGCGGCATGTTCGTGATCAATCCGCCGCACACCTTGCGCGGGGCGTTGCAGGTCGCATTGCCGCAGTTGGTGAATGTGCTGGGCCGCGGGCGCGGTCAGGGGCAGAGTCTCGAAGCCAGCGGCTGACAACTCGAACCCGAAAGTCGGTGCTCACTTGCCGCGACGGAAGGGGCAGGGGGATAGGCGAATGCCTTAAGCTCGAGTTGGGGAAAACCAGGGCATCAAAACCAAGGTACTACCGCGTAGTATTTTGGTATGCAATTCGTGCAGCAAGCCCGGCTGACACGGGATCAGGCCGTCTGGGTGCTGGCCACGCTATGCCAGCTCCACCGGATCCCGTTCGATCCAACCTTGTTTCTGGACCGTCACCCCGTCGGACGGAACGGCGATTACGGGCTGGTAGACCTGCTCCTCGCCACGGAAGCATTGGGACTGGCAGCCTCACTGATCGACCACCGGGAAGCGGTCGACCTGACGCACGCGACACGCTCGGCGATCGCGTTCGTGTTGCGGCCGGCCGGTAATGAGCGCGAAGCGCGATCCGCCAGCGAGTCGGCGAAGAATGCATGGACCCCCGTGCTCGTCGCCCCGGCCAGCGGCGGTCAGGTCATCTGGACCGAATATGCCGCCCGGGCTCCGGTGACGCGCCCATGGTCCGAAGTGGCGCCGACGCTGCGTGGCGAGATGTATTCATTCGCGCCTGCCCCCGAACGCCTGCGAGACGAGGATGGCGTGCGCGAGCAGGCCGACAAACCATTCGGCTTCGCGTGGTTCGTCCCCGAGCTGCTCCGCTACCGCACAGTCTGGCGCGACATCCTCGGGGCGTCGCTGGCATTGCAGCTGGTCGGCCTCGCCACGCCCTTGTTTACGCAGGTGGTGATCGACAAGGTGGTCGTGCATCAGAGTCACAGCACTTTGGCCGCGGCTACCGTCGGTCTGGCCCTGGCGATCGTGTTCTCGGCGATCTTCTCATGGGTTCGCCAGTACCTGGTCCTGCATACCGGCAATCGGGTCGACGCTGTCCTTGGCAGCCGGGTCTTCGCGCATCTCCTGAAGCTGCCGATGCCGTACTTCTATCGGCGGCCCACCGGCACCTTGGTTGCTCGCCTGCACGGCGTGGAAGCCATCAGGGAGTTCCTGGCCGGTGCGGCCGTGGCGCTGGTGCTGGACCTCCCATTCATGGTCGTGCTGCTCTGCGTGATGTGGTGGTACAGCTGGCAACTCACGCTGGTCGCCCTGGGCCTCGTGCTGGTCCTCGCCCTGCTCAGCGTCGCAGTGACGCCATTATTTCGTGCCCGCCTGAACCGCCAATTCCTGCTCGGCGCCAGAAACCAGGCGTTCGTCACCGAGTACGTCTGCGGCATGGAAACGGTGAAGTCGTTGCAGCTGGAGCCGCAACTGCTGCAGCGGTATGGCGCGTACCTCGCCGACTCCGTGGCGGCCGGCTTTGACACGAGGCAGGTGTCGAACAGCTACCAGACGGCCGCGAATTCGCTCGAGCAGCTGCAAGGTCTGGCGGTGCTTGTGATC
>NZ_DATMHS010000078.1:0-19900 GCF_035554825.1 Ramlibacter sp. | reverse complement strand
TGATGTCGCGCAGCGCGTGGAACTTCCCGTAGTAGAAGTTGAGGTCGCGCACGGCGAGCTTGGCGGTGTTGGAGGCGGACAGGGCTTGCATGGACGGTTCAGGCACGGCTGCGGGTGACCACGCGGGCCAGGATATTCAGGCCCAGCACGGCCAGGGTGATGAGGAAGACCCCCGCCCACGCCAGCTGCTGCCAGTTCTCGTAGGGACTCATCGCGAACTTGAAGATCGTCACCGGTATGCTGGCCATCGGCTCGGCCAAGTCGGAGGTGAAGAACTGGTTGTTGAGGGCCGTGAACAGCAGCGGCGCCGTCTCGCCCGAAATCCGCGCGACCGCCAGCAGCACGCCGGTGACGACGCCGGCGCGGGCGGCGCGCACGGTGATCCGGGTGATCACCTTCCACTTGGGCGCGCCCAGCGCATAGGCCGCCTCGCGCAACCCCGACGGCACCAGCAGCAGCATGTTCTCGGTGGTGCGGATCACGACCGGGATGACGATCAGGGTCAAGGCCATGGCCCCGGCCCAGCCGGAGAAATGCTTGTAACGCGCCACCACCACCGCATACACGAACAGGCCGATGACGATGGATGGCGCCGACAGCAGGATGTCGTTGACGAAGCGCGTCACCGCGCCGAGCCAGCCCCTGGTGCCGTACTCGGCCAGGTAGATGCCGGCCATGATGCCGATCGGGGTGCCGACGAAGGTTGCCAGCAGCACCATCAGGAACGAGCCCCACAGCGCGTTGGCGATGCCGCCGGGTTCGTTGGGCGCCGGCGTCATCTGGCTGAAGGTCGACCAGGCCAGGCCGCCGATGCCGAGCCTGACGGTTTCCAGCAGGATCCAGATCAGCCAGAAGACGCCGAACGCCATGGCGGCCAGCGACAGGCCCAACGCGACCCGGTTGCGGCGCTTGCGGCTCAGGTAGATCCGTTCGCGAGCGGCCGCGGCGTCCCGCGACTGCACGAGCCGTTCGCCGGTGCCCCTCATGAGCGGGCTCCCTCGTGGCGGCGCAGCCGCGCCAGCAGCAGTTTCGACAGGCTCAGCACCACGAACGTGATGAAGAACAGCACCAGCGCCAGGTAGATCAGGGCCGCCTGGTGCATGCCGCCCGCCGCTTCGGCGAATTCGTTGGCCAGCGCCGAGGTGATGCTGTTGGCGGGCGCGAACAGGCTCACCGAGTCGAGCTGGTTGAAGTTGCCGATGACGAAGGTCACGGCCATCGTTTCGCCCAGCGCCCGTCCCAGGCCGAGCATGATCCCGCCGATGACGCCACCCTTGGTGTACGGCAGCACCACCCGGTAGATCACCTCCCAGGTGGTCGAGCCCAGCGCGTAGGCCGACTCCTTGAGCATCGGCGGCGTGACCTCGAACACGTCGCGCATCACCGACGCGATGTAGGGAATGATCATGATCGCCAGGATGATGCCGGCCGCCAGGATGCCGATGCCCACCGGTGGTCCCGCAAACAGCGCGCCGAGGTACGGCACCTGGCCGAACAGCGCCTGCAGCGGCTGCTGGACCCAGGTCGCGAGAATCGGCCCGAAGACCAGCAGTCCCCACATGCCGTAGACGATCGAGGGCACGGCCGCCAGCAGTTCGACGGCGGTGCCGAGCGGCCGCTTGAGCCAGCCGGGCGAGAGTTCGGTCAGGAACAGGGCGATGCCGAAGCTCACCGGCACGGCAATGATGAGCGCGATCAGCGAGGTCGCGATGGTGCCGTAGATCATCACCAGCCCGCCGAACTGGTCCCCCGGCGGGTCCCAGACACTGTTGGCGAGAAAGGCCGGACCGTAGCGGACGATGGCCGGCCAGGCGCCGATCATCAGCGCGACCAGAATGCCCAGCAGCAGGCCGAGCGTCAGCAAGGCGGCGGCCAGCGCCGCCCAGCGGAAGAGATGGTCACCGATCGCAGCGGTACGCCGACCGGCGGGACGCGCGGGCGCGCTCATGGCGCGGCGGCGCTGCGCGAGCACCGCTGGAAGTTCCTGGGAAGCCGCATGGGCCGGAAGTGTAGGCGACACGGTTGGCACCCCGGCGCTCGCTGCAAGAGTGTCTTGCGATCTTGTTACTTCGCGGCAACCGGCTTGCCGGCGGCGTCCTTGATCTGGGTGGACCACAGCTTCTCGACCTGGGACTTGACGGCGGCGGGCATGGGCACGTAGTCCAGGTCGTCGGCGGTTTTGTCGCCGTTCTTGTAGGCCCACTCGAAGAACTTCAGCGCCGCGCCGGCCTGCGCCGGCTTGTCCTGCACCTTGTGCATCAGGATGAAGGTGGCTCCGGTCAGCGGCCAGGACTGGGCCCCGGGCTGGTTGGTCAGGATCTGGTGGAAGCTCTTGGACCACTCGGCGCCGGCGGCCGCCGCCTTGAAGGCCGCGTCGTCGGGCGCCACGAACTGGCCGGCGGCGTTTTGCAGCAGCGCATAGGTCATCTTGTTCTGCTTGACGTAGGCGTACTCCACGTAGCCGATCGAGTTGGGCAGGCGGCCCACGAAAGCGGCCACCCCCTCGTTGCCCTTGCCGCCGGTGCCCGCCGGCCAGTTCACCGCCGTGCCCTCGCCGACCTTGGCCTTCCAGTCGGCGTTCACCTTGGACAGGTAGTTGGTGAAAATGAAGGTGGTGCCCGAGCCGTCGGCGCGGCGCACCGGCGCGATGGCCGCATCGGGCAGGTTCACCCCAGGGTTGAGCGCCTTGAGCGCCGCATCGTTCCACTTGGTGATCTTGCCCAGGTAGATGTCGCCAAGCACCTGCCCGTTCAGGCGCAGCTGGCCGGCGGCGATGCCCTTGACGTTGATCACCGGGATCACCCCGCCGATCACGGTGGGAAACTGCACCAGCCCCTTCTTGGCCAGCTCCTCGTCGGCCAGCGGCATGTCCGAGGCGCCGAAGTCCACCGTCTTGGCCTCGATCTGCTTGATGCCCGCGCCCGAGCCCACCGATTGGTAATTGATCTTCGCGCCGCTGGCCTTGTGATAGTCGGCCGCCCACTTGGCGTACAGCGGCGCCGGAAAGCTGGCGCCGGCGCCGGTGACGTCCTGGGCCGCCGCCAGGCCGGTGAAAGCGAGCGCGGCCAGGCCGAGGGTGGCGATGCGGAAGCTGGTGTTCATGTTTGACCCTGTGAGTTGGAACCGTTGCGGCGAACTCTAGGCGAGGTCTGTGACAGCGCTGTGACAACGTTTCGCGGCCGAGCTGTCCCGGCATGTTCGTTGCGTGCGGACAGGCGGATGGCCTTGCCGCAGCGCCGGCCGCCGCCTTCTGGTGCGCCGGCACCGTCATCGGCGCGTCACGCGGCTGCGGTCCACTGGAAATCGACCGAGGAGCACCCCATGATGATGCAGACCACCACCAAGGCCCGCCTGGAACTTCATCCGGGCGTGCAGAACCTGCCGCTGCGCGCCCGCAGCGTGCTGCTGCTGGCCGAACGACGGATGCCGGCGCAGGCGCTGGCGCGGCTGTTCAACGGCATGGGCGAGCAGATCGTGGGCGAGCTGTTCGAACAGGGCTATCTGGCGCCGGCGGACCGCGAGCCGCCGGCGCCGCCGGCAGCCCCGGACCTCGAAACCGGCTGAGGCTGCGCGGCCGGCTGGTCGCGGCGGTCGGCGGGCCGCGGCATAGAATGGCCTGGCCGGAGCCGCAGTGCAGATGTCCTGCGGTCGCCGGGTCCATCAACTCCGGCGGCGGCATCCGCGCAGCGGCCGAACCCCATCGAACCATGAGTGGAAGTCCTCAACGCTGGCGCGTCCTCTGGGCCACCTTCGCCGCCTACCTCTTCGACAGCTACGACCTCACCGTGCTGGCGCTGGCGATGCCGGTGCTGCTCAAGCTGCTGGGCATGTCGCTGCCCGAAGCCGGCCTGCTGGGATCGGCGACGGCGCTGGGCGCGATGGCCGGCGGCGTCGTCTTCGGCCTGATCGCCGAGAACCGCGGCCGGCGCTTCGCGCTGGTGCTGGCGCTGCTGTGGCTGGGCGTGGGCATGGCCGCCGTCTACCTGGTGCACACCTGGGCCCACTGGATGGCGCTGCGCTTCTTCACCGGGCTGGCGATCGGCGGCGTGTGGGGCCCGTGCGCGGCGCTGATCGCCCAGCACTGGTCGGCCGAACACCGCGGACGCGCCGCCTCCTTCGTCTTCAGCAGTTTCGCCATCGGCGCGGCGGTGGCGGCCGCGGTCGGCCGCTCGGTCCTGGAGACGCACTGGGAATGGCTGTTCCTGGCCGGCGCGGTCTCGATTCCCGCGGCGGTGCTGGCCTGGCATCTCATTCCCGCCGACCGTCCTGCCCCGGCGCCTGGCGCCGCGCGCACCGCGCCGCGGGTGGGCATCGGCGCCATCTTCACCCGCGAGGTCGCGCCGGTCACGCTGGCGGCCACGCTGGTGAGCATCGTCAACCTGGCCGGCTACTGGGGCGCGGCGTT
This sequence comes from Ramlibacter sp., assembly GCF_035554825.1. Lineage (GTDB taxonomy): Bacteria > Pseudomonadota > Gammaproteobacteria > Burkholderiales > Burkholderiaceae_C > Ramlibacter. The sequence goes on along the minus strand of NZ_DATMHS010000078.1, from coordinate 15,495 downwards.
CTGGATCCCCACCTTCCTGACCAAGGAGCGCGGCGTCAGCCTCACCACGATGCTGGGGTTCTCGTTCGTCATGTACCTGGGCATGTTCCTGGGCTTCCAGTTCTTCGGCTGGCTGGCCGACACGGTCGGGCGGCGCAAGTCGATGATGGCCGCCTTCGCGCTGTGCGCCGTGGCGATCGGCGTCTACATCGTCGTGCTCGACCCGATGTTCCTGTTCTGGTGGGGCGCCGTGGTCGGCTTCGGCCTGTGCGGCGCCGGCGGCATCCTGGGCGCCTATTACGCGGAGCTCTTTCCCGAGCACCTGCGCGCCTACGCCGGCGGCTTCTGCTGGAACATGGGGCGCGTCGGCGCGATGGCCGCGCCCTACACGATCGGCTGGATCGGCAAGTCGTACGGGCTGCAGTCCGGTCTGGCGGTCACCTGCGTCGTCTACGTGGTCGGCGTGCTGATGCTGTTCCTGCTGCCGGAAACTTTCCAGCGCGAGGCCCGGCGGCCCGCCGCCGCATGACCGTGCGCGGCGCGGCGCCGGACCCGGGCGACTGCCTGGGCCGCAAGCTCCTGATCCTCGGCGACGTCAACACCGGCAAGACCACGCTGGCCCGCCGCATCCTGGACGACCTGTGCCGTCGCGGCGTCGGGGCGCGCATCGCGATCGTCGACCTGGCGCCGCACATCCCGCCGGCGCTGGCCGCCGCGCGCGGCCTCAAGGGCGTCGGCGGCCGGCTGGCGGCCCCGGCCGGCTGCGCGGCCCTGTGCCTGCACGCGCAGCTGGCGGCGCCGCGGCTGAGCTCCGCCAGCGAGGCCGAGGCGATCGGCAAGGCGCAGGCCAACCTGGCGCTGGCCGACAGCTGCCTGCAGCGGCTGGCCGCCAGCGGCCGCAGCATCGTGTTCGTCAACGACGTCAGCATGTACCTGCAGGCCGGCACGGCCGAGGCGCTGCTGGCCCATCTGGCGCCGGCCGAGACCCTGATCGTCAACGGCTACTGGGGCCAGCGGCTCGGCGGCGGCGAACTGAGCCGGCGCGAGCGCGCCGGGATGGAGCGGCTGCGCGACTGGTTCGCCGCGAACGGCACCGTGCTGACCCTGCAGCAGTCCTTCGCCGCCTGAACGGCGGTCCACGGCGGCCGCCGGGCTGGCGCGCTCAAGCGAGCCGGGGCTGGTTCGGCGTGGCCGTGAGATAGCCGACGGCGGCGCCGTTGCGGTCCTTCCGGTTCGCGCGCACCAACGGCGACTCCCGGTCGCCCGGTGGCCGGATTTCGTGACACCGGCCGGCGCGCCGTCGCGGCCGCGCTTCCTGATGCGATCCTGATGCGCCGGGTGCTACGCTGGCGCGACATGACCCTGCCAGCCGTCCGCGACGATCCAGCGACGCCGTCCCCCCGCGACTGGGGCGTGGCGATCCTGCTGCTGGCCACCGCGACGACGGCCGGCCTGGCCCTGGACCGATACCTCTCGCTGACGAGCCAGGCCATGATCTACGTGCTGGCCGTGGTGGTCGCGTCCTACCGCCTGCCCTGGGCGGTCAGCGTCGGCTGCGCCTTCGGCGCCGTGATCCTGCTGAACTTCTTCTTCGTGCCGCCCCGCTGGACGTTCCAAGTCGAAGGCCAGGAGCACCTGGTCGCGCTGGTCACCATGCTCGCCGTGGCCCTGGTCATCAGCCATCTGGCCAGCTCGCTGCGACGCGAGACCCGGACCGCGCGTCGCAGCGAGCAGCGGGCGCGCCAGTTGCAGGCGCTGGCGACCGGGCTGGCCGACGCGAAGAGCCCCGGCGAGGTGGCCGCTCTGGCGGCCGAGGCACTGGCCGCGGCGTTTCCGGGGCCGTCCGTGATCGCGCTGCTCACGCCCCAGGGCGAACCCGACCTGCCCGGCGACCTGGCCGCCACCTTCGGCGACGGCATGCGGTGCTGCATCCGCGAAGGCGCCACGCTGGGGCCGGGCACGGGCCGCTGGCCGGGACTCGACGCCTGGTATCTGCCGCTCGGCACCGGCGGCCAGACGACCGGCGCGGCCTGCGTGCAGAACGTGTCCGCGTACGATCACGCCGGGCGCGAACACGCGCAGGCGCTGTGCGCCCTGGTCGCGCAGGCGGCATGGCGGCTCAAGCTGACGGCGTCGATGGAGGCGGTCCGGCAGGAGGCCCAATGGCACCTGGTGCAGAGCACCTTCCTGGCCGCCATTTCGCACGACCTGCGCACGCCGCTGGCGGCCATCGTCGGCGCCGCTTCGGCGCTCCAGACCCAGCGCGACAAGCTCGACGCCGCCGGCCAGGAACGCCTGCTCGCCTGCATCGTCAGCGAAGCGCGCTACCTGTCCACGCTCACCGAGAACACGCTGCAGCTGGTCCGCCTCGGACACGCCGACCGGCTCGACCTGGACTGGGTCTCGATGGAGGAAGTGGTGGGCGCCGTCCTCGGGCGCGTGCGCCAGCGCGACCAGTCGCGGCGCATCCGCTCCAGGGTCCCGCCGGCCCTGCCCCTGATCAAGGCGGACCCGGTGCTGCTCGCCCAGTTGCTGGAGAACCTGCTGGACAACGCCCTCAAGTACAGCACCGAGGGCATCGACCTGGCCGTGCGCCAGGTCGGGGACCGGCTCGAGGTCGCGGTGGAGGACCGCGGCCCCGGCATCGCGCCGGGCGAGGAGCAGGCGATCTTCGAGCGCTATCGGCGCAGCGACCGCTCGGGCCGCGGCGGCGCGGGCCTGGGACTGGCGGTCTGCCTGGCGATCGCGCGGGCCCACGGCGCCACGCTCACGGCGCGGCGCCGCGACGGCGGCGGCAGCAGCTTCGTGCTGGCCCTGCCGATCCACGCCGAACAGCCACGGGAGGTCGTCGAGTGAGCATCCGGCTGCTGGTGGTCGAGGACGACCCCGAAATCCGCTCGGTGCTGCACTCGTCGCTCGCGGCCGAAGGCTTCGACGTCCGCACGGCGGTGTCGGTGAGCGAAGCCGCCGCGATCCTGCACCATGCGCTGCCCGATGTCGTCGTGCTCGACCTCGGCCTGCCCGATGGCGACGGCCTCGACCTCGTGCGGCAGATCCGCAAGGCGCACGCCCTGCCGGTGCTGGTCGTCTCCGCGCGGCACCAGGAAGCCGAGAAGATCAAGCTGCTCGATGCCGGCGCCGACGACTATCTCACCAAGCCGTTCAGCGTCGGCGAACTGCTGGCGCGCATCCGCGTCGCGCTGCGGCACCGCGGCACGGCGCTGGACCCGGCCGCCACGGTGCACGAACTGGACGGCCTCAAGGTGGATCTGCGTTCGCGGCTGGTGACGGTCGCCGGCGAGCCGGTGCACCTCACGCCCACCGAGTTCAAGCTGCTCGCGCGCCTGGTGCGCAGCGCCGGGCGGGTGGTGACGCACCGCCAGCTGCTGGCCGACGTGTGGGGTGCGGAGTACACCGACCACACCCATTACCTGCGGCTGTACATGGGCCAGCTGCGGGCCAAGATCGAGGCCGATCCGGCCGAACCGCGCCACCTGCTGACGGAGACGGGGGTCGGCTACCGGCTGGCCGTCGCCTGAAGCGCGCCCATATGCTTTCCTGATGCGACGGCGGGCAGACTGCGGGCCTGTCCGGCGTTCGCAAGGCCCTCAATGAGCAACAACAACCTGCCGCGGGAAAGTCGCGCGGCCCTCACCGTCGGCGCGCTGGGCGTCGTCTACGGCGACATCGGCACCAGCCCGCTGTACACGGTCAAGGAGGTCTTCAACCCCGCACTGGGCGTGCCGCTGGACGCGGCCCACCTCGTCGGTGCGATTTCCGTGATCTTCTGGGGCCTCATGCTGGTGGTGACCCTCAAGTACGTGATCCTGATCCTGCGCGCCGACAACCGCGGCGAAGGCGGGATCATGGCGCTCACGGCGCTGGCATCCAAGGCCGCCGGCGGCGCGGCGCGGCGGCGCCTGGTGCTGCTGCTGATCGGGGTGTTCGGCGGCGCCCTCTTCTATGGCGACAGCGTGATCACGCCCGCCATCTCGGTGCTGAGCGCCGTCGAGGGGCTCGAGATCGCCACGCCGGCGTTCAGGCCGTACGTGCTGCCGATCTCGATCGGCATCATCATCGGCCTGTTCGCGGTGCAGCGCTTCGGCACCAGCCTGGTGGGCCGGCTGTTCGGCCCCGTGATCGGCGCCTGGTTCGCGGTGCTGGCGGTCACCGGCGCGCTGCAGATCGCGCGCGAGCCGGCGATCCTCGCGGCGCTCGACCCGTTGCACGCCTGGGGTTTCCTGCGCGCGCAGGGCTGGCACATGTTCGCGGTGCTCGGCGCCGTCGTGCTCGCGTTCACCGGCGCCGAAGCGCTCTACGCGGACCTGGGCCATTTCGGCCGGCGCCCGATCCAGGTGGCCTGGGCCGGCCTGGTGTTGCCGGCGCTCGCCCTGAACTACATGGGCCAGGGCGCGCTTCTGATGCGCGAGCCCGCGGCGCTGGCCAACCCGTTCTTCCATCTGTTCGCGCCGTCATGGCTGATCCCGGCGGTGATGCTGGCCGCCGCCGCCACCGTCATCGCGTCGCAGGCGGTGATCAGCGGCGCCTACTCGATGACCAAGCAGGTGATGCAGCTCGGACTGCTGCCGCGCATGCACGTGCTCCACACCTCCGAGAAGGAGATGGGGCAGATCTACATTCCGCTCGTCAACTGGCTGCTGCTGACGGCCGTGCTGCTGGCCGTGCTCGGCTTCGGCAGTTCCTCCGCGCTCGCCTCGGCCTACGGCATCGCCGTCACGGTGACGATGTTCACCACCACCTTGCTGACGTTCTTCGTGCTGCGCTACGACTGGCGCTATCCGCTGCCGCTGGCGGCCGCCTCGACGAGCTTCTTTCTCGCCCTTGACCTGCTGCTGGTGATCGCCTGCTCGCTGAAATTCCTCCAGGGCGGCTGGTTCCCGCTGGTGCTCGGCGTGGCCTTGTTCACGTGGATGGCGGTCTGGCGGCGCGGGCGCGAGCTGCTGCTCGAGCGTATCGGCCAGGACGATCCGCCCTTGCTGCCGTTCGTGCAGGCGCTCGCCGCCGACCGGATCAACCGGGCCCGCCGCACGGCCGTCTACGCCGTGGCCGGCCAGGACAGCGTGCCTCAGGCGCTGCTGCACAACCTCAAGCACAACCAGGTGCTGCACGAGCGCAATCTGATCCTCACCGTGGTGTTCCACGACGTGCCGTGGATACCCTCCGCCGAGCGGGTGGTGGCGACGCCGCTGGGTCCCGGCTTCTGGACGGTGCGCGTCAACTACGGGTTCAAGGACACGCCCGACATCCCGAAAGCGCTGGCCCAGTGCCGCTCCGAGGCCCTGCCGATCGATCTGTTCGAAACCACCTACTTTCTCAGCCGCGAGACCATCGTGCCGACCCGTCGCACCGGCATGGCACGCTGGCGGGAGGGACTGTTCGCCTTCATGGCCAGGAATGCCGGCAGCGTGGCCGACTTCCTGAAGCTGCCGAACAACTGCGTGATCGAACTGGGGACCCGGGTCCAGATCTAGCGACAGAATCGCGCATGGACGCGATGGCTTCGGTGATGGCCTTCCTGCAGTCGCTGCAGGGGCTGCCCGCCTATGCGCTGCTGTTCGGCGCGCTGGCGGCCAGCGGCTTCGGCCTGCCGATCAACGAGGACGTCCTGCTGCTGGCCGCCGCCGCGCTGACCCTGCGCGGCGTGATGGATCCGCTGCCGCTGATCGCCGTGGCGTGGTGCGGCCTGCTCTTCGCGGATGGGCTGGTCTTCCACTGGGGCCATCGGTTCGGCGCGCCCATGCTGCGGCACCGGGCGCTGGCCCGCATGCTGCCGCCGGCGCGCGTCGCCGCCATGCAGGACCGCATGCGGCGCTGGGGACCCGCCTCGATCTTCGCCGTGCGCTTCATGCCCGGCATGCGCACGGCGCTGTTCTTCGCCGCCGGGTCGATGAAGATTCCGTATTGGCACCTGTTCGTGTTCGATGGCGCGGCCGCCCTGGTGGAGCTGCCGCTGCTGGTCTACGCGGTGCGCGCGATCGGCGGCCGCTGGCAGGACATCCTGGCACGGGTGCAGCAGGTGCAAGGGGTGCTGGTGCCCGCGCTGCTGGCGGCGATCGCCGCGGCGCTGCTGTACCTGCTGCTGCGCCGCCGCAAGAGGCCGCCACCTCCACCGTAGGCGCCGCACCGGCCAACGGCAGAAGTTGGCGCCGTCCTACACGGGCCGCCGCGCTGCTGCACCAAAGTCGAGCCGAGCAAGGACGCAACGCCATGGCAGACCAACCAACGCAGAAGAATCTGTCAGCCAGTGCAGTGGCCGGCGCGCCCGCGACGGCCGACCGTCTGATGCTGGCGCGCCAACTACCCAACCGCACCGTCGCCCTGGTGCTGGCCGGCGGCCGCGGGTCCCGGCTGATGGAACTCACCGACAAGCGGGCCAAGCCGGCGGTGTACTTCGGCGGCAAGTTCCGGATCATCGACTTCGCGCTGTCGAACTGCATCAACTCCGGCATCCGCCGCATGGGCGTGCTGACGCAGTACAAGTCGCATTCGCTGCTGCGCCACCTGCAGCGCGGCTGGAACTTCCTGCGCGGCGAGGCCAACGAATTCATCGACCTGCTGCCGGCGCAGCAGCGCGTGAACGAGGCCTACTGGTACCGCGGCACGGCCGATGCGGTCTACCAGAACATCGACATCCTCAAGTCCTACGGCCCCGAGTACATCCTGATCCTGGCCGGCGACCACGTCTACAAGATGGACTACTCGCTGATGCTGCTGGACCACGTGGAGCGCGGCAGCCGCTGCACCGTCGGTTGCATCGAGGTGCCGCGCCTGGAGGCCACCGCGCTGGGCGTGATGCACATCGACGAATCGCGCCGCGTCACCGCCTTCCTGGAAAAGCCCAAGGACCCGCCGCCGATGCCGGGCAAGCCGGACCGCGCGCTCGGCAGCATGGGCATCTACGTCTTCAACGCCGAGTACCTGTACCAGCTGCTCGAGCAGGATCTGGCGGACGACACGTCCGACCACGACTTCGGCAAGAACATCATTCCGCGGGTGGTCCGCGAGGACAACGTGCTGGCGCATCCGCTCAACCTGTCGAGCGTGCCTTATGCGACGCGCGACAGGCCGTACTGGCGCGACGTCGGAACCGTGGACGCGTTCTGGGCCGCCAACCTCGACCTCGCCTCCGACCTGCCGGAGCTGAACATCTACGACCGCGAGTGGCCGATCTGGACCTACCAGGAACAGCTGCCGCCGGCGAAGTTCGTGCCCGACCATCGCGGCAACCATGGCGTGACGGCCAACGTGCTGGCGTCGGGCGGCTGCATCGTGTCGGGGTCGGTGATCCGCGACGCGGTGCTGTTCTCGAGCGTGCGCATCCACTCGGGCTGCACCATCAGCCAGGCGGTGATCATGCCGACCTGCGAGATCGGGCGCTACTGCCGGCTGTCGAAGGTGGTGATCGACCGCGGCTGCAGGATTCCGGAAGGCATGGTGATCGGCGAGGACGCCCAGCTCGACGCCAAGCGCTTCCACCGCTCGCCCAGCGGCGTGGTGCTGGTCACCTGCGAGATGCTGGAAAAGCTCTGACGCGGCCGCCGGCCTTGCGCCGGCTCACCCGGCCGCGGCGGCGCCGGCGATCCGGCCGCTGACCAGCGCCTGCGCCAGCCCGCCGAGATAGCCGCTGGTGCTGAAGCCGCCGACGTCGCAGCCGGCCGCATGGAGGCCGGGGATCGGCGCCACCTGCAGTTCGTCGGGCGGCGCCGTCACCAGCGGGAGCATCGAGATCGACGCGGCGCGGCGCAACACCCGCATGTCCAGGTCGGTGCGCAGGCCGCCGCAGGTGAAGGTGACGGCCGAGCGCACCAGCGCCGCGCTGAAGGGCGGCCGCAGCACGGGAAACGGATTGGCCCGGCGCGCCGGCGCCAGCCGGGCGCCGCGGCCCTGCACCACCGCCGCGTTGTATTCCTCCAGCGTGCGCAGCACCTGGTCCGGCGGCAGCCCCCACGCCTGCATCCGATCGGCCAGGCCCGCCGGCGTGTCCGCCTGCGCGACCGGCCCGCCGGCCTGGCGCGCCCGTTCCAGCACCACCCGAGCGAGCGCCCCGCCCTCGTAGGCGCGCTCGGCGACGTCGGCATCGAAGACGTACGCCGCCGTCGCGCCCGGTTGCCTGGCGATCTGAGCGTTCAGCCATTCCTCGCCGGTGCCGGCCGACTCGTCGGTGAAGCGCTGCCCCTGCAGATTCAGGGCCACCGCCAGCGGCCCGTACTTGTGGCTCATCTCCTGGAAGCCGAAGGCGTTGAAGCGAGCCGGCGGCGCGGTCAGCGCATGGCCGTAGAAGGTGTCGAGCGCGCAGCTGGTGGCCGCGCCGCCGTCGAGCGCGGCCAGCAGGCCGTCGCCGGTGCTCCACGGATTGCCGCGCAGGTACATCGCAGCGGCGTGCGGCGACACGTGTCGCGCCAGCAGTTCGGCATTGCCCTGGAACCCGCCGGTGGCCAGGACCACGGACCGCGCGCGCACCTCGATCGCACCATCGCGGTCGAACGCGCGGGCACCGGTGACGGCGCCATCCTCGAACAGGAGATCCTGCAGCGCGGTGCCGGCGAGCAGCGTCGCGCCCGCGGCGCGGGCGCCGTCCACCAGCGCCTGCGTCATCTGCGGGCCCGCGGCCGCGCGGCCGCGTCCGCACTGCAGGTAGACACGCTCGGGTTCGAGTTGCACGCCCTGCGCGGCGAGCCAGTCCAGCCCTTCGCTCAGGCCGCCCACCAGCAGGTCCTGCAGCGCCGCGTCGCCGTCGGGCGCCCGCGCGCGCGCATCCTGCAGGCGGGCGAAGGTCCACACGATGCCGTTGGACAGGTACATGGAGCCGCCGAAGCGCGTGCCCTTTTCGAGCACCAGCACCCGCGCGCCGCGCTGCCGCGCGGTGAGCGCCGCGCACAGGCCGGCCATGCCGCCGCCGAGTACCAGGACATCGGCCGCGAGTTTCCTTCTCGTCGTCATCTTCGATCCGTCATCGCCACGGGCCCGACGATCATAGGCGGGGGCGCGCGCTGCCGCCTCTGCGAGCAGACCCATGACAAATTCGCGGTGCCCGTTGCGCGCAACCATCAGAAGCCCCGCGCTGCGAGCGATCCGGGAAAACGCTACAGTTCGTCCTTCGCGCCAGACCGTATAAAAACCTGACCAACCGATTCCGCCTCCCGTCCGCCTCATGATGAAGACCCTGTTCACCCTCCTTTGCGTTGCCGCCCTGGCCGCCCTGGCCGTGGTGCTCGGCCGCGCCATGCTGGGTGGCGGTGCGATCCGGGTGGAATGGTTGCTCGCCGCCGTGGCCGTCACGCTGGTGGTCGCGCGCTGGCGCGCGGTGGCGCGCCGCCGGCAGCGCCAGAAGCTGCAGGAAATGCGCGACTCCGCGCTCTGGTAAGCGCGGCCCGTTGTCGCGGCACCACACACCGTGTCGACGACCGCAGCGCCCGTGCCGCCCTGGCGGCAGCTCGCCTGGAACGAAGCCTGGCGCGCCCTCGGTGGCGCCGCCGCCGATGAATCGCGCTACGCCGAACTGATCGCCGCGTGGAGCGAGCCGCACCGCCGCTACCACACGCTGCAGCATCTGGACGAATGTCTCGCGCTGTTCGAGCGCGTGCGGCCGCTGGCGCAGGCGCCGGGGGAAGTCGCGCTGGCGCTCTTCTTCCACGACGCGCACTACGATCCGCGCCGCCACGACAACGAGGAGCGCAGCGCGTGCTGGGCGCGCGCAAGCATCGTGCAGGCCGGAGCCGCGGCCGCCGTGGCCGACCGGGTGCAGGCCCTGGTGCTGGCCACGCGTCACGACGCCGTTCCCGCCGGCGCCGACGCCCAGCTGCTGGTGGACATCGATCTGGCCATCCTCGGCACCGAGCCACAGCGCTTCGACGAGTACGAGCGGCAGGTGCGGCTCGAATACGCGCACGTGCCGGAGCCCGACTATCGCGCGGGTCGCACTCACATCCTGCGTCGCTTCCTCGCGCGTCCGCGGATCTATTCGACGGCGCCGCTGGCCGCGTGGTTCGAGGCCGCGGCGCGCCAGAACCTGGCCCGGGCGCTGGCGCGCCTGGCCGGACCGTCCTGAGGAACGCTGAGCAGTCGCGCCGCGGCTGACCGGGGCAGACCCCGGTGGATGCAAGCCGGCATGACCTGCTCGGCAGCGCTAGGCGTTGCCAATCGCTGCGACTGAAACAGGAGGAGGGATGCTGGATCCTCCACCGCCACGCGGGGTCACTGATGCGTGCCGGGACGGCGCAGATGCGGATGGATGCCGAGACCACGCCGGGGGACCGATCGTGTTTCATCAGAACTGAGTAGCCAGTTCCGGCGATTGGCCGGCCGGGAGCTCGCATGTGGAATCGATTCCGGCTCTGCGGAGCCGACAACCGCGGCCGCCTTGATCGGCGGTCATCGTCCACATCGAGAGGAAACATCATGAAGAGTCTCGCCCTGTTTGCACTCAGCACCATCGCCACCGCAGCCATGGCCGTCCAGCCCACGTCGCCCGGCACTGTCAGCATCGGGGCGACGGGTTCGTCGACCCAGACCTCGAGCATCAGCAACACGACGGTTTCCAACCTCGCTTCCGCCGTGCCCGGCACCGCCGCGCACCAGAACCTGGCCTCCAACCACGGCGGAAACGTGATCATCAATGGCTCGTCGACGCAAGAAGTGAACGCGAGCGGCCCCGCTGCGAACGCCATCAAGAACACCGCGGCCGGGAGCGGCGCGTACGCGCTGCAGGACCTGTCGTCGAACGCCGGCAATGTCTCCATCGGCACCGGCGCCGTCTCCAAGCAGCTGACGAACGTGCTCGACGGCACGACCCTGGACAACCACGCGACCGGTGACGCCAGCAATGCCTTCCAGAACCTGTCGAGCAACAACGGAAACGTGAACGTCAACGCCGGCACGTCTGACCAGAAGACGACACTCAATGCCTCGGTGGTGAAGAACGACGCGCAAGCGAACGGGACCACGGCCATCCAGAACCTGTCGAGCAACTACGGCGGCACCGGCGCCGGCGTCCTGCTGAATGCCAATTCGACCCAGACCACCACGTTCAACCCGGGCACGGACGCGCTGAACACGACGAGCGGAATCAACAGCTTCGCCGTGCAGAACTTCGCCAGCAACTACCTCGACGTGACCGTCAATGCCGCATCGATCCAGACGGTGACCGCAACGGGCAACACCGACTTCAGCAACACGGCCTTCGGTCTCAATTCGAAGGCTGCGCAGAACATCTCCTCCAACTTCGACAACGTGACCATCGGCGGACCGTCGACCCAGACGGCCTTCTTCTCCGGCGCACTGGTGACCAACGAGGCCAATGGCACCAACTCCAGGGCAGTGCAGAACATCAGTTCCAACTACGCGCCCAGCCCGGCGTTCTGAGACGCCACGCCATCGGTTGCGCCGGCCCCGAGGGCTGGCGCAACTTCCCGACCATCCGAAGGAGAGAACCACATGCACACGACCACCGCCATCCTTGTCGTTGCTGGAGCGCTCCTGGCGACCGCGCTGCCGGCCCTGGCCCAGGTGCCGGGTGAAGACCCCCTCATCCTCGAGCGCAAGCAGACCATCCAGATGCTGCCGCTGGGCAACGCACCGAAATCCAGCGCCCCCAGCCTGAACACTGACATGCCGGCGTGGCAGCGTGCGAAGGTGGCGCGGTACGAGGCCAAGGCCTTCAACCTCGACCCGGGCGCCGTCCAGACCGGGGAGGACGTCATCAACACCGCCAGGAGCGACGGCTTCAAGACGACGTGCACGCAGTCGATCGCCAGCACGGTCGTGCCCAAGGGCTCCACGTTGAAAAGCGGGACCGAGCAGATCGTGGTGCTGCGCGGAGACCTGGTGAACATCTGCAACTGACCACCCCGGGCGTTCCGGACGGAGACCGCCGTGCAGGACAAGACAACAAGAACCCTTCCGGGCCATTCCAGGCCCGTCGCGTGCGCGCCCGCGATGGCGCTGCTCGCCTTGCTCGCAGGCTGCATGACCGCGCCGCTCGACGCGCGCAAGGAGGCGGACTACCACGCCAAGGCGCCGGCCATGGACCGACCGGTCGTGCGACCGACACGCGCGCTGACCAGCTTCAGCGAGTCGCTGCGGTGCATGGACCGGCTGCTGCGCGCCTCCAATCTGCCGACGACGCTGATCGCCAGCAAGCAGATTCCGGATCCCACCGGCAAGGTGCCGGTGGCGGTCAAGGACATGATCGTCACCTCCTTGTCCCAGATGTCGCGGCTGTCGAACGCGTTCCGCTACGTCGACTACGAGGTCGACATCGCGCGGCAGGACACCGTCCAGAATCTCACGACCATCCTGCTGAACAACAACCAGCTGCAGCTGCAGAAGCCGGCGCTCTACGTGTCGGGCGCGGTCGCCTATTTCGACCAGCAGGTGCTGTCCAACCGCTTCGACGTCGGCACCTCGGCGAGCCGCCTGGACACCGGCTACAGCCGCAGCCGCAACGCCTCCGTCGTCGCGCTGGAGCTGCACATGGGCGACTTCCGCACGCGCACCCTCGTGCCGGGGCTGGACTCCGCCAACGAGGTGGTGATCGGCGGCGCCGGACAGGGCCTGGACGTCCAGGGCCGCATCGGCTCCTACAGCGTCAACTTCAACGTCGGCCGGGACTATTCGCTGGGCGTCGGCGGCGCGATGCGCACGCTGATCGAGCTGGGCGTGATCGAGCTCGTCGGCAAGTGGGCACGCGTCCCCTACTGGCAGTGCCTCACGCTGGAACAGACGCATCCCGAATTCCAGCGCCAGATGCGCGACTGGTTCGAGGAGGGCGCGCCGCTGGAGCAGAACCGGCTGGTGCAGCGCTCGCTCATCTCCCGCGGCTACCTGCGGCCCGACGGCGCCGACCTCGGACCCGACGACCCCGAACTGATGGAGGCCGTCGGCCGCTTCCAGGCGGACAGCGGCATCGTCGTCAGCGGCGTCGTCGATTTCGCGACGTACGAGCGCGCGCTGAGCGACTTCGTCGCCCTGGGGCCCGACGGCAAGCTGCAGCGCGTGGGCTGGTCGGATGCCGGCGTCGCGCCGCGGCGCCATGTGCCCGGAACCAACCAGCTGCGGCAGGCGCTGGGAAGCCCGCCGCAACCGATCGCCATCGACCTCCAACTCAAGAACCCGATGGTCGGCCGCACCGGCTTCGAGGTCGGCGAGCAGGTGTTCGTCTCGGCGACGCTGTCGCGGGCCGCCTACCTGTACTGCTTCTACGTCGACGCGCAAGGTCGGTTGCTGCGCCTGCTGCCGAATCCGACCCACCCCAATGCGCTCGTTTCCGGCGAGCTGTCGCTGCGCATTCCGGACTGGATGAGCCCCTTGCCCGGCTTCATCATGGACGCGACGGCGCCCGGCACGGAAGGCCTCGCCTGTTATGCCTCCGGCCGCGACCTGGCCGGGCCACTCGGCCCGATCGTCACCGCACCGGCCTTCGTGCCGCTGGAAGGCGTGACCAGCGTGGAGGCGCTCACCGAGCGGGTCAACACGGCGGCCGGGGCCGGCAATGCCGCGATGGCCGCGCTGCAATGGCAGGTGGCCCCGCGTCGGCAGCCGGCCGCCGCCCCACGCCGATGAGCCGGTACCGCGCCCTCGCCGTGCTGGCGTGGGCCATGGCCGCGGCGCTGGCCAGCCGCGCCGCGCAACAGGACCCGGGCGAGTCGCCTGCGGCCGTGCCGCAGCCATCGCAGCAGCCGCCGGTGCTGCCGCCGATCGTGCCGGCCGGCCCGCAGCTGCCGCCAGGGCTGCAGACGCCGACGGCGCCCGAGCTGTCGCCGCAGCCGCCGGCGCGGCCCGGCATCGCGCCGGAGGGTGCGCTGCCGCCGGTGGTGGCAATGCCGCCGCAGACCGATCCGGCGCTGCAGGCAGAACTCGCGCGGCTGCGGGCCGCCGCCGCCGGCAGCGGCCGGGCCGCGGGCCACGCCGCGTGGCGGCTCGGGCTGGCGGCCCTGCACGGTGTGGGCGGTCCGGTCGATCCGGCCCAGGCGCGCAGCTGGTTCGCGCGCGCCCGGCAGCACGGCGAGCCGCTGGCGGCCGCGGGCCTGGCATGGTGCGCGATCGACGGCTGCGGCGGGCCGGCCGACCCGGCCGCGGCGCGGCGCTGGATCGGCGCGCTGCAGCCGCACGATGCGGCCCGCGCGCAGTACCTCGATTGGCTGCTCGCGTCGGAGCGAGCGCCCCTGAGCGTGTCGCCTGCGCCGCTGCTGCCGGGTCCGCAGGCTGCACCGACGCCGCGGCAGGCAGGGCCAGCCGGGCCGCCCCTGCGCGATCAGCTGCAGGCCGCCGCGCGCGCGGGCAGCGTGCAGGCGCAGTTGGAGCTGGGCCTGGCCGCTGCCGCCGAGGGACGCGAGGACGAGGCCCTGGCGCTGTTCCGGGCGGCCGCGCCGCGATCGCCCGCTGCCGCAGCCAACGTGGCGTTGCTCCGGCAGCGTGGCGCCGCGCCGGCCGCGCCAGGCCCGGGGCAAGCCACCTTCGAGCGCGCGCAGCGCGTGCACCGCGGCATCGGGCAGCCGGCCAACTTCACGGAAGCGGTGCGCCTGTACCGGCAGGCGCAGCAGGAGGGCAGTGCGGCGGCGGCGCGGATGCTGGCCCTGATCTTTTCGCGCCCAGCGCCGGACGGCGGGGTGGACATCGCCTGGATGCAACAGCTGGCACAGGTCGACGTGACGCGCGACATGCCGACGGTGGACCCGTCCCCGGCGCGCGAAGTGCTGCGCCGCGAGCCGACGCCGCTGTCCGACCTGCTGCCCGAGCGCTGGCGCCCGCCGGCCGGGCGCTGGCGCAGCTTTGAATAGCTCGCGCCGTGCCCGCTCGCATCGGCGGGCCCTGCCCGGACTCGTTCAACCGAAGCGCGGGCGCGCCTGGGGCGACCGCCGATCGGGGCGGCCGGGATGCTGCGCCGGTACTGCGGGCAGCAGGATCAGTACCTCAGCATCGCCCCGGCACAGGCACCCTCAGCTCGCCAGCTCCTTCATCACCGCGTACAGATCGCTCTTGCCCTCGAAGCCGATGCCGGGCAGCGCGGGCAGCCGGACGTAGCTGTTCTCCACCTTCACGCCGTCGGGGAAGCCGCCGTACGGCTGGAACAGGTCGGGGTAGGACTCGTTGCCGCCCAGGCCCAGGCCGGCCGCGATCTGCAGCGACATCTGGTGGCCGCCGTGCGGAATGCAGCGCGCCGGCGACCAGCCGTAGGACTTGAGCATCTCCAGCGTGCGCAGGTACTCGACGCAGCCGTAGCTCAGCGCGCAGTCGAACTGCAGCCAGTCACGGTCCCGTCGCATGCCGCCGTAGCGGATCAGGTTGCGCGCATCCTGCATCGAGAACAGGTTCTCGCCGGTGGCGATCGGTCCGGCGTAGCGCGTCGCCAGCGCAGCGTGGAGCAGGTAGTCGAGCGGATCGAGCGGCTCCTCGTACCAGCGCAGGCCCAGGGGCGCGATCGCGTCCGCATAGGCAAGGGCGGTGTCGAGGTCGAAGCGCCCGTTGACGTCGACGCAGAGACGCTCGCCCGTCCCC
>NZ_DATMHS010000077.1:0-161454 GCF_035554825.1 Ramlibacter sp. | reverse complement strand
GGCCCACCAGCGGCGTGCCGATCATCACCGTGTTGCCGAAGGTCGTGGCCAGCGCCAGCACCGCCGCGCGGCGGTTGAAGCCGCACACCGCCAGCGTGCCCGCGAAGATCACGATCACGGCCAGGAAGTAGGCGGCGACGGGCGTGAAGTCCAGGTCCTGCACGTGCACCTTGCTCATGGTGCGAAACAACAGTGCCGGCGTGAGCACCAGGAACACCAGGTTCGACAGGTCCTTGGCGGCGCTGGCGCGCACCCACCCGAGCCGCCCCGCGGCGAACCCGATCGCGATCAGCGCGACGACCGGCGTGAGGGCGGAAACGACGGGGTTCACTCGGATTGACCTGCGAAACGGCCGAGCATAGCCTGAGCGCTCCCTCCACTCGCCGCCCGTCCCCATGCCTACCAGGAAGAACCCGCTGTCCGCGCGCCGCGGCGCGCTTGCCATCGCCCTGCTCGCGCTGGGCGCGCTGGCCTCGCCCGCCCGCGCGCAGGACTGGAAGCCGACGCAGCCGATCACCATCCTGGTCGGCTTCGCCCCCGGCGGCTCGGCCGACCAGATCGCGCGCCAGCTGTCCTTCGCCGCCAAGGGCATCATCCCGGTGCCGGTCGTGGTCGTGAACAAGGTCGGCGCCGCCGGCGCGATCGCCGCCCAGGCCACGGCCGAAGCCAAGCCGGACGGCTACACGCTGTTCGTCGGCGGCGGCAGCGAGACCACTTCGGTCGGCAACCACAAGGCGCTGCCGTACGACCCGCGCAAGTCCTTCGTGCCGGTGCTCAAGGTGGCGCGCGCGCCCAGCCTGCTCGTGGTGAAGGCCGACTCGAAGTACGGCGACATGCGCGCGCTGCTGGCCGAAGCCAGGCTCGCGCCCGAGAAGGTTTCCTACGGCTCCACCGGCGAAGGCGGCATCTTCCATTCCACCGCCCTGGTGCTGGAAAAGCAGACCGGCACCAAGTGGCTGCACGTGCCGTACAAGGGCGCGGCCGAAGCGATGACGGCGCTGGCCGCCGGCCAGGTCGACTCGGCGTTCGGCGCCTACGAGGAGATGAAGCCGCTGATCGATGCCGGCCGCCTGCGCCCGGTCGCCGTGTTCTCGAAGAGCCGCTCGCCCGCCCTGCCGAACGTTCCGACCATGACCGAGCTGGGCGTGCCGGTGGCGATCGACAACATGAAGGGCCTGATGGGGCCGGCCGGGTTGCCGGAGCCGGTCTACCGCTACCTGAACGACGCCTTCCGCAGGGCGGTGCAGAGCGACGCCTGGAAGGACTACGTGGCGAAGTCGGGCATCACCGTCGACTACGCCGACGGCCCGGCGTTCCAGCAGGAAATCGTCGAGGCCTACGAGACGATCGGCAAGGCGATCAGGAAGTGAGGCGGCGCGGGGCGCCGGTTACTTGACGCCGACCGCGTCGGTGACGCGGTAGTACAGGCCGTACTGGTCGTCCTCGAGCAGCGCGAAGCGCCCTTCGACGACGACCGGATCGAGCGTGTAGCGCACCGGCGTCCTGGTCTTGACCTCCACCATGCTCTCCGGGCCGCCGGGCACGCAGAAGGGGCAGGACAGCGGCACCGAGCTCAGCAGGAAGTGGGTCTGCTTCTCGCCCGGCTCCAGCGGCATCATGAAGCCCTGCACCCGCTGCGCCTTCTGCGTCAGGGCCAGGTGCTGCCGCTCGAAGACCGGCAGCGTCCGGTTCTTCTCCACCTTGGTCTTGATCGTCGTCAGCAGCGACCAGGGCACGACGTCGGTGCGCGCCGGCAGCGGCGCGAACGCGCTGTTCGGATCGTGCACGCCCGGCCCGCTGCCCATGGGCACCGGCGCGGTGACCTGGGCCGCGGCGGCAGCGGCGAGGACGGCGGCCAGCAGGCCGGCAGCAACACGTTTCATGGCTCGTTCACCTCGGATTGAGCAATTCTGCTACATCGACGCGGTACGCGCTGGCGGCCGGAATGATCGCCGCGAACGTCGCCACGCCGAGCGCCGCCACCGGAATCCAGGCCTCGGCCGGCACCCACAGATTCCCGCTCACCGGCAACGAGCGCTGGGCCGGCAGCATCGCGCCGACCAGCGCCGCCAGGCCGTGGCCGGCGGCCAGGCCCAGGACCGAGGCCAGCAGCGCCAGCCACCAGGCTTCGGCCAGCAGCAGCCCGGCGATCTTCGCCGGCCGGGCGCCCAGCATGCGCAGCATCGCGAGATCGGCGCGCCGTTCGCGCACCGCGTTCCACAGCGCGATGAAGACGCTCAAGCCGGCGGCCAGCAGCAGCACGGCGCCGAAGCCGCGCAGGACGTCCGAGCCGGCGCCGAGCATGCGCAGCAGCCGCGAGATCTCCAGCGCCGGCGCCGCGGCCTGCATGCCGGTGTTCGAATTCACATGGCGCGGAAAGGTCACCGCCGCCAGCGGCGTCCGGTAGGTCACCAGCGCCATCGTCACTTCGCGCTGCTCGTCGGCGCCGTGCGCCCGCTCGTCGCGCGGCTCGCCGGCGTGCTCGTGCACCTCCCACACCGACTCGGTCGACGTCAGGATCAGGCGATCGGCGACGCAGCCGCACGGCGGCAGCACGCCCGTCACGCGGTACGGATGATCGCCATGTCCGTGGCCGCCGCCGCCCAGCCCGTGCGAACCGGCGAAGCTGCTGCCCGGTCGCAGGCCGGTGTCCTGCGCCACGTGCGCGCCGACCACGGCTTCCATCGGCGCCTGCCAGGTCCGGCCGGCGACCGGCGCCAGCCGGTAGTGCGCCAGCCAGTCGGCGGTGGTGCCGACGATCCGAAAGCCGCGGAAGCTGTCGCCCAGGCTGAGGGGAATCACCTTCGCCACCTGGGGCAGGAGGGCCAGCTTGCGAACGTCGGCCAGTGCGATGTTGCCGGGCGGCACGTCGATGTGGAACACGCCGGCCAGGATCAGTTGCAGCGGGCTGCCCTTGGCGCCGACGACCGCATCGATGCCGGCCAGGTCGCGCTCGAATGCGCGGTCGACCTGCTCGCTCGCCAGCAGCACGAAGGCGATCGACGCCAGCCCCAGCGTCAGCAGCAGCAGGTTCAGCACCGCCGCGAGCGGCCGCGACCAGAGATAGCGAAAGGCGAGCGCCAGCGTCTTCATGCCGCGACGCCCTGCTGCGGCCGCAGCGGCGCCGCCAGCAGGTACAGGGCGGCCTCAGGCAGCGCCTCCTGGACGCGGCGGTCGTGGGTCGCGATGACCAGCGTGGCGCCGCAGCGCGCGGCCGCTTCCCGCAGCAGGCGCACCGCGCCCGCGGCCGCGGCGTCGTCGAGGCTGGCCGTCGGCTCGTCGGCCAGCACCACCCGCGGCGCCATCAGCACGCTGCGGGCCAGCGCCACCCGCTGGGCCTGGCCGCCGGAGAGTTGCGCCGGCCGCCGGTTGGCCAGGTCGGCGACGCCCAGCGCCTGCAGCGCCCGCCCGATCGCGGCCGCGTCCTCCGCCAGCCCGGCGGCATAGAAGGCGAGCGCCAGGTTGCCGTGCACGGTGAGGGCCGGCGACAGGTGCAGCCGTTGCGGCAGGAAGCCGACGTGGCGCGCCCGCCAGCGGTCGCGCTGCGCGCCGGACAGCGCGGCCAGCGGCTGCCCCGCCACGACCACCTCGCCGTCGGTCGGCGTCAGCAGGCCGGCCGCCAGCGCGAGCCAGGTCGACTTGCCCGCGCCCGAGTCGCCGCGCAGCAGCAGCGTCGCGCCCTGCGCCACGTTCAGGTCGGGAAAGGACAGCGCCGGCCCGCCCCGGTAGGCGTAGCGCAGCGAGCGCGTGCGGATCACGCCTTCACCAGCTCGGAGAAGGTGCGGCGGAACTTGGCCACCTTGGGCGCCGCCACGGCCAGGCAGTAGCCCTGGTGCGGGTTCTTCTCGAAGAAGTCCTGGTGGTATTCCTCGGCCGGCCAGTAGTTGGCCAGCGGCCGCACTTCGGTGACGATCGGCCGCCCGAACAGCTTGTCCTGGCTCATCTGCCGGATCATGTCGTCGGCGACGCGCCGCTGTTCTTCCGTCGTGTAGTAGATGCCGCTGCGGTACTGGGTGCCGACGTCGTGGCCCTGGCGATCGCGCTGGGTCGGATCGTGGACCACGAAGAAGATCTCCAGCAGCTGGCGCAGGCTGACCTGCGCCGGATCGTAGGTCAGCTTCACGACCTCGGCATGGCCGGTGCGGCCGGTGCACACGTCCTCGTAGCTGGGACGCTCCACCTGCCCGTTGCTGTAGCCGGACTCGACGTCGGTGACGCCGCGCACCTTGACGTACACCGCCTCGGTGCACCAGAAGCAGCCACCGCCCAGGACGATGGTTGGCAGGCTCTCAGGCATGAACGTCTCCACAGCTCGGAATGGCGAGGCCGGCCATCTTACGCCGCCGGCCGGCGGCGCTCCCCGGGGCGGCGCCGGCGGCCGGCGCGGCGTGCGCCGCGGCGCGAGACTGATCTGGCGCAAGAACTTCTGTTTGCGCGCTTGACGCGGACTGGCCGAAAAGTTAACATACTAACCAGTCAGTCAGTAAATATCCCCCATGGATTCTCATCCGTTGACGGACGCGCCCGTGCCGTCGCCGGCCAAGCGCGAGCGCCGCAAGGAGGCACGCCCCGGCGAGCTGCTCGCGGCCGCGCTCGAACTGTTCGTCGAGAAGGGCTTCGCCGCCGCCCGGGCCGAGGAAGTGGCCGCCCGCGCCGGCGTGTCCAAGGGCACGCTGTTCCTCTATTTCCCGAGCAAGGAGGAGTTGTTCAAGGCGGTCGTGCGCGAGAACATCTCCGGCCGCTTCGGCGAGTGGAACCAGCAGTTCCAGCACTACCAGGGCACTTCGGCCGACCTGCTGCGCACCTGCCTCGCGCTGTGGTGGGAGCGGGTGGGCGCCAGCAAGGCCTCGGGCATCAGCAAGCTGGTCATCAGCGAGGCCCGCAACTTTCCCGACCTCGCGGCGTTCTGCCAGCAGGAGGTGGTGCAGCCGTGCCACGACCTGGTGTGCCGGATCCTGCAGCGCGGGATCGAGCGCGGCGAGTTCCGAGCCGTGGACGTGCCGTACGCCGCCTTCAACATCATGGGGCCGATGGTGTTCCTGATGATGATGAAGCACTCGTTCGGGCCCTGCCTGCCGCAGGAACAGCGCCTCGACCCGCAGCGCTTCATCGACGCCCAGGTGGACACGCTGCTGCGTGGCCTGTGCGTGCGCGAGGGCGCGCCGGCCGGCGCTGCGCGCCAATGAACGCCCGCCTCGTCAAGTGGCTGGTCCTGCTGGTGCTGCCGGCATTGGTCGCGGCCGGCGCCTGGCGGGCCTGGACCGCGCGCCAGGCGCAGCAGGAGGCGATCGCGCTGGCCAGCGCCGCGCGCGAGCAGAGCGTGGTGGAGCTGGCGGCGACCGACGTGGTCACGGCGCAGCAGCGCCAGCTGGCCCAGGGGCTGCCGATCTCCGGCTCGCTGAAGGCGGTCAACTCGGCGCTGGTGAAGGCGCGCGCCGCCGGCGAACTGCAAGGGCTCACGGTGCGCGAAGGCGACACGGTGCAGGCCGGCCAGGTGATCGCCCGGGTCGAGCCGACCGAGTACCAGGCGCGGCTGCGGCAGGCCCAGGACCAGGCCGACGCCGCCCGCTCGCAGATCGAGATCGCACAGCGGCAATGGAAGAACAACCAGGCGCTGGTCGACCAGGGCTTCATCTCCAAGACCGCCCTCGACACCTCGCTGAACAACCTGCATGCGGCGCAATCGAACCACCAGGCCGCGCTGGCGGCGGTGGACGTGGCGCGCAAGAGCCTCAGCGACACCGTCGTGCGCGCGCCGATCGCCGGCGTGGTGTCGCAGCGGCTGGCGCAGCCGGGCGAGCGCGTCGCCGTCGAGGCCCGCATCGTCGAGATCGTCGACGTGAGCCGGCTCGAACTCGAGGCGGCGCTCACCCCGTCCGACTCGGTCGGCGTGCGCGTCGGCCAGCAAGCCACGCTGCAGGTCGAAGGCAGCGGCCGGCCGGTGCAGGCCAGGGTCGCGCGGATCAATCCCAGCGCCCAGCCCGGCAGCCGCAGCGTGCTCGCCTACCTCGCCGTCGAGCCAGCCGGCGGACTGCGCCAGGGCCTGTTCGCCCAAGGCACCCTGAACACCGGGACCACCACCGCGATGGCCGTGCCGCTGACCGCGCTGCGGACCGACAAGCCGGCGCCCTACGTGCAGCTGGTGGACAACGGCCGGGTGGTGCATCGCAGCGTCGAGCCCGGCGTGCGCGGCGACGCGGACAAGGAAACGATGGTCGCCGTCGCCGGCCTGGCGGAAGGGGCCATGGTGCTGCGCGGCAGCGTGGGGCCGTTGCGCGAAGGCACGGCCGTGCGCTTCACGCCGCCGGCCGCGCAGCCCGGCCGCACGGCGTCGGCGGCCAAGTCCGGGCTGTAAGCGAGCATGTGGTTCACGCGCGTCAGCCTGAGGAACCCGGTCCTGGCGACCATGGTGATGCTCGCCCTGGTGGTGCTGGGCGTGTTCTCGTACCAGCGCCTGAAGGTCGACCAGTTTCCCAACATCGACTTCCCGGTGGTCGTGATCACCGCCGAATACCCGGGCGCGGCGCCCGAGATCGTCGAGAGCGAGGTCACCAAGAAGCTGGAGGAAGGCGTCAATTCGATCGCCGGCATCAACTCGCTCTACTCGCGCACCTACGAAGGCTACGCCGTCGTCGTCATCGAGTTCCAGCTGCACATCGACGGCCGCAAGGCGGCCGAGGACGTGCGCGAGAAGGTCGCCAGCATCCGGCCGCTGCTGCGCACCGAAGTGAAGGAGCCGCGCGTGCTGCGGTTCGACCCGGCCAGCCGCGCGATCTGGTCGGTGGCCGTGCTGCCCGACGCCAGCCGCGGCCGCGCCCTCAGCGCGGTGGAACTCACCAACTGGGCCGACCAGGTCCTCAAGAAGCGGCTGGAGAACGTGCGCGGCGTCGGTTCGGTCACGCTGGTGGGCGGCACCCGGCGCGAGATCAACATCTACCTGAACCCGGCGGCGCTGGAGGCGACGGGCGTGACGACCGACCAGGTCGTGGCGGCGGTGCGCAACGAGAACCAGGACCTGCCGGTGGGCGCCGTGCGCTCGCTGGCGCAGGACCGCGTCGTCCAGATCGCCGCCCGGATGCAGCGGCCGGAGGACTTCGGCCAGATCATCGTCGCGCGCAAGGGCGCGGCCGGCGCCGCCGCCCCGGTGCGCGTGGACCAGGTCGCGCGGGTCGCCGACGGCGCCCAGGAGCTCGACAGCCTGGCGCTCTACAACGGCGAGCGCACCTTGCTGCTGACGGTGCAGAAGTCGCAGGACGAGAACACGATCCAGGTCGTCGACGGCCTGGAGAAGACGCTGCAGGAGCTGCGGGGGCAGTTGCCGCCCGGCCTGCGGCTGCAGCCGATCACCGATGCCTCGCGCCCGGTCCGGGTGGCGGTGGAGAACGTGCGCGAGACGCTGATCGAGGGCGCGCTGCTCACCGTGCTGATCGTGTTCCTGTTCCTCAATTCGTGGCGTTCCACGGTGATCACCGGCCTGACGCTGCCGATCGCCCTGATCGGCACCTTCCTGTTCATGCACGCCTTCGGCTTCACCATCAACATGGTGACGCTGATGGCGCTGTCGCTGTGCGTGGGCCTGCTGATCGACGACGCGATCGTGGTGCGCGAGAACATCGTGCGCCACGTGCAGATGGGCAAGCCGCCGTTCCAGGCGGCCCTGGAAGGCACGCAGGAGATCGGCCTGGCGGTGCTGGCGACCACCCTCTCCATCGTCGCCGTGTTCCTGCCGATCGGCTTCATGGGCGGCATCATCGGCAAGTTCTTCCACGAGTTCGGCGTCACCATCGTGGCGGCCGTGCTGATCTCGATGTTCGTCAGCTTCACGCTCGATCCGATGCTGTCCTCGGTGTGGCACGACCCGGCGATCGAGGCCCATGGCCGGGGCGGGCGCCGCGGCCTGTACGACCGCAGCATCGGCCGGGTCACGGGCTGGTTCCACGGCGCGACCGACGCGCTCGGCGCCAGCTACCAGGCGATCCTGCGCTGGTCGCTCGGCCACCGGCCGGCGACGCTGCTGGCCGCCGCGGCCGTCTTCGCGCTGAGCGTGGTCATGGTGCCGCTGCTCGGGACCGAGTTCGTGCCGAAGGCCGATTTCTCCGAGACCACGCTCAACTTCAACACGCCGGTCGGCTCCTCGCTGGAAGCGACCGAGGCGAAGGCGCGCCAGGTGGAGGCGATCCTGCGCGAGGCGCCGGAAGTGCGCTACACGCTCGCCACGATCAACACCGGCAACGCGCAGGGCAAGATCTACGCCTCGATCTACGTGCGGCTGGTGGACCGCCGCGACCGCAGCCGCAGCGTCGACGAGATGTCGACGGTGCTGCGTGAGCGCCTGAAGCAGGTGCCCGGCATCGCGGTGACCCACGTCGGGCTGCTCGACGCGGTCGCCGGCTACAAGCAGATCGAGTTCTCGCTGCTGGGCCCCGACCTCAAGGAACTGGAGCGGCTCACCAAGCTGGTCACCGAGCGCATCGGCAGCGTGCCGGGCCTGGTCGACCTCGATTCGAGCCTCAAGCCGGACAAGCCGGTGGTCGCCGTCGACGTCAAGCGCGACGTCGCCTCGGACCTGGGGCTGTCGGTGGCGCAGATCGCCGGCGCCCTGCGCACGCTGGTGGCCGGCCAGACCGTCGGCAACTGGCGCGCGCCCGACGACCAGACCTACGACGTCAACGTGCGCATGGCGCCGGAGGCTCGCACGACGCCGCAGGACCTGGAGCGCCTGCCGTTCGCGCTGGGCAGCAATGCCGACGGCACGCCGCGGATCGTCCGGCTGAACCAGGTGGCCCAGGTGCGCGAAGCGACCGGCCCCAACCAGATCAACCGGCGCGAGCTCACGCGCGAGGTGTCGGTCAGCGCGAACGCCGCGCACCGCTCGGCCGGCGAAGTCTCGGACGAGATCCGCCGCCGCGTGGAACGCATTGCCCTGCCGCCCGGCTATTCGTACAAGTTCAGCGGCTCGACCAAGAACATGGCCGAGTCGTTCGACTACGCGATGTCGGCGCTGGCGATGGCCGTGATCTTCATCTACATGATCCTGGCCAGCCAGTTCAAGAGCTTCCTGCAGCCGCTGGCGCTGATGACGGCGTTGCCGCTCACGCTGATCGGCGTGGTGCTGGCGCTGCTGGCCTTCGGCTCGACGCTGTCGATCTTCTCGATCATCGGCGTGGTGATGCTGATGGGGCTGGTGACGAAGAACGCGATCCTGCTGGTGGACTTCGCGATCCGGATGCGGGCGCAGGGCATGAACCGCACCGAGGCGCTGCTGCATGCGGCGAGGGTGCGGCTGCGCCCGATCCTGATGACGACGCTGGCGATGATCTTCGGCATGGTGCCGCTGGCCTTCGCGCTCAGCGAAGGCAGCGAGCAGCGCGCCCCGATGGGCCAGGCGGTGATCGGCGGGGTGATCACCTCGTCGCTGCTGACGCTGGTGGTGGTGCCGGTGGTGTACTGCTACCTCGACGACCTCGCCGGCTGGCTGCAGCGCCGGCGGCACGGCTCCGGCGCCGGCGCCACGGCCGTGCCGGCCTCTAGAATTGATGACATGACTTTGTGAACGGAGAAACTTCCATGACCGACATCAGCAATCCCGATTTCGCCCGCATCAACATGATCAAGCAGCAGATCCGCACCTGGTCGGTGACGGACGACGATGTGATCGGCGCGCTGTCGGCCGTGCGGCGGGAAGACTTCGTGCCGCCGGCGGAAAAGCCGCTGGCCTTCGCCGACCTGCGCATCCCGCTGCTGCAGCCGACCGAAGAGGCGCTGCAGCACGGCCAGTGCATGCTGGAGCCGAAGATCGAAGCGCGCATCCTGCAGGACCTGCAGCTCAAGCCGAGCGACAAGGTGCTGGAAGTGGGCGCCGGCTCCGGCTACATGGCGGCGCTGCTGGCCACCCGCGCCCAGCGCGTGATCACGCTGGAGCTGAACCCCCAGCTGGTCGAGATGGCCCGCGCCAACCTGCAGAAGGCCGGCATCACCAACGTCGAGGTGCGCAAGGCCGACGGCGCCAAGGGCCTGGCCGGCGAAGGCCCGTTCGACGCCATCGTGCTGAGCGGCTCGGTCGCCGAAGTGCCGGCCGCCCTGCTCTCGCAGCTGAAGATCGGCGGCCGCCTGTTCGCCGCCGTGGGCTTCGAGCCGATGATGCGGGCGACGCTGATCACCCGCACCGGCGAGAGCACCTACACCACGACCGAGCCCTGGGACCTGGTGGCGCCGCGGCTGGCGAACTTCCCCGAGCCCTCGCGCTTCCATTTCTGACGGGGCACCCGCTTGATCGACCAAGTCCGACCGGCGGATCTGCCCGCCTGGCTCCAGGCCCACGCCGGCGGCGACGCGCCGCCGATCGTGCTTGACGTGCGCGAGCCGTGGGAGGTACAGACCGCCAGCGTCGCGCCGGCCGGCTTCGAGCTGCGGCACATTCCCATGAGCCTGGTGCCGGTGCGGCTGCACGAGCTCGATCCGGCGCGGCCGGTGGCCTGCCTGTGCCACCACGGCGGGCGCAGCCAGCGGGTCGCGCTGTACCTCGCCCAGCAGGGCTTCCAGCAGCTCGCCAACGTGGCTGGCGGCATCGACGCTTGGTCGCGCGAGGTCGACCCGGGCGTGCCCCGCTACTGAAACGAGACCACGAGGAACGATCATGACCAGACTGCGGCTTCTTCCCCTGGCGCTGGCGCTCGGCGCCGCCGGCGCCGGCCCGGCGCAGGCGCAGAGCCTGCTGGACCTGTACGAATCGGCGCGGGCCTACGACGCCACGTGGCAGTCGGCCAAGGCGCAGTACGACGCCAACCTGTTCCGCGCCGAGCAGGCCAAGGCCGGCATCCTGCCGTCGGCCAACCTGGGCGCCGGCCTCAGCCGCTCCAGCTTCGAAACGACGGCGCCGCCGATCGACCGCGGCATCACGACCCAGAGCGCCACGGTCAGCGCGGCCCAGCCGCTGTACCGGCCGGCGAACTTCGCCACCTGGGAACAGGGCAAGCGCCAGGTGGAACTGGCGCAGGCGCAACTGACGGCGGCCAGCCAGGACCTGATCGTGCGCGTCAGCCAGGCCTATTTCGACGTCCTGGCGGCGCAGGACACGCTGGCCTTCGTCCAGGCGCAGAAGACGGCGGTGGCCGAGCAGCTGGCTTCGGCCAAGCGCAATTTCGAGGTCGGCACCTCGACGATCACCGACACGCGCGAGGCCCAGGCCCGGTACGACCTCGTGCTGGCGCAGGAGATCGCCGCCGAGAACGACCTGCGGGTCAAGCGGCTGGCGCTGGATGCGCTGGTCGGCAAGCCGGACGTGAAGCCGAACCCGCTGGCGCTGCCGGCCGCGCTGCCGGCGCCCGAGCCGGCGGACGTCAATGCCTGGGTCCAGCAGGGCGAGGAGAACAGCCCCTCGATCCGGCAGGCGAAGACCGGCGTCGAGATCGCGCAGCTGGAAACCGAAAAAGCCAGGGCCGGCCACAAGCCGACGCTGGACCTGACGGCCAGCTACGGCGTGAACCGCAACCCGGGCGGCAGCGCCACGGTGCCCACCAGCACGCGGGCCACGACCGGCACGGTGGGCCTGTCGTTCAACCTGCCGCTGTTCGCCGGCTTCGCGACGCAAAACCGCATCCGCGAGACGCTGTCGCTGGAAGAGCGGGCACAGGCCGATCTCGAAGCCAGCCGGCGCGCGGTGGCGCAGGCGATCCGCACCGCCTATTTCGGCCTGGTGTCGGGCCAAGGACAGGTGAAGGCGCTGGAGGCGGCGGAAGCCTCCAGCCAGAGCGCGCTGGAAGCCAACCGGCTGGGCTACCAGGTCGGCGTGCGGATCAACATCGACGTGCTGAACGCGCAGAGCCAGCTGTTCCAGACCAAGCGCGACCTGGCGCAGGCGCGCTACAACGTGCTGGTCGGCCAGCTCAAGCTGCGGCAGGCGACCGGGACGCTGCTGCCGGACGACCTCGGCCGGCTGAATGCGCTGCTGGTGAAGTGACCCGGCCTCAGCGCGCCGCTGCCCGCTGCAGCGCGAGCACGGCCGCCGCGGTCCGCTCGGCGGCGCCTTGATGCGCCGAGGCGAAGGCCAGGCCGGCGGCTGAAGCGGCGGCGCGGCGGCCGGCATCGCCGGCCAGCGCCAGGGCGGCCCGCACGCCCGCGCCGATGTCCGGCACCCGCTGCGCGGCGCCGGCCGCCTCGGCCAGCTGCGACGCTTCGGCGAAATTGAAGGTGTGCGGCCCCAGCACGACCGGGCAGCCGCAGGCCGCCGCCTCGATCAGGTTCTGCCCGCCCAGCGGCTCGAAGCTGCCGCCCAGCAGCGCGCAATCGGCCAGCCCGTAATACAGCGCCATCTCGCCGAGCGAATCGCCGATCCACAGCTCGCCCGCGGCCGGCCCATCGGTCCAGGCGCTGCGCCGCGAGACGGTGAAGCCGCGGCTGGCCGCCAGCTCGGCCACCTCGTCGAAGCGTTGCGGATGGCGCGGCACCAGCAGCCACTGCACGTCGGCGGCGGGCGCGGCGCGGATCGCGTCCAGCAGTTGCGCCTCCTCGCCTTCGCGCGAACTGGCGAACATCACGACCGGCCGCCCCAGCGCCGAGCGCCAGGCCCGGCCCCGCGCCAGTTGCTCGGCGTCCGGCGCGGCATCGAACTTGAGGTTGCCGAACACGCCCGGCCGATGCGCGCCGGCCGCCGCCAGCCGCTGGGCGTCGGCCTGGGTCTGCGCCCACACGGCGGCGAGCGCGCCGTAGGCGGGCCGGGACAGCCGCGGGAGCCGGCGCGCCTGCGCCAGCGACTTGGCGCTCAGGCGCGCATTGGCCAGCGCGAGCGGGATGCGGCGGGCCCGGCATTCGGCCACCAGGTTCGGCCAGACCTCGGTTTCCATCAGCACGCCGGCACTCGGCTGGAAGTGCCCGAGGAAGCGGCGCACGGCGCGCGGCGTGTCCCACGGCAACCACGCCTGCCGGTCGCCGGGGCGCAGCAGCCGTTCGCCTTCGGCCCAGCCGGTGGCCGTGCCGTGCGTGAGCAGCACGCGCAGGTCCGGCTGGCGCTCGCGCAGCCGCTGCAGCAGGATGCCGGCGGCCCGCGTCTCGCCGAGCGACACGGCGTGGATCCACAGGGCGCCGGGTTCGGCCGGGCTGCGATACCGGCCGAAGCGCTCGTCGATGGCGTGCAGGTAGCCGGGCTCGGCGACGCCGCGCCGGCGCAGCTTGCGGCGCAGGAACGGCTGCGCGCCGATCAGCACCAGCGAATAGAGCGGCCGGATCATCGCCCGCTGACCCCCTGCCAGGCCAGCCACACGGCATCGACCGACGGCGACGGCGCCGCGTGGACCGAGCGCTGGCGTGCCGGCCCGGCCGCCGGCGGCAACGGGCCGGTGCGCCAGGCGGTGTCGAAGTTGTAGATCTGCACATGCGGCAGGTCGAGCGCGACCGCCACATGGCTGAGGCCGCTGTCGACACCGATGACGCCGGCGCACCCGGCCAGCCGGTCGGTCAGGTGGCCGAGGTCGAGGCGCGGCCACACGTCCACCGCCGGGCCGAGCGCCTGCGCGATGCGCCGCGCGCGCTGCAGCTCCGCCTCGTCGCCGTGCGGCAGCGCGAGCCGGAAGCCGTCCGCGACCAGGCGCCGCCCCAGCTCGAGCCAGTGCGGCTCGGGCCAGCACTTGTCGGCGCGCGACGTGCCGTGGATCAGGGCGACGCTCGGGACCTCGCCCGGCTCGGCCACCGCCTGCGGGTCCGCGTGCAGGCCGAAGCGCAGCGCCGCCGGCAGCCGGTAGCCGAGGGCGCGGGCGCACAGTTCGCGCGAGCGGGTGACGGCATGCACGTGCGGCTCGAGGCGGATCGCGACGTCGGCGAGCCAGCGCGTCGGCGCCTCGTAGCTGGAACCCTCGGTGCGGTTCGCCATCGCGTACCGCCGGCCGCCGGGCGCGAGGCGCGCCGCGCGGGCGACCAGGGCCGACTTGGTGAGGCCCTGCAGGTCGATGACCGCGTCGTAGCGCTGCCCGCGCAGCTGCTCGCGAAAGACCCGCCATTCGGCGGCGGTCTGTGCGCCGAGCGGCGCGCGGCGCCAGCGCCGCAGACCGAAGCCGATGACGCGGCGCACGCCGTCACAGCGGCGCACCAGCGGCGCGAAGCCGCCCTCGACGACCCAGTCGACGACGGCGCCCGGAATCGCCGCCCGCAGATCCTGCACCGCCGGCATGGCATGGACGACGTCGCCCAGCGACGAGAGCTTGACGATGAGGATGTTCACAAGTCCGTCATTGTGGCTGACATCCACGAGCGGACCGTCGGAAACCCAGCGGCCGAACGCAGAGGACGCCGAAGTTCCGCAGAGGACGCGGAAGAACAACCAGGAATGGTGAGGATCCCGTCGTACTGCGCTGCGCGATCGGGAGCAGCGTCCGCGCGAAAGACACGTTCAAGTGCCTCCTCATTCTGCGTCCTCCGCGTCCCTTTGCGCCCTCTGCGTTCGGCTGTTGGGTCCGGCGGTTGCGTGCGGCTGTTGGGTCCGGCGCTCCTGGCTGTCAGTGCGCCGCCTGCGCGATCTGCGCGTCCGGCTTCACGCTGCGCAGCAGCGCCAGCATCTCGCCTTCGATGCGGTGCAGCGCCTCCGGTGTCTGGCCTTCGAAGCGCAGCACGAGCACCGGGGTCGTGTTCGACGCCCGCACCAGGCCGAAGCCGTCCGGCCAGTCGACCCGCACGCCGTCGATGGTCGAGACCTGCGCCGGCGGCGCGAACCGGGCGCTGGCCACGAGCCGCTGGACGAGGACGTGCGGCTCGCCTTCCGCGCACTTCACGTTCAGCTCCGGCGTCGAGAAGCTGCTGGGCAGCCCGTCGAGGACGGCGCTCGGATCGTCGGAGCGCGACAGGATCTCGAGCAGCCGCGCGCCGGCGTAGGTGCCGTCGTCGAAGCCGAACCAGCGTTCCTTGAAGAACACGTGGCCGCTCATCTCGCCGCCCAGCGGCGAATCGACTTCCTTCATCTTGGCCTTGATCAGCGAGTGGCCGGTCTTGTACATCAGCGGGACGCCGCCGGCTTCGCGGATGGCCGGCGCCAGCCGCTGCGTGCACTTCACGTCGAACAGGATGGTGCCGCCCGGCACGCGCGACAGCACGTCGCGGGCGAACAGCATCAGCTGCCGGTCCGGATAGATGTTGTTGCCGCCGCGGGTGATGATCCCGAGCCGGTCGCCGTCGCCGTCGAACGCCAGTCCCAGCTCGGCGCCATGCCGCTCGATGGCGGCGATCAGGTCCTTCAGGTTCTCCGGCTTGCTCGGGTCCGGATGGTGGTTCGGGAAATCGCCGTCGACCTCGCTGAACAGCTCGATCACCTCGCAGCCGAGGGCCCGGAAGATGCCGGGCGCCGAAGCGCCGGCGATCCCGTTGCCCGAATCGACGACGATCTTCATCGGCCGGGCCAGCTTGACGTCGCCGACGATGCGGTCGCGATACGGGGCCAGCAGGTTGACGTTGCGGACGTGGCCGGGGGCGGCGGCGGCGGCGACGCCGCTTTCCATGTGCTGGCGCAGCGCCTGGATTTCCTCGCCGTAGATGGCGCGGCCGGCCAGGACCATCTTGAAGCCGTTGTAGTCCTTCGGGTTGTGGCTGCCCGTCACCTGGATCCCGCTGGTGCACAGCGTGCTGGCGGCGAAGTAGAGCATCGGCGTCGTCGCCTGGCCGATGTCGATGACGTCGAGCCCGGCCGACTGCAGGCCCCGAATCAGGGCGGCGCTGAGGCCGGGGCCGGAGAGGCGGCCGTCGCGGCCGACGGCGACGGTGGCCTCGCCTTCGGCCCGGGCCATGGTGCCGAAGGCGCGGCCCAGCGCCTCGGCCACGGTTTCGTCCAGCGTCCCGGGGACCACGCCCCGGACGTCATAGGCCTTGAAGATGCTCGGCGAGAACTGCATGGAGGGGCTGGTTCCTGGTTGGTGGTGAACCGGAAGATTCTAGGCCGGCGGCTCGCGCGCGCATGTCCGAAAACGGCCAATGCCGGGGCCGGCGCTGCGTATGATCGCCGCCATGAGCCCCTATGCCACCGAACTGGAGCCGGACGCCTGCTACCTGGCCCTGAAGGCCAGGGACGCGCGCTTCGACGGAACGTTCTTCACCGGCGTCACCTCGACCGGGATCTACTGCCGGCCGGTCTGCCGGGTCCGCACGCCCAAGCGCGAAAACTGCCGGTTCTTCGGCCATGCGGCGCAGGCCGAGAGCGCCGGCTTTCGCCCGTGCCTGCGCTGCCGGCCCGAACTGGCGCCGCGGGCGGCCGCCTGGTCGATCCAGGATGCGAGCGCGATCCTGGCCCATCAGGCGGCGCGGCTGCTGGACGACCCGGAGTGCTGGGGCGGCGCCGTGCCCTCGGTCGAGGCGCTGGCGGCCCGGCTCGGCGTCAGCGACCGCCATCTGCGCCGCATCTTCGAGGGGCAGTTCGGCGTCTCGCCGGTGCAATACCTGCAGACGCGGCGGCTGCTGACGGCCAAGCAGCTGCTGGCGGACACGGCCCTGCCGATGACGCAGGTGGCGCTGGTCAGCGGCTACGCGAGCGTGCGCCGCTTCAACGCCACGTTCCTCGCCCACTACGGCCTCAATCCGACCCGGCTGCGGCGCGAAGGGGCCGAGCGCCACGGCCAGGGCCTGGCCGTGCGGCTCGGCTATCGCCCGCCGTACGACGCGCGCTCCATGCTGGCGTTTTTCGGCCAGCGGCAGGTCCATGGCGTCGAACTGGTGCGGGCGGCCGACGACGCCGGCAGCTTCGCACGGACGCTGGCCGTCGAGTCGGCCGGCACGGTCCACCGCGGCTGGCTGGCCGCGCAGTTCGATCCCGGCCAGAGCCACGTCGTGCTGCGGGTGGCCGACGCGCTGGTCGACGTGCTTCCGGCCGTGATCCGGCGCGTGCGCGACATGCTCGATCTCGATGCCGACCCGAAGAGCATCAACAAGGTGCTGCACCCGCATTTCCCGCAGGGCGACGGCCTGCGGGTGCCGGGCGCGGCGAGCGGCTACGAGCTGGCCGTGCGGGCCGTGCTGGGCCAGCAGATCACCGTCGCGGCGGCGCGGACGCTGGCCCAGCGGCTCGTCGACCGCTTCGGCGAGCCGATCGCGACCCCCTGGCCCGAGCTGACCCGCCTGTTTCCGGCGCCGGCCGTGCTGGCCGGCGCCGGCGGCGACGCCCTGGGGCAGCTGGGCATCGTGCGCCAGCGGCAGGCGGCGATCGTCGCCATCGCCCGGGCCGTGCACGAGCGGCGGCTGCAGCTGCACGCCGGGGCCGATCTGGCGGCGACGGTCGCCGCGCTGACCCAGCTTCCGGGCATCGGCGACTGGACGGCGCAATACATCGCGATGCGGGCGCTGCGCTGGCCGGATGCCTTCCCGGCCGGCGACGTGGCGCTGCACAAGGCGTTGGGCGTGCAGGGCGAGCCGCGGCCGGCCGCGGCGGCCCTGGCCGCTTCCGAAGCATGGCGGCCGTGGCGCAGCTATGCCGTCATCCGCGCCTGGCACGGGCTGGGCGCCGGCCAGCCGGCCCGCCCCGCGGGCCGCGCCGCCCGCGCCGGGGGCACCCGCCCGGCGGCGCCGGCCGCCCTTCCCCAGGAGTCCTCATGAATACCCCCTCCCCGCTGGTGCAGGTCCGCTACGCCGGCCCGCTCGGCCCGATGATCCTGGCCGCCAGCGAGCGCGGACTGGCCGGGGCCTGGTTCGACGGCCAGCGCCATCTGCCGGATTGTTCGCCGTGGCCGGAGGCGGCCGGGCACCCGGTGCTGCAGCAGGCAGTGGCGCAGTTCGCCGCCTACTTCGCCGGCACGCGGGCCAGCTTCGATCTGCCGCTGGACCTGGCGCGCGGCACCGCGTTCCAGCAAGCCGTCTGGCGCGCGCTGTTGACGGTCCGGCGCGGCGAGACCATCAGCTATTCGGCCCTGGGCCGGCGGGCCGGCTGCCCGGCGGCGGTGCGGGCGGTCGGCGCCGCGGTCGGCCGCAACCCCCTGAGCGTCGTCGTGCCGTGCCATCGCGTGCTCGGCGCGGACGGATCGCTGACCGGCTACGCCGGCGGCCTGGACCGCAAGCGGGCGCTGCTGCAACTGGAAGGCGCCGCATGACGCAGGTCGACAAGGCGCTCGCCGGCGCGGCCGCCGGCGCCGCCCCCCGCCAGTGGCTCGCGGAATTCGTGCTGCTGGGCGCGATCTGGGGCTCCTCGTTCCTGTTCATGCGCATCGCGACGGTGGAGTTCGGCGTGATCGCGACGGCCGCGGTGCGGGTGATGGTGGCGACGCTCTGCCTGCTGCCGCTGGTGTTCCTGCGCGGCGTCGGCGCGCAGTTCGCCCGGCACTGGAAGACCGCCTGCGTGCTGGGGCTGCTGAATTCGGCGATTCCGTTCGCGTGCTTTTCCTTCGCGCTGCTGTCGATCACGACCGGCCTGTCCGCGATCCTCAATGCCACGGTGCCGCTGTTCGGCGCGCTCGTGGCGTGGGCGTGGCTGGGCGAACGGCCCACCGGCTCGCGGATGCTGGGGCTGGCGATCGGCTTTGCCGGCGTGGCGCTGCTGGCCTGGGACCAGGCCAGCTTCAAGCCGGGCGCCAACGGCATCGCTCCGGCCTGGGCGGTGCTCGCCTGCCTGGTCGCGACGCTGTGCTATGCGGTGGCGGCCAGCGCGACGAAGCGCTATCTCGCCGGCGTGCCGGCGATGGTGACGGCGGCGGGCAGCCAGCTCGGCGCCGCGCTCGGCCTCGCCCTGCCGGCGCTGTGGTTCTGGCCGGCGCGCCTGCCCGGCACGTCGGCCTGGCTGGCCGTGATCGCGCTCGGCGTCGCCTGTACCGGCGTGGCCTATGTCCTGTATTTCCGGCTGATCGAGCACGCCGGGCCGTCGCGGGCGCTGGCCGTGACCTTCCTGGTGCCGGTGTTCGCCGTGTGCTACGGCGCGCTGTTCCTGGCCGAGGCGATCACCGCGCGCATGGTGCTGTGCGGCGCGATCGTGCTGGGCGGCACGGCGTTGTCGACCGGATGGGTGAAACTGGGGCGGCGGCGCTGACGCCGGCCCCTCAGAACCGCGGCAGGTCCTTCAGCGTCCGCCCCGGCGCCTCCGGCTCCAGGGCCAGCGTCTCGGTGCCTTCGGGCAGCACGTCCACCTTGACTTCGGGGCCGGCCTCCAGGCCCCCGCATTCGGCCGGAAAGAGGCTGATCACGGTGTCGCCTTCCACCAGCCGGTCGACCACCTCGGTGAGCCGGGTGGGCGCCGGGCGCAGGTCCCAGCGCGCCTGCGAGCTGTCGATCAGGCCCATCATCGCCTCGACGATCTGGGCCCCGGCGTAGCGCACCGCGGTGATGCCGTAAGTCGCTTTCTCAACCATGCGGCTGATTGTGGCCAGCCGCGCTGGCCCGGCGATAAGGCAATGGCCACAGCTGCCGTGGGACCGTGCCTACGGCCGCGGCCGGCGTGCCGGGGCGACGCTACACTGCTGCGCTCGCGGTCCGCGCATGCATTCCCTCGCACCCACCCCTGCCGCGCCGGCGGCGCCGGCCCTGCCGAAGGCGCATGCCCGCCGCCTGCGCGAGGTCTGGCGCTCCGCCGGCTGGCCCTGCCAGGATCCGATCGAGATCGACCTGCTCGCCGCCGGCCTGCTCGATCGCGTGCACTCGCCGTCCGGCCACGAGACGCTGCGCGTCACCGACGCCGGCATCCAGCTGCTGGCGGCGACCCTGGCCGGCCACCGCGCCGCGTTCTCGGCCCACGAGGCGCTGGTGCAGCGGGTGGCGCAGGAGATGGGCCGCGCCGGCCGGGTGGCCTGGCGCGGGCTCGCGCTGCGCGCGCGGGTGCCGTGCGACGGCGACGCGACCCGTTGGTGCATGGCCAAACCCGACGTCTTCTCGATCCGCAACACCAGCGTGGCGAGCTACGTCGACCCGATCGTCCACGAAGTGAAGGTGCGCCGCGCCGACCTGCTGGGCGACCTGCGCAACGCCGCCAAGCGCGCGGCCTACCTCGATCTGGGCGAGTGCTGGTACGTCCTCGGCTGCGATGCCAGGGGCCGCTGCATTGCGGACCCCGACGAAGTGCCGCCCGAATGCGGCGTGCTGGTGGCCGACAACGGGCGGCTGGTCGCCGCGCGGGCGGCGCCGCGCCGCCACCGCAGCGACCTGCCGTTCGGAGTCTGGATGGCACTGGCGAAGGCGGCGCCGGAATGCGGGCGCGACGAAGCCGAGCAACCATTGCTGGGGCCGGCCGAGGGCGCGCCTTAGGCGGCGCGCTACTGCTTCGGGTGTTCCGACTTGCCCGGCGGCGGCGTGCGCACGCGGCCCTTCTCGGGGTCGCTTTCCTCGTGCTGCAACGGCTCCGGATTCACCGGCTTGGGCGCTTCCGTCGGCGGCGCGACGGGCGGGGTGCTGCTCATCTCACTCGAGGCCCCGCCGCACCTGGTCACCGTCGGGCGCCCGCGCCTCGCCGGGCTGGGTGCCGTCGGCATCGTGGTCGTCCGATGGAATGTCGTCTTCCATCGCCTGCTCAGGTTCTTCCTTGTGCTGGCCGTGCTCCGGCGGCACGCGGCCGGGCGCCGTGACTTGGTTCATCGGTCCTCCTCAGATGGTGGGCGGCTTGCCGCGCGGGTCTTCCGGCTCGGCCGGCGGCAGCGCCGGGCCGAACTCGGGCTCCACCGGCAGCTGGCTCGGATTGAGCGCGTCGCCCTCTTCCTCGGGCGGCTGCGGTTCGGGTTCGACGGGATGGGTCGCCATGGCAGCGCTCACTGGCTCGCCGGCGGCACCGGACCGGCCGGCGCTTCGTCGCCAGCCCCGGCCGGCGGCGGCGGCGAGAAACCGTCGTCGAGCTGCGCCGGCGCCGGTTCGTGATCGTGCAGACTGGGATCGATGTCGTAGGGAATCATGCGAACTCCTTTGCCGGATCGATCGTGGCAGCCGCGGCGGGCCGGCCCGCTCGGCCAAGGCGCCGCGGTGCTGTGGGCGCGCGCCGACGGCCGGCGTGTCGCGGCACCTCAGTTCTCGTGCGTGATCCGCTGCGCCTCGCGCCGCACCACGGTGCTCGGCTCGTGGGTGAAGGGCAGCCGCGGCAGGCCGATCAGCTCCTGCAGCTGGGCATGCGCGCGATCCATGTCGGCGCCGATCATCGCCAGCGCGACCTCGTGGCCCGGCTCGTTCTTGGCGATGTCGAGGTACGCGGCGCGCAGGCGCTGGTAGTCCTCCTCGGCCCGGGCGACTTCTTTTTGCAGGGCTTGCACCCGCGTGTGTTCGGAACGGCTGTAGCGCATGGTTGAAGCTTGCTGAGCCAGCCCCCCCGACGGCCCGCGGAGCATGCAGTCGCGGCGCGCACGACGACATTGCCGCACGCAGGGTGTGCTCATTGAAATCCATGCTAGTGAGCGGCCCGCAACACCCTTGTAGGACAAGCCAGACAGGTCGCGCAGGCGCACGCCGTCCCGCCACTTTTCGCACCAGAGCTTGGCTACGATCTGCGTTCGACATCAACGAACCCGCACGCCATCCACGCGCATGTCCTTTCCGAAGAACTCCGCCAATCACTTCGAAGCGCTCGATGGATGGCGCGGCCTGTGCGCGTGCCTGGTGGCGCTGTTCCACTTCCACGGCACCAGCCCGATCTACAGCTGGGACCTGATCCGCAACAGCTACCTGTTCGTGGACTTCTTCTTCGTGCTGAGCGGCTTCGTGATCGCCTGGAACTACGGCAGCCGCCTGGCGACCTGGGCCGACGTGCGGCAGTTCCTGGTGCTGCGCGTGGGCCGTCTCTATCCGCTGCACATCTTCATGCTGTTCCTGCTGCTGGCATGGGAGACGTCCAAGCTGGTCATCGGCCGCATCAGCCCGCCGGGACCGGAAGCCTTCGTCGGCGAGAACCAGCCCGCGACCGTGCTGAGCAACATCTTCCTGGTGCAAAGCCTGCACCTGAACGACGGCCTGTCGTGGAACGCGCCGAGCTGGTCGATCAGCACCGAACTGTGGGCCTACGTCGTGTTCGCGCTGGTGTCGGTGATGGTCGGCCTGCGCAACTGGATGCTCTGGCTGGTGGCGCTGGCCGCCCCGCTGGTCCTGCTGTCGGTGACGAGCACCGGCATGGACGTGACCTACGACTGGGGCCTGGTGCGCTGCCTGTTCGGCTTCGCGCTGGGCGTGGCCTGCGCGCGCATGCACCGGCGCCGCACCCAGGCCGCCACCGGTCCGGCCCCCTGGGCGGCGACGGCGCTCGAAAGCCTGGCGCTGGTCGCCGTGGTGTGGTTCGTCTCGTTCGCCGGCAAGAGCAACTGGTCGATCCTCGCGCCGTTTCTGTTCGCGGCGGCGGTGCTCGTCTTCGCCGGCGAGGGCGGCTGGTGGAGCCGGCTGCTGCAGCAGCCGCTGTTCAAGTGGCTGGGCACGCTGTCGTACTCGATCTACCTCACGCACTACTTCTTCGTGATGCTGCTGCCGGTCTTCGTCAAACGCATCCTTCACGTCGACCTGTGGACGCCGGTGGCGCTGCCGACCGGCGAAACGGCGCTCCTGTACGGCCGCAACGAGCTGCAGGGGACGCTGTTCTACCTGCTGGTGCTCGGGCTCACGATCGCGTTCAGCGCGCTGACCTACCGCTGGGTCGAGACGCCGGGGCGCGACTGGAGCCGCGCCTGGGCCAAGCGGCTCGCCGCCCGGGGCCGCGCCGCCGCGGCCGCGCCGGCCCGCGTCCCCAGCCCTTGACGAGCCGCAGAACCACGAGCCGTGCCATGCAGCCCAGCTCAGCACCAAGAGGCCATCTGCGGGCGGTGAAGCCGCCCGTCGACGACGTTGCCAACCGTTGCACCGGGGACATTCGCGTGTCGCAAGCAGCTGCGATCGTTCGGCAGCCGATGCGGCGCGACCAGCTCGCTCATGCACGCGGGGACGGTCGCGGCGCACCGTGCTGGCGTCTCCCGGATAGCCTGAAAGAGCCAGCCGCGGCAGCCCTATTCGAGGGGGCACTGCCGCAAAATTCCGTTTCAACGGACCCAGATTCCAGGAGAGCCAGATGCACAGCTTGCTGACCTCGATCGTCCTCTGCCTTGTGGCGCAGACGGCCGCCGCGCAGTGCGTGAATGCGACGCCGGCGATCAGCGCCCAGGTCCGCCCCGGCGCCGAGTTGATCAAGACCGCGGCCGCCGCCGACACGCGCGACATCATCAAGAGCGCCGGGCCCGAATCGCGCGACATCATCAAGACTGCGGCCGGCGGAGCGCGCGCGGCCGGTCCGATGCGCCAGGCGGCGCCGGCCTCCGCGCAGGCCAAGGCCGACGCCGCGGACGACGACGACCATCACCACCGGACCGGGTCCGGGATGCTGCTGGCCGCCCTGGCACTGATGTCCGGCATCGCACTGCGGCGAGCGACCGCCTCGCGCCCATGACGACACGCGCGCTGGCCGCCCTCGCCGAACGCGCCATCAAGTGGAGCGCGGCCACGACGGTCGCCCGCTTCGTGCTGCAGCTGGGCGCCCAGGTGGCGCTCGCGCGCATCCTCGGTCCCGACAACTACGGCGTCTACGGCATCGGCGTCGCCGTGCTGACGTTCGTCTCCTTCCTCTCCGGTTCCAGCTTCAGCTGGAACCTGATGCTGCTGCCCACCGTCGACGACGACGACATCCGCTTCTCCTTCACATGGCAGATGCTGGCCGGCAGCGGCTGCGCCCTGGCGATGTACGCCGCCGCGCCGGCGCTGGCCGTCTTCTTCGCCGACGCCCGGGTCGAGGGCATGGTGCAGCTGCTGTCGGTGGCCAGCCTGCTGACGGCGGCCAGTGCGCCGGCCACCTGCCTGCTGCAGCGCGACCTGAATTTCCGTTCGCTGGGCCTGATCCAGCTGGCCAGCTACGCCGTCGGCTACCTGCTGGTGGGCGTGCCGATGGCCTTGCAGGGCTACGGCCCCTATGCACTCGGCGCCGCCTGCGTGGTGCAGTCAGCGATGGTCCTGGTCACCTCCTACCTGGCGCGCCCCCACCCGCTGCGGCCGCTGTTCTCGCACGCCGGCGGTTCGGCGGCGCTGTCGACCGGGCGCACCGTCTTCGTCACCAACGTGGTGAACTGGTTCCTCAGCAACATCGACCGGGTCCTGATCGGACGGGTGCTGAACGCGCACGCGGTCGGCCTCTACAACGTCGCCTACAACCTGGCGGCGATCCCCAACACCCTGCTGCTCGGCGCGCTGCAGCCGACGCTGCTGGCCACCGGCGCCAAGCTGCAGCACGACCGGGACCGGCTGGGACAGGGCTGGCTGATCGCCCTGTCCTGCGTGTTCGTGCTGGCGCTCCCCGCGGCGGTCGTGTTCGCGCTGCTGTCGGACGATCTGGTCCGGCTGCTGTACGGCCCGGCCTGGTCCGAGTCGGCCTGGGTCCTCGGGCTGCTGTTCCTGTGCCTGCCGGCGTGGGCCAGCTGGGGCATCTCGACCCCGGTGCTGTGGAACACCGGGCGCAAGCACCTGGAGTACATGCTGCAGCTGCCGCTGCTGGCCGTGGCGCTGCCGGCATGGTGGATCGTGGCGCCGGACGGCATCCGCGCCGTCGCCGTCGTCTCCGCCCTCATCATCTTCGCCCGCGCCGCCGTGATCATCGGCGCCGCGCTGCGGGCGCTGCACCTGCGCGCCGCGGTGCTGGTGGCGCCGGCGCTGCGCGGCGCCGGCCTGTCGCTGGCGTGCACGCTGGCCGTGCTGGGCGGCCAGCACCTGGTCGGCCGCTTCAGCCAACCCGCCGTCGGCCTGGCCGGCGGCACCTGCGGCGCGCTCGCCGTGCTGGCGCTGGTGCTCGGCGCCTGGCCGCAGCTGCTCGGCTCGGACACCCGCGCCGTGCTCGCCCGCTTCCTGCCGTTCCTGCGCGTGCCGGCCGTGGTCGGCGCCGCGCCTCGCGCCGAGGGGCTGCCCCGATGACCCGGTCCCGTTCGGCCGCCGAGCCGCAAGGTTTCCTGCACTGGATGCTGCCGGCCATGCTCGGCCTGGTGGCCATCACCGTGCTGCTGTCCGGGCGCGACCTGTCGCAGATGTTCAAGGACCTGGCGGTCGGTGGCGGCATGTACCTGCACCCCGCCGTCGCCTGGCTGCAGCGCGGCGTGTCGCTGCTGCTGGTGCTGGTGGCCGCCGAGCGCCTGGTGAACCACTTCGCGATGCACAAGCAGCTGCCTTCGCCGCTGCTGGTGTGGACCTTCATCGGCTACTGGCTGGCCACGGTCGCCGGCCCCGCGTTCTTCGGCTCGCATCCGCAGCTGTCGCACGAATACCTCTACACCCTGCTGATCGGCCTGGCCGGCGCCCTGGCCGCCGGCGCCGACCGCGACCGCGTCGTCGATGCGGCCCGCAACGCGCTCTTCCTGTTCCTGCTGGCCGGCGCGGCGCTCGCGGTGGTGAACCCGGCCATGGTGATCGACACGACCTACAACCAGGGCCTGTTCGCCGGCGTGCCGCGCTTCGGCGGCCTGGCCACCCACCCGGTGGCGCTCGGGATGTTCGCGCAGACCTTCCTGCTGTGCCTGTGGGCGCGCCCCTTCGGTCGGCGCTGGCTGACGGCGCTGGCGTGGATCCTCGGCCTGGCGACCCTCTTCTTCGCGCAGTCCAAGACCTCGTGGATCGCGTTCATCGTCTGCTCGCTCGCCATGCTGGCCGTGCGGCACGGCGGCAACGTGTGGCGTCGCATGGGCGATCCGCGCGAGGGCGAATTCGGCATCGTGGCCTGCCTGGCGGTGATCGTCCTGGCCGCGGGCGCGCTGGCGCTGGTGCTGTTCGCCGACGTCGGCAGCGAGGCGGCCGGCTTCCTGGACACGACGGAAGGCGCCCAGCTCATGAGCATGACCGGGCGCGACCAGATCTGGGTCATCGCGCTGGAGGAATGGCGCGCCAACCAGCTCTTCGGCTACGGGCCGGGACTGTGGGACGACGCCTTCCGCGCCAGCATCCACCTGCCGAACGCGACCAACGCGCACAACCAGTTCATGGACACGCTGGCGCGCTCGGGCAGCATCGGCGCCGCCGCCCTGGTGGTCTACAGCGCCGTGCTGCTGGTGCTGGCGCTGCGCTACGCCAAGCAGACCGGCGGCCTGAGCATCGCGCTGCTGGTGTCGGTGGCGCTGCGCTCCATCAGCGAAGTGCCGCTGCTGATGTTCGGCTACGGCACCGAACTGTTCACCCACCTGCTGCTGCTGATCACGCTCGCGTCGGCCGCC
The DNA here is from genome assembly GCF_035554825.1 of Ramlibacter sp. GTDB lineage: Bacteria > Pseudomonadota > Gammaproteobacteria > Burkholderiales > Burkholderiaceae_C > Ramlibacter. The sequence goes on along the minus strand of NZ_DATMHS010000077.1, from coordinate 135,337 downwards.
GCCGAGCGGGTGCACGCGCCGGTCGCGGCGGTGCGCCGCACCAACTACCGGGTCGCATCGTGAAGTGCCACGCCGCCCTGCCCGCGACCCCGCATCAATGGACTCCCTCATGAGCGCCCACCCGAACTCCCCCCGGTCCGATCGCTGCCCGGTGTCGATCATCATCAAGGCGTTCAACGAAGAGAAGAACATCTGCGCCGCGATCGAGAGCAGCCTGGCCGCCGTCGCCGAGGTCGGCGGCGAAGTGATCCTGGCCGACAGCAACTCCACCGACCGCACCGTGGAGCTCGCGTCGCGCTATCCGATCCGCATCGTCCAGCTGGTGCACGCCCACGAGCGCTGCTGCGGCGCCGGTCCGCAGCTGGGCTACCAGCACTCGCGCGGCGAATACGTCTACATCCTGGACGGCGACATGCAGATGGTCCGCGGCTTCCTGCCGCAGGCCCTGGTCTTCCTCGCCCAGCATCCGGAAGCGGGCGGCGTCGGCGGGCGGCTGGTGGAGCTGAACGAGGAGAGCCTGGAGTACCGCGAGCGGGCGCTGCGCAATTCGGCGCACCTGGCGCCGGGCGAGGTCGACCGCCTCGACGGCGGCGGGCTCTACCGGCGCCGCGCCGTCGAGGAAGCCGGCTACCTGTCCGACCGCAACCTGCACGCCTACGAGGAATTCGATCTGGCCGTCCGCTTGCGCTCGCTCGGCTGGAAGCTGTGGCGCATCCCGGTCGACTCGGTCACCCATTACGGCCACGACGCACCGCCCTACCAGCTGCTGCGTCGCCGCTGGCGCGCCCGCTACGTCTGCGGCTCGGGCGAGTTGCTGCGGGCCGCGGCCGGCAAGCCGAGCCAGCGCCTGGTGCTGCGGCTGCGCGAATTGCGCATCTACGGCGGCGTCCTGCTCTGGTGGGCCATGCTGCTGTCGGTGCCGTTCTGGGGCCTGCCGCTGCCGTGGGCGGCCGCCGCGCTGGCCGCGCTGGCCGCCGCGCCGTTCGCCGTCATGGCCTGGCGCAAGCGCTCGCTGGCGCGCGCCACCTATTCCGTGGTGTCCTGGTGCTTCAACGCCGCCGGCCTGGTGCGGGGCCTGCTGGCGCCGCGCCGGCCGGCCCGCGAGCCGATCCCCAGCCTGGTCGTCCACGAACCGCCGCAGGCCACCGAAACCCGTCCCCAGCACTACGCGTGACGCGGGGCGCGCCAGCGCCCCGCCGCATCGACCCCCAGCAGGACCGCCATGCAAGAAACACCACCGCTCGCCACCGAGTCGCTGCCCGGCGCCGCCGCCGGGCGCAGCGCCCGCTTCATCTACATCGCCGCGCCGTGGACGCCCGTGGGCGGCGGCATGTACAAGGTCACCGACTACCTGATCCAGTCGCAGGCGGCCCATCCGGGCGCCGACGCCGCGCAGCTGCGGCCGCTCGATTCGCGCGGCGGCCGCGGTCCCGGCTGGTCGCTGTGGGTGCTGCTCACGGCGCTGGCCAGGATCCTGGCCGGTCGCCTGGGGGGCCAGCTGGCCGGCGTGCACGTCAACGTCGGCGAGCGGCTGAGCTTCGTGCGCAAGGGGTCGATCATTGCCTGGTGCCGGCTGCTGCGGATTCCGGTCGTGCTGCACCAGCACGCCCAGATGCAGCGTTTCTACCGGCGCCAGCCGGCGCTGCTGCAGGCCGTGATGCGCTGGGTGTTCGGCCTGGCCGACGCCGTGGTGGTGATCGGGCCGGCGGCGCGCCGCTTCGTCATCGAAGACCTGAAGGTGCCGGCCGACCGGGTCGAGATCGTGATCAACGGCGTGCCGGCGGCCAGCCAGCCGCGGCGCGTCAGGCAGGCCGGCGGCACCCAGCGCGTGATGTTCCTCGGCAACCTCGGCCCGCTCAAGGGCGTGGACGACCTGATGCAGGCGCTGGCGCGGCCGGGATTCGATCGCCAGCGCCTGGAAGTGACGATCGCCGGCGGCGGCGACCTCGCCGGCTACCGGGCCAAGGCGCAGGAGCTGGGCATCGCCGACTTCGTGCGGCTGCCCGGCTGGTGCGACCAGGCGGCCGCCGCGCGGCTGCTGGCCGACACCGACGTGCTGATCCTGCCGTCGTACGACGAGGTGCTGCCGCTGGTCGTCCTGGAAGCGCTCGCCAACGGCGTCGCCGTGATCTGCACCGCGGTCGGCGAAGTGCCGTCGCTGCTCAGCGACGGGGTCGACGCGCTGTACGTGCAACCGGGCGACATCGACGGCATCGCCGCCACGCTGCAACGGGTGCTGGGCGACGCCAAGCTGCTGGAGACCGTCGCGCACAACGGCCACGCGCTGTACCGGCGGCAGTTCTCGCTGCAGCGGTTCTTCGCCGGCGTCGCCCGCGTCCACCAGCGCGCCTTCGGCATCGCGGGCCGGCCGCGCGACGCCGGCGCCGCCTCCACCGAGGAGCGGGCGCCGTGATCCTCGACGCCGACACCCTCGACAGCAACTGCTGCCTGCACGCCGACGTCTGCATCGTCGGCGGCGGCGCGGCCGGCATCTCGCTGGCCCTGTCGCTCACCGGCCAGGGCCTGAGCATCATCCTGCTGGAATCCGGCCGGATGCACGAACATGCGCCGACCCAGGCGCTCTATGAAGGCGAGGTGGCCGACGAGCGGCTGCACAGCCCGGCCGACAAGTACCGGCAGCGGCGCCTGGGCGGATCGACCGGGATCTGGGGCGGCCGCTCGATGCCGTTCGATCCGCTCGATTTCGAGACCCGCTCCCACGTGCCGCACAGCGGCTGGCCGATCTCGTACGAGGACCTGCTGCCCTTTTATCCGCAAGCCAACGCGCTGTCGGAAGCGGGCCGCTTCAGCTACGACGCCGACGAGGCGCTGGGCGGCGTGGCGCCGCCGATGGTGCGCGGCTTCGCCAGCGACGTGGTCCGCACCAACGGGCTGGAACGCTTTTCCTGCCCGACCAACTTCGGCACCCGCTACGAACGCCGGCTGCGGGTGGCGCCCGACATCCAGGTGCTGCTGGGCGCCAACTGCACCGCGATCCGGCTCGCCCTGGATGGCCGCTCGGTGCGCGAGGTGGCGGCGGCCACCCTGGCGGGCAAGCGCTTCGGCGTCGCCGCCCGCACGACGGTGCTGGCAACCGGCGGTCTCGAGACGGCGCGGCTGCTGCTGGCCTCGCGCGACGTCGCCACCCGCGGCATCGGCAACGAGCACGACGTGGTCGGCCGCTACTACCAGTGCCACATCGCCGGCAACGTCGGCACGCTGGTGTTCAACGGCCGGCCGCAGGACGTGCGCCATGGCTACGAAGTCACGCCCGAAGGCATCTACTGCCGGCGCCGGCTGGCGATCGCGGCGGCCGAGCAGCGCCGGCACGGCCTGGCCAACTGCGTGGCGCGGCTGCACTTCTCGCGCATCACCGACCCGCGCCACCGCAACGGCGTGCTGTCCGGCCTGTTCCTCTCGCGCAAGCTGATCAGCTACGAATACGGCAAGCGGCTGCACGACGGCGCCGACCCGACGCTGGGCCTGTACGCCCGGCACCTGTGGAACGTGATGACCGATCCGGTCGACACCGTGGCCTTCCTGACCCACTGGGCGACCAAGCGCACCCTGGCGCAGCGCAAGTTCCCCTCGGTGATCCTGCGCAACCGCACCAACCGCTTCAGCCTGGAGATGCACGGCGAGCAGATGCCGCGCGCCGACAGCCGGGTGACGCTGACCGACAAACGCGACGCGCTCGGCCTGCCGCAACTGCGCATCGACTGGCGCTACAGCCCGGAGGACATCGCCTCGGTGCGCGGCACGCTGGACCTGATCGCGCAGGAACTGGCCCGCACCGGCACCGGCCGCCTGGAATACGACGCCGACACGCTGGAAGCGGACCTGCTGCGCTTCGGCGCCTACGGCGGGCACCACGTCGGCACGGCGCGCATGGGCACCGACCCGCGCACCAGCGTCGTCAACGCCGACTGCCGGGTGCACTCGGTGAACAACCTGTACGTGGCCGGCAGCGCCGCCTTCCCGACCTCCAGCCAGGCCAACCCGACGCTGACGCTGATCGCGCTGTCGCTGCGGGTGGGCCGGCATCTGTCGCAACGGCTGGCCACCCGCGCCGTGGCCCATGTCTGAAGGAAAACACGTCATGAAAGTGCTGGTGCTGGGCGGGTCGGGCTACGTCGGATCGCGGCTGTGCGCGCTGCTGGCCGCCAGCGGCTGGGCGACCCCGGTGGCGGGCTCGTCGCGCCGGACGGTGGCGGGCGCCGAGGCGGTGCGCGTCGACACCCGCGACGCGGCCGCGCTGCGCACGGCGCTGCGCGATGTCGACGCCGTGGTCAACTGCGTGGCCGGCAACGCCGCGGCCATCGGCGAAGGCGCGCGGGTGCTCGCCCGCACCGCGCTGGAGGCCGGTTGCCGCCGGATCGTGCATCTGAGCTCGATGGCGGTGTACGGCACGGTCGAGGGGCGGGTCGACGAGAGCACCGCGCTCGACGGCTCGCTGGGCTGGTATGCGCAGGCGAAGTGCGAGGCCGAGCGCCACATGAACGGGTTCGCCGAACGCGGGGGCGCGGTGACGATCCTGCGGCCCGGCTGCGTCTGGGGCCCAGGCAGCGATCTCTGGGTGGGGCGCATCGCCCGCTTCCTGCAGGCGGGGCGCCTGGGCGACCTCGGTGCCGCCGGCGACGGCTGGTCGAACCTGGTCCACGTCGACGACGTCTGCCAGGCCGTGCTGGCCGCCCTGCGCGACGCCGACGCCCGGCCGGGCGTGCGCACCTACAACCTGGCGGCGCCGGACAGTCCGCGCTGGAACGAGTACTTCGTCGACCTCGCGCTGGCGATCGGCGCGACGCCGGTGCGCCGGCTGTCGTCGCGGCAGCTGCGGCTGGACGCGATGCTGGCGGGTCCGCCGCTGAAGGTGGCGGAGATCCTGGCCAAGAGGCTGCTGGGCGACGCGCGCTTCGTGCCGGTGCCGCTGCCGCCGAACCTGCTGGGGCTGTGGGAGCGCCACCTGCGGCTGGATGCGAGCCGCGCCAGCCGCGAACTGGGGCTGCAGTGGACCCCGTATGCGGTCACGCTGCAGCAGTCGGCGGCGTGGTTCCTGCAGCAGCGGCCGGGGTCGCTGCCGGACGTGACCGTGCTGCGTGGGGGCGATTCGCCGACCTGAAACCAACCCAACAGCCGAACGCAGACCGCTGCGTTCGGCTGTTGGGTCAGCCGTCCGAGGCAGCTTCGTCCGCGTCGCGGTAGCCGTGCGGATTCGCGCTCTGCCAGCGCCACGCGTCCTCGCACATCTGCGCCAGCGTGCGCGTGGCGCGCCAGCCGAGCAGCTCCCGGGCCAGCGCCGGATCGGCGTAGCACTGGGCGACGTCGCCCGGGCGGCGGTCGACCAACCGGTACGGCACCGTCCGGCCGCTGGCCCGCTCGAAGGCGCGCACCACCTCGAGCACGCTGTTGCCGCGACCGGTGCCGAGGTTCACCGTCAGGCTCCGGCCCCGGTCGACCAGCGCCTGGAGCGCCGCCACATGCCCTTCCGCGAGGTCGCAGACGTGGATGTAGTCGCGCACGCCGCTGCCGTCGGGCGTCGGGTAGTCACCGCCGAACACCTGCAGGAACGGCCGCAGCCCGGTGGCGACCTGCGCGATGTAGGGCATCAGGTTGTTGGGGACGCCGGCCGGGTCCTCGCCGATCAGCCCGCTCGGATGGGCGCCCACCGGATTGAAGTAGCGCAGGATCGCCACCTTCCACGCCGGCCGCGCCACCTGCTGGGCGGCCAGCATGTCCTCGATCACGAGCTTGGTGTGGCCGTACGGATTGGTGTGGCTGCGCGGGAAGTCCTCGCGGATCGGCACGCTGGCCGGATCGCCGTACACCGTCGCGCTGCTGGAAAACACCAGCGTGCCGCAGCCGGCGTTCTCCATGGCCTGCATCAGGCTGACGGCGCCGCCGAGGTTGTTGCGGTAATACTTGAGCGGCTGGGCGACGCTCTCGCCGACGGCCTTGTCACCGGCGAAATGCACCACGCCGCCGATGCCGTGGCGGCGCAGCACGCCCTCGACGAACGGCGTGTCGAGCACGTCCCCGCGCTCGCAGGGCACGGGCCTGCCGGTGATGGTCTGCAGCCGCTCCAGCACCCGCGGATGGCTGTTGGCGAAGTTGTCGAGGATGACGGGCGTGAAGCCCGCCTCCACCAGCGACACATAGGTGTGGCTGCCGATGTAGCCGGCACCGCCCGTGAGCAGAACGTTCATGCTGTCCGATTATGTGGCCGCGCCGCGGCTCGGTCGGCTGGTGCCCGCCGCCAGCGTCAGGGCGCGCGCGATGAACAGCGGATTGCCGATCACGTAGCGCTTGAACAGCCGCTTGGGTTCCAGCGCCAGGCGGAACAGCCATTCCAGGCCGGCGCCGCGCATCCAGCGCGGCGCGCGCGAGGTCTTGCCGCCGATGAAGTCGATGATGGCGCCGCCGCAGACGATCAGGCACGGGAAATCGACCACGGCCCGCAACTCGCGGGCCACCGCTTCCTGCCGCGGCATGCCCATGCCGAGCACGATCAGGCTGGGCCGGTGCTCCAGGGCCAGCCGCACGTACGCGGCCGTGTCCAGGAAGCCATGGGCCGTCGTACACGGGCCGCCGGGCGCCAGCGTCGACATCACCACCTCCCGGGCCCGGGCCAGGTACGGGTCCTCGGTGCCGAACAGCGCGATCGGCCGGCCGGCGTAGCGGCGCAGGATCTTGGGGATCAGGTCGGTGCCGTTGAGGTTCAGGCCGGGCTCCAGGTTCAGCAGCTTCAGCAGGATCGCCATGCCGATGCCGTCGCGCAGCACCACGTCCGCGGCCCGCACCGCCTCGAAGAACTCGCGCGACGTCGCCGCGGAGTTCATCGCGTGGGCGTTGACGAACGCCACCACCGTCGCCTCGGCCGGGTGGGTCAGCGAATCCAGCAGCTGCCGCTCGCCGCGGTCCGAGTGGATGCGCACCAGGCAGCGCACCAGCTGCTGCCAGTGGCCCTGCCAGCCGCGCGCTTCAACGGCGAGCGGCATGGTCCGGTGCGCCGTTCAGCACGGCGCCGACGATCGTGGTGCCGAACTGGCGCAGGTCCTCCGACAGGCTCGCCAGCCGCGGCACCGAGCTGCGGTCGCGGCACGCCACCATCAGGGCGGCGCCGGCGCGCGCGGCGATGGTGCCGGCGTCGGCGCACGACTCGGCGGCCGGCGTGTCGATCAGGATCACCTCGTAGCTCGAACGCAGCGCCGCGATCAGGCGCGCGAAGCCGGGCCGGGCCAGCAGTTCCTGCGGGTTGGGCGGCACGGCGCCGGCCGGCAGCAGCCACAGGCCGGGCACCGCCTTGACCTCGCTCACCGCCTCCCAGCCGGCGCGGCCGGCCAGGATCGCCGACAGGCCGACGCGGCCCGGAACGCCGAAGATCTGGTGCTGACGCGGATGGCGCAGGTCGGCATCGATCAGGATCGTGCGCTTGCCCAGCTGCGAGAACAGCACGGCCAGGTTGGCCGCGATGTAGCTGCGGCCTTCGCCGGCGCCCGGGCTGACGACGGCCAGGGCGGCCTGCCGGTCATCGTTCTCGAACCAGCGCAGCATCAGCTGGCTGCGCAGCGCGCGCAGGTGCTCCACGGTGTCGCTGTCGGGATCGGTGGCGGCGACCAGTTCGCCGGCCAGCCCCGAATCGGGCGACAGCGCGGCATGGCCGAACTGCGCGGCCAGCACCTGCTGGACGTCGTCGTCGGCCAGCAGGCCCAGCGCGACCCCGGCTTCGCCGAAGGGCAGGCCGGCGCGGCTCTGGTAGTCGAGGATGCGCTGGACGTCGTCGGGCGCGAGCCGGCCGGAGTCGATCAGCATGCGGCCCATCGGCTGGACGGGCTCGCGCGAACCGACCGGGAAGTCGAGGTCCGTGCGCCCGGCCAGGCTGATGTCCAGGTCGGTTCGATTGGGCATGGGGTACACCTGGCTGTTCATGCAAGGCTCCGTTGGGGAGTGAGCGCCAGGCGGCGCGGCGCGTTGGTGAGCCGCAGCGGCGTGACCCGCGCCTTGGGCGCCGGCAGGATGCCCAGCACCGGCAGTTGCGTCACCATCGTCAGGTCCTCGACCGAGCGCACCCGGCGGTTGGACAGTTCGGCCAGCAGCGCGCCGGCCACGGCCAGCAGCGTGCCGGCGCCGAGCGCGGCCAGCAGCGCCTGCAGCGGCGTGGGGCCGCTGGGGCCGAGCGGCTCGACGGCGGAGCCGAGGAACACCACGTTGCTCTGCGTCATCTGGCTTTGCAGGCGCGACTGGGCGGCGCTGGCGCTCACCGTCTCGAACGCCTTCTGGGCGGTGTCGACCTCGCGCTGCAGCACCGACAGCTCGCCGCGCTGCTTGTTGGTGGCCAGCACCCGCGCCTTCTGCGCGGCGATGGCGTCCTGCAGCTCGCGGATGCGGCTGGCGCTGGCCTGCGTCGACACGGCCGCGGCGGTGCCCAGGCGGGCGCTTTCGGCCGCCAGGCGCGAGCGCATCGAGCGCAGCTCGGCTTCCATCTGCACCATCTTCGGATGGTTGGGGCCCATGGTGGCCGAAGCTTCCTGCACCTTGGATTCGAGCTTGGCGACGTCGGCGCGCATGTTGTTCACCAGCGGGCTCTGCAGCACTTCCGACGAGGTCTCGCCGGCGCCGGCGCGGCGGCGGCCCTGCGCCACCATCAGCTGCTGGGACAGCTCCGACAGCCGGGCGGTCTCGTAGTCGCCCTGCTCGTTGCTGGAGATGATGCCGGCCTTCTCCTGGAACGCCGACAGCTTGTCCTGCGCCTTCTCCAGGCGCTCGCGGGCCGCGGTCACCTGCTGGTCGAACCAGTCGGCGTAGCGCTTGGCCGGCGCGGTCTTGAGGTTCAGGTTGGTGTCGAGGTAGGCCTGCGCGAAGGCGTTGGCCACCCGCGCCGCCTCGGTCGGGGTGCGCCCGCTCCACGAGATGTTGATGATGTTGCTCTCGCGGGCCGGCTTGACTTCGAGGTCGCGCTGGATCGCGTGCACCAGCCACTGCTGCGGCGCCGCGCCCTTCTGCGCGGCCTCGCGCAGCCGCAGCATCGGCTGCTGGTCCGGCGGCAGCAGCTCCACCACCTTCTGGGCGACCCGGTCGCTCTTGATGATGTCGATCTGGGTCGAGATGTAGCCGGGCGACACCATGCCCTGCAGCGGCGTGCCGCCGGTGGGATCGGTGCGCACGTCCACCAGGACGGGCGCGCGCGCCACGTAGGTGGCCGGGCGCAGGAAGACCCACGCCAGCGCCAGCAGCACGGTGCCCAGCAGGATCAGCCCTGCCAGGCGCCGGCGGGCGCGCATGATGGAAAAGAATTGGTGCAGGCTCATGATGCTCCCTGGTGCTTCGCGTTCAGAACAGGCTTTCCTTGACGAACAGCACGTCGCCGGGCAGCACGGGGTCCGTCAGGCGCGGCTCGAGCTGCACGACGGTGCCGTCGGGGCGGGTGCGATTGAGCCGCACGCGCTCGCTGCCGCGGGCCGTCGGGCCGCCGCCTTGCGCGAGCGCCTGCTGCACGGTCATGCCGCGTTCGATCTTGTACGTGCCGGGGCGCTGGGCCTCGCCGTAGATGTAGAACGTGGGCGCCTTGTTCACGAAGAGCGTGTCGCCGGGCTGCAGCAGGATGTCGTCCTGCGAGCGGTCGCCCTTGAACAGGTTGGGAATGTCGATGGACTTGCGGAACGGCTTGCCGTCGCGGGTGCCGCTGACGACCAGCACGTCGTCGCCGGTGGGCGTGACGCCGCCGGCCAGCGCCAGCATGTCGCTGACGCGGACCGTGGTCGTCTCGAGCGGGAAGCGGCCGGGCTTTTGCACCTGGCCGAGGACCGAGACCTGGCTGCCGCGCACCTGCAGCAGCACGATGTTCACCTGGGGCTGCTTCAGGATCTTGCCGTTCTGCAGCGCCTGGGCGATCTTCTTCTCGGCATCGGAGATGCTCATGCCACCGATCGGAACGCTGCCGACCAGCGGATAGCTGATCGTGCCGCCTTCCGACACCCTCGCCTCGAGGGTGAGGTCCGGGTTCTGGTACACCTGGACCTTGATCGCGTCACCGGGCCCGAGCTTGTACTCGGGCGCGGCCGCCGGCTTGCCGTTCTGCGCCGACGCAAGCGTCGCGCAAACGGCCAGGACGAGCGCTAAGGCTGATCGGAACAGGTGTGGCATGAGACTTCTCCCTTCATAGAGGCACTAGAAATAGGCTTTCACGGCGGCACCGATGGTGGTGTTGCGGTAGCCCGTGTTGAGGTTGGACTTCTGGCGTTCGCCGCGGACGTAGCCGGACACGGCCAGCCAGCGACGCGGCTCCCACTCGACGCCCGCGGACAGCATCTCGATCGATTCGTTGCGGCCCACTTCGGCCGAGCCCGCCGGCACGTTCTTCCAGTCGCGCGAGACGCGGTCGTAGCGCGCGTTCACCGCGATCAGCGAGGTCGCCTTCCAGACCGGGCCCACGTAGAAGCGGTTGCTCTGCACGTGCCCGCCGGTGGCCAGGCCGGTGGCGCTGAGGTCGCGGCTGACGCCGGCGATCACGCGTGTCTTGCCCGTCACGTCCCAGGACACGCCGGCGCTGCCGACCATGCCGCTGAAATCGCGCCGGGTGTTGGTGTCGTGGTTGCGCTCCAGGTGGCCCAGCCGCGCTTCGACCGAGGTCTTGCCGCTCACCGGCCACTTCAGCAGCAGATCGGCTTCGTTTTCCTTGAAGTCGCCGGTGGACGCGCCGGGGGTCGGGTCGCCGTAGCTGCCGTCGCCGCGGCGGTAGCGGCCCCACAGCGAGGTGCCGGAGCCCAGCTCGTAGCCGACGCCGACGCGCGCGCTGGTCACCGACGGGCTCGCGTCCCAGGTGGCGGGCTCGGTGCTGCTGGCCTTGGTGTGCGAGGCGCCGGCCATCAGGCGCAGCGCCGCGCCGGCTTCGAACACGCCTTCCAGCACCTCGTTGCGCTCGGTGCGCTTGCCCACGCGGTTGACCAGCGCGACCGGATCGGTCGCCACTTCGCGGTACTGCTTGCGATCGGCGCTAGCGACGCCATGCAAGCGCGGCGTCAGCGACCAGTCCCAGGCCAGCGCGTAGTTGAAGACCGAGTAATTCAGGTCGGACTGGCGGTCGTAGCGGTAGGTGTTGGCCTCGATGTCGGCGCGAAAGCGCTGCAGGCCGTAGCGCCGGTCGGCGCGCGCGCCGATGCCGGCGATCAGCGCCTGGTCGGAGACGCCGCCGCCGGGCGTGCGCAGCACGTTGCTTTCGTGCTCGACGGCCGCCAGCGCACGCAGCTGGAACGCGGGACTGGTCTGGTCGGAGACCGTCGACGCCTGGGTGCCGGCCGGCTGGAAGCCGGCCGTGCCGGGATACCAGATGTTCGACGGATACGGCAGGCCCGCCGGCTGCGACGGCGTCGTCGGCAACGAGGGCGTGCTCGGCACGGAGGGGGCCGACGGCTGCGACTGGCCCGTCGTCTGCGCCTGCAGTGCCACGGGCACCAGGCAGATCGATGCCACGGTGAGCAGGGGGCCGATGGTGGAATGTTTCTTCAAGGGAGTCCTCGCGCTTTCTTCTGAAGCGTCCCGTGCGCCGGGGCATGCGCCCACCCGCGGGCGCCGTGCAGCGTCACATGGATGGGAATCATCGCGTACACCCGGGCTCTCACCAATGGCTCCGTTGGACTATCAGTCCTAGTAAGCGGCGCTGTCGCGGAAGACCAGGCGTACGGTCTTCCAGATTATGTACAGGTCGAGTCGCAGCGACCAGTTGCGCAGGTAGTCGAGGTCGCAGCGGATGCGCCCTTCCATCTTTTCCAGCGAATCGGTCTCGCCGCGGAACCCGTTCACCTGGGCCCAGCCGGTGATGCCCGGCTTGACCTTGTGGCGCACCATGTAGCTCTTGATCAGGCCGCGGTACATCTCGTTGTGGGCGACGGCATGCGGGCGCGGCCCGACCACGCTCATGCGGCCCTGCAGCACGTTGACGAACTGCGGCAGTTCGTCCAGCGAGGTCTTGCGCAGGATCGACCCCAGCCGCGTCACCCGCGCGTCGTTCTTGCGCGCCTGCTGGATCTGGCCGCCGTCCTCGGTCACGGTCATCGACCGGAACTTGTAGACGATGATCTCCTCGCCGTCGAGCCCGTAGCGGCGCTGGCGAAAGATCACCGGGCCCGGCGAGCTGAGCTTCACGGCCAGGCCGATCGCGACCATGAACGGCGACAGCAGCAGCAGGATCAGCGCGGCCAGGACGATGTCGCTGATGCGCTTGAGCACGCCGGCGGGGCCGCGGAACGGCGTCTCGCAGACCGAGATCACCGGCAGGCCGCAGACCGAATCGGTGCGGCCCTGGATCAGGTCCGTCACGAACATGTCGGGCACGAAGTAGACCGACGACGTCGTGTCCTTCAGCGCGTCGAGCAGCTCCTTGATCCGCGGCTGCGAGGCCATCGGCAAGGACAGGTAGATCAGGTTGACCCGGTTCGCCTTGGCGTACGCGGCGATGTCGGCGATGCGGCCCAGCATGCGGTGGCGGTCGGCCCCGTACTGCCGGTCGGGCGTGCGGTCGTCGAAAAAGCCGAGCAGCTCGATGCCGGTGTCGGCGGCGCCGACCAGCCGGTCGGCCAGCGCGCAGCCCTGCTCGTTCAGGCCGACCACGACCGCGCGCAGCGCCGGGCCCTGCAGCCGAACCAGGTGCGGCGCGGCGGTGCGCAGCGCCCAGTGGCTGGCCAGTTGCGCCACCGGGGCGAACCAGAGCCAGTTGACGACGATGGCGGGCGCGAAATCGTTCATGTGGCCGGTGGCGAAGCCCATCGCCAGCAGCAGGCCGGCGGTCCAGGTCCAGGTCAGCAGCGTGCCGGCCACCACCCGCCCGGGCGACAGCCGCAGCTGCGGCCGCCCGGGAAACGCCAGCGCGAAGACGACGACCGACGCGATCAGCCACGCCGAGCCCAGCTCGTCGTCGAAGAACCACACCAGCAGCCACAGCGAAAGCACCGTGACCAGCGGCTCGAGGCCGGCCTCGAGCGCCTGCAGCAGCCGGCTCTGCCCCAGCGAGGGCACCAAGCGGATCGGCGGCACGCGCGGGGCCGCGACGGCCAGCATCGGATCGGCTTCACGCATAGGCGGCCATCCGGTTGAGTTTGGCGACGGCCTGCGCGCGGTTGGTGACGTCGAGCTTGGTGAAGATGCTCTTCATGTGGTTCTTCACCGTGAACTCGCTGATGCGCAGGATGCAGCCGATCTCGGGATTGGTCTTGCCGAGCGCGACCCAGTCCATGATCTGGCGTTCGCGTTCGCTCAGGGCGGGCACCCGGGCCGTGTGCACGCCCTGGCGGTCGCAGGCGGCCTCGCGCACCGGCGCCGGCGGGATGCGGCGCAGGGCGGTGTCGATGAACGGCAGCAGCAGCTTGAGGGCGCTGCCGCCGCCGGGCGGCAGGCTCGTCTGCATGCTGAGCGCGGCGAAGATGCGTTCGCCGCCGCGCGGGCCGTCGGTGGTGCCATGGACGAGCGCCGTGCGCATGCTGGCGATGGCCTGCGCCGAGGCCCAGTTGCAATGGCCCAGCAGTTGCTGGCAGCCGGTGATGTCGACCTGGCACGGCGCCTGCTGCGCCGCGACCCAGCAATCGCGCAGGTAGCCGACGAAGGGCGCGATGCAGGCGGGCGTGAAGTTGTGGGAGCGCAAGCCGGGCACGCTGGACACCAGGTCGTAGTGCAGGTCGCCACTGCTGAAGTCGCCCCATCCCACCAGCATCGCATCGTGGCTGAGCCATTGCTGCACATCCCCCTGCAGCCAGCGCCACAGCTCGGCGTGGGTGGCCACGCCCGCTCCCTGCCCGGCGATCTGGAGGAATTTCGACGGGTCGCGCTCTGGCAGTGGTGTTGTGATGTTGTTCATGACGTAGGCCCTGGTGGCACGTGAAAAATGCTGTGCTTCCGAGGCTGCCACTGTAAGAACGGGGCCCTTTTTGTTGATGTGGGAAACACGGTGCTCTTGATGTAGGACGAGCTCCATAGCCCGGAATCAGGCGGAGATGACATGAAAAGCGGCCACTGGGCGGGCCGTCGCAAGAGCGGTTCCCGAGTCCATGTCGGACGTGTCCGGCGGCAACAAGTCTGGCGGCAACATCTGCTCACACCAGTGCAGTGGCCGAGCCCGATGCATCGCGGGATGCCGGTTTGCCGCTCGACCGTATGTGCCGCGCGGCCGCCGGCCAGTGGGACGCGGCACGTGCGCGGCGAACAAGTTACAAATCGTCGCGACGCCCGGCGTGGCCCGGGAGCAACGAACAAGCGCCGCAGGCGCGGGAATCGCGAGCGCGTGGAAGGCGAGGTCAGCGCGAGCGCAGCGCGCGGGGCTGTGACGGCCGTCACATCTGGGCGGGCGCCTTCCGCCGCCGCGCTGGCAGCTGCGCTGTAGGACTTGGCCGCGACCGCTGGCGCCGCGCTTGCGCCCGCTCGGCGCGGCCCAGCAGAATGCGCCGCAGAGCCGCTCGTGCCGAGCTGCACGGTACCGCCGGCACGCATCGAACGGCGGCCGCCCCACCCTTTCCTCGACAGCAACGACCAGTGATCAACAGAACCGTTTCAGCCCTTCTCTTGTGCGCCGCGCTCGGCGCCGCCCAGGCGCAAGCGCCGCGCCGGGCCGCCCTGCCCCCGCCGCCGTCGTGCAGCGCGGTGACCCAGCAGACCTGCGCGACCGCGCAGGCGCTCGGCCGCGGCATCAACCTCGGCAACATGCTGGAAGCCCCGCGCGAAGGCGATTGGGGCGTGCGGGTCGAGCCGGCCTATATCGAGCAGGTCGCCGGCGCCTTCAACACCGTGCGGGTGCCGGTGCGCTGGAGCAACCATGCGGCGCCGACGGCGGACGCCAAGATCGACGAAGCCTTCGCCGCCCGGGTCGACCAGGTGGTGGATGCGCTGCTGGCCAAGGGCGTGTACGTGATCGTCGACATGCACCATTACAACCAGCTGTCGGGCGCCGGGCTGCACCCGAACGAAACGCCGGTGGACGCCGCCGTGCTGGAGACACGGCTGGTGAACATGTGGCGCCAGATCGCGCAGCGCTACCGCGACCGGTCGCCGAAGCTGCTGTTCGAACTGCTCAACGAGCCGAACGGCCGGCTCAACGGCGAGGCCTGGAACACGCTGGCGCCGCAGGTGCTCGCCGCCGTGCGCGCATCGAATCCGACCCGGCCGGTGCTGATCGGGCCCGGCGAATGGAACAGCGTGTACGAGCTGAAGAAGTTGCGGCTGCCGGCGGACCGCAACATCATCGTCTCGATCCACAACTACGATCCCTTCAACTTCACCCACCAGGGCGTGGAGCACCTGGCCAAGCCGTTTCCGCTCGGCACCACCTGCTGCGACGCCGGGCAGCGCAAGGCGATCACCGATGCGCTGGACACGGCGCGGCAATGGAGCGTCGCCAATGGCTACCCGCTGCACCTCGGCGAGTTCGGCACCTACGAGAAGGTGGACATGAAGTCGCGCGAGACCTATACGCGGATCGTGCGCGACGAGGCCGAGCGCCGCGGCATCCCGTGGACGTTCTGGGAGTTCGCCTCGGAGTTCGGCGTGTATTCGCCCAAGACCGGCAAGTGGATCGAGCCGCTCAAGCGCGCGCTGCTGGACTGACGCCGCGGCCACCGCCGCCTATTTGCGGCGTTTCGGGCCGTCGCCGCGCCCGCCCTGCTTGGGCTCCTTCGCCAGCGGCGGGCCGTCGCGCTGCGCGCCGGGGCGTCCCGAAGGCACCAGCTTTTCGAACAGGCGCCGCCGCGTTTCCGGCCCGAGTTCTTCGGTGCGCCAGGAGATCTCCAGGTCCGGGGGTGGTTCGGGTCGCTTGCTCGGCATGGGGCGATCATGGGCACCCGCTCGCGCCGGCCGGGTAGGACCCCAGGGCGTTGACGGGTGCGCGCCCGCCTACGACGCGATGCGCGCGGCGCCGACTAGCCAAGCAGGAGCCAGCCGCCGGCGGCCGCGAACGCCACGACCAGCACCGGCGACACCCGCCCATGCACCAGGAGCCCGAACGCGGCGAGCGCCAGGCCGAACGCCGCGCGGCCGTGGATGGCACTGGTCCACACCGGGTCGTACAGGGCCGACAGGAGGATGCCGACCACGCCGGCGTTCACCCCGGCCATCGCCGACTGCACGGCGTCGCGTTGCCGCAGCTCGTCCCAGAACGGCAGCGCGGCCACGATCAGCAGGAACGCCGGGATGAAGATCACGACCAGGAACACGAAGCCGCCGACCCAGCCGGCGAGCGGACCGTGCGCCACCGCGCCGAGGTAGGCCGCGAAGGTGAAGAGCGGACCGGGGACCGCCTGCGCGGCGCCATAGCCGGCCAGGAACTCGGCGCTGCCGACGGCGCCGCTCGGCACCACGGTGGCCTGGAGCAGCGGCAGCACGACGTGGCCGCCGCCGAACACCAGCGCGCCGGCCCGATAGAACCCGTCGACCAGCGCCCAGGTCGCCGAGCCGCTGGCGGCAGCGACCAGCGGCAGGCCCGCCAGCAGCGCGACGAACAGCGTCGATGCCGCCACGGCCCAGCCCCGGGAGACGCCGGAGCCACGATGCGCCACCGGCTGCTGATGCGGCACCTTCACCAGCCGCCAGCCGATCAGGCCGGCGCCGGCGATGGCGCCGACCTGGCCCAGGGCGGAGGGCACGGCGAGCGTGAGCAGCGCGGCGCCGATCGCCAGGCCGGCCCGCACGCGGTCGGGGCACAAGGCCTTCGCCATGCCCCACACCGCCTGTGCCACCACGGCCACGGCGGCCACCTTCAGGCCCTGCACGACGCCCGAGGCGGCGACCTCGCCCCAGCGCGCGACGCCATGGGCAAAGGCGATGAGCGCGAGGGCCGAAGGAAGCGTGAAGCCGATCCATGCCATCAGCGCCCCGAGCCAGCCGGCCCGCGACAGGCCCAGCGCCATGCCGACCTGGCTGCTGGCCGGCCCCGGCAGGAACTGGCAGAGGGCGACCAGGTCCGAGTAGCTGCGATCGTCCAGCCAGCCGCGCCGCTCGACGAACTCGGCGCGGAAATAACCGAGGTGCGCGACCGGGCCGCCGAAGGAGGTCAGGCCGAGCCGCAGGAAAGCGAGCAGCACCTCCAGCGCCCGGCCGCGCCGTGGCGGCGCGCCGGCGCCGGCGTCCGGATCGGCATCGGGAACTGGGGCGCTGGCTCGCAAGGTGAGGCGTGCTGGTGGAGCGAAAGCCGGACAGTGTGCCAGAGCCTGCCCGCCGGCCGCTGCGTATCATCGGCCCGGGAGGTGCGCAGTGGAGATCGGCAATCGAGGGCGTCGTTGGGGACGCAGTGCGACATGGCAGTGGGGCGCGGCCGTCTGCCTGGGCGCCGGCGTCGCGGGCGCGGCCGCGCAGGCGCTGCCGGACTGCGTGCACGAGGACGACGACGCACGCCGGCTGGCTTGCTACGACAGGCTGTTCCGCGCGGCGGGCGCCGCCGTTCCCGCCGTCCCCGCCGCGTCCGCACCGGCGCCCGGCACGGCGCTGGCGCCCGTGACGCCGCCCGCTGCGGCAGCGTCCGAGACGGCGCCCGTGGCGACCGTGTTCGACAAGGCGTGGGAGCTGTCGCCGGCCACCAAGCGCGGGACGTTCGTGGTGCGCACCTACCTGCCCAACTTCGTGCTGCCGCTGCACACCAGTTCCAGCATCAACCGCAGCCCGGCCAGCCCGACGCGCGGCACCGTCACCGACCGGCCGGCGTATCGCGCCAGCGAGGCCAAGCTGCAGGTGTCGCTGCGCGCGAAAGTGGCGCAAGGCCTGGTGCTGCCCGACGCCGACCTCTGGTTCGCCTTCACGCAACGGTCGTTGTGGCAGGTATGGACGCCCAGCGAATCGTCGCCCTTTCGCAGCACGGACTACCAGCCCGAAGCGATCTACGTCGTGCCGGTGCCGGCCAGCCTGGGCACGCTCGGCGCCGGCTGGCGCTGGCGCATGGCGCAACTGGGGATCGCCCACCAGTCCAATGGCCAGGGCGGCGCGCTGTCGCGCAGCTGGAACCGCGTGCACGCGACGGCCGCGTTCGACCGCGGCGAGTTCGGGCTCCTGCTGCGCGCTTATCGGCGCATCGGCGAGAAGACCAACGACGACAACCCCGACATGGCCAGCTTCATCGGCAACACGGAGGTGATCGCCTCCTGGCTGCCCGGCCTGTCGACGGCGTCGCTGACCTGGCGCACCCACGCGGCCACCGGCCGCCGCGGGTCGCTGCAGCTGGACTGGACCTACCCCGTCAGCCGTTCGCAGCCGGCCGGCCTGCGCTGGTACGCGCAGCTGTTCAGCGGCTATGGTGAGACCTTGCTCGACTACAACCACCGCCAGACCAGCGTCGGCGTGGGTCTGACGCTGTTCCAGTTCTAGCGTCGCCGCCGCGGCGCGGCGCCAGGGCTGCTGCGGCCGGGCATCGTCACTTGCCGGCGATGCTGTACGTCCCGTTGGCCGTCCACTTGATCCTGGCGTCCAGGAAGAGGGTCTTGAGCTGCGGGCGCGCCGCCTTGACCAGGTCGTGCGCTTCGCCGCTGCGGCCGCCGGCGCCGCAGAAGAACACGATCGGCTTGTCGGCCGGCAGCCGGTCGAGGTTGGCCTCGAGCGTGGCGACCGGCATGTTGAGCGCACCCTTGAAGGTGCCAGCAGCGAACTCCTGCGGGTCGCGCACGTCGATCAGGTGCACCGTCTGCGGCGCCTCGCGGTAGATGCGCTCGAACGATTCGACGGCGATGGTGCCGGGCTCCTTGCCGGCGACGATCGCCGGCGCGCCGACGCCGGCGGCGCCGTACGCATGCTGCCAGCCGGGCCAGCCCTCGGGCACGACCTTCACGTTGCGGTACCCGAGCTTCACGGCCTTTTCGGCCGAATCGTTGCTCAACTTGCAGGTCGGCCCGTCGCAATAGAAGTACAGCGGCGCCGCCTTGTCGGCCGGCAAGCGCGCGGCCGCGAGCGCGTCGAACTGCGAATCGGGCAGGCTGATGGCGCCGGGGATATGGCCCTGGTCGTACTTGCGCTCCTTGGGCCGGGCATCCACCAGCGTCAGCGGCGACTGTTCGTCCAGCAGCCTCTTCAGGTGCGCGATGCTCACCGCCGCCAGGTGGCCGGCCTGCACCCAGCCGGGGAAGCCGTCCGCGTAGACCCGCACATTGGTGTAGCCGAGCCGGCCGGCCTTGAACGCCGACTGGTGGCTCAGGATGCACTCCGGCCCGTCGCAGTAGAAGATCACCAGTTGCGACTTGTCCGGCGGCAGCAGCTTGGGCGCCAGCTGCTCGAACTGGCTGTCCGGGATGTTGATCGCCGTCGGTATGTGGCCGAGGTCGTACTTGCGCGCCGCCGGGCGCGCATCGACGATGGTCACGTCCTCGCGCTTGGGCAGCACGGCGTACTGCTTCACCGTGGCCGTGTCGACCTGGTGCGGGTAGCGGCCGGCCGCGTCCGGCACCGTCTGCGCGGCGGCGGCGGCCGGCCCCGTGGCGCTGCCACCGGGCAGCGCCGGGCAGAAGATCATCATGGCGATGACCGCGCCAAGGGCGGTCCTGGTCCGTGTCTTCATGCAGCCCTCCCTTCAGCAGCCGGCCGTCTTGCGGAACGACTTGCTGGCGTTGCCGCCGCCGCTTTGCTGGAAGCGGGCGCGGATCTCGTCGCCCTCGACGATGCGCTTGTCCTTGAACTTGTCGAGGGTGAGTTCGTCCGTGACGTTCAGCTTCACCTCGGCGCCGGACTTGCCGTCCTTCAAGGTGGCGACGGCCGAGGCGCCGTCGGCCGCCAGCTCGATCTTCGTGACCGGCCCCACCACCGTCACGTCCTGCGCCGCGGCGTTTTGCGCGGCCCATGCCGCCGCCAGGAGAACGGCGACCCGCAAGCCGCCTGCCAATGTCGTGCTCATGATTCGATCCTTCTCAGAACTTCACTTCGAACGTGCCGTAGATGTCCCAGGCCTTCCTGAGCGGCGTCAGCGCGCTGAACTGGCCGTTCATGTCGCTGATGCGCACCGGCGCGCCGACCCAGTTGTTGCTGCCCGTGTACTTGAAGTCGTAGTACTGGGCGCCGAGCTTGAAGAACGCCTTGGAGCCGAACGAAGAGATCGGCTTGCCGGCCAGCTCCTGGATGAGATAGGCCTCCCAGACGTCGCCGCGCGTGCCGGCCTTGGCGGTCCAGATGTCGTCGGCCGCCGGCGCGAACGTGATCCAGTTCTTCGAGCCGCGGTTGAACTCCAGGCCGATCTTGGTGCGCGACGGCAGGTCGTAGCGCAGGCCGACGGCGATGGCGTTGCCGCGCTTGCGGCTGGCCGCCTCGGGCGCCAGGAAGCCGCCGGTGAGCAGGCCCTGGAAGCCGAAGGCCGCCGACACGTTCTGGTTCGGGCGGGTGACGCTCAAGGCGACGTCGCCGAAGAAGTTCAGGTTGCCCGGACCGACGTTCTTGAGCGTGCTCATCGCGCCGACGCCGAACCAGTCGATGTCGCCCAGGTCCGCCTTCGGGGCGGTGGTGCCGAAGTAGGTGCCGTTCATCGCCGGCGCGTCGAAGATGTGGAAGCCGCGATTCCACTGCGCCCAGACGCGCAGCTTGTCGCTGTCGATCGGCACCAGCGAGATGCCCAGCATGTCGGTGTCGGCGATCGAATTGGCCGGCGTCCGGCGCAGGCCGCTCTCGAAGCCGCGGCCGTAGCAGATCTTGCCGTACGCGCCCGGCAGGTTGTCGATGTCCGGCGCGTAGCCCAGCGTCATCCCGTCGAAGGCATAGTCGACCAGCAGCGAAGGCGTGCCGCCGTTGCCCGGGCGCGGTTCGTTGAGCTTCAGGTTGCCGGGCGCGCCGTTGGTGGAGGGGCGCCGGCCCACCGAGAACCACAGGTCGCGTCCGCCGATGTTGCTCCAGGTGCCGTAGGCGCGGTCGACGCTCACCTGGCCGCTGGAGGGCAGGTGTCCCACCGTGCCGTCGAAGACCCCCACCCGGTCGGCGAAGAACGGCGCCGCCCCGCCGTTGACCACGGCGGCATCGTCCTGCGCGCCGAAGGTCTTGTACATCGCCAGGCGCGTCGTCACGCTCACGTCCTGCGTCGCTTTCGCGTGCAGGTCCAGGCGCAGGCGGTTGGTGTAGAGCGTGTCGTTCTTCGGCTTGTGCGCCGGCACCTGCGCGGCGAAGGCGCCTATGCCCTGGGCCATGCCGGCGTTGCGCGGCGCGCCGAGGAACGCCAGCGCGTCGTTGTAGGTGCGCACCGCGTTCATGCCCTGGGCGAACGCCATGAGACCGGACAGCGCGCCGGCCGTGCTCATGCCGCCGGCCTGCGGCGCGCCGAAGTACGCCGACGCGCCGCTGGGGTTGGCGAAGAAGTCGCCCTGCAGCCGGTTCTGCGCATTGGCGAAGGTGGCGCCGACGTCCGTGAAGGGGCGCGTTTCGCCGCGCAGGCTGTCGACGCGGAAGCGGTAGTCGCCGCCGACCGTCAGCCAGCGCTCCAGCGAGCGCTCCTCGCTGCGCCTGGCCTGGGCCTGGACGTCGGCCTGGCTCTTCGCCGCCTTGTCCTCGGTGGCCCGCACCTGGGCCTTCAGCTGCTCGATCTCGCGCGACAGCGCCTCGATCCTCCTCAGCACGTCTTCTTCGGCGGCCGCGGCCGCCATCGGCGCGAGCACGACCGCCACGGCGGCCATGACGCGGGACAGCTTTCTCCTGCTCATCGATTGCTCCTTGTCGGGATGAGCTCCTCCGGGACCGCCGGCGCCCTCGCGCGGTGGCCCCCTCCTCTTCGATGCGGCGCGCCGGTGTGCGCGCTGTTGTTGTCGTGGGCGGCCGCGCGGCTGTCGCCGCGCCGCGCGCCGCGCCCTCATTCCGGCGAAACGCCGGGCACGTTCTTCATGCGGCCGTTCTCGGCGTGACAGGCCTCGCAGGCAAGCGCCTTGGCCTTGGGCGCCACCATGTGCGTGATCGGCCACATGCTGTAGGTCTCGATGAAGCCGACCTGGCCCGAGAACGGCGCGCCGACGGCAGCCATGCCGGTGGCCACGGCCTTGGGCCAGTCGAGGTTGGTCCAGTACGCGGTGCTGTCGTTGCCGGCCAGGTGCGTGACGGCCAGCGTCCGGTTGACCGGGTCCCAGGCCTGCCTGGCGCGGAACACCTTCACCGGCCAGATCTTCGACTTGCCGTCGGTCGGGCTGCCTTCGAACCGGTTGATGGCCACCGGGCCCTTCTTCGGATCGAGCTTGTCGCGCGCCAGGGTGTAGGTCACCTTGCCGTTGAACCAGGCGTACTCGGGCACCACGTTCTCGGCGAGCGTGAAGTCGCCCTTCATGCCGTTGTAGACCTCGTAGCCTTCGGCATTGCGCCGCACCAGCGGCTTGCCGTCCGCGCCGCGCTGGCCGGCGGTCGACCAGTCCCAGACCATCTTGGTCGGCACGCCGCCGCGCGCGAAGGTCGGGATGTGGCAGGTCTGGCACGCGATCTTCGCGTTGTGCCGGTTGATGTCCTTGGAGGCATGGGGCGCCTCGCTGTGGCAGTTGGTGCAGGTCAGGGTCACGCCCATCGGCCCGTAGCGGCTGCCCGGCACGTCGTGGTTGCTGGTGCGGTGGCAGCTGGCGCAGCTGAAGTTCAGGCCCTTGGCATCCATGTGGACGTCCAGGGCGGCGTCGGGCGCTTCCAGCGACGAGTCCATGTCCCCGTGCTTGACGCCGTCGCCGCCGCCGCCCAGGAAGTGGCAGCTGCCGCACGAGGCGCGGCTGCTGCGGCCCACCGCCTGCGCGATCGACGACAGGTTGATCCCCTTGACGACCTTGCCGGAGCCGGGCAGCAGCTCGGTGTCCTGCGTCAGCACGTGGCCGGCCAGGCCGCCAGGCTTGGCATAGCGGCCGGTCGTGTCATGGCAGACCAGGCAATCGACGTTCGCTTCCGAAGTGAAGTCGAAGGTCTTGGCGTCCTTCATGCCGTAGCCGACGTGGCACGACGCGCAGGCGCCCAGGTTGGTGGCCGTGGAAGTGCAGAAGTTGTTGACGACGTGGCGCTTGCCGAGCAGTTGCCCGGCCGGGTTCACGTACTCCCACTTCCAGTGCTGGGTCTTGTGGATCTGCCTGGCCGACTCCTTGTGGCAGGTCAGGCAGGCCCTGGTGACCTCGGGGCCGGAGCGGAAGTCCTGCTTGAGGATCTTGAATCTGGCATGCAGCGGCGGCGCCGCGGAAGATTTGGCCGGCGCCTGGGCGTGCGCGACGCCCAGGAGCAACACGGCCATGGAACAGGCTGCAAGACACCGGGTGAGCATGTGGTCCGACCCCCTTTCCGGACAAAATTAGGAGCCGGATCGCTTTGCCACTTTGATCCAAATCAGCTATATGTCGATACAGTTATGGACTGTCGCCGGACGGGACCACCGGTTTTTGAGGGGATGACGCCATGAAGAACCTCGATGACGACGCGCTGGCGCTGGTCGCCCGCTACTTCGCCGCCCTGTCGGTGCCGATGCGGCTGCGCATCCTCAGGCACCTGCGCGACGGCGAACGCAACGTGGGCGAGATCACGGCGGCGACCGGCTGCACGCAGGCCAACGTGTCCAAGCATCTGGCCGTGCTCGCCCAGTGCGGGCTGGTGGCCAAGACCCAGCGCGGCACGAGCGCCTACTACCACTTCGCGGACGAGACGGTCTACCGCCTGTGCGACCTGGTCTGCACCCAGCTCGATCGCCGCTTCACCGAGCAGGCGGCGCAGCGCCGGGCCGTCGGCAACGCGGCGCGCGCGGCGGGCCAGCGCGGACGCTGACCGCCGGGCGGCGGGCCGGGCGACCACTTCGTGCCGCGCGCCGCGCCGCACCCGGTCGCCGGCCGCGCCGGCGCCGGCCCGACTACTGGTCGACGACGAACCCGTCGAAATGCGGGCGCATGGAGATCGGCTTGGACAGCGGCGGCCGGATCTTCTGCGCGTCCGCCAGCAGGTTCATGCCCAGCCCCGGGCCGGAGGGGATGTCGACGAAGCCGTTTTCGGGCAGCGGCACCTTGTCCACGACATTGCTGCCCAGGTGCTCGGGCCGCGATTCGAAGATCCCGGCCTCGAATCCGGTCGCGTACTCCTGGATCGCGAAGTTCGGGATCGCCGCGGCCACTTGCAGGCAGGCGGCCAGGCCGATGGGCGACAGCGGGTTGTGCGGCACCACCTGCACCTGGTGGGCCTCGGCCATCGCGGCCACCTTGCGCGCGCCGGTGATGCCGCCGCACAGGCACACGTCCACCCGCGCGTACTCGACGCCGCCGCGGGCCATCAGCGCCTGGAATTCGTAGATCGTCGCGAACCGCTCGCCGGTCGCGATCGGGATGTGGATCTTCTCGGCCACGCGCGCCATCGCATCGGCGCTCTCGGGGCGGATCGGATCCTCGATGAACATCGGATGGGTCTCCTCGATGCCGCGGGCGAACACGATCGCCTCGGCCGGCGTGAGCCGGCGGTGGATCTCGACCAGCAGGTCGACGCGGTCGCCGACCACCTCGCGCATGCGCCTGGTGTTGTCGATGGCGTCGCGCATCTTCTTGATGTGGGTCTTGAAATAGACCTGGTCGTGGCCTTCGTCCAGGAACGGGTTGAGGTGGCCGAACGCGTTGAAGCCCGCCTCCATCTTGGCCCGGCACTCGACCAGCATCTTCTCGATCGTGTTCTCGTAGATGTGGCCGTAGATGCGGGCCTTGCGGCGGGCCGCCCCGCCCAGCAGCTCGTAGATCGGCACGCCCAGCGCCTTGCCCTTGATGTCCCACAGCGCGATGTCGATGGCCGAGATCGCGGCGTTCTCGGCCAGGCCCTGGAAGTAGCTGAACCGGTGCATCACGTTCCAGTGATGCTCGATCGCGAACGCGTCCTTGCCCTCGAGGTATTCGGCGAACCGCCGGATGCAGGCGCCCGCGGCTTCGATGTGGCCCCAGGTGCCGGCCTCGCCGTAGCCGACGATTCCTTCGTCGGTGGTCACCCGGGCGTACATGAACTGCCCCACGTGCAGGGGCTCGATTTTGGCGATCTTCATTCGGTCTTTCGTGATCGGTGGCTCAGTCCACCTTGATGCGTGCTTTCTGGATCAGCTCGGCCCAGCGCTGCGCTTCCGTTTCGATGTGGCGATTGGCTTCGGCCGGCGTCATGGACACGGGCTCGGCCCCCGCCGCCAGCAGCTTCTCGCGCACGTCCGGGCGCTTGATCATCTTCTGCACCTCGGCCTGCAGGTAGTTGATGACGTCGGGCGGGGTGCCCTTGGGCGCGGCCAGGCCGAACCAGTTGGCGATGCGGAATTCAGGGAAGCCGGCTTCGGCCGCGGTCGGGACGTTCGGCAGCGAGGACAGCCGCTTGGTGTGCGCCACCGCCAGCGGCCGCATGCGGCCCGAGGCAAGCTGCGCGGACACGGTGGGCGCCGCGGTGATCAGCACTTCCACCTGGCCGCCCAGCAGGTCCTGCACCGCGGGCCCGGACCCCTTGTAGGCGACGTGGGTCATCTCGATGCCGGCCACGCTCTTGAGCAGTTCCCCGGCGATGTGCGGACCGCTGCCGGCGCCGCCCGAGGCGAAGTTGAGCTTGCCGGGCTGGGCCTTGGCGAGCGCCACCAGCTCGCGCAGGTTCTTCGCCGGCACGTTGGCGTTGACCACCAGCACGTAGGGCGCCTCGGCGAAGACCGTCACCGCGGCCAGGTCCTTGATCGGGTCGAAGGCCAGTTTCGGAAAGAGCGACGGCACGATCGTCTGCGTCATCTCGTTGGCCAGCAGGGTGTAGCCGTCGGCCGGCGCCTTGGCGACGTAGCCGGTCGCGATCGTCGTGCTGCCGCCGCCCTTGTTCTCGACGATGAAGGTCTTGCCGGTCGCGGCGCCGAGGGCCTGGGCCGCCAGCCGCGCGACGATGTCCGTGGTGCCGCCCGGCGCGTACCCGACCACGAGCGTAACCGGCTTGGACGGGTAGCTTTGGGCCTGGCCCGCCAGCGGCAGGGCCGACAGGCCGATCAGGACGGAACGGCGCGAGAGGGATGGCAGCGAACGGTTCACTTTGGCTCCTCGGTGGGGCCTTGCGACGGGAAGGCCGTGCGGAAAACTGTACGTTCGCGTTCGGCTGAATAATCGTCAGCGCGCTTACACCATTCTTCAACCGGACTTCACAATGATCGCGATCGCCAACGCCTCGGCGGAAATGGCCTTCTTCCACGTCCTGATGCGGTGCGGCAGCCTGTCCGCCGCGGCCCGCGAGCTGGGGCTGACCACGCCCGCGGTCAGCCGGCGGCTGGCGCTGCTGGAGGCCCGGCTGGGCGTGCAGCTGCTCAATCGCACGACCCGGCGCATCGGCCTGACCCCCGAAGGCGAGGCGTACCTGACCAGGGCCAGGCGCATCCTGGCCGACATCGACGATCTGGAGCAGCAGTTGAGCCGGGCGACCGCCGAGCCGCGCGGCCTGCTTCGCGTCAATGCCACGCTGGGTTTCGGGCGCAGCCACGTGGCGCCGGTGATCTCGAGGTTCTGCAAGGCGCATCCCGAAGTGCAGGTGCAGTTCCACCTCTCGGTCACGCCGCCGCCGCTGTCGGAGGACGCATACGATGTCTGCGTGCGCTTCGGCGAGCCGCCCGACGCGCGCGTGATCGCCCGCAAGCTCGCCGCGAACCGGCGGCTCCTGTGCGCCGCGCCGGCCTACCTGGCCCGGCACGGCACGCCGCGCACGCCGGCCGACCTCGTGCGGCACGACTGCATCAGCATCCACCATGGCGACGATGCCTACGGCATGTGGCGCCTTGCCTCGGCGCGCCGAAGCGCGGCGGTCAAGGTCACCGGCTCGCTCAGCACCAACGACGGCGACATCGCCGTCGCCTGGGCGCTGGACGGCCACGGGATCCTGATGCGCGCCGAATGGGATATCGCCAAGTACCTGCGCAGCGGGCGCCTGCGCCAGGTGCTCGAGCAGTACGCGACGCCGCCCGCGGACATCTATGCCGTCTACCCGCAACGGCACCAGACTTCACGGCGGGTGACGGCCTTCGTCGACATGCTCTGTGCGTCGTTGGATTCCACGGCCCGCAGGATCGCGGCGAACGGGTAGCACGGCGGCCGGCCGGCCAGCGCCGACTGCCGGTGGCGAGCCTGTCCGGCCACGGCGCCTCACCGCTCCCTGGCCGCGAACGCCTCGATGTCCTGGATGGCGTCCTCCAGCGCGCTCGCCTCCAGTTTTCGGCTCCCCCACTTCGGCTTGCCCAGGTAATCGTTCAGCGCCGTCACCCGCTTGATCACTTTCCCGTTCAGCCTGATGGCGTAGCTGCCAAAGCGATCGGCTTCGATCTCGAACTCCGGTCCCGTGGCGCCCTTGGGCGTGTACATCATCTTCATCCGGCGATTGTCTCCAGCCGTCGGCGAACGCCGGCGGTTGA
This sequence comes from Ramlibacter sp., assembly GCF_035554825.1. Lineage (GTDB taxonomy): Bacteria > Pseudomonadota > Gammaproteobacteria > Burkholderiales > Burkholderiaceae_C > Ramlibacter. The sequence goes on along the minus strand of NZ_DATMHS010000077.1, from coordinate 108,039 downwards.
TAAGACCTGTTACCACCGGCAGTCACCGGTGCGGGGAGGCGGCACGCCCGCGCGGCACCGCCGCTCAACTGGTGCCGGTGGCCCAGGCCAGGTCCGAGAACGGATCGGCCTGCGCGGCGTCGCGCCGTTCGCACAGCGACTGCAGGTAGGCGAGCACTTCGGCTTCGTGCCTGGCGGCGTCCGGCATCACCCTGATGGGCACGATGCCGTCGGTGGCGCGGGCCTCGCCCGGCGGCGCCGCGAGGTCGGCGTCCCCGGCGGGTGTCGACGGCGGGCACAGCGGAACGTGTTTGCTCATGACGCAGTCTCCCAGTTCACCGGCAGTTCACCGGCAGCTCGCCATGGCGGGTGCCAGGCACGGCCGGCGCGCGTGAACTGCCATCGTGAAGCAACGCGGCAGCGCGGGCGTAGTCGCTTTGTCCCGAACGGGCGTGACAATGCTCTCTAGATGCGGCTGGCGGTCCGCTGGCGGGACGGCTGGCGTCCCCCCTGGCGCGCAAGATAGGCGGAGCCGCTGTCCTCGCCCGTGAAGGCCGCGACCTGCTCGCGCGCGGCGATGTATTCGCGGCGCAGCTCGGACCGGCGGCGGGTCAGCTTCGCCTGCGCGATCGGGTCGTAGGACATCGACCACGGGTCCACGGGCGCGGCCCGCTGCGCCACGGCACGGGACTTCGTCCGTAGATGGGCTGGCGGACGCCGGGCGTGGCGCCGCGCTGCCAGCTCGGCGACGGTCTTCGCTGGCGTGGGAGGCGCCGGGGTGGCCGCCGGCGGCGCTGGCGCTGGCGCCGGCGGCGCTGGCGAGGGCGCCGTCGCCTCGCACGGCGTCGCCGCCGGCTCGCGCGGCCCCTGCAGGTCCACCGCAACCACCTGCGTCAGCCGCGGCGGCGGCAACGGATCCAGCCGGACCATCTCGCCGGGCGGTCGCGCGGCGCGCCAGCTCATCGGCAACATGATGGCCACCGCGAACACGGCCGTGACCAGGCGAGTCCACGGAAAGCGCTCCGGCGCCGCCAGGCCCGGCGGGCCGGGGGATCGAAGGTGCGCACCGCCTTGCATGGATCCTCGCTTGGAACCCCACCATCGTAGTGCGCTTTCCGGGGCCGTGGGGCCATCCGGCGGCGCCATCGCTGCCGCGCTGGGCCGCCATCCCGGCGTTGTGCGCGCCGCGGCGCCGGCGTAATCTGCGGGATCCAACGCGGAGGCGCTTATGGAAGTCGAAGCACGAAGCCCGGACCTCACGCCAGACTGGCAGCGCAGCCTCGAGACGGCCGCCGCATTGGCGCGAGAGCAACTCGACTGCGCGCTGGAGATCGTGCAGGAGGTGCGCCCGCACCACCAGGACGACGCGCTCGTGGCCGCGGTCATGCAGGCGATCGCCCTCAACCAGGCCACGCTGCGCTCGCGCCCCGGCCCGGGCTGAGCCGCCGCGCCGCGGCCGATGCGACGCGGCGCCATCGCGCCGTGCGGCGTCGAGCCCGCGCGGCGGCATGCGTGATCGACGCGTGCGCCGCGGCCCGCCCGAGCGCTCGCGACGAGGTTCGTCGAAACGCACTTACAGGCCGGTAGCACCTCTTACCCCGGTGCAAGCACCATGCCGCTGCCGCCGGGCTTTACTGGTGGAGGGCAAGCCTGATGCGCAGCGCGTCGCGGTGGATCGGCGGCCCGTCGACGGGAGACCAACCATGAGCATCCTCGGCGCCCAGCGCACGCACCCGGCATCGATTGGCGTTGCATGCGTGGTCGCCGCGACGGTGCTCCTCCTCTCGCTGGCTGCCTGCGGCGGCGGGGGCGCGGCCGACCCGCTCGCGCAGCCCCCTGCGGCCAGCAGCCTGGCGGCCCCCAAGGCGGCGGCCGACCCCACCCTGGTTCCCCTGGGCGTGCGCCGCGTGAACACGACCCAGCCCGGCGACCAGACGCTGCGCGCCATGGGCGCGACCGCCGATGGCGGCGTCGCTGTCGCCTGGTTGTCCAGCGGCGAGCCGGGCGGCACGCCCGGCGGCAAGCGGCTGTCGATGCAGCGCTACGACGCCGGCGGCCAGGGTCTGGGCAGCGAAACGCCGATTGCGTTCGACGTCGCGGCCCGTCCCGACGCGAACGTCGCCGTCCTGGCCGACGGCAGCATCCTGCTGGCGTACAGCACCTTCACCGTGGTATCGGTGTCCGCCTCGCAATACCTGGTCCGCCAAAGCGTGTCCACCGAGCGATTCGATACCGGCGGGGCCGCGGTCGGGGGACCGCTCGAGGTGACGGCGCTGCAGAGGAACCTGTTTGCCAACCCGACGCAATTCAGCTTCCTCGATCCGGCCATCACGACCTGGAGCGACGGCAGCTACCTCGTGACCTGGACCGCGAAGGAGCAGGAGCCGGCCTATCCGCCGCTCATGAAATTCTTCGCGCAGCGCTACGACAGCCAGGGCGCGGCGCAGGGCGGCGCCCGGCTGGTCGCGGTCGGCGGTGGCGGCTGGGGCGTGCAATCGACCCTGTTCGCGGCCCTGCCGGACGGTGGTTTTCTGGCCGCCCTGACGCGCCTGGACATGGGGATCCAGTCGACCGCTTTCACCCCCTTCGACAGTGCCGAGCGCACCGCCACCATTCCCGCGGCAGCCAGCGGCCAGACCGACCCGGGTGGGACTTCGCTGCTGCCTTTGGCCAGCGGCGGGTACGTGCGCTGGTCGGTCAAGGCCGGCGCCGGCCCGCTGCAGATCCTGGACAACGCCGGCGCGCTGCTCGCAGCAACGGCGATCGCGCCGGCCGCCGCGATCGCTGCCTTGACCGACGGCGGCTTCGTCGTCTTGCGCAACGACAGCGCGCCGCCCCCCGCCGAGCCCCAGCTGGTTGCGCAACGCTACGACGGCGCCGGCGTGCCGGTGGGCGCCGCCCTCGCGATCGCCACCAACGGCGTCGTGCCGCGTGCGACGGCGCTGGCCGGTGGCGGCCTCGCGCTGGGCTGGACGACAACCGCCGCGGCGGCAGGGGACCTGGACGTGTATCTGGAACTGCTGCAGGCGCGGGCCGCGTCCTGGCAGGCGACGGTCCGTGCCTGCCGGACGGCAGCCGCCGCCTTGCAGGGATCGCAACACCGGCAGTTCATGAGCAACTGCCTGAAGGCCGCGTGAGTCGACCGGCCGCTGCGTGAAGAATGGGAGACCACATGAAGCGCATGCTCGGGGCGCTGGCGATCGCGCTGGCGGCACTGGCCGCCGGCTGCGGCGGTGGCGGCGACGTGACGGTGCAGGTGACAGCCGACGCCGTGGGCGGCGAGCTGCCAGCGCCGGGCAGCCTGCGCCGGGCGCCGTCCGACCCGTCCGCCTGCGGCTATGAACACGTCTACGTCACGGTGATGGCGGTTCGGATCCAGGACCGCCCGGGCGGCGGGCCCGGCACCGCCACCGAGCTGACGCTCGCGCCGGCCCGCCGCATCGACCTGCTGCACCTGGGGGACGGCCTGCTGCGCGAACTGGGGCTGCCGCCCCTGTCGGCGGGACGCTATGCGCAGGTGCAGCTCGTCCTGTCCGCCAACACGGGCGCCGAAGCGGGCATCGCCAATGCCGTGCAACCGGCCGGCGGCAGCCCGCTGCCGCTGGCGATCCAGGGTTCGGGCGGCGTGCTCAAGCTGCAGCGCGACTTCGACGTGCCGGCCGGCGCGCTGGCCGACCTGGCGCTGGACTTCAACGCCTGCCGCTCCGTCGTCAGCGCCGGCCACGGCGGGCGCTACCTGCTCAAGTCCGCGCTGGCCGCCCACCCCATGCCCGCGGCAGCCGTGGTGGACAGCGCGGAACACCAGGTGAACACCACGACGGCCGGCGCGCAGGTGCAGCCGGACGTGGCCGTGCTGACCGGCGGCGGGCCGGTGGTCGTCTGGAGCTCGCCGGCGCCCGCCGGCGGGGCCACCCGCATCTACGCCAGGCGCTACGCGCCGGGCGGCGATCCGGTGGGCGGCGAGACGCCGGTGAGCGCCGCCACCGCCACCGACCAGGCCTTTCCGAGCGTCGCCGCGCTGGCCGACGGCGGCCATGTGGTCGCGTGGGCAGTGCTGGACGGCGTCGGCGCCGCGTCGGGCCGCGGACTGGGCATCCGGTTGCAGCGATTCGGCAGCGACGGCGCGCCGATCGGCGCCGAACAGCAGGTCGACACGCAGGCCGCGCTCGAACAGACGCGGCCCCATGTCGCCGGTCTGGCCGGCGGCGGTTATGTGGTGGTGTGGAAAGTGCAGCACTCCACCGGCGGCGCCTTCCCCGGTGCCCTGCCGGGCATCGTCGCGCGCCGCTACGGCGCCGACGGGATCGCGCTCGGCCCGGAACAGGGCATCAGCAGCAGCTACTGGCTGGCCGACGCGGCGGTCACGCCGCTGGCCGACGGCGGCTACGTGGTGGCCTGGGACGTGATGAGCAAGACGACGATGTACGTCTACCTGGCCCGCTTCGACGCGGCGGGCGGCGCCGCCGGCCCGCTGCGGCAGGTGACGAACTGGGGCGAGCGGCCCGCCGTGGCGGCGCTTCGGGGCGGCGGCTATGTCCTCGCCTGGCGCTCGCTCGCCGGCGTCCTGCAGACGCAGCGGTACGGCGCCGACGACACGCCGCTGGGCGGCGCCGTGGGGATCGACCCCACCGGCGGCGACCCGGGCGAGGCAGCCGTCGCGACGATGGCCGACGGTGGCTATCTCGTGACGTGGACGGCCAACCACGCCGACACGACCGGCAAGGACGTCTACGCCAGGCGCTATGGCGCCGACGGATCGCCGGCCGGCGCCATGCGCGTCAACCTGACCACGCTGTCGGACCAGCAGTCGTCGAGGGTCGCGGCCGGTCCGGCCGGCGGCTTCGCGGTCACCTGGCTGTCGCTCGGCCAGGATGGCGACAGCTGGGGCGTCTTCGAGCGGCAGTTCGACGCCGGCACGCTGCGCTAGCAGGCCCCGTGGTGCACCGCGCCTGGCTCGCCGCGAAGGCGCGCCCGGCGCCGCGCTGCCGTTCACGTTTCGTTCAGCGACCGGCGGGCACAGTGGCTTCATCGCAGCCAGGAGCACCCGATGAACCGCTCAATCCAATCCAGCCTTCGCGCCGCCGCACTGGCGCTCGGCACGCTCGGCGCCGCCGCCGCGGCCAGCGCAGCCACCGACATCCATGTCTCCGTGGGCCTGCCGATGCCGGCGCCGGCACCCGTCGTGAGCGTGGCCCAGCCTCCCGTCTACCTGACTCAGCAGGGCTACGGCCACGACTGGCGCGACGAGCAGCGCGGCGGCCGGCGCGGCGCCTGCGGCGCCGCTCGCTGGAACCCCGACGCGCGCTACCTCCCGGGCGACACCGTCTGGCGGCGCGGCGAGCTGTACGTGGCGCGGCGGGTCTCGGCCGCGGTCTGGAACGTGAACAGCCCGCCCGAGTGGACGCCCAACTACTGGGCGCCGGCGCGCTGCAGTCCCGGCCAGGCGCGCTGGTGACCTGATCCACGGCGGCGCATTCGCGGCGGCCGCGCGCCATCCGTTCAGCCTTCGTTCACCCGGCCACCCGCACCATGCATCCACCAACCAGAGGAGCCCTCATGAAGAAGCACATCGCCCTTGTCCTGATCGCCGCGGCGGCCGGCGCCCACGCCGAAACCTTCGTCGACTCGGCCCGCGTGCGCAACGTCGAGCCGCAGTACGAACGCGTGACCGTGCCGCGCAACGAGTGCAACAGCCAATGGGTCAGCGAGGTGCGGCGCACCGACGACGGCCCGCAGTACGGCGGCGCCATCGTCGGCGGGGTCGCCGGTGCGCTGCTGGGCAACCAGGTCGGCCGCGGCCACGGCCGCGAGGCGGCGACGGCGCTCGGCGCGGTGGTCGGCGCCTTCGCCGGCGATCGCGTGGCCAACGGCAACCGGCCCGCGCCCTATGAAGAGGTGCCGCGCGAAGTGACGACTTGCCGCACCGTCAACGAGGTGCAGTCGCGCATCGCCGGCTACCGCGTCGGCTACGAGTACCGCGGCCAGTACTACACGACGTTCATGCACGAACAGCCCGGCCCGAACCTGCAGGTGCGGGTGTCGGTCGACCCGGTGGTGCGGTAGTACGATCGGCCGACCCATGGACAGGACGATCCGCCCGATGAACATGCTCCGACCGCTGATCCTGGCGTTGGCCGTGATCGCCGTGCCCGCGTGGGCCGACGTCAGCCGCGACGATGCGGCCGCCGCCGCGCAACGGCTCACCAGCGGCCGGGTGCTGGCGGTGGACAAGGCCGAGTCCGCGGGCCGCGCCGTGTGGCGCGTCAAGGTCGTCACGCCGCAGGGCGAGGTCAGGGTGATCCTGATCGATGTCGCCACCGGGAAGGCGCTGTAACGGCCGCCCTGCCAGCGATGCGGCTCCTCCTGATCGAAGACGATCCGGCATTGCGCCAGGGACTGGCACGCCAGCTGGCGGCCGACGGTTACCGCGTCGACGAGGCGGCGGACGGGGCGGACGGCCTGTTCCAGGCGCAGGAGTATCCGGTCGACCTCGCGATCGTCGACCTCGGCCTGCCGAAGCTGAGCGGGCTGGCCGTCGTGCAGCGCCTGCGGGCCGAGGGACGGGCGATCCCGATCCTGATCCTCACGGCACGCGGCAGCTGGCAGGACAAGGTGACGGGGCTGGAAGCAGGCGCGGACGACTACCTGGTCAAGCCGTTCGAATATCCCGAACTGGCCGCGCGGATCAAGGCGCTGCTGCGCCGGTCGCTGAAGGCGACCTCCGATGTCCTGGCGCTCGGTCCGCTCACGATCGATTTCGCGGCGCAGGTGGCGCGCCTGGATGGCGCGACCCTGGAGCTCACGGCGTTCGAATACCGCCTGCTGGAATACCTGGTGCGCGAGCGCGGCCGGGTGGTCGGCAAGCAGGAGCTGTCGGACTACCTGTACCCGCACGACGAGGACCGGGACAGCAACGTGCTGGAGGTGCTGGTCGGCCGGCTGCGGCGCAAGCTCGATCCCGGCGGCACGCTGGTGCCGATCGAGACCGTGCGCGGGCGCGGCTACCGCTTCGCGCTCGGATGAGGCTGGACGCCGTTTCGATCCGGGTCCGGCTGCTGCTCGGCGCCGCGCTGGTGCTGCTCGCGTTCATGGCCGGCGCCGGGCTGGCGGTCCAGCGCGCCCACGGCGACAGCGTGCGGGCCGCGCATTTCGCGCAACTGCAGGGCACCATCTACCTGCTGCTGGCCGGGGCCGAACTGGATGCCGACGGCGCGCTGGTGATGCCGCCCGCGTTCACCGAACCGCGGCTGTCGCTGCCGGGGTCCGGCCTGTACGCGAACGTCGTCAACGTCGCGCGGCGCCAGGACTGGCAATCGCCATCCACCCTGGGCCTGGCGCTGCCGTTCGGGCGCAGCGTGCCGGTCGGCCAGTGGCGCTACGAGACGCTGGCCGGGCCGGGCGCCGGATTTCTCGCCGCCACCTACGCGGTGAACTGGGCCGGCCGCGGCGCCGCGGCCCCGCTGGTGCTGTCGGTCCTCGAGGACAAGTCGCAGTTCGATCGCGAGATCCGGGTCTTCGGCCGCACGCTGTGGGGCTGGCTGGGCGCCGCCGGCCTGCTGCTGCTGGCGTCGCTCACGGCCTTGCTGCAATGGGTGCTGGCGCCGTTGCGGCGGGTGGCCAACGAGATCGCGCGCATCGAGAACGGCCAGCAACTGCAGATCGAGGGCCGCTATCCGGCGGAGATCGCCGCGCTCACCGGCAACCTCAACACCCTGGTCAAGCAGGAACGCATCCGGCAGACGCGCTACCGGGAAGCGCTGAGTTTCCTGGCCCACAGCCTGAAGACGCCGCTGGCGGTCTTGCGCACGGCCATGGCGCAGCCCGCCGAGCTGCCCGCGGCGGTGGCGCAGCAGGTGGGCCGCATGGACGATATCGTGCAGCACCAGCTCAGTCGGGCGGCGGCCAGCGGCGCCGCGCTGTTCGTGCCCCCGCTGCCGCTCGCGCCTGTCCTCCACCGGATCCGCGACTCGCTGGCCAAGGTCTACGCCGACAAGGCATTGAGTTTCGTCATCGACTGCCCCGCCGACCTGAAATGGCGCATCGACGAGGGCGACGCCTTCGAGCTGCTCGGGAACCTCATGGACAACGCGGCGAAATGGGCGAAGCACCAGGTGGCCGCGCAGGCCCGGCACGCTGGTGACCAGTTGGTGATCAGCGTGCAGGACGACGGCCCCGGCTTCACCGACACGCAGGCGATCCTGCAACTGCACGTTCGCATGGACGAACAGGTGCCGGGTCACGGCGTCGGCCTGGCCGTCGTGAGCGACCTGGTGGCCAGCCTCGGCGGCGAGTTGCGCCTGACGCGCGCGGCGCTGGGCGGCGCGCAGGTCGACATCGTCTTGCCCGCGGCCTGAACCGCCGGCCCGCCGCAGGCGCCGCGCACCGCCAAGCGCACTCGGTCGCGACCACCGCCTCTGGCTTGGAGGGTCGCGCGAAAAGACCCTTGGTCGCAGTTGAATGCCAGGAACAAGTCACACGCGACCGGTAAACAAGTGCGTGTTGAGGCACGGGCAGTAAGCGCCGAGCTGCAGGCCTGGCTCAACCTCGCGGCTCGCCCTATCTCAACAGTTGCACATCTGACCGTTTCGTACCGATGAGCTTCGGCCTCGTGTTATCCCTTGCTCACCACGGCTTATTGCTGTTGAGCTGCCGGGCCATTGCGTTTGCACGACCGCTTGCCCTGCCGCGCGCGCAATCTCGAACCCACTCAGCAATGTAAGAAAAACATGGTGGTCACTTACGGTTTGTCAGTATTGGCCTAGTGCGCTGTAGTCCGCGTCTTACTAAGATCGCGGCCCAGGAAGAGGTAGCGCTCGAAGCAGGCCGGACCCGCGGATTCCACGAGACCCGCACCGGATGCAGCACCTCTCCTCCCGGCTCGCTGACGGTTGCCACGCAACCGCAGCGGGCAGGACCGAACCGCGGCTGCAGTCTGCCGGGGCGCGGATCCTTCTTTACAGCCTTTTTGGAAAGAAACATGGGAACACGTGAAATATTCGCGCGCGCCGCTCGTGTGGCGAGCGGCACCTTCGCCGCGGCCGTGGTGCTGAGTGCCTGCGGTGGCGGCGGTGGCGGCAGTGCCAACGAGGGCGCTGTCGGAGCCACCGCTGGCGCCAGTGCCGCCACCGGTACCACTGCCGGGGCTGCAGCCGCCACCGGCCCCGCGGCCGCCACGTCGGTCGCGGCCCCCGCCGCGGCCGCTGCCAGCGGCGCCTCCGCCGGCACCGCCGTGCTGGGCGTGAGCGGGGAACTGGCGACCCGGTCGGCGGCCCTGGTGAGCGCATCGGCATCGACCTCGTCGACTGGCGCCAAGGCGCCGCTGCGCGCCGAATCGGCCAGCCTGAACTCGAATTTCGAGGCCGGCATGACCGACTGGGTGAACTGGAGCAACGCGCAGGTCGTCGACGGCGTCGGCGCCGCCGGCTCCTGGCGTGCCTTGCAGGTGGGCACCGCCGCCGGTGGCGCCGCCCATGACGTCGGCAGCATGGTGGCAGGGACCCAATACCGCCTGACCGGCCAGGTGAAGGTCACGGCCGCGTGGGACCCCGTCTACCTCGGCGTCAACATCCTCGACCAGTGGAACAACACGATCGCGCAGCAGGCGGTGCCGGTCAGCGGCACCGACTACTCGGTCGCGTCCGTGGACATCACCGCCCCGGCCAATGCGGCCAAGGCCGTGGTGTTCGTGTGGAAGAACGCGGGCGGTGGCTACGCGTACGTCGACGACGTCTCGTTCGGGCCGGTCGGCGCAGCGGCGGCCGCGCCGAGCGGCGGCAACCTGGTGTCCAACGCGGGCTTCGAGAACGCGCTCACCGACTGGGGCAACTGGGGCAACGCCACGCCCGTCACCGGCCAATCGAGCTCGGGCGGATACGCGGCCCGCGTCGGCAACGCCGCCGGCGGCATGGGGCATGACATCGCGGGCGTGGTGCCCGGCAAGACCTACCGCCTGGGCGGCCAGGTCAAGGTGAGCGACGGCTCGGAAGTGGCCTTCCTGGGCCTGAGCTTCTTCGACAACTGGGGCTCCAAACTCGCCGAACGCAGCGTGCTGGTCAGCTCGACGGCCTACACCGCCGCGCAGTTGGACCTGGCGGCACCGGCGAACGCGGCCAAGGCGACGGTCTACGTGTGGAAGAACGCCGGCAGCGGCTTCACCTACGTCGACGACGTCTCGCTCAGTGCCATCGACGGCGCTGCGGCTCCCGCACCGGCACCCGCACCCGCACCCGCTCCGGCGCCAGCGCCGGCTCCCGCTCCGGCGCCCGCGCCCGCGCCGGCCACGAACGTGGGCACGGTCCCGGTCGGGGCCTGGCCAGGCACGCTGCTGCAGACCGGCTGGGACAACGACGCGTACTGGGTGGAAGACGGTGTCTGGGCGCCCTGGGGCCTGACCCGCGGCACCTTCACCGGCATCTATGGCAACACGTTCGAGCAGTGGACCGGCGTCAGCGACAAGATGGGTCCGAACGGCGAGGTCGCGTTCCGGCTGGGCTGGAAGATGCCGATCTGCTGCAACGAGATCAAGAGCTTCCCGGCCATCATCAAGGGCCGCAAGCCGGGCTACTTCAACACCTGGACCAAGCCGGGCGGAAACGACGTGCGGCTGCTGAACGGCACCAACTCGCAGACCTATCCGTCGGGCGCGACCCCTGGCACGTTCTTCCCGCTGCAGCTGCCGCTCGCCCCGCTGAACGCGTCCGCCAACTACAAGCACCTGAGCACGCCGAACGGGCGCGGCCACCTGGCCTACGACATCTTCCTGCAGAACTCGCCGGAGCAGATCAACGGGTTCGGGGAGAACATCTCGCACGAGATCATCATTCCGCTGGATTACTGGGGCGGCTATGGCCAGTACCCGACGCGCAATCCGGCCTGGTATGACCACGACGTGACGATCGACGGGATGCTGTTCCACGTCTATGCGGCCAAGGACTGGGACGGCGGGCTGCGGCCCAACTGGGGCGGCGGCTGGAAGTTCATCGTGTTCGAACCGGATCGCCCGATCCCGCCCGGCACGACCCTGGACCTCGCGAAGTTCATCAACTACACGACCCACCGCAAGGACGCCCTCGGCACCCCGTGGTCCACCGGCAGGGAGTACGCCGTCAGCGTCGAACTCGGCGTCGAGCCGGAGTATGGCGAAGGCGACATCCAGGTCGAGAACTATCGGATCTGGAAGTAGCGTTGTCGTCGCCCCCGGCATCGCGCCGGGGGTGGCAATGGCCGGTCGATCCGGCCAGCCGAGCCAAGGCCCCGCCTTCTCTGACGGAGCGCGGGGCCTTGCATTTCGAAGGCGTGCGGCGGCACGGCCACGCGGGCGTCGACCCCGCCATCCCCTACCACATCCATGTAAGCGCCGGACCACGGCACTTGCATCCTTTGACGGCTGTAAGCGCGGTTCTCGAGCACAGAATGCGCGCCTGTTGAACTGAGAGGTAAGACGTGACTGACACGAAGAGAGCGCGTGCGCTGACCCTGATCCTTTGGAGCGCAGCAGTGCTGAGCGCCTGCGGAGGCGGCGGCGGCGGGGATCAGTCCGCGGCCACGGCTGCCGCCGGCGACGGGCTCGCCGCGCCCGCCCCCGCGCCGACCACGGCGGCCGAGGCGTCCGCCCCCGCTCCCGGCGCCACTGCGGCGGCGCCGACCAGCCCGGCGCCGGCGCTCTCGCCGCTGGCCACGGCGGCTGCGCCATCCACGACCGCACCGGCCCCGGCCCCCGCGCCGCTGGCCTCCTCCGGGGCGGTGCCGACGCTGGGCGACTGCGAGCTGTTCCCGGCCAACAACATCTTCAACACCCGCATCGACGATGTGTCCCGCTTCCCGGCCCACCCGAACAGTGCGGCCTGGGTGGACCTGGTCGGCCGCAACGTGCAGTTCCACACCGACTGGGGCTCCAACGACAACCCGGCCAACTACGGCACCTACTACGGGCTGCCGATCAACGTCATCGACGGCACGCCGGCCACCACCGACTGGCCGGTGGTCTCGTTCGACTTCTCGACCTCGGGTGCGTATTGGGAAACCGGCTGGCCCTTCAAGAGCGACTGCGCGGTGTCCGACGGCAACGGCTACGGCATGGTGCGCGACTGCACCTCGGTGCAGCCGTCGCAGCGGCGCTTCCCGTTCCCGCTGGACTGGAAGCTGCAGAGCCAGGGCGGCGCGTGCAACGACCCCGCCACCTGCGGCGACAAGCACGTGCTGGTGGTGGAACAAGGCGCCTGCCGCCTGTGGGAGAGCTACTTCGCCTACAAGCTGGGCGGCCAGTGGTACAGCCTGGCAACCTCGGCCTGGGACCTGAAGTCGAATGCCATGCGGCCCGACGACTGGGCCTCCTCCAACGCCGCCGGCCTGCCGATCACGCCGCTGCTGGCGAAGGCGGCGGAAGCCAACACCGGCGAGATCCGGCACGCGTTGTCGGTCGCCTTCCGCGATTCGGCGCTGGCGCTGAAGCATGCCTGGCCGGGTCGCTTCTCGGCCGGCGGCGACAACCCGGGCGCGATCCCGTTCGGCGCCGTGCTGCGGCTGAAGGCCGATTTCGTGATCCCCGCCAACTGGTCGACCCAGGCCAAGGCCATCGCGACCGCGGCCAAGCGCTACGGCATCTACGTGTCGGACAACGGCGCCGACTTCCACGTCGGCGGCGAGCCGAACTCGGCGTGGAACGAGCAGGCCTCGCAGGACCTGAAGGGCATCACGATGAACGACATGGAGTTCGTGGACCTCAAGTCGGTCACCAGCGATCCGCGCTTCTCGCCCGACTCGATGGCCGCCAGCTGGTGACCGGCCCGGCCGCCCGAAGACGGACCCCGGCCGGCGGTGACGCCGGCCGGGCTGGCTCGATGGGAGGCGGTCAGGCCAGATGCGCCGGCGCCGAGCCGGCCCGCGCTACGAGGCCCCGCCGCTCGCGGCCAGCTCGGGGTGCAGGTCGAGCGGGGCGGTGCCGGCGGGCTGCACGCCCTGCCGGAACTGCTCCTGCGTGATCATGCCGGCATGGAACAGCAGCCCGTGCCGGAACTGCGTTTCGGTGAAGCGCGCGAGCACGTCCTCGCGCGCGCGCGCCGCCATGGCCCGGTAGTGCGCGGCATTGGCCGGATCCATCACGTGGCGGATGGCCGCCCGCAGCCGGTCGATGTCGTGCGGCACGATCACGCCGGTCACGCCGTCGATCACGTAGTCGCGCACCCCGGGGGCATCGATCACGATCACCGGCTTGGCCAGCGCCATCGCATTCAGATAGGTCTGCTGGCCGGCGCTGCGCACCGTCGGGCGCAGCGGCACCACCACCGCATGGCAGTTCGCCAGCAGCGACATGAACTCCTGGTGCGAGGTCGAGCCCGCCTGCAGATGGGGCAGCCCGCGTTGCGGCTGCCAGGCCGCGGCAATGCGCGTGGGCACGCCGGTGCCGTCCAGCGCCGCCTCCAGCAGGTCGTAGTCGCGCACCGAATTGCCGCCGGCGAACAGGTAGCCCTCGTCGCGCGTGGCCATGTTCTCGTACTCGCGCAGCGTGTTGGGAAATGGCTGGAACACCACCCGCTCCGGGGCGACGCCCCAGACCTGGGGAAAGGTCTTCACTTCGCTGGTGCTCAGCACCGCGTAGCGCACGTTCGGCGCATCGACGGCGCGGATCGCCAGGCGCGCCAGCTTGGGCAGCAGCGAGCGCAGCCACGGGAATTCCTTGGCCAGCGCGTGGCTGGTCGGCTCCCAGGTCGCGTCCTGGATCAGCACCGGCGTGCGCCGGCGCATCAGCTTGTGCAGGATCGCGAAGATCAGGTCGCGGTAGCGCTGGCGCCGCCCGACCGACCCGTTGAGGATCAGGATCCGGCGGTCCTTGGAGAGCTGGAGCATGTGCAGGTGGTCGCGCAAGCTGCCCCCATCGGGCGGCAGGCAGTCCTCCACGAAGGTGTTCCACAAGGGATCGTCGCTGGGCATGGTGGCCAGCACGGGCTTTCGGTCGGTGGCGGCGCGGCCGCTGGGCGATTGGATCGGCACTCGTGTCTCCCTGCTACCGCCACGATTATCCGAGCGCGGTGGCGGCCCCGGGTGGTCCGAACGGACTACGCGCCGCCGGCCGTCGCCCAGGCTCAGCACGGCAATAGGCTGAAAGAGCCATCGCGGCGCCCCCACCCGCCAGGTCGCTGACGGAAAATTTCACCCATGAAGTTCACAGTCGTCATCCCGCTGTACAACAAGGCGCAGTTCGTGGCGGAGGCGGTGCGCTCGGTGCTCGCGCAGAGCCTGCCCGCGCACGAAATCATCGTCGTCGACGACGGCTCCACCGACGGCGGCGCGCAGCGGATCGAGGCGCTCGGCTGCGAGCGGGTGCGGGTGGTGCGGCAGGCCAACGCGGGGGTGTCGGCGGCGCGCAATCGCGGCATCGCGCTGGCCACCGGCGACTGGATCGCCTTCCTCGACGCCGACGACTGGCAGCATCCGGAACTGCTCGCGAACCTGGCGCGCGCCCATCGGACCTTCCCCCAGGCCGACGTCCTCGCCGCGGGCTTTCGCTGCGTCTCGGACTCGGAGACCAAGCCGCTCGAGCCGTGGCCGCTGCCCGGCGACGCGGCGCCGGTGGAACTGCTGGAGGACCTGCGGGACCGCTGGATGCGGGAGATCCCATTCTTCAGTGGCACCGTCGCGGTGCGGGCCGAGCGGCTGCGGCGGATGCAGCCGTGCTTTCCGGTCGGCGAATCGTTCGGCGAGGACCTGGACCTGTGGTTCCGGCTGGCCGAGGAGACGCCGGTGGCGCTGGTCCAGGCGCCGCTCGCGGCGTATCGCTGGGCCGTCGCCGGTTCGCTGACCACTTCGCACCGGCGCGAGCTGGCGCCCTACGCCGCCCGCATGCGGCAACGGGCGCTCGACGGCCGGCTGCCGGCCAGCCAGCGCCACTCGGCGCTGTGGTTCGTCGCGCAGCAGGAACTCACGCTGGCGCGCGACCTGCTCGCCGACGGACGGCGCCGCGACGCGCTGCGCTATCTGTGGCGCGCGCGGTATGCGGCGCGCGGTCCGCGCTGGCTGCTCACCGCCTTGCTGGCGATGCTGCCGGGCGGCATCGCCGGACGCTGGCAGCGCTGGCGCGTGAGCGCGATGAGCGCCTTCTCGCACCAGGGCAGCGCGCCCTAGCGCGGCGCCCGCCGGGCGGCCCCGGCGGCCGTCCGTGCGAGAACGGCCCCGGGGTGGCGCTTCAGAACCAGCCGGGCTCGAGCTGCTGGATGCTGCCGGTGAAGCCCACCAGGTGATCGGTGTTGATCGACAGCGACGCGGCGTACGCGACCAGGTCGCCCTGCGTGGCGAACGGCCGGCCGGCGCCGATCTGGTCGACATAGCTTTGCACCGTCGCCGCCGACGGCTCGGCATGGACCAGCTGCACGTACAGATACTGCACCAGCGACGCCGAGGACACGCCTGGCGCGTAGGCATCGATCATCTTCTGCGCCAGCTCGCCCATGGTCGCCGAGCGGTCGGCCTCTGCAGTCCAGTGGCTCAGGTCCGGCCGGCCGGGAATGGTGCCGAAGGCGGCGCGGTACAGGGCCGCCGCCTGCCAGACATGGCCACCCGGATCGGACCCCAGCGGCGCCTGCGTGTCGAAGGCGAACAGCGCGTCGGCCAGCTGCACCCGCTCGACGTTGCTGATCGACTGCGTGCCCGTGGCGGTGGTGACGCTGAGCACGCCGTTGGCGAGCGAATACGACTGCACGCCCGAGAACGGCCCATCGATGACCACCGTGTCGAGGCCGGTGCCGCCGTCGATCAGGTCGTTGCCGCCACGTCCGATCAGGCGGTCGTTGCCGCCCAGGCCGTTCAGGGTGTCGTGGCCGCCGCCGCCGGTGAGCACGTCGTTGCCGCTGGTGCCGGTGAGGAACATCGACGCCGGCGTGCCGTCGGGCTGGGCGGCCGTGGTGAAGTTGTACGCCGTCGTGCCGCCGTAGGCATTGCCGGCGGCGTCGCGCACCGTGCCGGCGCCGATCTCGACCCGGTACCCGGTGCCGAAGGCGAGATCGGCCGTGGGATCGATGGTCAGCAGGTTGCCGCTGACGGTCACGTTGGCGCTGGTGGCGACGTCGAACGACTGGATCACGGTGCCGTCGGCGCTCTTGAGCAGGATGGCGCCGCTGCCTTTTTGCACCGTCTCGCCGAAGGTCACCTGGATGTTGGACTTGACGCCGACGTTGGTGGCCTCGTCCGCCGGAGAAAAGCCCACCACCACCGGCGGCGCCTGGTCGCCCGCCGGGGAAGAGCTGCCCGTGAAGCGTTCGGTGTAGACATCGCCGCCAAGGCGCCCGTCATCCCAGGTGAACACCGCGCCGCCGTCGGCCGTGGCGAGCACCCCGTAGTGCGCGTAGAGCGCCTGGGCCGTGCCGACCAGCACCTGGTCGCCGAATTTCGCGCCGGCGGCGTCGAAGCGTTGCGCGACCAGCACCTGCTGGTCGGCCTGCCACTGCAGCCACGACACCACGAAGCTGCCGTTGCTCAGGGCGGTCACCTTCGCGTCGAGCACCTCGGACGAAAACACGATGGTCTGCTGGGCCGCGAGCGCGTGGCCGGCGCCGTCGAAGCGCTGCGCCGTGATTTCGGTGCGCCCGTCCGGCAGCAGTCCGCGCAGCGAGACCACCAGTTCCCCGCTGCCGGCGAGCACGGCGGCCTCCACGCCCTGGACCGCGAGCGTCGCCGTGCCGGTGGTGGTCACCTCCAGCGGCGCCGACAGCGCGGTGCCCGAGGCGTCGAACCGTTGCGCGTAGACGTGGTAGGTGGAGCCGACGCGAGGGACGAAGGCCGTGGCAGCGGACCAGACAGCCACGTATCCGCCGTCGGCGGTGGCGGCCAGCGCCGCGCTGTTGATGTAGGTGGCGTCACCGAAGGGCGTGCCGTCGGCCTCGTAGCCGAGCACCCGGTTGCCGCCGATGGGAGCGCCGCTGGCGGCGTACAGCTGCCACTCCGGCGCCCAGCCGCTCTGCCCGGCCGGCTGTCCCCACCACTCCACCAGGAAGCCGCCGCCGGCCAGCCCGAGCGGCTCGGCCGAGACCGAGTGGTCGACTTCCGCCGTCGCGTTGGACTGGAATTCGGGCCCCACCGCGGCGCCGCTCGCGTCGATGCGCCTGGCCATGTAGAAGGTCGGGCTCGTGATGCTGGCGCGGGATTCCCAGGTGGCGACGAATCCGCCGTCGGCCAGCGCCACCAGCCCCGGCACCCCGTAGGCCGGCGCCTCGCTGAGCACCATTTCGGCGCCGAGCCGGGCGCCGCCGGCGTCGAAGCGCTGCGCATGCACCTGCGGCTCGCCGGTGGCCGTGGCGCTGCCGGCGACCAGCCAGGCAACGACATAGCCGCCGCCCGCGAGGTTGGCGATGGCCGGCGCGGATTGCCACCCTTCGGCGGTGAGACGGGTGTCCCCGGAGCCGACCCATGCGGCTTGGTTGTCAGTCGTTGCCATGTTCTCCCTTGTTCATCATCGATCCGCCCGGCGCGTCCCAGGTCGCGGGCCGCCGTGCCTCAGCCAGGATCTTGCGAGCAGCGGCCCGGCTGTCGTGTAGGACTGGGGCGCGACGGCACACACCCGCCCCGGGCCACGGTGGCAGCCGCGCCGTTGCGGCGCGGCGACGCGTTCGTGGGACCGGGACTGCCGCCACTGTAGGACCGAATCCAATTTGGGCGCGATAGCTCTTTCGGGCCGACCATGGGGTGGCCCGGCGGTTTCATACTCGGCCGGTCCATTTCCCGCGCCGGAGCACCGGTGCACCTCGAGGTGAAGTCATATGCAGCGACGTGAATTCAACATGGCAGCCGCGGCCGCGGCCGCGCTGGTGAGCGGATGTGGCGGCGGCGGGGCCGACGGCCCGGTTGCGGCGGCCGCGCCGCCGGCCCCGGCGCCCGGCACGGCACCCGCTCCGGCCGAGGCCGCGGTGGACCCTGCGCGCGCCCTGACGCCGGCGGCGGCGCCGGCGGGGCCGGGCTTCCTGATCGGCACCAACCTCGCCAGCATGGAACTGTCGGGCCCGGGCCTGCGCTACGGCGGCAGCACCTTGCCCAACGTCAACTTCACCGTGCCGCGCCGCGAGGACATCGCCTGGCTGGCGGCCAACGGCTACACCAAGACCCGGCTGCCGATCCGCTGGGAGATGCTGCAGCCGATGCTCTACGACACCAACGCCAACGCGGCGTCGCGGGCGGCGATCGGCGAACCCGGCGCGTTCCATCCGGGCTACGAGGCCTACATCACCGGCGTGCTCGATGCGCACGCGGCGGCGGGCATCAAGTGCATGCTCGACTGCCACAACTTCTGCCGCTACACCGATTTCATCTTCCAGCCCGACGGCTCCGTGATCGGACTGGTCAAGCCGCCCAACCCGCTGCTGCGCACCTTCACCACCGACAACCGGCAGGTGCAGACCCGGATCTTCGCGCTGGCGCCCGGCGCCACGCTGCGGGTCGCGCACTTCATGGACTTCTGGTCGCGCGTCGCGACCCGGTGGAAGAACCATCCGGGGCTCGGCGGCTATGGCTTGATGAACGAGCCGTTCTACCTGCCCAAGCCGGGCGACACGGTGGAGACCTTCGAGGGCTGGGGCGAGGACCTGACGATCTGGCCGACCTTCGCGCGCGCGGCCGTCGACACCATCCGCAGCATCGACCCGAGCACGCCCATCTACCTGCCGGGCAACGACTGGAGCGCGCCGTGGTCGCTGGCCACCAACAACCCGGGCTGGCCGCTGGCCGCGCCCAACCTCATCTATGACGTGCACGCCTACCTCGACGCCTTCAGCAGCGGCAACGGCATCGACTGGGACCTGGAGGCTGCGCGCGACTTCACGGCCGGTGTCGGCGCCGTGCCCATCGACGCGCAGACCGGCGTCAATCGCCTGAAACACGCGGTCGATTTCGCCAAGCAGCACGGGTTGCGGCTGGCGCTGAGCGAAACCGGGATGCCGCAGGACGACCCGCGCTGGCAGCAGTCGTTCCAGAACATGATGAACTATGCGCGCGACAACGGCATCGAGATCTACGTCTGGGCCGGCGGCAACCACTGGGACTACCGCAACCGGGCCGTCACCCTGATCCCCGGCTGGCACCAGAACAAGACGCTCGAGCCGCCGATGTCCGGGCCGATGAAGGCCGCCGCCGGCGTGGCCAAGGCCACCGTGTACGACGACGGTCCGGGTTGGGCGCCTGGCGGCGCATCGGTGACGATCACCGTGTACGCCCGCGGCTTCCTGGCCAGCCCGGCCACGCTGACGGTGTCGTCCAACAACGGCGGCAGCTTCAGCAAGACCACGCTGACCATCCCGGCCGGCGCCAACGGCCAGGACAGCTTCACCTTCACGCCGCCGCCGAACGCGGTCGCCACCCTCACCTATGCCGGCGCGTCGGCGCCGAACCTGCCGCCCGCGCGCAAGGTGTACTCGCTGGCCGATCCGGTCGCGTACGCGGCCACCAGCCTGTCCGACGCCGCGATGGCACTGCTGGCGAAATACTCGGCCTGCAAGTGGGAGCTGGTCGACGGCTATACCGACTACCTGCAAGGCGCGCCCGCCGGGGCGGGCCAGCCGGTGCGCGCGATCTCGGACTCCGGCTATGGCTCCAGCGCCGGCAACGCGATGGAGATGCTCAACTGGGTCAACACCGAGGGCGGCAGCGCGATGGGGACGATGGTGCCGCCGGTCATGCGCGTGACCAACGGCCGCAAGAACTCCGACCACAGCGCGTTCGACACGTTCGGGTTCTGGTGCCGCAAGACCCGGCCGGTGGCCGGCCTGCAGCCCAACCCGCACAACCGGGTGCCCTACAACATCAGCGATCCGCACTTCGCGATCGCCGCCGTGAGCGTGCCCGGCAGCGCCAACAGCGGCCTGGTGTTCCAGGCCTCCAGCGCGGACGGCGCGTTCGCCTCCGAGCTGGCCTTTTCCAACAGCCGGCCGCAGGCGAAATGGGTGGACCATCTGGGCAATGCGGTCGAACTGACGGCCCCGGCGGCGCTCGCGCCGAACACGCCGGCCGTGGTCTCGTTCACCTCCGCCGGCGGCGCCCAGCAGCTGCGGCTGAACGGCGCCGTGCAGGGCACGGGCAACGCGACCTTCGCCTCGTCGGAGTACGGCAACGACCAGATGCTGCTCGGCTGGGGGTTCCTCAGCAACTACCCGCGCGAGGGATTCGGCGGCAACATCTACGCCGCCATCACCGGCAAGGGCGTGCCCACGCCGGCCGAGATGGCGGTGCTCGAACGGTACCTGGCCGCCACCGCCGGGATCTGAGCGGCCGGGGCGCGCGGCGGGCCGTCGACCGCGGCCCGCCCGCGGTCAGAAGCTCACGCCGGCCGTCGTCCCGAGGTAACGCTCCAGGACACTCATCTCGGCGGTGGTCGGCGCGCCCTTGCCGCTGATCACCGAGTAGATGTTGCCCATGAAGCCGTCCCGCGGGTAGTACCAGCAGTAGCCCCAGCCGATCATCATCTGGTTGAACACGCTGGGGGCCAGCGTGGCGCTGGCGCTGCCGACGACGGCGGCGTTCACGCGCAGGCGCTGCGCGCCGGGGACCGAGGTGAACGAGATCACCGAAGGCGTGTTCGCCGCCAGCCGCGCGCTGCTGGTCAGCGTCACCGTCTGGTTGTTCTTGTCGATCCACTTCGCCTGCGGCTGGCTGTTGCTGAACAGCAGTTCGGAGCTGTAACCCTCTTCCGTCTTGGAGGCCTGGAACACGACGCCCGTGTTCCAGGTGTCGGGCACGCTCACGGCGGCGATCGCGAAATGCGCGTCGCCCTGGTGGTACGGAATGCGGTTGACCGGATTGGGCTGCACGCCGGCCTGCGGATCGGACTTCTTGCACCAGAAGCCGAAGGTGTTGTAGACGGTGTGGTCGGTGTTCTTCTTGCCGTTGGTGGTCCGCATCACCGGCACGCTCATGGTGCCGTTGTTGGGGTTCTCCTTGTTGATCCAGTTGATCATCTCCATGGCGTTGCCCGGCGTCGAGCCGTAGCCGGAGTCGGCGATCGCGCGCACCGGCTGGCCGTCCGCGGCGGGGACGCCCTGCATGTAGTCGGTGTAGCCGTCGGCCATTTCCCACTTGCACGCGTTGTACTTGGCGATGATCGCCATCGCCGCGTCGGTCAGGCTGGTGGACGCGTAGGCGACCGGATCGGTCAGCGAATACACCTTGCGCGGCGGCGGCACCTGCGCCGCGCCGCTGTACGTCAGCGTCGTGACGGCGTTCGAGGGCGACGTGAAGGTGTAGCTGTCCTGGCCGTTGGCGCCGGCCGGGATGGTCAGCGTCGACTTGCTCAGCGTGCCGCCGTTGCTGGAGGCGACACTGATGGTGACCGGGCTGGCCAGGTAGCCGCGGGCGTAGACCGTGATCGTCACCGAGGTGCCGGAGGACGCATAGCCCGGGCCGTCGTCGAACAGCGTCGCGCCGGTGCTGGCGGTGCCGACCTTCATCGCGCCGGACACCAGCGGCTCCAGCGTCTTGTTCTGGTGCCAGCCGGGCACGTGGTTGATCGGGTAGTTGTGGATCGGCCAGTGGTTGCCGCCCATCCAGCTGTAGACCTCGACGCCCTCCTGGCGCGCCAGTTCCATCGCCTTGGCGAAGCTCTGCTGCCAGCGCGGGTCGTCGATCGGCATGCCGACCTCGGTCAGCGCCAGCTTGACGCCCTTCGCCTTGGCCCAGTCGGTCGCGATCTTCAGCCGGTTGTAGCCGGTGCTGGTGCTGATCGGAACCCCGCCCTCGCCGACGCTGTAGCCCTTGGCCACCTCGGTGTCCCAGTCGAACGCCCAGCCGTTGCTGTAGGCGTCGAGGTACATGTGCACCTCGTAGATCAGGTTGGTGCCGGCCAGCGGCCACTTCGGGTTCATGGTGCCGATCGTCATGGCGGCGTCCCACTCGTTGCCCGACAGGTAGATCGCGGTGTTCGCGTCGACCGCCCGGATGGCGTTGATCGCGGCCTGCGCGAACGTCGGCCAGATCGTCAGGTCCTCGCCGCCCGTCGAGGCCACCGTGCCGCCGGCCACCGGCAGGTCGTGCGGCTCGTTCATCAGGCCGTAGCCGCCGAGGCCGGGGTGGTCCTTCCACTTGGTCGCGACCCGGGTCCAGAAGTCGGTGTAGGCCGCGATGGTGAGCCGGGAGCCGGCCGCGAGCGAGAAGATCCGCTCCTGCACCTGGTTGGCGTCGGTGGTGTAGGGACGGATCAGCGGATCGGCCGGCTTCGTCAGTCCGATCACCGAGCCGTCGGCCTGGTACACGAAGTCCTGGTAGCGGCAGTAGTTGTGCAGATCGATGATGCACTTGATGCCGGCGGCGGCGTGCGCGTCCAGGACGTCCTGGATGTACGACGCGTAGCCGGCATGCAGTTCGCCCGGGTTGCCGATGGCGGCCTTGGCGGCCGTATTCGCCACCGTGGTGCTCAGCATCGGCTGCAGCAGCTCCCACTGGATCGGCAGCCGGTTCTTGGTGAAGCCGGTCTTGGCCAGGTACGTCACGTCGGCCTGGCGCGGCACCGTGAAGTTCAGGTTGGGCATGGTGCTCTGGCCGTAGCGCAGGCTGGGCCGGGTCCACTCCATGCCGGACAGGTTGGTTCCCATGGCCAGACCGGAACTCGCCACCGGCTGGGTGGTGGTGGTGTCGGGCGTGGTCGTGGTGGGGGTGGTGGTCGTGGTATCCGTCGTCGGGGCCGGGGTCGGCGCTGGGGTCGGGGTCGGGGTCGGGGTGTCGGTCACCGGCGCGACGTACTTGTTGCGCTTGGCGTAGACGACGGCGCCCGCCGCGGCGGCGGCGGCGGCGGTGGCCCGCTTGGAAAATTCACGTCTTTGCATCTCTACTACCTGTCTGCAGTTGTTAGAAACGTGTAGGCGCATGGCGCCGCACACTCGCTGCCCCCTCTTCCCGGCTGCAGCAGCGACTGGGTGCAATCAGGTGGGCGTCCGGTTGAGCGGGCCCTTGCGGGACTCCGCAGGCGTGAAACGAACCTCAACCGTGGGGGAAATGTTAGTAGGACAGGGACTACAGGAACAGATCGCAGCCTTAGGCAAAAGACTGCATTTTTTACAGTGTCGGGCAACACTTGCGGGCAAACCCGCAGCGGACGGCGTGAGAAATTTCGAGCCGGGCCTTCCGCGGCCGCGAAGCTCTACAGAGGGAGAAATGGATGAGCGCGGGGCGCGGTCAGCGCGGCCAGGTCGCCCGCGCACGGGACGACCTGCACTACGGGGCCAGCGTCCCACCGGTGGCAATAGTTACGCGATGAAATGAATGTCTGCGCGCAATTACAGTCGATGCGTGATTACGTCACGCCGAGAGCCTGGCGCGATCGTGTAGTTGCGCTGCAAAGTGGGCGAATCTTGCCGCACGCTGCAGAGTTCGTGTAGGAAACCGCTCACACGACTCGAACGCGGGCAGCTGGCCCCCTCGCGCCTGTGATCCCCGCCGATGGAGATGCGGCCGCCGCCAGCGGGCATGCGACATCAGGCTTGCGATGCGCCGCACGGCGCGGCGCCCGGCGCGGACGGGAGGGCATCGCGGAAGCGATGCCAATCGGTGGTTGCGGACCAGCGCGCGGGCGGCAACGAGGCCCCCGCCTCGTCGCCGCGCCGGCCGGCCACTCAGACGATCACCGGCTGCAGTTGGATGCCGATCAGGGCCACCGGGCCCGCATCGCCATCCGCGTCGGTCATCTGCACCGGAAGCTCGAAGCCGGCCGGATTGCCCTGCGTGAGCAGGTCTGCACCGGCGGGTGCGATGTCGAAGTTGGCGCCGCCCAGCACCACGCTGTTGACGGTGTGCCCGGCGTAGTTGGACACCTCGGCCCGGTTGAAGCCGTCGGCGGTCGAGATCTCGATCAGCGGATCGTCGCCGCCCGCGCCGTCGCCCGGGGCACCCTCGTTCAGGCCGGTGATCACCCAGCCCAGGCCGACAGCCGCGGCGTGGACAACGTGACCGTTGATGGTGCGGTCCGTCACCGTGCCGCCGTCCACCAGCACCTGGCCGTCGATCATGACCTTGGTGATCTGGTCGCCGGTATCGTCGGGATCGCCCACCAACGTCTTGTCGTCGTCCGCGTCGAAGGCCATCACCAGCGCGGTGCCGGTCGTGCCGCCAGGGTTGTTCTGCGTCAGCAGGAACGAATAGGCGTTCACGTCCATGTGGGCACCGGCGGTGAAGTCGCTTCCCAGCGGCGAGCCGGCCAGGACGGCGTTCTGCACGAAGTCGATGCGCAGCGTTTCGTCCGGGTTCATGGTCTGGTTATCGGTCCCGGCGCCCTGGGTGCTGACGTTGACGGTGTGGTCCGCCGGCGCCCCGCCGCTCGTGTCGCCGCCCGAGAACAGCAGGTCCAGCTTCGTGCCGCCGACGTTGTCGATGACGTTGTAGACGAGGTTGCCCGACTTCACGGGCGCGCTGCCCAGGAAGTTGATGCCGCCGCCGTCGTCGATCGCGCGGTCGAAGTCGACCGTGTACTGGTCACCCGAGGTGTCCAGCGTGGCCGTGAACACGGTCGCCAGGCCGGTCTCGGTCTTGCCGACGAGCGTGCCCGTACCGAACCCGGACAGCACGATGTTCTCGCCGCCCGAAGTCAGCAGCTTGTTGCCGCTGTCGCGCAGGTAGTTGTCGGCCACCACCGTGTCGACGAAGGCGAGCGTCGCCGGCGTGTCGGCGCCCACGGCCCCGGCCGCGTTCAGATCCTCGGTGCCGACCGCCGTTCCGCTGTTGGACAGCGTGAGCGAATCCGGCAGGAAGGCCACGGGCGTGTCATCGTCCACGTTGACGGTCAAGCTGCCGTCGGCGGTGTCGCCGTCGCCATCCGTCACGCGATAGCCGATCGTGAACGCCTGGTCGTTTTCATCCAGGCCGGCCGCATGCATCACGGCCGCGTTCTGCGTCACCAGGTAGGCGCCCGTCGCGGCATTCAGCGTGAGCGTCATGACCGTGGTCGTCCCCTGCTTGACGAGCAGGCTGCCGCCGGCGCCGGCCTCGTAGCTGAAGCCGCTCGGCGCGCCGCTGGTCAGGTAGGCGACCGAGCCCAGACCGTCCGCGCCGAGGCTATGGGCCAGCGTGCCGCTGGTGTTGGCCGTGTCCGGAGTGACGTCGCCCGTGCCGCCCGGATTGCCGCCCGTGAGGGCATCGTCATCGAGTTGGACCGCCGCATTGGCCGACACCGACGGCCCGTCGTCCTCGAACTTCAGCAGGTCTCCGATGTTCAGCGACGCCGTCGCGGTGTCGCCGTCGCCGTCGGTGACCTTGCCGGTCATGGTGATCAGCGCCGCCGCCGCCAGCATCGCCGGCGAGGTGCTCTCGTCCGGATCGGTCGGGTCGTCATGCACCACCGCGCGCTGCTGGTCGAGCGTGACCACGCCCGCGCTGCTGACGCTGACGGTGAACGCGATCGGGCCGCTGGCGGCGGCTGCCGCATCCGCGCCCTCGCGCCCCACCACCACGCCGCTTTCGAGGCGCAGATACACGTGGTTGTTGGTGGCCGTATCCACCAGGCCGGAGTCCACACCCTCGGCGCTCACGCCCAGCGCGTAGGCCACCGAGCCGGGCCCGTCGGCGCCGAATGCGCCGGTGAAGTTGGTCGAGAAGTCGGCGCTGGCGTCGGTCGCCAGCACCGTCTCGTCGACGATCAGGGTCGGCGGCGTGCCGGTCGTGCTGATGCTCGGCCCGTCGTCCTCGAACTTCAAGAGGTCTCCGATGTTCAGCGACGCCGTCGCGGTGTCGCCGTCGCCGTCGGTGATCTTGCCCGTCAGCGTCACCATGGCTGCCGCCGCCAGCATCGCCGGCGAGGTGCTCTCGTCCGGATCGGCCGGGTCGTCATGCACCACCGCGCGCTGCTGGTCGAGCGTGACCACGCCCGCGCTGCTGACGCTGACGGTGAACGCGATCGGGCCGCTGGCGGCGGCTGCCGCATCCGCGCCCTCGCGCCCCACCACCACGCCGCTTTCCAGACGCAGGTACACGTGGTTGTTGGTGGCCGTGTCGACCAGGCCGGAGTCCACGCCCTCGGCGCTCACGCCCAGCGCGTAGGCCACCGAGCCGGGCCCGTCGGCGCCGAATGCGCCGGTGAAGTTGGTCGAGAAGTCGGCGCTGGCGTCGGTCGCCAGCACCGTCTCGTCCACCACCAGCGCCGGCGGCGTGCCGGTGGTGGCAACGCTCGGGCCGTCGTCGTCGATCAGCATGTGCGAACCGATCTCCAGGGGCGTCGCCACGGTCTTGACCAGGCTGAAGCCGCCGATGTCGAAGCTCGCGCTGGCGCCGGCGGTGGCGGCGTTTTCAATCAGCACCCGGCTGTGCGCGCTCACGGTGTGGTACACGATCGAGTCTTTCGACAGCACGCCGGACACCGAAACCGATCCGCCGGAAAAATCGACGGTGATGCCGGCGGCCGTGCCGTCCGCCGTCAGGTCGAGGATCTTGACGCCGGACTGGTCGTAGACCTGCACACCGTCGATGGCGACCTGGGTGTTGTCATGCAGGTGGTCGACAAATTCGGTGCGATCGTGCATTTCGGTCGTGAAGGCGCTCACCTTCACCGTCCCCGCCTTCACGGGCTGCATCTGCGAGATGGCGAACCTGGCCAGCGTCGTGCCGTACAAGCCGCCGAAATCGATGTTCGCTTCCTGATCGGCTTCGATCGGATTCAGGTTGGGCGCGATGAAATCCGGGTTTGCATTTGTGACGAACGTGAAGTACATGCCCTCGGACGGATCGATCATCTGGTTGTTGGTGCCGATGGTCGTGTTGCCGCCGCCCAGACTGGTGTTGACCGTGTCACCGCTGTTGAATCGTGCGCCCTCCGACTGGTTGGCCGGGTTCTTGCCGGTGACGACGATGGCGACCTCGTCACCGGGATTGGCGGCGTCCGCCGCGTCTCCGAACATCATGAACAGGTTCTGCCCGGCCGGCGCGTTGGCCAGCGAGAAGTCCTGCACCTGCTGCACGTTGACGTACGCCTTGAGCGCGAAATCGACACTGTCATCGGGGTCCGTGTCGTCGGGATGATGGACTGCCTCGTAGCTGACCGTCCACAGCTTCGCGCCGGAGATCGGCGAGCCGATCGGCTCCAGGTAGGCGGCGAAGACCACCTGGTCGGCAGCGGTCTTGCCGAGCAGCACGTTGTTGTCGACGCTGTCGGTCCACAGCAGGATGGGATCGCCGTCGGTCGTGGTCAGCCCGCTGTCCACGCCGTCGAGCGGCGCGCCCGACGATTTGGCGAATGCGATGTCGGTCGTGATGCCCGTGAGGTCCAGCACACTCCCGCTGGAAACGGCTTCGTTCAGGTAGCCGGCGGGAATCCGGGCGGCAAAGGCGGCCGGCAGGGCCGACGAGGTGTCGTCGTCCTGCAGGCCAAGGGTTTCGTCGAGCCGGACGTTCAGTCCGGTGAGGGTAGCGCTCATGGTGAATGACCTCCAGCCGGAGAGGAGCTCTCCGGTCAATGTCAATGGATAGCCCGGAGAGCCGCATTCTCAATACTCCGGAGGGTGTAGGCCGGAGGGTCTCATCGAGCGGCAGGTGCTCGGCGGCTGCGTGGCGCGCGCGTGCGTGTCGGCGTGCGCGTCGGCGTTGCATTGGCAGCAGCAACGACGCGCCGCGCGTCACCCGAAAAGGCAGAGCGAGTCCGGATGTGCGCCAAGCGACGAATGGGAATCAGTCGCGGCCAGCGCGGCGCATCGGCGTCGCGACGATGTGCCGAGTTGCTGCCGCGTTCGCGACCGGCGCGCCGGCACTGCCGGCGCTGGTGAACGGTGCATGCGCCGAGCCAGCGGCCGCAAGGCCCTAGACTCGACCCGTCATGGCCCGATCGACATCCCGAATGAAGTTTCCGTGCAGCGGCCCGTCGGCGGCCGTCGCTGCGATCCTTGCCCTTGCCACCGGCGCCCGATCGGCGCCGGCTGCTCCCGACTTCGACGTGGCCTACCGGGCGTGGGACGTCGTGACCGACGTCGCGCGCCACCACCGCGACCCGAACCTCGGCGGGGAGTGCGGCAAGACCTTCAGGCCGTTCGTCATCCCGGGCCTGAAGCGGCAGACCAGGCAGGAGCAGGACCTGGCCGCGGCGGCCTGTGTCGCGGCCGCCCGGTCGGTCTGCGCGGACGGCGGGCCGCAGCGCACGCCGGACATCATCCGCAAGTGCCGGGAGTTCAGGTAGGCGCGGCCGCCGAGCCGCGCCCGGTCACGGCGCGCCGCGCCCGTCGGTCCGAGAGAGCGCAACCGTTCCATGTGCCACGCCGGCGCAGTGCTGAGTGCCAGCGTCACCGAGCAGCCGGCCAGCGATGGCAGCTCGGCGGGGGCAGCGCAGCAGCGCAGGACCGAAGCGCTGCCTCACCGCGGGACCACGACGCGCCGACTTTCGCGCAGACTATGGGATGGCGATCGCGCCGCTCGTGCGAAGGACAACGGTGATCTACTGGTCCCTCTGGGGCATCGCTTCGCTGGCCCTGCTGTTCCTGCTGATCGCGATCATCTGGTCGATCCGCAGGCATCGCGACGTCAGCCTGCGCGTGGACTGCGGGGAAGGCATCGAGCAATTCCTGCCGTCGCTGGCGGGCCTGACGCTGGGCACCTCGGTACCCGGCAATTCGGTCGAGCTGCTGGAGAACGGCCGTTACTTCGACGTGTTGCTCGGGCGCATACGCGCTGCCGAGCACTCGGTGCACTTCGAAACCTTTCTCTGGAAGGATTGCACCGTCGGGCGGGCGCTGGCCGCGGCGCTCGCCGAGCGGGCCCGCACCGGCTGCCAGGTGCGCGTCCTGCTCGACGCCAACGGCGCCGCGGAAATCGGCCCCGCGACCGTGCGCCAGATGCGCGCCGCCGGCTGCAAGGTGGCGTTCTTCCATGATGGGGCGCTGCGCAACATCGGGCTGCTCAATGAGCGCGACCACCGGAAGCTGGTGGTGATCGATGGCCGCGAGGCTTTCGTCGGCGGCCACTGCATCGTGGACACGTGGCTGGGCAATGCGCAGGACCGCCGGTTCAATGCCGACGTGAGCGTCCGCGTGCGCGGGCCGATCGTGAATACGCTGCAGGGCGTGTTCAGCGAAAACTGGATCGGCGAGACGACGGAGCTGTTCGGCGGCGACGGTTACTTTCCGCGCCTGCCGCGCACCGGCGACGCCTGCATCCACGCCGCCTACCTCAAGCCGGAGGGCTCCGCCCCTGCCGTGAAGATCCTGCACCACGTCGCGATCTGCCTGGCGCGCGCGCGGATCCGCATCCAGAACCCCTATTTCATCCCGCAGCCGGCGGCCATCGACGCACTCGGCGAGGCCGTCAACCGCGGCGTCGACGTCCGCGTGCTGATGCCGTCGACGAGCGGCTCCGACAACCCGATGGTGCAGCATGCGGGCCACCGCAACTTCGAGAAGCTGCTGCGCTGCGGCGTGCGGCTCTTCGAATACCCGCACACGCTGCTGCACCAGAAGGTGATGACCATCGACGGCGTCTGGAGCGCGGTCGGCTCCAGCAACTTCGACGACCGCTCGTTCGAGACCAACGACGAGCTCACGCTGGGCATCCTCGATCGCGACCTTGCCGGCCGGCTCGATGCGATCTTCGACCGGTACGTCGCGCGTGCGGACGAGGTCGACCTGCACGCGTGGCACCGGCGCGGCGCATGGCACAAGCTCAAGGACAACACGTTCTACCTGTTCCACGAGCTGCTGTGAGCGGCCGCACCGCGAGCGGGGTCCTGCCGGCCGACGATCGAACCGTCCTGCATGGCCGGTCTCCTCGATCCGCAGCGCCACGCGCTCGCTGAAAACGAGGACTCCATCGCCGGCGCGCCGTGGCGGATGCCGCCGTCCAGCACCGTGACCGGCGTCGCACCGGGCGCCCCGCCCCGCGCCCCGCGCTAGTTCGCTTTGATCCCCGCGGTCTGCACCACCGGCCCGTACAGCGCGAGCTCCTTGCGGATCACTTCGCTGAAGGTGCCCGCACTGCCGGGCGTGGCGTCGATTCCCGCCACGGCGAGCTTTTCCTTGACTTCAGGGTCGCGCAACGCGGCGTTGAGTTCGGCGTTGAGGCGGTCGAGGATGACCTTCGGGGTCCGCGCGGGCGCGACCAGCCCCACCCAGGAGTTGATGTCGAAATCGTTGACGCCGTTCTCCACGAACGTGGGGATCTCGGGATATTGCGGGGACCGCTTGCCACTGGGCACCGCAATGGCCTTGAGCTTGCCGGATTTCAGGTGCGCCTGCACCGACGCTGCCGAGGCGAACGCCAGCGGAATATGGCCGCCGAGCACGTCAGCCACCGCCGGTCCGCCGCCCTTGTAGGGTACGTGGGTCAGCTTCGCCCCGGTGCGTTGCTTGAGCAGTTCACCGGCGATATGCGTGATGCTGCCGGTGCCCGAGGTTCCGTACGACAGTCCCTCGGGCTGCGACTTCGACAACGCGATCACTTCGGCCAGCGACTTCGCCTTCAGGCCTGGGTTCGCGACCAGGATGATGGTCGAATTGCCGATCTTGCCGATCGAGTCGAAGTCGCGCACGGGATTGAAGTTGACCTTCTCGTAGACGTGCGGATTGATCACGAAGGTCCCGTCCAGCACGAGCAGCAGCGTGTAGCCGTCGGGAGCCGCTGTCGCTGCGGCCTGGCTGCCGATGTTGCCGGAGGCGCCGGGGCGGTTGTCCGGCACGACCTGCTGGCCGAGCTTGCGGCTCAGGAAGTCGGCCACGATGCGGCCGCTCGTGTCGGTCACGCCGCCCGGCGAGAACGGCACGATGAGACGGATCGGTTTGTTCGGGTAGCCGTTCTGCGCGGACGCAGGCGTCGCCGTCCAGCTCGTCAGTGCGAGCGCGGAAGTTCCTGCGAGAAATCGCCGGCGCGGCAAGGAAGTACGGGTCATGGCTTCAAGGTCTCCGTGGCAATGCAGTTTCTTATCAACGGGGCACACGACGGCGAGCGATGCCGTCGACCAGGCGGGCGATGGGGGCGCCCGGATTCTCCAGCAGGCTCATGATGCTGTAATGGTCGTGCCCGGGGAGTTCGACATAGGCGACGCTGGTACCGACAGCTGCACACGCGTTGGCGAAGTCGCGCGACTGCCCGACGAAGCCCGCCGTTTCGCCACCACCGACCACCACGGTGAGCGGGACGGCCGCACTCGGGGGGTGGCGCGTTGGACTCATCGGATCGACCTGCTCCGGCCGCAGCCTGATCTCCGAGTTGACGCTGATGGACAGCACCGGCTCCAGTTCGTAGACACCGCTCACCAGCACCGCGGCCTGCGGCAAGCCGGCCAGCGCCGCCGCTTTCGCGCCGGCGGGCGGCAGCGCCGCCGCGATGAGGTGGGCGCCCGCTGAATGGCCGGACGCGGTATACGAGTCGGGATCGCCACCGAGTTCGGCGGCATGCCCATGAACCCATCGCAACCCCTCGCGCACCTGCTCCACGATCTCGGGGAGTTCCGCCCCCGGGCAAAGCTTGTAGTTCATCACCACGGTGGTGATCCCCAGCGGCACCAGCGCATCGGCGACATAGCTGTAATCGCTTTTGTCGCGGCCGCGCCAATAGCCGCCGTGCAGGAACACGTGCAGGGGCGGCCGCACACCGGAGGCGGGAAACACGTCAAGCGTCGCGAGTGCGCCGCTCCCATAGCTCACGTCCAGACGGCCGGCACGCCGCTGCCGGGTTGCGGCGCTGAGCGCGGCGGCGCGCTGCGCGAACGCCTCCACGTTGGCCACTGCCTTCCGCGGGTTGTACTGGTATTCGATGTCGTCTTTCAAGGAGTCCGTCATAGGCGGCCCGCTTCCCCACCGGTGACCTGCGATCCCGGCACCGGCGTCTCGTGCGCGTGGCGCTGGCGTTGCGC
Source organism: Ramlibacter sp. (assembly GCF_035554825.1). Lineage (GTDB taxonomy): Bacteria > Pseudomonadota > Gammaproteobacteria > Burkholderiales > Burkholderiaceae_C > Ramlibacter. The sequence continues at coordinate 76,283 of NZ_DATMHS010000077.1, read as the reverse complement.
GCTTGCGGCGACGCCCTCACGACCTGGAAAATCGTCCATTCCGATTCCTTTCTGCCCAGCTCACCATGGCCAGGAAACGCTCGTGCCCGAGCCTGTCTCCGACGCCCTCTCGAAAACCAGTCGCGCGACGGTCAGGTCCTGCAGCGCCAGTCCGGTCATGTCAAAGACCGTGATGTCTGCGGCGGCGCGGTCGAAGCTCGCGGTTCCCGTCAACACGTCGCCCAGCTCCACGCACGGCGTTTCGGGAGCCCATTGCAGCTCGCCAAGCCTGAGCGCCTGCTCCTTGTCATCCACGACGACCCGAGCTCTCTCCAGCACACCCGGCGGCAGCTCGCGTTTTCCGCGGGTATCCGCGCCCACGCAGTTCAGGTGAGTGCCTGGCCGCACGGCGGCGGCATCGAACAGCGGACCGCCTCCGGGCGTCGCCGTGATCACGATGTCGCTCTCGGCGACCGCTTCGTCTGCGTTTGCTGCGCTCTCGATCTGGCAGCGGTCCGCAAATTTCGATGCGAACGCCTGGTCGGGCTTTCGGTCGATGGCCACGTAGCGCACCCGTTTGAGCCGCGGCAGCGTACGCAGCGCGAAATTCAGCTGTGAGGCTGCCTGGACACCGGTCCCGAACACCGTGACGGTCTCGCTCTCCGCGCGAGCCAAGGCCGAGATCCCGAGGGCTCCCGCGGCGCCGGTGCGCACTGTCGTGATCGTGTTGCCGTCGATGACACAACGAGGACGGCCCGTTTCCGGGTCGAACAGCACGATCGTGGCTTGGTGAGGTTCGCCCCCGGCACGTCGATTGTTCGGCCAGAAGCCTGCCGCCTTGAATCCGAGCAGCTTCTGTGACTGCACGTCGCCGGCCTTGACGCCGAAAATGCCGCCAGTCGACAGTTGCTCGCGGATCACAGGAAAGACACGCCCTTCCCGGCGGCTGTGCAGCTCGAAAGCTTCGCGCACGGCGCGCACGACGGCGTCCTGGACAAGCACCTGGTCGACCGCGTGCTTGTCGACCAGCAGCAACCTGGCTTCACTTCGCATAGCTGTACACCGATGCACGCGACACGCCCAGGTGGGCAGCGACGGTGTCCGTTGCGCGCCGGAGCTCCAGCAAGCCCGCTGACTTCAGATCCTTGATCAGCGCGCGACGATCCTCGATCTTCAGAGCGCGCGGGGTGGTTGCAAGCCGTGCCGCGAAGTGGTCGATGCGGTCCCGGATCCTCTCTGCGCCGGACGGATCGAGGTTCTCGCTTGCCGGCGAATCCACCTGAACCGAGACGAACTTGTTCACCATGCCCTGGAATCCCTGGAACATCGTCAGATCGATGTTCATGCACAGTGCGGCGATGTATTGACCCTTGGAGTCCTTGACTCCGATGGACGTGCTCTTGACCTGCCGGCCGTCCGAAAAGCGGTTCGGATAGTTCGCGATGACCTGCTCGAAGTCCGGGTTCAGGATCCGGGCAAGTCCGAGTTCGGTCGCCGGATGTCCGACGGTACGGCCAGACAGGTTGTTGTGAATCGCGAGGATGGCGTGCGCGGGCTCGAGCAGATCGTGAACGACCACCTCGCAAAACGGCGCAAACGTTCTGGCCAGCCCATCTGCGATCTGTTTGACCTGTTCGAGCAGCAGTCGCTGCTCCGGAGTCCGCTTCGTCATGGTTGGACACTGTGTCAGCAACCAGACAAAATGTCAAACGTTCCCGTGGATCGGCGCGGCCCGCCGGCAACGGCTCCCCACAAGTTGCACCTCTTGAGTGGAAACCCAGGCTTCAATAGGTGGTCAAGTAAGGCTTCAGCCGTACCAGGTCCGGCTCGACGCCGAGACCGGGTGCATCGCCCAAGCTCACCCAGCCGTCCTGCGGCGCGAGGGGGAACACCTCTTCGCGCAGCGGGTTCGGGTTCGCGTCTACCTCGGCGAAGCCTTCGGCCCCCATGGCCGCGCGCAATTGCAGCGACGCCGCCAGGCCGATGCCGCCGCCCAGCCAGTGGGGGCAGAAGACCGCGCCGTGCCGCCGTGCCAGCAGCGCCACCTCGCGACACTCGGAAATGCCGCCCCACTTCGCGACATCCGGCTGGATGAACGAGAACCAGCCGCCCGCGAGCGCTTGCTCGAACGCGTCCAGACCCCTGAGGTTCTCGCCCCCGGCCAGGGGCGCGCCGCAGTCGCGGGCCAGGCGCTGCCAGGCCGCTGCCGGCTCGTCGGCGGCCAGCGGCTCCTCGACCCATTGCGGGTGGTATGGCGCCAACTCCGCGATGCGCGCGGCCGCCGTGCCGTGCTCCCAGGCCTGATTGGCGTCCACCATGATCGTTGCGTCCTCGCCGAGCGCGGCGCGGATCTCGGCGAAGTTGGTGATGTCCTGGTCCGACCCGAAGCCCACCTTGAATTTGAAGGCGTCATAGCCTTCGTCGCGCTTGCGCGCAGCGTTCACCGCCACGTCCTTCGGACCGAGCCCGCTGGCATACAGGTGCACCCGATTCCCGGCGGTGCCACCATCAGGCGCGAGCAGCCGCCACAGCGGAACGCCCGCCCGCCGGCCCGCCATGTCCCACAGTGCCTGGTCGATCGCGCTGATGATCTGCGCGAAGGGGCCAGGTTCACCGCACTGGATCGCCACGCGGCGGGTCTGCGACTCGAGCTCGCGCCGCAGCCTCGGCGCATCGTCCGAGGGACGGCCTTTGAGCAGCGGCGCGAACATGGAGTCGACGAGCCGCGCCCGGTGCTCCGCGCCCACCTGGGGGAAGTTGCAGAACACTTCGCCCCAGCCCCATGCGCCGTCGGCTGCGCTCACGCGCAAAAAGACGGCGGGCCGGCTGGTCATGATGCCGAAGGAAGTTGCGACTGCCTTCGCCACGGGCGCCCGCAGCACCCAGCATTCGACCTTGGTGATCTCAGTCAAGCGTTGCTCCGATGTCCTTGGCCACCTTCGACCACTTGGCGATTTCGCTGCGGATGTACTTGCCGAACTCATCCGGACCGCCGCCTACCGGCGTCAGGCCGGCGGTGGCCAGTCGCTTGCGAACTTCGGGGTCGGCCTGCACCTTCTGAAACGCTTCGTTCAGACGCCTGAGGATGGAAGACGGCAATCCGGCCGGCGCGGCGATGCCTTGCCAGGCGACCGCTTCGTATCCCGGCAGGCCGCCGGCCTCAGCGACGGTGGGGATGTCCGGATACTCTGGTGAACGCCGCGCGCCGCCGACGGCCAGCGCACGCAATTTGCCGGCCTTCACCTGCGGCATCATGCTCGCCTGGTCCGCAAACGCCACCTGGATGTGGCCCGCCACGAGGTCGCCGACCAAGGCGCCCGTGCCCTTGTACGGCACATGCGTGATGTTGGTGCCGGTCTGCGCCTTGAACAGCTCGGCGGCCATGTGCTGCGCGCTGCCGCTGCCCGATGATCCATACGAGAGCTTGCCGGGATTGGCCTTGGCGTACGCGACGAGTTCGGCAACGGTGCGCACCGGTACGCCCGGACTGACCACCAGCACGTAATTCACCATCACGGTCTGCATGACAGGCGTCAGGTCCTTCACGGGGTCGTACGGCATCTTGGTGTAGATGCCCGCGTTCATCGCCAGCGTCGCCACATTGCCCACCAGCAGCGTGTAACCGTCGGGCGGCGCCTTGGCCACCAGTTCGGCGCCGATCATGCCGCTGGCGCCGGCCCGGTTTTCGATCACGATGGGCTGTCCCAGTGTGTCCGCGAGCGCGGGCTGCACCGCGCGCGCATAGGCGTCGACGGCACCGCCGGGCGGGAACGGCACGATCAGCCGGACGGGACGGCTGGGGTAAGCCTGGGCCGACACAGTCGGGACGATCGCCGCTGCGAGCGCGCAGGCAGCCAGGGTGCGCAACCATCGGGTGAGAAAGGTCATCAAGGTCTCCTTTTGCTAGTTGTTCTGGTCCGCCTCGGCGCCGGCGTTGCACTGCGCATCAGATCCATCTCGATCTGGAACATCTGCGCCGGGTACTCGATTTCGGCGTAATAGATGATCCGGTTTCGGTCGTCGACGATCGTGCGGCACACGTGAGCGACCGGATCACCCACGCCGATGTCGAGATGGCGCGCCGTTGTCTCATTGGCCACCGTGATGCGCATGGTCTGCTTCGCCTGCTCGATCCGCACCCCGCGCAGGGCCACGAGCTGCGGGATGATGGGTTTGCTGCTGAACTCCTGCGGCGCGACGTCGAATATTTCGCCGTCAACGTGCACCGAGATCAGGCAGTACGGCGTGTCGTCGCGATAGTGCACGCGCAGCAGGCGGCGATAGGACGGTCCCAACTCGCCGCAGGCGATCGACGGCGCCGGCCGGCTCGAGCTGCCTTCCTCGATCGGCAGCAGGCGGATCTTGAGATCGGCCACCGCTTCGACCAGCTCGTCGAGCGTGGTTGGCAGCTTGAACCAGCGCTCTTGTGAGAGGTCTTTCGCGACGAACGTGCCCAGCCCCCGCGTGCGGCGCACGATGCCCATCTCCTCGAGCTGGCCGAGTGCCGCGCGCAGCGTGATGCGGGACACGCGGTACGTGCGTTCGAGCTCGTCGAGCGTGGGGATTTGCTCGCCGAATCCCCAGGCCTGGCTTTCGATCTGGTGGCGCATCAGCTTGGCCACCTGCAGATACAGCGGCATCCGGCTCTTCTGGAACACGGTCGTATCGCTGTGCATGGCTGGCAGTTGGCTGGGAGGGAATGGGCTGGAGGCAGGCATTGGCTGCCTCCGGGATTGGCTTCAGTCTACGCGCGCGCCAGAATCCCGGACGACCTTGCCCCACGCCTTCACGTCGGCCGCGATCAGGGCGGAGAACTGTTCCGGCGTGTTGTGCCGCAGCACGTAGCCCTGCGCCTCGTACGGCGTGCGGAACGCGGGGTCGTCAAGCACCGCCACGACCTCCTTGTTCAGCCGCTGCACGATCGGCGCGGGCGTGCCGGCCTTGACGAATAAACCGCTCCACACGATCGATTCGTAGTCCGGCACTCCGGCTTCGACCATCGTTGGCACGTTCGGCAGGCGCGGATTGCGGGTCCGGCTCGTGATGGCAAGCGCGCGCAGCTTGCCGGCCTTGACCAGGTCGACGATCGCCGGCAGGTTGTTGAACATCAAGGGGAGCTGGCCGCCCACCACGTCCTGCAGCGCGTTCGGTCCGCTCTTGTAGGGCACATGCTGCATATCGATGCCGGTGCGCGACTTCATCAGCTCGGCGGCCAGGTGCATGGTGTTGCCGTTGCCTGGCGACCCGAACATCAGGCTGCCGGGCTTGGCCTTGGCGGCGGCGATCACGTCGCGAACCGACTGGTACGGCGTGTTCGGGTTGACGACCAGCACGTTGGCCATCTCGTGCATCAGGCTCACCGGCTGCAGGTCCTTGATCGGGTCGTACGTCATGGACTTGCCGTACAAGTGCGGATTGATGGCGATGGTGCTCGAGGTGCCCAGCAGCACCGTGTAGCCATCGGCTCGGCCGCTGGCAACGGCGGCCGAGCCGATGTTGCCGTTGGCGCCCGGCTTGTTGTCGATGACGACCGGCACCTTCAGACGCTCGCTCAGTTTCTGCGCGAAGCCACGCACGAACGCGTCAGCGGGCCCGCCCGCCGCGTACGGCACGACGAACGTCACCGGCTTGGCGGGGAAAGCTTCGTCCGCCAGGACCGGACCGGCCCAGGACGCGGCGAGTAGCGCGGAGGTAGCGCCCAGAAACTGGAGGGCGTGGCGGCGATGGATCATTGCCTTTTCCTTGAATGTGGGGGTCGAAAGAACGCCGGAGCCTGCGCAGACGGCCGCAGCCGCGCCGGACGATGGTGAGGAAGGCCGGCTCAGCGGCTCGCGGCCGCAGCCAGTTCGCGGTAGCGCGCGGCGCAGGCGTCGGCGGTGTGGACGAGCATCGCCAGGTCGTTCGCGACCGACACGAATGCGAACCCCATCGCGATGTAGCGCTCCGCGGCGGCTGGGTTGGCGGCCAGGATGCCCATCGGAATCTTCGCCCGCCTTGCGCGTTGGAACGCGTCGGCGATGACCTCCTGCACCTTCGGATGGTCCGGCTGCCCGAGATAGCCCATTGTGGCCGACAGGTCGCCGGGGCCGATGAACAAGGCGTCGACGCCTTCGGCGGCGATGTCCTCGAGTTGCGCGATCGCCGCCTGTGTCTCCAGCTGCACGATCAGGCAGATGCCGTCGTTGGCGGTCCGGAGGTAGTCCGGCACGCGGCCGAAGCGGCTGGCCCGGTGCATGACCGCGACCCCGCGCTGGCCCGCCGGCGGGTAGTACATGGCTTGTACGGCCGCCCGCGCTTCGGCTGCGCTCTGCACATATGGAACCATGACGGTGGTCACGCCCGCGTCGAGATAGCGCTTGAACAGGATCGGATCGTTTGTCGCAATACGCACGATCGGCATGGTGGTCGAGGCGGCCAGTGCCCGCAGATGATTCATGACGTCGGCCAGCTCCTGCGGCGAATGTTCGCCGTCCAGGAGCAGCCAGTCGTACCCCGAGTGAGCCAGCGCCTCGACGGCGTTGGTTGAATTCGACATCGACCAGACGCCGACGAGCGGCCGACCGCCCCGGATGGCGGACTTGAAGGGATTGCGAGAGGACTGCATGCGCGTTTTGTTCGTCGTGTGGGTATCGTGCTTAAAGTCATATTAATAAGCACTTTGACCCATGTCAACGGGATGACCCCCGGGGTGAACAACTCCCCGCCCTGGAGTCCTCGCGTTGGCCAGACGCGGCGACGGCTGAACCAGCAACACAGCGGCGTCGTGGTACGAATCGCAGACAAGAGGCGAAATGGCATCAGGTCGGAACCGGAGCGGCGGAGACCGAGTGGGAATCAAGGCGGAAACCAGGGCGGAAACACGCAGGGCAGCGACAACGAGTTCGGAAACACCCAGGCGGAAAGGGCCGCGGCGACAACGACGGCCGGGGCTTTGCGTCGTCGGATCCCGATGGGCAACGCGAGATCGCGGGCGAACCTGAAGGGCGGCCGTGTCATTGCAGCGGCCGCTGCAAGCGCCGCTGGGGAAGCTCTCGCCCTTCGACTCGAAGGGTCCTCGGCCCGCCGTGACCGCAGAAGGAAGCAGGCTTGCTGCAACCACGAACAAAAGGGGTTAGCCCACGAGAGCTAACCCCTTGATCTTTTGGCGGAGTGGACGGGACTCGAACCCGCGACCCCCGGCGTGACAGGCCGGTATTCTAACCAACTGAACTACCACTCCGCGTGGTGCAGCGTCCGCTCTTGCGAGCCAAGTGCTGCCACTTGTGCTTCATTCACTGGCGTGAACTTGGCGACCCTACGGGGATTCGAACCCCGGTACTCACCGTGAAAGGGTGATGTCCTAGGCCTCTAGACGATAGGGTCATAACCTTCGGACGAACCGTTCGACACATTGGTGGAGGTAAGCGGGATCGAACCGCTGACCTCTTGCATGCCATGCAAGCGCTCTCCCAGCTGAGCTATACCCCCGTTGGGTGTCGAGCCTTGAATTATAGCGTGATTTCGGCGCGCTGCTGAGCGCGAGTCCGGCGTCGTCGAATCTTTTTTGTGTCCGTTGCTCAGGCCGCCCGCAGCCGCTCCAGCACCCGGTCGCGCTCGCACAGTTCCAGCACCGCATCGACCGAGGGCGTGTTGGGGGTGCCCATCACGAGCACCCGCACCGGCATCGCGAGCTGCGGCATCTTCAGGCCGGTGGCGCGCAGCACCTCCTTGATCGCCTCGGCGATCGCCTGCCTGTTCCAGGGACAGGCCTCCAGCATCTTGCCCAGCATGCCGATCGCCGGTCGCACGACGTCGGTGAGGTGCTTGGCGACGTCTTCCGCGGTCGGCCGCACCGGCCGGTAGAACTTCTCGGCCCAGTCCGCCAGCGCCACCGTGGTGTCGCAACGGTCCTTGAACACGGCGCAGATGCGCGCCACGTGGTCCTCGAAGAGATTCTCGATCCCGCGCTTCTTCAACTGCTGCGCCACCAGCACGGCCAGCTGGTCGTCCGGCGTCAGCTTGATGTGCTGCGCGTTGACCCAGCGCAGCTTGGCCTCGTCGAACTGCGCGGCGCTGCGGCCCAGGTGGTCGAGATCGAACCAGGAGAGAAACTGTTCGCGCGTGAAGATTTCCTCGTCGCCGTGCGACCACCCCAGGCGGGCCAGGTAGTTGACCATCGCGTCCGGCAGGTATCCCTCGTCGCGGTACTGCGTGACCGGCTTGGCGCCATTGCGCTTGCTCATCTTCTCGCCCTGCTCGTTCAGCACGGTGGGCAGGTGCGCGTAGACCGGCGGTTCCTGGCCGAGCGCGCGGAAGATGTTGATCTGCCGCGGCGTGTTGTTCACATGGTCGTCGCCGCGGATGACATGGGTGATCCGCATGTCGATGTCGTCGACCACGACGCAGAAGTTGTAGGTCGGCGTGCCGTCGGGCCGCGCGATCACCAGGTCGTCAAGTTCGGCGTTGCTGATCTCGATGCGGCCCTTGACCTTGTCGTCCCACACCACCGAGCCGCCGGTCGGATTGCGGAAGCGCAGCACCGGCTGCACGCCTTCGGGCACCGGCGGCAAGGTCTTGCCGGGCTCGGGCCGCCAGGTCCCGTCGTACCGCGGCTTTTCCTTGTTGGCCATCTGCCGCTCGCGCAAGGCGTCGAGTTCGGCCACGCTCATGTAGCAGGGATAGACCAGCCCCTTGGCCTGCATCTGCGCCAGCACTTCGCGATAGCGGTCCATCCGCTGCATCTGGTAGAACGGCCCCTCGTCGGGAGCGAGGCCCAGCCACGACATGCCCTCCAGGATCACGTCGACGGCGGCCTGGGTCGAACGTTCGAGGTCGGTGTCCTCGATGCGCAGGATGAAGTCGCCGCCGGTGGCGCGCGCGAACGCCCACGGATACAGCGCCGAGCGGATGTTGCCCAGGTGGATGAAGCCCGTCGGCGACGGGGCGAAGCGGGTGCGCACGCGCGCCCCGGCGGAAGTGGTGCTGGTGCTCACAGGGTGTCCAGGCCGCGCGCGAGGTCGGCCTTCAGATCGTCGAGATGCTCGAGGCCGACGGCCACGCGGATGAGGCCCTGGCCGATGCCCGCCGCCTGCCGCTGTTCTTCCTTCAGCCGGCCGTGCGAGGTGGTGCCCGGGTGGGTGATGGTGGTCTTGGTGTCGCCGAGGTTGGCGGTGATGCTCAGGATCCGGGTCTGGTCGATGACGTGGAAGGCATTGCGGCGCAGGCCCTCGGGGCCGTCGCCGACGACGTCGAAGGAAACCACGGCGCCGCCCTGCCCCGATTGCTGGCGCATCGCCAGCTCGTGCTGGGGATGCGATGGCAGGCCGGGGTAGTAGACGCGTCCGACCTTCGGCTGCCGCTCCAGCCAGCGCGCCAGTTCCAGCGCGCCCTCGCATTGGGCCCGCATGCGGATGCCCAGCGTCTCCAGCCCCTTGAGCACCACCCAGGCGTTGAAGGGCGACAGCGCCATGCCGGCGGTGCGCACCACCGGATCGAACACGTCGCGAATGTATTTCGCCGGCCCGCAGATCGCGCCGGCCAGCACCCGTCCCTGGCCATCGAGGTATTTGGTCCCCGAATGGATGATCAGGTCGGCGCCGAGCTCGGCCGGCCGCTGCAGCGCCGGCGTGCAAAAGCAGTTGTCGACGGCCAGCAGCGCGCCGCCGGCGTGCGCGATGTCGGCCAGCGCACGGATGTCGCACACGTCGGTGAGCGGATTGGTCGGCGTCTCGGCAAACAGCAGCCTGGTGTCGGGCCGCATCGCGGCGCGCCACTCGCTCACGTCGGTCTGCGAAACGAACGTGGTCTGGACGCCGAACTTGCCGAACATCGTGCCGATCAGGTTGAGCGTGGAGCCGAACACCGAGCGCGAGCACACCACGTGGTCGCCCGCCTTCAGCAGGCCCATGCACAGCATCAGGATCGCGGCCATCCCGCTGGACGCGCCGATCGCCGCCTCCACGCCTTCCAGGGCCGCCAGCCGGTTCTCCAACGCCACCACCGTCGGATTGGACGTGCGCGAGTAGGTGAAGCCTTCCTCCGTGCCGGCGAAGCGGCGGGCGGCGGTCTCGGCGTCGGGCTGGACGAAGCTGCTGGAAAGGTAGAGGGCTTCCGAGTTCTCGCCGTACTGGCTGGGCTCGATGCCGGCGCGCACCGCGAGCGTCTCGCGGTGCAGATCGGGAGGAAGTGCTTTGCTGGTCATGTCGGGCGCTCAGGCGTCCTGCGAGTTCGGCAGGGCCAGGCGGGAATTGCTTTCTTCGAGCGGGTCTTCCTGGCCGACCCGCGCCGCGTTGATCCTGGCGATGTCGTCGGCATTGATGTCGCCGGTCACGTACACGCCGTCGAAGCACGAGGCGTCGAAGCCGTCGAGCTTGGGATTGAGCGAGCCGATGGCCCGCTTCATGCCCTCGACGTCCTGGTAGATCAGCGCGTCGCAGCCGATGATGCGGCGCACCTCTTCGATGGTGCGGCCGTGCGCGACGAGTTCGCCGGCCGTCGGCATGTCGATGCCGTAGACGTTCGGATAGCGCACCGGCGGCGCGGCGCTGGCCAGGTACACCTTGCGGGCCCCGGCGTCGCGCGCCATCTGCACGATCTCCTGGCTGGTGGTGCCGCGCACGATCGAGTCGTCCACCAGCAGCACGTTGCGTCCCTTGAACTCGCTGGCGATGACGTTGAGCTTCTGGCGCACGGATTTCTTGCGCACGCCCTGGCCCGGCATGATGAAGGTGCGGCCGACGTAGCGGTTCTTCACGAAGCCTTCGCGGTAGGGAATGCCGGTGAGCTGCGCCAGCTGCATCGCGCTGGGCCGGCTCGACTCGGGAATCGGGATCACCACGTCGATCTCGTTGGGCGGCACCGTGGAGATCACGCGCTTGGCCAGCGTCTCGCCGAGATTGAGGCGGGCCTGGTAGACCGAGATGCCGTCGAGCACCGAGTCCGGCCGCGCCAGGTAGACGTATTCGAAGATGCAGGGGTACAGCTTGGGCGAGGCGGCGCACTGCTGCGCATGCAACTGGCCCTGCAGGTCGATGAAGACGGCTTCGCCCGGCGCCACATGGCGCTCCAGCGTGTGGCCGGTGCCTTCGAGCGTCACCGACTCGCTCGCCACCATGACGGTGCCGTCCTTGCCGCGTCCGATTGACAGCGGCCGGATGCCATAAGGGTCGCGGAACGCCAGCACGCCGTGGCCGGCGATCAGCGCCACGACGGCGTACGAGCCGCGGACGCGCCGGTGCACGTTGCGCACCGCCTCGAACACGTCCTCGGGCTTGAGGGGCAGCCCGCGGGTGGTCTTCTCCAGCTCGTGCGCGAACACGTTGAGCAGCACCTCCGAGTCGCTCTCGGTGTTGATGTGGCGGTGATCGCTGGAGAACAGCTGCGCGCGCAGCGCCTGGGCGTTGGTGAGGTTGCCGTTGTGCACCAGCACGATGCCGAACGGGGCGTTCACGTAGAACGGCTGGGCCTCTTCCTCGCTGTACGCGTTGCCCGCCGTCGGATAGCGCACCTGCCCCAGCCCCACGTTGCCCGGCAGCGCCCGCATGTTGCGGGTGCGGAACACGTCGCGCACCATGCCCTTGGCCTTGTGCATGAAGAACTTGCGGTCACGCTGGGTGACGATGCCGGCCGCATCCTGGCCGCGGTGCTGCAGCAGCAGTAGCGCGTCGTAGATCAGCTGGTTGACGGGGGCGTTGCTGACAACGCCGACGATTCCACACATGTTGATGCTCTCGTTGGACGGCGGCGCCGCCTCAGCCGCCGTGCTCGCCCGGAAGGTAGCGCCCGAACCGCTCGGGCAATACCGGTTTCAATCCCTTCAGCACCGCCAGCGACAGCGCGGCCCCGTTCGAATCGGTCCACCAGCCGTAGCGCGCGGCCGGCGACATGTTGATCACGATCGCCACGACCAGCAGCAGCACCGCGCCGCGCACCAGCCCGAACAGGGCGCCCAGCGCGCGGTCGATCGGCCGCAGGCCCACGGAGTCCACCAGCTTCTTGGTGAGCCACGCCAGCAGCCCGCCGGTGAACACCACCGCGATGAACACGATCACAAAGCCTACCGCATACCGGCCGGCTTCGGGCGCCCGCTGCACCGGCAGCAGCGCGGCGGCGTCCGGCGCCAGCCATTGGGCCACGACGAAGGCGGCCACCCAGCTCATCACGGACAGCACCTCGTACACCAGCCCGCGCCAGGCGCCGATCACGAACGACGCGGCCAGCACGGCCAGAAACACCCAGTCGAGCGGAGTGATCGCGGCCGTCACGCTACAAGGTGAGGATCGCGGCCGGCAGGTCCAGGCCCTTGATCTTGTGCGCCGCCTTGTCGGCTTCGGCCTTGCTGGCAAACGGCCCCACCCGGACCCGGATGCGGCGGCCATCCCTGGTTTCGGCGACGTGCGTGTAGGTCTTCAGTCCGGCGCGCTCCAGGCGCGCGCGGGCCTCGCGGGCCTTGGCGACGTCGGCGAACGCTCCCACCTGCACCACGAAGCGGCCCTCGGCCGCGGCCTCCCTGGCCGCCGGCTTGCCTTCCAGCAGCGCCTTGGCCTTGGCGCCATCGCCGGCCGGCTCGGCCTTGGCAACGGGCTTGGCCTCTGCCTTGGACTCAGGCTTGGCCTCGGCCTTGGACTCAGGCTTGGGCTCCGTCCTGGCCTCCGCTTTCGCCGGCGCGGCCTCCGCTTTCGCCGGCGGCGATTCGGTCTTGGCTGCGGGCGCCGGGACCACCGGCGCCGCCGGCACCGTGGCGGCCGGCGCCGGCGGCGCGCTCACCCTGCCCGAAGCGACCGGTGCCGGCGCCGTCGCGCGCGCCGGCGCGGGCAGCGGCTTGGCCTTGTGGCGGTCGGGAATCTCGATCGGGATGTCCACCGGGATCGGCCGTGGCTGGGTGTCGAACAGCAGCGGAAAGCCGACCACGCCGGCCAGCACCAGCACCGTGGCGCCGATCAGGCGATGGCGCGCGCGGCGCCGCATGGCTTCGACGCTCTCGGGCTGCCGGGCGGCGGGGGCGCCGTCCGCGGCGGTGCGGAACTTGAAAAAGGCCATGAAACCGGTCGCCTGACGGGGCTCAGCTCGCAAGATGTTTGGCTTGTAGGCGGGGCACGCCGTCCTGCAGGACGCCGCCCACGGTGTGGAACGATCCGAAGACGACGATTCTATCAGTGGGGTCTGCATTGGCCATCGCCGCCCGCAGCGCCGCCATGGGGTCCGCGTGGATGCTGGCGCTCACCTGCGCGCGGTGGCCCTGCGCCTCCCAGCGCGCGAGCAGTCCCTGCGCCGATTCGGCCCGCGCCACCGGCAAATCGGTGAAGTACCAGCGGTCCACCAGCGGGCCGATCCGCGCGAACATCGTCTCGAGGTCCTTGTCCGCCATCGCGCCGAAGACCGCGTGCGTGGTCGGATAGAAGCCCATGGCATCCAGGTTGGCGGTCAGCGCCGCCACCGAGTGCGGGTTGTGCGCGACGTCGAGCACCAGCGCCGGCTGGCCGGGAATCACCTGGAACCGCCCCGGCAGTTCGACCATCGCCAAGCCGTTGCGCACCGCCTGCGCGGTGACCGGCAGGCGCGAGCGCAGCGACTCCAGCGCCGCCAGCGCGCCCGAGGCGTTGATCAACTGGTTGGCCCCGCGCAGCGCCGGATAGGCCAGGCCCGCATAGCGGCGGCCGCGGCCGGCCCAGGCCCACTGCTGCTTGTCGCCCGAGAAGTTGAAGTCGTGGCCGAGCCGCCAGAGGTCGGCGCCGATCTCCACCGCGCGGTCGACCACGCTCTGCGGCGGCACCGGGTCGCTGACGACCGCCGGCCGGCCGGTGCGCATGATGCCGGCCTTTTCGCGGCCGATGGACTCGCGGTCGGGGCCGAGATAGTCCATGTGATCGAGATCGACGCTGGTGATCACGGCGCAGTCGGCATCGATGATGTTGACGGCGTCGAGCCGGCCGCCGAGGCCGACCTCGAGGATGGCCAGGTCGACCGCCGAGGCCGCCATCAGGCTCAGGATCGCCAGTGTCGTGAACTCGAAATACGTCAGCGACACGCCCTCGCGCGCGGCCTCGACCCGTGCGAAATGGGGAACCAGGTCGGCGCCCCGCACGATCTCGCCGTGGATGCGGCAGCGCTCCTCGAAGTGCACCAGGTGCGGCGAGGTGTACACGCCGGTGCGGTACCCGGCCTGCAGCGCGACCGCCTCCAGCATGGCGCAGGTGGAGCCCTTGCCGTTGGTGCCGGCCACCGTGATCACCGGGCACCCGAAGGCGAGCCCCAGCCGCTGTGCGACCGAGCGCACGCGCTCCAGCCCCAGCTCGATCGTCTTGGGATGCAGCCGCTCGCAATGCGCGAGCCAGTCTTCCAGCTTGTCCATGCCGCGATTGTCCTCTGGACGAAGATCCCGGTGCCGCGACGGCCGGCGGCGTTGCTGCCTATCATCGCCGCCATGACCGCGACGCTCTATGGCATCTCCAACTGCGACACCGTCAAGAAGGCCCGCGCCTGGCTGGCCGGACACGGCGTCGACCACCGCTTCCACGACTTCAGGAAGGACGGCGTGCCGGCGGCCGAACTGCGGGACTGGCTGCAGCGCTTCGGCTGGGACAGGGTGGTCAACCGGCAAGGCAGCACGTGGCGGCGGCTCGATCCGGCGGCGCAGGCGCGGGTGTGCGATGAGGCCAGCGCCCACGCCTTCCTGGTGGAACACCCGAGCGCGATCAAGCGGCCGGTGGTGCAGTGGCCCGGCGGCGAACGCACGCTCGGGTTCGATCCCGCCGCCTGGTCGTTGCTGCCGCGTCGCTGACCCGCCACTTTTACCGGTGCTTTACCGGAAAGCGCCGGTGACTGTCGCGCTTGTGCCTAGAATTTCTTCATAGCGGACACAGTGCAAGGAGTCGTCGATGAAGAATTTGGTTCTGCTTTCAACCATGGGCCTGCTGGCGGCCGGTGGGGCCACGATCGCCAATGCGCAGGAACTCGGCCGCGTCCTGTCCGCCACCCCGGTCATCCAGCAGGTCGCGGTGCCGCGCCAGGTATGCACGACGCAGCCGATGGCCGTCCAGCAGCCGGGCGGCACCACCGGCACCGGCGCGGTGATCGGCGGGCTGGCCGGCGGCGTGATCGGCAACCAGATCGGCCACGGCGGCGGCCGGGCCGCGGCCACGGCGCTGGGCGTGATCGGTGGCGCGCTGCTCGGCAACAACGTCGAAGGCAACCAGGCGCAGGCCGCGCAGGTGCAGAACGTGCAGCAGTGCACCACGCAGACCTCCTACGAGAACCGCACCAGCGGCTACAACGTGCGCTACGAATACGCCGGCAAGGAATACCAGGTGCAGCTGCCGTACGACCCGGGTCCGACCATTCGGCTGCAGGTGACGCCGATCAGTTCCTTCGAGTCGGCGCCCGACGTCGCCGCCGCCGTGCCGGTCCAGCCGGCGGTGGTCGCCACGGCGCAGCCGGTGATGGTGGCGCCGGCCTACCCCGCGTACGTGCCGGCCCCGTACTACGGCTACCCGCCGGTGGGCCTGTCGTTCAGCCTCGGCTACATCGGTGGCGGGGGCGGCCACCGCCACCACTGGCGTTGACGCACGGGCCGCGCCAGCGGCCCGTTTCGCTTACAGCGACAACAGCCGCTGGAAGAACGAGCGGTAGCGACGCAGCGCCATGCGCAGGTGCTCGGTGTCGCCCTGCCCCACCTCGCCCTCGATCGCCGCGCGCTCGTCGGCAAAGGTCTCGGCCAGGTTCTTCATGACCTGCGCCACCAGTTCATCGGCCCGGCGCACCGCCTGCTGCGGGTCGTCGACGAAACCGATCTGCACGTCGTCCCATTGCTGACGGAAACTCTGCGCGATCGTCGGCAGGAACAGCGGCGCCAGCTGCTCCTCGTGACGCGGCCCGCCCGCCTGGCCGACCGGCCCATCGCCCATCGGCCGCAGCTCGCCGTCCATCCGGACCTCGTGTTGTGGCGGCCGCATCGCCTGCTCGGCGCGCAACTCCTGGCTGGCGCGCTCGTCGGCGCGCTGGTCGGGCGCGCGCTGTCGCTGGTCGGGGGCGGCGGCGAAGTCCGCCGTGCTCAGGGCCCGCTCTTCGGTCTTGTCCATCAATGCACCTCCATGTGTTTCTGGCTCTCCCGGCCGGCCGCTTCGCGCGCGGGCAGCGGCGACACCTGGAGCAGTTCGTCGAACAGCGCGCGGTAATGCACCACGGCCTGGCGCAGCGCCTCGGTGTCCGCCTCGCCGCGCCGGTCGCGCAGCGCGATCGCCTGGGCCGCCCGGTAATGCTCCACCACGTGCGGGTGATCCACCGAAATGTCGGCCGCCCGCCGGTCGAAGTCGCCCATCGGATAGCCGCGCCGCAGCATCAGCTCGCGCACCAGCTGGTCGGCCTCGCCCACCACGCCCTGGGGGTTGTCGACGAAGCGGGCCTGCAGGGTGCGCCAGCCATCGGCGAAGTGCTGCGCGTCGGCCGGGGCGAGCGGCACGATGTTGAGCTTTTCCACGCGCCGTTCGCGGTCGCGCAGTTCCGCCTCGGCCTTGGCGACATCGCCGTGGCGTTCGACGGCGTGCCGGTACTCCGGCCCGAAACGCTGCTCGAGCCGCTTCGACTGCTCCCTTCGGCTCCACAGCCAAACCGCCACGGCGGCCAGCGCGAGGACGACGACGACGGCAATGATCAGCGACTGGTTGTCCATCTGCTTCTCCTGAGAATGTATGAATGCAATCTAGGCAATGGCAAGGCGTTGCCATGTCGGCGCCCGCGCCGATCTCGGCTGGGCCGGTCCGACAGGCGGGTAGGAGCCGTCGGGTCAGCAGCAGCGCGGCGGGGCACACCCGGGCGGTAAAATCGCAGGTTTTCCCGCGGGCGCGCCCGGCTCGCGCCGTCACCCGAGCTCCACATGACCACCGACCACCTCGACGCCGCGCGCGTCACC
Organism: Ramlibacter sp.; assembly: GCF_035554825.1. Taxonomy (GTDB): domain Bacteria; phylum Pseudomonadota; class Gammaproteobacteria; order Burkholderiales; family Burkholderiaceae_C; genus Ramlibacter. The sequence continues at coordinate 59,419 of NZ_DATMHS010000077.1, read as the reverse complement.
ACCCAGGCCAACGTCTACTTCGACGGCAAGTGCGTGAGCCACACCGTCACGCTCGCCGACGGGCAACGCAAATCGGTCGGCGTCGTGCTGCCGGCGCAGCTGACCTTCAAGACCGGCGCGCCCGAGATCATGGAGTGCGTCGCCGGCGCCTGCGAATACCGCCTGGCGGGCAGCGGCGAGTGGCGCGCCAGCCGGCCGGGCGAGCGCTTCAGCATCCCCGCCAATTCCAGCTTTGACATCCGGGTGACCGAGCCCTACCACTACATCTGCCACTTCGGCTGAATCGCATGACGACGACCATCCTCGAACACCTGCCCGTCGGCCAGAAGGTCGGCATCGCCTTTTCCGGCGGCCTGGACACCAGCGCCGCGCTGCACTGGATGCGCAAGAAGGGTGCGATCCCCTACGCCTACACGGCCAACCTGGGCCAGCCCGACGAGCCCGACTACGACGAGATTCCGCGCAAGGCGATGCAGTACGGCGCGGAACTCGCGCGGCTGGTCGACTGCCGCGTGCAGCTGGTGCATGAGGGCATCGCCGCGCTGCAGGCCGGCGCCTTCCACATCTCGACGGCCGGCGTGACCTACTTCAACACCACGCCGCTGGGACGGGCCGTGACCGGCACCATGCTGGTGGCGGCGATGAAGGAAGACGAGGTCCACATCTGGGGCGACGGCAGCACCTTCAAGGGCAACGACATCGAGCGCTTCTACCGCTACGGGCTGCTCACCAACCCGGGCCTGCGCATCTACAAGCCGTGGCTCGACCAGCAGTTCATCGACGAACTCGGCGGCCGGGCCGAGATGTCGGCGTTCATGACCCAGTCGGGCTTCCAGTACAAGATGTCGGCCGAGAAGGCGTACTCGACCGACTCCAACATGCTGGGCGCCACGCACGAGGCGAAGGACCTGGAGCACCTGAACAGCGGGATCCGCATCGTCAATCCGATCATGGGCGTGGCCTTCTGGAAGGACGAGGTCGCGATCAAGGCCGAGGAAGTGTCCGTGCGCTTCGAGGACGGCCAGCCGGTGGCGCTGAACGGCCGCACCTTCGACGACCCGGTGGCGCTGATGCTGGAAGCCAACCGCATCGGCGGCCGCCACGGCCTGGGCATGAGCGACCAGATCGAGAACCGCATCATCGAGGCCAAGAGCCGCGGCATCTACGAGGCCCCCGGCATGGCGCTGCTGTTCATCGCCTACGAGCGGCTGGTGACCGGCATCCACAACGAGGACACCATCGAGCAGTACCGCGACAACGGCCGCAAGCTCGGGCGCCTGCTCTACCAGGGCCGCTGGTTCGACCCGCAGGCGATCATGCTGCGCGAGACGGCGCAGCGCTGGGTGGCGCGGGCCGTGACCGGCGAGGTGACGCTGGAGCTGCGCCGCGGCAACGACTACTCGATCCTGAACACCGATTCGCCCAACCTCACCTACAAGCCCGAGCGGCTGACGATGGAGAAGGGCCAGGAGTTCTTCTCGCCGCGCGACCGCATCGGCCAGCTGACGATGCGCAACCTCGACATCGTCGACACCCGCGAGAAGCTGGGCATCTACACCAAGACCGGGCTGCTCTCGGCCGAGGGCACCGGACTGCCGAGCCTGGGCCACGAAAAGGACGATTGACGCTTCGGCGGGGCGCCGGCCGGCGCCCGGTTGACGCCGCGCCGCCCCTCGGCCTATTCTGCTGTCGAGCCGAACCGAATCCCTCGGTCGCGGCTCCAACACATGCCGTCGATCACTCACGACGGCAGGAGGCAAACCATGAAGCAGGTGAAACATTGGCAGGACCCAGTGAACGCCGTGCTGGGCGCGTGGTTGATGCTTTCCCCGTGGGCGCTGGGCTTCGCGGGCGACCGGCTGGCGATGTGGAACTTCCTCATCGTGGGCGTGTTGCTGCTGGCGGCGGCGCTGGGGGCCATCTTCCTGCCGCGCGCGTGGGAGGAATGGACCGAAAGCGTGCTGGGCTTGTGGATGGTCGTCTCGCCGTGGGTGGTGGGCTATGCGGCCATCGAAGCGGCCAAGACCGATGCCATCCTCTCGGGCCTCGTCATCCTGACCCTCGCCCTGTGGGCGCTGCAGGATGAAGGCGGCTGGCTGGCCCGCGACACGACCGCGCCGTAGCCGCTAGTCGAACGTGAACGTGAAGATCAGGTCCATGGCCGTGCGGGTGCCGGCCTCGGCCCGCACGGTCACGCGGCGCGTCAGGTCGTAGAACACGAACAGGGTGCCCAGGGCGCCGGACAGGCTGCGTTCGTACGCGGCGTAGAAGTTGCGGCCCAGGCGCTTGCCGAAGGTCACCGCCGGCCCTTCCGGGCCGCTGCGGTTGAAGGTCAGTTCGTCCAGCCCCAAGGAAGCCGCGACGCCGCGCTTGCCGCTGCCGGAACGGCCGGACAGCAGGGCCAGCGCCGCCCGTTGCACCAGTGCCGCCTCGGCGCCGCCGGCGGCGCTGGCGCGGCCGACCACCAGCCACGACAGCTTTTCCGCGTCGGGCAGCTCCGGCTCCGAATACAGCCGCACGTAGGGCGTCAGCACGCTGCCGGTGATCTGCACGCCCACGCGCTGGGCCAGGTTCGGCCGGACCGCCAGGATGTCGAGGGACGGGTTGTCGACCGGGCCGGTGAAGCGCAGCACCCCGCGCTCGATGTCCAGCCGCTGGCCGTAGGCCTGGTACTCGCCACCGGCCGTGCGGATCGTGCCGGTCAGCCGCGGCGCGGCCAGCGACTGGCCGGACACCGCCAGCGTGCCGCGCAGGCGCGTGTCGATGCCGTGGCCGCGCACCCGGAAGTCATTGCCCAGGTCCAGGTCGACCGCGATCCGCAGCCGGCGCCCGCCCGGGCGTTCCGCCTCCGCGGCGCGGGCCTGGGTGCGGGTCGGCCGGGTCGCCGCCCCGCGCACCACCACGTCGTCGCCCAGCTGCGGCGTGCTTTCCTCCGGCAGCACCAGCAGCGCCCGGTCGATCGCCAGCTGGCCGGTGACCTCGGTCTGGGCGGCATCGACGCGGGCCGCCAGCTGGCCCGAGACGGTGAGCTGGCGGTCCGAGCGGATGCTGGCCCGCAAGCGGTTCAGGCGGGCCGTGAGCTGCGCCTGCGGCCCGTTCGCGGTCCAGGCGCCTTCGCCGGTCGCCACCAGCGTGCCGCCGTCGCCGCCGCCGGCGGGTGAGCCGCGCAACATGAACTCGTCGACCAGCAGCCGCTGGCCGTCCAGGTGGGCACGCAGCCGTCCGCCCTGCAATTCGATGCCGTCGACCACCGAACGCAGGGCGAGGTCGTCCGCACCCAAGGTGCCGCTCAGTCGCGGATCGCCGCGGGTGCCGGCCACGGTGATGTTCGCCGCCACCGAGCCGCGCAGGCGCCAGCCGGGCGGCGCCAGCAGCGACCAGACGCCGATCCGCGGCAGCTGGGCCTGCAGCGTGCCGGCCAGCGGCGCGTCCTGCGGCCAGTTCCAGCCGGCGGCGCCGCCGGCCGCCAGCCGCGTGGCCAGCTGGCCGTGCGCGCTGCCGCCGCGCTCGCTGTCCCAGCGCAGCGACAAGCTCAGGGCGTCGCCATCGCTCTCAAGCGCCAGCCGCGCCTCGCGCACGCCGGCCTGCACCCGGGTCGAACTGCCGTCGGCCGACTCGGCCAGCACCGTGACGTCGCCGCGGCTGCGCACCAGCGCGGCACGGACCCGGGGCGTGGCGCCCAGGCTGGCGTCCCACTGCCCGTCGAACACCATGTCGCCCGACAGCGCCGACCCGGCCAGTTGCGGCCCGCCGAGCAGGCCGATCCATGCCATCGGCAGCCCGGTGAGCCGGCCCGCCGTGCGCAGCTCGCCGCCACCCCAGCGCACCGGCTCCCAGGCCAGCCGCGCCGGCGCACCCGCCGCCGCGCCGGATGGCGCCGGCGGGCGCAGCAGCGCCTGCCCGGCGCCCGCCTCGAACTGGCCGGCCGACCAGCGCCAGCCGAACGCATCCTGCAATTGCAGCGTCCAGGTCCCGGCGCCGAGCGAGGGGTCGGTGGCGCTCAGATGCAACGCGCTCACCTGCCCTTGCCACGCGGCCGGCGCCTGGCTCCGCCGGCCGCCCTGGCCGGCGACTTCCAGGCCGATCCGCCGGTCGCCGAACTCGGCCCGGCCGCGGCCGTCGACCCGGGCGTCGCTCAGGCGCCCGGAGACGTTCGCCACCGCGTCGCGCAGGCTCCACGGCGCCGGCTTCTTCGCGTCGCGCCCGGCGCCGTCGGCCGCCAGCTCCAGCAGCGGCACTTCGATCCGCCCCTGCACGGCGGGATCGCGCCAGCCGCCCTGCCACGCCAGCCGGGCATCGGCCCGCCCGTTGGCGGCCATCCCGGCCAGCGCCTCGCCGGCGCGCGGCAGCCCCTGCAGCCAGCGCAGCGCCGCGCCCAGGTTGGCGGCCTGCAGCTGCACCGTGCCGGCTCCGGCCGCCTCCGCCAGCCGGCCTTCGGCGCGCCCGCGCAGCCCCGGCGCGTCCAGTGTCACCTTGCCGCCGCCGGACCAGTCGGCCGGTCGCAGCTGCAGTTCGCCCGCGGCGCGTGCGTCGGCCGTGCGCACCTCGAACGCCGGCATCGCCAGCAGCGCGCCATCCCAGCGACCGCGCGCCGTCGCCCGGCGCAATTCCAGCGCCTGCACCGTGGCCGCCAGTTCGTCGGCGCGGCGCTCGCGCCGCCTACCGCCCGCCGCCTGGAGCTCGACTTCGAAGTCGACCGCCCGGCCCTCGCCGTGCAGGTCGGCGGTCCCGCTGACGGGCACCGGCGCCACCCCGCTGTAGAGAGCCGCCGGATCGACGCCGGCAAGCCGGCCCGTCGCCGCCCACTGGCCGGCGCTGCGCCAGCGGCCGTGCGCCTCGAGTTCGCCGCCGCCGACCTGGGCGTGCAGCCGCCGCACCAGCGCCTCGCCGCCGGCGCGCCACTCGCCTTGCGCGCTGAGTTTGGCGACCGGCAGCCGCTGCTCGTTCCACGGGCCCGGCAGCGCGTTGGCGATGTCCGCCGTGAGCGCCCAGGAGGCGGTTCCGGCGGGCTGCACCCGGACCTGTCCGGCCAGGCTGGTGCGCGGCGCCTGCGGCCACAGGGCGCTCACGTCGAGCTGCTGGAAGTCGGCTTGCGCCTGCGGCACCGGCTGCTCGGCCCACAGCGTGAGCCGGGCGCTGCCGCTGGCCCGGGTCCCGGCCGCCGCCGAGCCGGTGCCCACCTGCAGCCGGCCCTTGGCCTGCAGGTCGGCCAGCGGCCCGAGCAAGGTCACCGCGAAGTCGAGCGGCAGCGCCGCGGCGTGGCCAGGCACCTCGGCTTCGAAGCGGCCGTCCAGCGCCGCCCTGACGTGCAGGGCCCCGGCCGCACCGATGGTGGCGCTGCCGCGGTAGCTGCCGGTGCCCCAGCGCAGGCTGTCCACCTGGACCTGGTGCTGCAGGCCGTTGAAGCTGTAGTGGCCGGCGAGCTGGCTGGCGGTCACGGCGTTGCCGGCGGTGATCCATTCCAGCCGATCGACCCGCAGGTCGTCGACCGCCGGGCGCAGGCGCAGCGCCAGCGACTGCGGCAGCACCCTGGGCTGGGGCGGGCGGCGGTCCTCGATGCGGATCGCGGCCGCGGACAGCCGGTCGAACTGCAGCGCCCCGGTCAACAGCTCCAGCGGCTTCCACTCGGCCTGGACGCCCCGCGCCTCCACCTTCAGGCCGCCCCGCTCCCACACCAGCCGCTGCACGCTCAGTCCGGAGCGCAGCGAGCCGGTGGCGCCCTCCACCAGCAGCGGCTGCGAGCGGGCGACCTGCCGCAGCATCCACGCCAGCGAGCCCTCGGTGCCGGCCCACCACCAGAAGGCCGCCCCGGCCGCGGCCAGCAACAGGGCCACCGACCCGAGCGCCAGGACGATCGCCTTCAGGCTGCGCGTGACCCAGCGGCGGCTCAAAACGTGGCACCGATGTTGAAGTGCAGGCGCAGCCGCCTGACCTTGACGCCGTACGCGAGGTCGACCTGCAGCGGCCCCAGCGGGCTCTTCCAGCGCACCCCGGTGCCGACGCCGACCCAGGGCCGCAGCTTCGCCAGCTGGTCGCTGACGGCGCCGGCATCGACGAACAGCGCGCTCTCGAAGTTGGTGGCCAGCCCGTCGCGGCGGATCGGGCGTTGCCACTCGACGCTGCCCAGCGCCATGTAGCGGCCCGGACCGACGCCGCCGCCCGGCAACGCAACGCCGATGTCACGGTAGCCGTAGCCGCGCACGGTGGTGTCGCCGCCGGTGCGAAACAGCTGCGTCGAAGGCACCCGGGCGCGGGCCGGCGCCAGCACGGCGCCGCCTTCGGCGCGCAGCTGCAGCCGGCCTTCGGCGAGCGGGCGGATCCCGAGCCACCGCAGCACCGAGCGCTGGAACGGGCTCTTGCTGCCGGTCAGCGTCAGGCCGCCGCCCAGCTCGAAGCCGACGCCGAAGCCACGCGCGGGAAACGGCGTGCGGTCGAAATAGCGGCCGGTCCAGACATAGTTGGCGCTGATCGCCGCGCCGTCGCCGGTGTCGGCGGGCGTCGCCGTCACCCCGGGCTGCGCCTGCACCGTGGCCCGGTCGTACTGCGCGTACACCGAGCGGTCGATCCGCTCCTCGGCCCGGCTGCGGCCGACGCGCAGCCGCTGGCCGTTGGTGATGAACTGGCCGTCGTCGACCCGTTCGGCGCGCGCCAGCACGCCCCAGCGCCAGAGCCTGGCGTCGGGCACCGCCGTCCACTCGGTCTCCACGAACGGCGACTTGCGCTCGATCTGCAGCTTGGTGAGCGCGCGCCAGCCGATGCCCGGCACCCGGTTGTTCAGGTATTCGACGCTGGCGCGCGGGCCGCTGTCGGTCGACAGGCCCAGCCCCAGCACCACCTTGTGCAGCGGCGCCTCGCGCACGTTCACCTGCACCGGCGCCGCCTTGGGGTCGGCCTGCGGGTCGACGAAGATGAAGGCCGAATCGAAGTAGCCGCTGCCGGCCAGCCGCAGCTGGGCGTCGCGCAGGCGCTCCTGGTCGTAGGCGCTGCCCTCGGGCAGCCGGGCGATGCGCGGCACCAGCCGCGGGTCGTAGCGGCTGATGCCCGTGACCTGCATCGGGCCCAGCCGAAAGAGCGGCCCGGAATCGAGCCGCACTTCCAGGTTGGCCCAGCCGGCCGGCGCGTCGATGTCGGCCAGGCTGTAGCTGATCCGCCCGGCCGGATAGCGGCGCGTGACCAGCTGCCGCAGCGCGGTGGTCTTGGCGCCGTCCCAGGCCTCCTGCGTGAAGCGGTGGCCCGGCGGCAGGCGCCAGCCGGCGCGGATCTCCTCGCGCTGCGCGGCGACGCCGCTGTCGCCTTGCTCGGTGATCTCGCCTTCGAACGAGACCGCCGCCTTGGCCACGATGGCGACCGCGCCGGGGTCGACTTCGACCACGATCCGCGGCCGCTCGGCGCTGCCGCCTTCGCGCCGAACGGAGATCTTGGGGTCGAAGAAGCCGAGCGTGCCCACCAGTTCGCGCACGTCGCGCTCGGCCAGCACCATCAGCCGGGCGAGTTCGGCGTCGTCCAGGTCGCTCACTTCCTGGTAGCGCTTGAGCTCCATGTGCTGCCGCAGCAAGGGCGCGACCGACGCCGGCGCCCGCAGGTCGAGCTCGAAGGAAGGGCCGGCGGCAGGGGCGCCGGCCGGCGGCGAAGCGGGCTCCTGCGCCCACGCCGCGGCGCCGAGTCCGAGCGCCAGCGCCGCCGTGACGGCGGCCCGGAGCCGGTGGAGCGACCCGCGGATCCGGGCGAGCGAACGAACAGGCATGCCGATGAGCACTGGATGGGCTTGCCCGAACTATGAAGAGTTTCTCCGACGCGGCGCGTAGGTCAACGCCGACAGTGACCTCGTGGTAAGCCCGCGGGCCGGCTCGACGCGTCGCGGCGCCGGCGTTGCATGCGCGCGATGCGGCGACGGCAGCGCGCGCTTACACCACCACCGGTTCCGGCTCCAGGCGGATGCCGAAGCGCTCGTACACGCTGGTCTGGATCGCGCGGGCCAGGGTCACGACCTCGCCGCCGGTGGCGCCGCCGCGGTTGACCAGCACCAGGGCCTGCTTTTCGTACACCCCGGCGTTGCCGACCGACTTGCCTTTCCAGCCGCAGGCGTCGATCAGCCAGCCCGCGGCCAGCTTCACGCTGCCGTCCGGCATCGGGTAGTGCACGATCCCCGGCTCGCGGGCGATGATGTCCTGGCACTGCTCCGGCGTGACCGTGGGGTTCTTGAAGAAGCTGCCGGCGTTGCCGATCACGCGCGGGTCGGGCAGCTTGGCGCTGCGGATCGCGCACACCCAGTCGCGCACCTGCCGCGGCGACGGCTCGCCGATGCCGCTTTCCTGCATCTTGCGCTCCAGGTCCACGTAGCCGAGCACCGGCTTCCACGGCTTGGGCAGCCGGAAGCGCACCCGCAGGATCAGGGCCCGGCCCGCCAGCCCGAAATCGCCCTCCTTGGCGGCCACGTGCTTGAACACCGAGTCGCGGTAGCCGAACGCGCACTGGGCGGCGTCCAGCGTGAACGGCTTGCCGGTGACCAGGTCCACCGCATCGAGCGAATCGAAGCGGTCCTGCAGTTCCACCCCATAGGCGCCGATGTTCTGCACCGGCGAGGCGCCCACCGTGCCGGGGATCAGCGCCAGGTTCTCCAGGCCGGGGCAGCCCTGCGCCAGCGTCCAGTCGACGAACTCGTGCCAGTTCTCGCCGGCGCCGGCTTCCAGCAGCGTGCCCCGGGGCCCGTCCTCGATCAGGCTGCGGCCGGGCACCTCCACCTTCAGCACCAGCGGCTTGACGTCGCCCGTCAGCACGATGTTGGAGCCGCCGCCCAGCACGAACTTGGGCATCGGCCCGAATTCGGGGTCGTGCAGCAGCTGCTGCACGTCGGCGGCGCTGCGCACCCGCACCAGCGCCCGCGCCTTGGCGACGATGCCGAAGCTGTTGTGCGGCTGCAGCGGGACGTTGCGCTCGACGATCATGGGAGAATTGTCGCATCCGCACATTGCCCCGCTGGAGGGACGTTCATGCCTTCGTTCGACACCGTCTGCGAACCCAACATGGTGGAAGTGAAAAATGCTGTCGACAACAGCAGCAAGGAAATCGGCACCCGCTTCGATTTCAAGGGCACTTCCGCCGCACTCGACCTGAAGGACAAGGAGATCACGGTCTTTGGCGACGCGCCGTTCCAGCTGACGCAGGTCGAGGACATCCTCACCAGCAAGCTGGCCAAGCGCAACGTCGACGTGCGCTTCCTGGACAAGGGCGAGGTGCAGAAGATCGGCGGCGACAAGGTCAAGCAGGTGATCAAGGTGCGCAGCGGCATCGAAGCCGAGCAGGCCAAGAAGATCAGCCGCCTGATCAAGAACAGCAAGCTGAAGGTGCAGGCCCAGATCCAGGGCGACGCGGTGCGCGTCAGCGGCGCCAAGCGCGACGACCTGCAGGCGGCCATGGCCCTGATCCGCAAGGAGATGGCCGACATGCCGCTGTCCTTCAACAACTTCCGCGACTGACGTGGCCGGCCCGGTGCCGCGCCTGCTGGCCGCCGCGCTCGTGCTGGCCGGCGCCGCCGCGTCCGCGCAGACGGTGTCGCTGCAAGGCATGCTGGGCCGCCAGGCGCTGCTGATCGTCGACGGCGCCCCGCCCCGCGGGGTGGCGCCCGGGGCCAGCCACAAGGGGGTGAAGGTGGTTTCCACCGCCGGCGACGAGGCGGTGGTCGAGATCGGCGGCAGGCGGCACACCCTGCGGGTGGGCGAGGCGCCCGCCAGCGTCGGGCCCCCGGCGGGACCGCGCGGCAGCCGGATCGTGCTGACGGCCGCCAGCGGCGGCCACTTCCTGGCGCAGGGCGCGATCAACGGGCGGGCCGCCAATTTCGTGGTCGACACCGGCGCCACCTATGTGTCCATGGGCGCCGCCGAGGCCCAGCGCCTGGGCGTCAATTACCAGGGCGGGCCAAAGGGCTTCGCCAGCACCGCCAACGGCGTGGTGCCGGCCTGGCGCGCGAAGATCGATTCGCTGCGCATCGGCGACGTGGAGGTCTTCGACGTCGACGCCCTGGTGTCGCCGCAGCCGGTCCCGCAGATCCTGCTGGGCAACAGCTTCCTCAACCGCTTCCAGATGAAGCGTGACAACGAGCAGATGGTGCTCGAACGCCGGTACTGACGTTCCCGATGCCGGACCAGACCACAGCGCCCGCGGCCGCCGCCGATCACGATCTGTCGCCGCTGGCGCCCTTGCGCCGCCCGGTCTTCCGCATGCTGTGGCTGACCTGGCTGGCGGCGAACACCACGATGTGGATGAACGACGTGGCCTCGGCCTGGCTGATGACGTCGCTCGCGCCCTCGCCGCTGTGGGTGGCGCTGGTGCAGTCGGCCGGCACCTTGCCGGTGTTCCTGCTCGGACTGCCGAGTGGCGCGCTGGCCGACATCCTCGATCGCCGGCGCTTCCTGATGATCACCCAGTTCTGGGTGGCCGGCATCGCCACCGTGATCTGCATCACCGTGGCGCTGGGCTGGATGAGCGCCCCGCTGCTGCTGGCGCTGACCTTCGCGAACGGGGTCGGGCTGGCGATGCGCTGGCCGGTGTTCGCGGCGATCGTCCCGGAACTGGTGCCGCGGGCGCAACTGCCGCTGGCGCTGGCGCTCAACGGGGTGTCGATGAACGCCTCGCGCATCATCGGCCCGCTGGTGGCCGGGGCCATCATCGCCGCCGCCGGCAGCGCCTGGGTGTTCGCGCTGAACGCCGCCCTGTCGCTGGTGGCCGGCTTCACCATCATGCACTGGCGGCGCGAGCACAAGGAGAGCCCGCTGGGGCGCGAACGGCTCGGCAGCGCGATGCGGGTGGGCGTGCAGTACGTGCGCCAGTCGCGCCGCATGCGCGGCGTGCTGGTGCGCATCGGCCTGTTCTTCTTCCATTCGACGGCCCTGCTCGCCCTGCTGCCGCTGGTGGCGCGCGCCCTGCCCGGCGGCGGTGCCGGCACGTTCACGGTGCTGCTGGCGTCGATGGGCGGCGGCGCCATCATCGCGGCGCTGTCGGTCGGCCGCATCCGCAGCCTGATGCCGGTGCAGCAGCTGCTGGTGGCCGGCACCGCCCTGCAGTCGGCGGCGATGCTCGCGGTCGCCTACGCGCCCAACATCTATGTCGCGGTGCCGGCCATGGTCTTCGCCGGCGTGGCCTGGATCACGGTGGCCAACACCCTCACGGTGACCGCGCAGATGGCGCTGCCCGACTGGGTGCGGGCCCGCGGCATGTCGATCTACCAGATGTCGCTGATGGGCTCGACGGCCGCCGGGGCGGCGCTGTGGGGCCAGGTCGCGACCTGGACCACGATCCACCAGAGCCTGGCGATCGCCGCCGTCACCAGCAGCGCGCTGATGGCGCTGGCGCAACGCCTCCTCACCGACCGCGGGATCGAGGAGGACCTGACGCCGGCGCGCGTGTTCCAGGTGCCGCACGCCGACGCGCCGCCGCGCACCGGCCGCGTCCAGGTGCAGATCGAGTACCGCATCGACCCGGCCCGCAGCGCGGACTTCATGGCGCTGATGCAGGAAAGCCGGCGCAGCCGGATGAGCCAGGGGGCGCTCGATTGGCAGGTGATGCGCGACCTGTACGAGCCGGGCCGGATCGTCGAGCAGGTCACGGATGAGTCGTGGACCGAGCACCTGCGCCGGTTCGACCGCGTGACGGCGGCCGACGTGCGGCTGCGCGACCGCAAGCTGGCGTTCCATGTCGGCCAGACGCCGCCGGTCGTCAGCCGCTTCATCATCGATCCATAGGCCGCCGCGGGCATTGCCGGGCCGGCGACGGGCGCACCTAGAATGGGCCGCTTCCAAAGAAGGACCCAGCCCGCATGTTTTCCCACGAGGCGCTCGCCGAACACGTCGAACATCTGCAACGCGTGCTCGAGGGCGCGACGCTCGGCACCTTCGATTACGACCTCGCCAGTTCGCAGGTGCAGGTCTCGCCCCTGACCTGCCGCATCTACGGACTGCCGCCGGCGCCGGCGGTTCCGGTGCAGCAGTTGCTGGCGCACATCGACGAGGCGGGCCGCGAGTCGCGGCAGGCCGCCTATGTGGCCGCGCTCGACCCGCAGGGCGAAGGCGTGTACCAGACCGAGTACCGGCTCACCGGCCCGGGGGCCCCGCGCTGGGTGTCGGTGCGCGGCCGGGTGGTGTTCGGGACCGGCGCGCCAGGCGCCCGCGTGCCGCGGCGGCTGGTCGGCGTGGTCTCGGACATCACGCCGCAAAAGACCCAGCAGGAGGCGCTGGAACAGTTCACCGCCATGACGACCGCGATCGGCAACTCCACCGACGCGTTCATGTACGTCAAGGACCGCGAGAGCCGCATGCTGTTCTGCAACGGCGCGGTGCTGCGGGCGCTGGGCAAGCGCAGCGACCAAGTGCTGGGCAAGACCGACCGCGAATTCGCCGGCCCCGGTCCGGCGACCGACGCGATCATGGAGCACGACCGCCAGGTGATGGCGCAAGGCACCGCGCAGGTCTACCACGAGTCGATCGAGAGTCTCAACCGCGTCTACTATTCCACCAAGACGCCGGTTCGCAACGCCCGCGGCGAAGTGATCGGGCTGGCCGGCGTCTCGGTCGATGTCACCGAGCTGCACGAAGCCAGGCGCGCGCTGCAGGAAAGCGAGGAGCGCGCCGCGATGGCGGCCGAAGCCGCCGAGATCGGCGTCTACGACTGGGACGTGGCGGGCGACCGCCTGGTGTGGTCGCAGGCGCTGCGCGAGCAGTTCGGCATCGACATGGCCGAAGTCGTCACGCTCGACACGGCCGTCCGGCGCATCCACCCCGAGGACCAGCCGCGGCTGAAGGAAGCACTGCGGCAGGCGATGGACCCGGCCAGCGACGGCCGCCTGTCGATCGAATACCGCACGGTGCCGGTGGCCGGCGAGACGCGCTGGCTGCACGTGCTGGGCAAGGCGGAGTTCCGCGGCACCGGCGCGCAGCGCACCGCCCGGCGGGTGGCCGGCGTGTCGATCAACATCACCAAGCGCAAGGCGCTGGAGCAGGCGCTGCGCGATGCCGACCGGCGCAAGGACGAATTCCTGGCGATGCTGGCGCACGAGTTGCGCAATCCGCTGGCGCCGGTGCTCAATGCGACGGCGGCGCTGGAGCGCGGCGACGTGCCGGCCGGCCAGATCGCCCGCATCGCGCGCATCGCCAATCGCCAGACCCGCCACATGGCGCGGCTGATCGACGACCTGCTCGATGCCTCGCGCCTGACGCTCGGCAAGATCTCGATCCGGCGCGCGCCGCTGCGCTTCGGCGACATCGTGACCGCCGCCGCCGAACACGCCATCGCCCCGGACCTGCGCGCGCGGCGCCGCGTCCGGGTCGACGTGCAGCCAGAGGCGATCTGGGTTGACGGCGACAACGTGCGCCTGATGCAGCTGGTGAGCAACCTGCTGAACAACGCGGCCAAGTTCACGGCCGACGGCGGCGCGATCCGGGTGCAGCTCGCGCGCGAAGGCGACGAGGCCGTGCTGACGGTGGAAGACGACGGCCAGGGCATCGGCCCCGACTTGCTGCCGCGCATCTTCGAGCTGTTCGTGCAGGGCGACAGCAGCCTCGATCGCGCGTCCGGCGGACTGGGCATCGGGCTGTCGCTGGTCAAGGCGCTGGCGCAACTGCATGGCGGCTCGGTGCAGGCCGAGAGCGATGGCCCGGGCCGCGGCGCCCGCTTCCGGGTGCGGCTGCCGGTCGGCGCCGCGCCGCTGCCGCCGCAGCCGGCGCCCAGGCCGACCGCGGCCAGCGCGCGCCGGATCCTGATCATCGAGGACAACATCGACGCGGCGGAGACGCTCAAGCTCATGCTGGAGCTGCAGGGGCACGAGGTCGCCACCGCCGGCGACGGGCCGGCCGGGCTGCAGGCGGCCAGGGACTCGGCCGCCGACACCATGCTGATCGACATCGGCCTGCCCGGCATGACCGGCTTCGAAGTGGCGCAGCGGATGCGCTCGCAACTGGCCGGGCAGCCGGCCCGCCTGATCGCGCTGACCGGCTACGGCAGCCCGGAGGACAAGCGGCGGGTGCTGGAGGCGGGGTTCGACCTGCACCTGGTCAAGCCGGTGTCGCTGGAAGACCTCACGCTCGCCCTCGATTCCTCCACGGCGGCGGCATGAAGCTCAACATCCTGTCCGATCTCCACCTCGGGCAGGGTGGGCTGGCGCCGCCGGCCAACGACGCCGACCTGGTGATCCTCGCCGGCGACATCGCGCGGCCCGGGCCGGCCATCGCCTGGGCGGCGCAGCTGGGCAAGCCGGTGCTGTACGTCGCCGGCAACCACGAGTTCTACGGCGCCAGCCTGGCCGGCACCGCGCGCGCCCTGCGCGAGGCCAGCGCCGGCACCCAGGTGCGGGTGCTGGACGACGAGCAGGTGGTGATCGGCGGCGTGCGCTTCCTGGGCACCACCTTGTGGACCGACTTCCTGCTGTTCGGCGACGGCGAGGGGCGGGCCCGCGCGCAGGTCGAGGCCCAGCGCTTCATGCGCGACTTCAGCCGCATCTTCGTCGACGACGAACAGCGCCAGCCGCTCTCGCCGCAGCACTCGGCCCGGCTCTTCGAGCGGCATGCGGCCTGGCTCGCGCAGCGGCTGGCCGAGCCGCACGCCGGGCCGACAGTCGTCATCACGCACCACGCGCCGGCGCGCGGCAGCATCCATCCGCGCTTCGCCGGCTCGCCGGTCAACGCCTGCTTCGTCTCGGACGCGCAGGCCCTGCTCGGGGCGGACCGGGTGCAGCTGTGGATCCACGGCCACACCCACGACAGCTTCGACTACCGCGTCAACGGCACGCGCGTGGTCTGCAATCCGCGCGGCTATGCCCGCGACGGCGTGAACGAGAACGCGAACTTCGATCCCGACTTCACCGTCGACATCGGCTGAGCGCCGGGTCCGGCCCGGCCCTGCCGGCGACAAGGGCTTGTCACCTTTGCCGCCGCTCGCGCGTCTAACGACCAACACAGCGAGAAACCTGCGATGCCAGCCCACCCCGAACCCGCCAGCGGCCTGCCGGCCGCCGCCGCCGACACCGACGTCCAGCTCGCCCTGAGCGCCGCGGCCGGCAATGCGATGGCCTTCGAGACGATCGTGCGGCGCCACAACCGCCTGCTGTTCCGCACGGCGCGCGGGGTGCTGGCGGACGACGACGAGGCGCAGGACGCGGTGCAGGAAACCTACCTGCGCGCATTCACCAACCTCGGCTCCTACCGCGGCGACGCGGCGCTGGGCACCTGGCTGGCGCGCATCGCCATCAACGTCGCGCTCACGTCGCAGCGCAGGAAGGGCCGCGTGGTGCAGCTGGAAGACAGCGGCGACGCCGAGGACGGGTCCGAACCGGAGCACCCCATGGCCGACCACGGCAACGACAGCGAGCGCCCCGACGAGGCGGCCCATCGCCACGAGCTGCGCCAGGTGCTGCAGGCGTCGATCGAAGACCTGCCGCCGATCTATCGCAGCGTGTTCATGCTGCGCGCCGTGGAGGAACTCAGCGTCCAGGACACCGCCTATGCGCTGGGCATCAGCGACGACGTCGTCAAGACCCGGTTCCTGCGGGCCCGCGCCATGCTGCGCGACCGGCTCGCCCTGCGCGTGGAGGGCGGCGTGGCCGCCACCTTCGCCTTCGCCGGCGCCCGCTGCGACGCGGTGCTGGCCCACGTCATGGCCGAACTGGTCCGCCAGGGACTGGTGCGGCTGCACTGACCATCGCCACGCTTTGATTCAACCCAGGGAGACCACATGACATCGAAACTGATCGTTCCTTCCAGTGACCTGATGCTGGCCGGCCGGCGCACCTTCGTCGCCTCGGGCATGCTGTCGGCGGCGGCCGTCGCGCTGCTGGGCGGCCAGGACGCCCTCGCGGCCAAGAGCAAGGCCGGCGCGCAGGGCGACGTCGACATCCTCAACGCCGCGCTCGGGGCCGAACTGCAGGCCATCGCCGCCTACCAGGTCGGCGCCGAGAGCGGCCTGCTCAGCGCCGGCGTGAAGCCGGTCGCCCTCGAGTTCCAGGGCCACCACAAGGCCCATGCCGACGTGCTGGCCGGCACGGTGAGAAAGCTTGGCGGCCGTCCGGTGGCCGCCAAGCCGAAGTACGACTTCCCGCTGCAGCAGCTGAAGAACCAGAGCGACGTGCTGCAGTTCGCCGCCGGGCTGGAAAAGGGCGCCGTGTCGGCCTACCTCGCGGCCGTGCCCAGGTTCGCCGACCGCGCGCTCTCGCAGGCCGCCGCCAGCATCCTGGGCGACGAGGCGATGCACTGGGCGGTGCTGCGGCAGGTGCTGGGCGAGCGGCCGGTGCCGTCGGCCTTCGTCGGCTGACGGCGCGCCGAGCCGGGAGCCATCACATGCACTGCGATCATCGGGACTCGGCCGCGGCCGGGCCGGGGACCACTCGCGCCGCGGCGCGGCGCGCCGCCCTCCTTCCCCTGCTGGCGGCGCTGGCCGCCTGCGGCGGCGGCTCCGCGGGCGAGAGCCCGCAGGAGCTGGCCCTGCGCGGCCGGCAGGTGTTCCGCTTCGACACCTTCGGCGACGAGGCGTTCTGGACCGGCAAGCTGAAGATGCACGAAGTCATCGGCCAGGCGGTCGATCCGACCACGGCCCTGGCCGTCGGCCTGAAGGTCGACACCGACGCCCTGCCGGCGGCCGTGGTGCAAGGCATCCGCGATGGCAGCGTCGACCTGCACAGCCCGGCGACCACCGTCACCCTGCTCAAACTCGGCGCGGTGGTCGGGCTCCAGGGCACCGTGCAGGCCGTGAACGGCAAGGACACGCTGACCCAGGTCGGCGTCACCTGCGCCTTGTGCCATTCGACCGTCGACGACTCGTTCGCGCCCGGAATGGGCAAGCGCCTGGACGGCTGGCCGAACCGCGACCTCGATCCGGGCGCCATCATCGCGCTGTCGCCGGCCCTGCCGACGGCGACCAAGGCGGTCTACACCTCCTGGGGCAAGGGCCGCTACGACCCGCGCTTCAACCTCGACGGCAAGAGCAAGCCGGTGGTGATCCCGCCAGCCTACGGGCTGCAGGACGTCCACAGGATCACGCTCACCGGTGACGGCGACGAGCTCGCCTACTGGAACCGCTACGTCGCGGTGACGCAGATGGGCGGCCTGGGCACCTTCACCGAGCCGCGGCTGAACCTGTCGGTGACCAACGGCACGGTGGATCTGGTCACCGGCAAGCTGCCGGCGCTGCAGGCCTACCAGCTGACGCTGCAGGCGCCGCCGGCCCCGGCCGGCAGCTTCGACGCCGCCGCCGCCGGGCGCGGCAAGGCGGTGTTCGAGGGTCCGGGACGCTGCGCCAGCTGCCACGGCGGGCCGCGGTTCACCGACGCCAACACGACGCTGCATCCACCCGCCGCCTCGATGGTCGAACCGGAGACGCCGAGCTACGCGGCGCGGTCGGCGACTAGGCAGTACCGCACCAGTCCGCTGGCGGGCGTGTGGCAGCATGCGCCGTATTTCCACGACGGCTCGGCGCCGACGCTGGAAGCGGTGGGCCAGCGCTACAACGAGAAGATGGGCCTGGGCCTCAGCGCGCAGCAGATCGCCGACCTGGCGCAGTACCTGAAGTCGCTCTAGTGATGATGATGGCGGTGGTGGTGCGGATGATGATCCGGCGCCGCCTCCGCCTTCTTCGCCCCCAGCCGCGACTCGGTGCCCTTGAGCAGGCGCCCGATGTTCTCGCGGTGCCGGTAAAACAGCAGCATCGCCATCGCGAACAGCGCGATCGCCACCGCCGCATCGACGTACCAGGCCACCCGGTCGCCCAGCAGGTAGTAGACGAAGGCGAACACGGCGGCCACCAGCGACGCCAGCGACGAATAGCGGAAGAAGAAGGCCACCAGCAGCCAGGTGATGGCCGTGGCCAGCCCCAGCAGGGCGTCGATGCCGAACACCACGCCGATGAAGGTGGCGACGCCCTTGCCGCCCTTGAAACGGAAGAAGGCCGGATAGAGGTGGCCGAGGAACGCGGCCACCGCGACCAGGGCCATCGTGCCCTCCTCCAGCCCATAGGGCTTGCCCAGCACCCTGACCAGGAACACCGGAAGGAAGCCCTTCACGCCGTCGAGCAGCAAGGTGATCGCGGCGGCGGCCTTGCTGCCCGAGCGCAGCACGTTGGTGGCGCCCGGGTTCTTGCTGCCGAAGGTGCGCGGATCCTGCAGTCCCATCAGGCGGCTGACGATCACGGCGAAGGACAGGGAGCCGGCCAGGTAGCCGATGACGGTGGCGATGACGGTGTAGACAGGTTGCAAGGAGACCTCCGGCGGGACGAGGCGGCTGCCCACGCTCGCGCGTATTTTGCCAGCGCTACTCTTCGATGGCGCAATGCACCGGCCTGGCGGCCAGCAGGCGCACGCACACCTGCGGATCGATGCCCACCAGGTAGCCGCGGCGGCCGCCGTTCAGGACGATCCGCGGCAGCGCGAGGATGGTGTCCTCGACGAACACCGGCATGGTGCGCCGGGTGCCGAAGGGCGAGGTGCCGCCCACCAGATAGCCGCTGTGGCGGTTGGCGACCTCCGGCTGGCACGGCTCCACCGACTTCGCGCCGATCTGGCGCGCGAGGTTCTTGGTCGACACCTTGCGGTTGCCGTGCATCAGGACGACCAGCGGCCTGCTCTTCTCGTCCTGCATCACCAGCGTCTTGACGACGGTGAACGGGTCGAGTCCGAGCACCTTGGCGCTGTGCTGCGCGCCGCCGTGCTCCAGGTATTGGTAGGGATGCTCGGTGAATTCGACGCCGTTGGCCTTGAGGAAGGCGGTGGCCGGCGTCTCGCTGACATGCTCTTTCCTGGCCATGGCTGGATTGTCTCTCCAGGGATCAACAGCCAAACCCAACAGCCGAACGCAGAGGACGCAGAGGGGAGCCAGAAGAGGCAGAAGAATTCAAGAAATCCTCTTGTCCCTTCTGCGTCCTTTGCGTGCTTTCGCGTCCTTTGCGTTCGGCTGTTGGGTTGCCTGTCCCCCCTCAGTGCGCCGGGTCCCGGATCTCCCAGCGGATGCGGTCGATTTCGGCAAGCACTTCCGGGGACAGCTTGGTGCCCCACACATCCAGGTCCTCGTCCAGCTGGGCCAACGAGGTCACGCCGATGATGGTGCTGGCCACCTGCCACCTGGTGTAGCACCAGGCCAGCGCCATCCTGGTGGGCGTCAGGCCATGCTCGCGCGCCAGCTGGTTGTAGCGGCGCGCCGCGGCCAGCGCGTCCGGGCGGCCCCAGCGCTGCTGGCGCACGGTTTCGTACCGCGCGATCCGGCCGTTCGGCGCGTCCGGTCCCTCGAACCCGGACTGGTCGTACTTGCCGGTGAGCAGCCCGAAGCCGAGCGGCGAATACGCCAGCAGCGACACCCCCAGCCGGTGCATCGTCTCGTCCAGGCCGTTCTCCAGCGCCCGGCTCACCAGGCAGAACACGTTCTGCACCGTCGCGATCCGCGGCAAGCCGTGCTGCTCGGCGAGCCGAACGAACTCGTGCACGCCATACGGCGTCTCGTTGGACAGGCCGATGTGGCGGATCTTGCCCGCCCGCACCAGTTGCTCCAGCGCCAGCAGCTGCTCGTGGATCGAGGTCGTCGACCGTTCCTTCGCCGGGTCGTAATAGAGCTGCCCGAACGCCGGCACGTGGCGCTCCGGCCAGTGGATCTGGTACAGGTCGATGACGTCGGTGTTCAGGCGCTTGAGCGAGGCATCGCACGACGCGACGATGTCGCTGGCCGTCATGCCGCTGCCGGCCCGGATCCACGGCATGCCGCGCGACGGGCCGGCGACCTTGGTGGCCAGCACGATCCGGCGCCGCACGTCCGGCCGCCGGCGCAGCCAGTTGCCGATGATCGTCTCGGTGGCGCCGAAGGTGGCGGCGCGGGCCGGCACCGCGTACATCTCCGCGGTGTCGAGGAAGTCGATGCCGCGCTCGAGCGCGCGATCCAGGATGGCGTGGGCGGTGGGCTCGTCGACCTGCTCGCCGAAGGTCATCGTGCCCAGGCAGATGGGCGTGACGTCCAGGTCGCTCTGGCCGAGGCGGATTCTTTGCATGTGGTGACAGACGCTCGAGTTCTCAGGGCCCAGCATCTTACCGACGCGGCACGGCCGTGCAGGGAGCGTATGCCGGAAGGACCTTCGATCGTCATCCTCAAGGAACAGGCCAGCCCGTTCGCGGGCCGGAAGATCCTGCGCGTGGCGGGCAACACCAGCATCGCCAAGGAGCGGCTGCAGGGGCGGCGCATCGAGGCGCTGCGCAGCTGGGGCAAGCACTTCCTGATCGACGTCGGCGACTTCTCGCTGCGGGTCCACTTCCTGCTGTTCGGCAGCTACCGCATCAACGAGCGCAAGGAAGACCGCGAGCCCCGGCTCGCGCTGGGCTTCGGCCGCGGCGCCGAGCTCAATCTCTACAGCTGCTCGGTGCGCTTCATCGACCAGCCGCTGGACGCGGTGTACGACTGGCGCGCCGACGTCATGTCGGACGCGTGGGACCCGGCGCTGGCACGCAAGCGGCTGCGCGCCGCGCCGCAGACGCTGGCCTGCGACGCGCTGCTGAACCAGGACTGGTTCGCCGGCGTGGGCAACATCATCAAGAACGAGGTGCTGTTTCGCATCCGGGTGCACCCGCTCTCCACGGTGGGCGCGTTGCCCGCCAGGCAGCTGCAGGCCCTGGTGCGCGAGGCGCGCCAGTACAGCTTCGACTTCCTGGCGTGGAAGAAAGCCTTCGTGCTCAAGAAGCACTGGCTGGCGCATACCCGGCGGATCTGCCCGCGCTGCGACATCCCGCTGGTCAAGGCGCACCTGGGCGTGACCAACCGGCGCAGCTTCTTCTGCGAGAACTGCCAGGTGCGCTACTGAGCCTGCCTGGCGCGCTCCTCCTCGCGCAGCCGCAGCACGCGCCGCTGCACCTTGCCGGTGGTGGTCATCGGCAGGGCGTCGATGAACTCGATCTCCTTCGGGTACTCGTAGGGCGCCAGCTTGCCCTTCACGTGCGCCTGCAACTGGGCGATCAGCTCGGCGTCGAATCCCGCCGTCCGGCGCCGCGCCAGGTAGTCCGGTGCCAGGACGACGAAGGCCTTCACCACGGCGCCGCGCTCGCGGTCGGGCTTGGGCACGACGGCGGCGTTGACCACGGCCGGATGCTTGACCAGGCAGTTCTCGATCTCGCTCGGCCCGATGCGGTAGCCGGCGGCCTTGAACACGTCGTCGGCGCGGCCCTGGTACCAGAGATAGCCGTCGGCGTCGCGGGTGGCGAGGTCGCCGGTGCGGCACCAGTCGCCGGTGAACTTGGCCCGGGTGGCGCCCTCGTTGCGCCAGTAGCCGAGAAAGAAGATCGGGTCGGGATCGCCGTGCACGTCGTAGCGGTTGACGGCGACGTCGCCCGGCACGCCGACCGGGCATTCATGGCCGTCGTCGTCGATGACGGCGATCCGGTGGCCGGGATACGGCCGTCCCATGCTGCCGGGGCGGGCCGGCCAGCCGACCGCCGGATGCCGCACCACCGGCGCGCCGCCGGTCGGGTCGCTCCAGGCCATGCTGCAATTGCCCACCACATAGTTGATCTCGGTCTGGCCGAACATCTCGTTGACCACCACGCCGAGCTGGTCGCGGCAGTAGCCGAACACCGCGTCGCCCACCGCCTCGCCGGCGCTCATGATGGCCTGCAGCTGCAGCCGGAACCGGCGGCGGGGCTCGGGAAACGCCTTCATCATGGCCTTCAGCGCGGTCGGGAACAGGAAGGTGTGCGACACGCGGTGCTGCTGCATCAGCTCGAAGGCGAGCTCCGGGCTGAAGCGGCCGTTGTAGCCGACGATCGTGCAGCCGAAATACAGCGTCGGCAGCAAGGCGTCCATCAGGCCGCCGGTCCACGCCCAGTCGGCTGGTGACCAGAACACTGGCGTGTTCCGGTCAGAGCCGCTGGGCGTCGCGCTCGTGGCTTCGCCCGAGCGCGTGCCCGCATTGGGGCTCCCCCCCACCCCAGCCCTCCCCCTCGAGGGGGAGGGAGTCACGGTCGCGCCCGTGTCTGCTCCCTCCCCCGTGCGGGGGAGGGCTGGGGTGGGGGCGGGCACATGCGGGGAAGCCCCGGCTTCGCCGGGGAGGGCTGGGGTGGGGGCGGGCACATAGGGCCCGATTCGGGCTGGGACCTCCCCGGCCAAGTCATTGGCCGGGTCCGGTCCCGGATCGAATCCGAACCAGTTCTGGCTGCAGACGAAGCCGGGCAGGTTGCCGATCAGCGCGCGGTGCGGAATCAGCGCGCCCTTGGGCGGGCCGGTCGTGCCGCTGGTGTAGATCAGGACGGCGCCGTCGTCGGCCCTGGTGGCGACGGCGGGAAAGCGTCCGCGATGGCGGTCCAGTTCCGCCCGCCAGTCGAGATCGGCCCGCAGCGCCGCCGCGCCGACGCCGATGACCGCGCGCAGCGACGGGCAGCTCGCCCGGATCGACGCCACGTTGCCGATCGAGCTGTCGTCGCAGATCGCCACCGCCGCCTCGCCGTTGCGCAGCCGGTATTCCAGCGCGTCGGGACCGAACAGCATGGACAGCGGCATCGCGACGGCGCCCATCTGGAACACGGCCATGTAGGCGATCGCGGTCTCGAAGCGCTGCGGCATCACGATCGCCACGCGGTCGCCGCGGCCCACGCCGAGCGCCGCCAGCGAATGGCTGAGCCGGTCGGCGGCCTGTTGCAGCGCCTGGTAGGACAGCGCACCGGCCTCGCCGACCACCCCGTGGGCGCGGATGGCGATGCGCTGCGCGGCATCGGCGCGGTTCGCCCAGCGCGTGCAGCAGGCCTGCGCGATGTTGAAATCGACCGGGACCCGCCAGCCGAAGCCCGCGTGCATGCGCGCGTGGTTGTCCCTGCATTGACTGGCGCTCATGGCCCGGCTCCTTATGATGGGCTGAATGTACCAAGCGAAGAACGCCGCGCGCAGCGAGTTTGTCCCGATCCGCCAGCTCGACTACCACGTGTGGGTCTGGGGCGAGCCGGCACCGGACAAGGTGCCGCTGGTGATGGTGCACGGCTGGATGGACGTGGCCGCGTCCTGGCAGTTCATGGTCGACGCGTTCGCCGGCGACCCCCACGTGATCGCGCCGGATTGGCGCGGCTACGGCCTCACCCGCTCGGCGCCGACGGACGCCTACTGGTTTCCCGACTATCTGGCCGACCTCGACCTGCTGCTCGACCACTACGCGCCGGACCGGCCGGTGAACCTGGTGGGCCACAGCATGGGCGGCAACGTCGCGATGCTGTATGCGGGGGTGCGGCCGCAGCGCGTGCGGCGGCTGGTGAACCTGGAGGGCTTCGGGATGCCGGCGACCACGCCGTCGCAGGCGCCGCGCCGGCTGGCCAAGTGGATCGACGAGCTCAAGGCCTTCCACCGCGGCGAACTGGACCTGAAAAGCTACGACTCGGCCGACGGAGTGGCCCAGCGGCTGATGAAGACCAACGCCCGGCTTGGCCGCGACAAGGCGCAGTGGCTGACGCAGCACTGGGCGCGGCCCGACGCCGGCGGCCGCTGGCGCATCCTCGGCGACCCCGCCCACAAGGTCATCAATCCCCAGCTGTCGCGCGTGGACGAGGTGCTCGAGATCTACCGGGCGATCACCGCCCCGGTGCTGGCCGTCGAAACGACCGAGGACAGCCTCGCGGGCTGGTGGCGCGGCAAGTACAGCCTCGACGAGTACCACCAACGGTTGACGGTCCTGTCCGACGTCAGGGTCGAGGTCGTGTCCGACGCCGGCCACATGGTGCATCACGATCAACCTCAGCTGCTCGCCGGCCTCGTCGAAGCCTTCCTGGCAGCGTGAATGCAGCATCCGCGCGAAAAATTACCGATGTGTTGTGCCGCCACCAGCTCAAGAAGTAACAGCGCTTGAGGTAGGAACCGTCCTACGTCAGACTGCTGTCACCAGGTGTGTGCGAGGTGACGGATGCGACGGATCTGTTGGGGACTGTGTCTTGGCGTGCTGCTGCCGACGGCCGCGCTTGCGGATGAGTTCGATCAAGGCCTTGCCACCTTGTGGGAGGTGCTGTGGCA
The DNA here is from genome assembly GCF_035554825.1 of Ramlibacter sp. Taxonomy (GTDB): domain Bacteria; phylum Pseudomonadota; class Gammaproteobacteria; order Burkholderiales; family Burkholderiaceae_C; genus Ramlibacter. Next base: position 35,432 of record NZ_DATMHS010000077.1, on the reverse strand, counting down.
CCAAAGCGGCACGCCGACCAGGATCGTCCGCTGGGAGAACGACATCCGCGTGCGGATCGGCGGGGTCAACGTCGGCGCCCACCGCGAACACACGCTGCAGGCGCTGCGCGAGGTGACCTCGATCGCCGGCGTCAAGCTGACCGACGTCACCGACCTGCCGCAAGCCGAGCAGCTCGCCAACCTCAGCGTCGAGATCACCGCCGACAACCAGCTGGAAGACAACCAGCCCTGCGTGACCTACCTGGACTTCCGCACCGAGACCCGGATCGACAGCGCCACGGTGCAGATGCGCGAGAAGGACGCCTGGCGCTGCGCCTACCACGAGTCGATGCACGTGATGGGCGTGCGCGGCCACCCCGCCGGCCAGACCGTGCTCAGCTACTTCCCCTGGAAGATCGACGGCCTGCTGCCGCTCGACAAGGTGATGCTGCGCGCCTGGTACTCCAACAAGATGGCGGCCGGCATGACGCCGTTCGAGGCGCTGCCGGTGCTGGCCGACGAGCTGGTGGCCACGCAGCAGGACAAGCAGTCGGCGGGCCGCTCGCGCGACCAGTTCTTCGCCACGATCGTCCAGAAGATGCATGCCTACGCCAACGGCCAGGGCGACGTGCCGAGCGTGGTCAAGCGCTCGGGCAAATCGACGGCGGACGGCATCAAGTTCGGCCGCGGCGAGATGAGCTACTTCCTGGGCATCGCCTACCTCGAGGGCGTGACCGTGCCGCGCGACGCCACCCAGGCCGTCAAGTGGCTGGAGCGCGCCGCCACGCTGGGCAACCGCAGCGCGCAGACCAAGCTGGGCGCCTTCAAGTAACAAAGCCCGGTCCCGGCGCCCGCGCCGGGCCCCGGCGCCGGCAGCCGAGCTGCCGAGCTGCCGTCGTGAGAAAATGGTCGGTTCACTACAACGAATCGCCATGGAAGCAGAACGCATCAATCAGATCGGCACGCAGCTGGCCGACCTCGCCGCCCGGACCGCCGCCCTTCGGGGGTATCTTTGACTTCGATGCCAAATCGGAGCGCCTGAGAACCGTCAACGCGTCGCTGGAAGACCCGCAGGTCTGGAACGACCCCAAGAAGGCCCAGGAACTGGGCAAGGAAAAGAAGCAGCTCGACGACGTGGTCGTCATGCTGTCCAACCTCACGCGCGAGCTCGGTGACAACCTCGAGCTGTTCGAGATGAGCAAGGAGGAAGGCGACGAAGCCGGCCTCGCCACCATCGAAAGCGAAGCCGGCAAGCTCGCCAAGGACGTGGAAGCGCTGGAGTTCCGCCGGATGTTCAACAAGCCGGCCGACCCGCTCAACTGCTTCCTGGACATCCAGGCCGGTGCCGGCGGGACCGAGGCCTGCGACTGGGCCAGCATGCTGCTGCGCCAGTACCTGAAGTACGCCGAACGCAAGGGGTTCAGGAGCACCGTCGAGGACGAGACGCCGGGCGACACCGCCGGCATCAAGAGCGCCACCATCAAGGTCGAGGGCGAGTACGCCTACGGCCTGCTGCGCACCGAGACCGGCGTGCACCGCCTGGTGCGCAAGTCGCCGTTCGACTCCTCGGGCGGGCGCCACACCAGCTTCGCCAGCGTGTTCGTCTATCCCGAGATCGACGATTCGATCGAGATCGACATCAACCCGGCCGACGTGCGGGTCGACACCTACCGCGCCAGCGGCGCCGGCGGCCAGCACATCAACAAGACCGATTCGGCGGTGCGCCTGACGCACATGCCGACCGGCATCGTGGTCCAGTGCCAGGACAGCCGCAGCCAGCACAGCAACCGAGACGTCGCCTGGAAGCGCCTGCGCTCGCGCCTGTACGACCACGAGATGCGCAAGCGGATGGAAGAGCAGCAAAAGCTGGAGGACACCAAGACCGACGTCGGCTGGGGCCACCAGATCCGCAGCTACGTGCTGGACAACAGTCGCATCAAGGACCTGCGCACCGGGGTCGAGATCTCCGCCACCCAGAAGGTGCTGGACGGCGACCTGGACGCGTTCATCGAAGCGTCCCTGAAGCAAGGCGTATGACCGCAGCGCCGAGCACCGCCGGGCCGCCCCGAGCCGCGCAAGCCACCTTCCGGACCGGGGAGGACGCGCAGTGACGACCGTGGGGGCCATTCTGTTCGACATGGACGGGACCATGGTCGACTCCATGCCGGTGCATGCCAGGAGCTGGGAGGAATTCGCCCGCCGCCACGGCATCGCCCTTGACGTCGCCGAGATCCTGCGCCGCACCACCGGCCGCACCGGCGTCGAGTGCATGCGCGAGATCTTCGAGCGGCCGCTGGCCGAGGACGAGGCGCGCGTCCTGGCCGACGAGAAGGAGGCGATCTACCGCGACCTGTTCGCGCCGGTGTTCCGCGAGGTGGCGGGCTTCCGCTCCTTCGCCGCCGCGGCGGCGCGGCGCGGCCTGAAGGTCGCCGTGGCGACCGCGGGCGACCGCCACAACATCGCCTTCGTGCTGTCGCGGCTGCGGCTCGAGCCGCCGCCGCATGCGATCGTGGGCGGCGACGAGGGTCTGCCCGGCAAGCCCGACCCCGCCCTCTTCCTCGAGGCCGCCCGCCGCGTGCAGGTGCCGCCGGCGCGCTGCATCGTGTTCGAGGACGCGCCGTTCGGCATCGAGGCGGCGCGCCGCGCGGGCATGCGCGCCGTCGCCATCTGCACGACCCATTCCGCCGGAGAACTGGCGGGCCCCCACGTGGTGGCGCAGGTGCGCGACTACGACGAACTCAAGACCAAGAATTTCCTGGAGACCCTCCATGCTGCGTGAAGGCCAGAACAACGTGATCCATCGCGCCGACTACCAGGCGCCCGGCTTCTGGATCGACGCGGTGGAGCTGTGCTTCGACCTCGATCCGGCCAAGACCCGGGTGCTGAACCGGATGAAGGTGCGGCGCAACCTCGACGCCGCCGCGCAGCCGCTGCGCCTGGACGGCGAGGAACTGAACCTGGCCCGGGTCCTGGTCAACGGCCAGGGCACGTCCTTCAAGCTGGACGGCAACCAGCTGGTGCTGGAGAACCTGCCCGAGGGCGGCGATCCGTTCGAGCTGGAGATCCTCACCACCTGCCAGCCGGCGAAGAACACCAAGCTGATGGGCCTGTACGTCAGCAACGACTCGTTCTTCACCCAGTGCGAGGCCGAGGGCTTCCGCCGCATCACCTACTTCCTGGACCGGCCCGACGTCATGGCCAGCTACACGGTGCTGCTGCGCGCCGACAAGGCCAGGTATCCGGTGCTGCTGTCCAACGGCAACCTGGTGGACCAGGGCGAGCTGCCCGACGGGCGGCACTTCGCCAAGTGGGTCGATCCGTTCCGCAAGCCCAGCTACCTGTTCGCGCTGGTCGCTGGCCGGCTGGTGGCACGCGAGCAGCGCATCCGCTCGCGCGGCGGCAAGGACCACCTGCTGCAGGTGTTCGTGCGCGCCGGCGACCTGGACAAGACCGAGCACGCGATGAACTCGCTGATGGCGTCGATCGCCTGGGACGAGGCGCGGTTCGGCCTGCCGCTGGACCTGGAGCGCTTCATGATCGTCGCCACCAGCGACTTCAACATGGGGGCGATGGAGAACAAGGGCCTGAACATCTTCAACACGAAGTACGTGCTGGCCAGCCAGGCCACCGCGACCGACACCGACTACGCCAACATCGAGTCGGTGGTGGGCCACGAGTACTTCCACAACTGGACCGGCGACCGCGTGACCTGCCGCGACTGGTTCCAGCTGAGCCTGAAGGAAGGCCTCACGGTGTTCCGCGACCAGGAGTTCAGCCAGGACCTGGCGGGCGAGCCCTCGGCCCGCGCCGTCAAGCGCATCGAGGACGTGCGCGTGCTGCGCACCGCGCAGTTCCCCGAGGACGCCGGCCCGATGGCGCATCCGGTGCGTCCGGACCAGTACCTCGAGATCAACAATTTCTACACCGTCACGGTCTACGAAAAAGGCGCCGAGGTCGTGCGCATGATGCAGACCCTGGTGGGCCGGGAAGGCTTCGCGCGCGGGCTCAAGCTCTATTTCGAGCGTCACGACGGCCACGCCGTCACCTGCGACGACTTCGCCCAGGCAATCGCCGACGCCAATCCCGATTCGACGCTGGCGCGCCTGCTGGAGCAGTTCAAGCGCTGGTACAGCCAGGCCGGCACGCCGCGCGTGCGCGCTGCCGGCCAGTGGGACGCCGACGCCCGCAGCTACCGGCTCACGCTGTCGCAGAGCTGCGCGCCGACGCCGGGCCAGCCGACCAAGGAGCCGTTCGTGATCCCGATCGGCCTGGGCCTGGTCGGCGCCGACGGCGCGCAGCTGGCCAGCGGCATGCACGTGCTGACGCAGGAGCGCGAGACCGTCACCTTCGAGGGCATCGACCGCGAGCCGGTGCCCTCGATCCTGCGCGGCTTCAGCGCGCCGGTGATCCTGGAGTTCGACTACAGCGACGAGCAGCTGATCGCCCTGCTGGCGCACGACAGCGATCCCTTCAACCGCTGGGAAGCCGGCCAGCGTCTGGCGGTCAATCGCGCCCTGGCCTTCATCCGCGGCGCCACGCCGGCGCCGGAGATCCGGCTGGACGCCGCCTATGTCGACGCGCTGCGCGGCATCCTGCGGCACCCGGCGCTCGACGCCGCCTTCAAGGAACTGGTGCTGACCCTGCCGGCCGAGACCTACATCGCCGAGCAGCTCGAGACGGTCGATCCGCAGCGCATCCACGCGGTGCGCGAGGCGATGCGCGAGCAGCTCGCGCGCGAGCTGTTCGCCGACTGGGAGTGGGCCTTCGAGGCGCACCGCGAAAACGGCGCCTATCGCCCCGAGCCGGTGTCGTCGGGCCGCCGGGCCCTGGCCGGCATGGCGCTGTCCAACCTGTGCCTGGCCGCGCGCGCCAGCGGCGACGCGGTCTGGCCGGGCAAGGCCTACCAGCGCTTCAAGGACGCCGGCAACATGACGGACCGCTTCAACGCCCTGGCAGCCCTCGTGACCTCGGGCCACGAGCTGGCGGCGCCGGCGCTGCAGCGCTTCCACGCGATGTTCAAGGACGAGGCGCTGGTGCTGGACAAGTGGTTCGCGCTGCAGGCCGGCGCGCCCGACCGCGGCGGCAACGTGCTGCCGGCCGTCAGGCAGCTCATGAACCACGCCGACTTCAACATCCGCAACCCGAACCGCGCGCGCAGCGTGATCTTCAGCTACTGCAGCGCCAACCCGGGCGGCTTTCACCGGCCGGATGCGGCCGGCTACGTGTTCTGGAGCGATCGGGTGCTCGAGCTCGACGCGATCAACCCGCAGGTGGCGGCGCGGCTGGCGCGGGCGCTGGACCGCTGGAAGAAGCTCGCCGAGCCGCTGCGCGGCGCCGCGCGCGAGGCGATCGCGCGGGTGGCGGCGCGCCCCGACCTGAGCAACGACGTGCGCGAGGTGGTCACCCGCGCGCTCGCGGATTGAGTACAGTGCCGGCAGGAGACCACCGATGACCCCCCAGCGAATTTCACTGACCCGCTACCTGGTCGAGCAGCAGCGCGTCGACGGCCTGATCCCCGGCCAGCTGCGCCTGCTGATCGAAGTGGTGGCCCGCGCCTGCAAGCGCATCAGCCAGGCCGTCAACAAGGGGGCGGTGGGCGACATCCTGGGCGTCGCCGGCAGCGAGAACGTGCAAGGCGAGATGCAGAAGAAGCTGGACATCATCGCCAACGAGGTGCTGATCGAGGCCAACGAATGGGGCGGCCACCTGGCCGCCATGGCCAGCGAGGAAATGGAAGGCATCTACGTGGTGCCCAACCGCTACCCGCAAGGCGAGTACCTGCTGCTGTTCGATCCGCTCGACGGCTCCAGCAACATCGACGTCAACGTCAGCATCGGCACCATCTTCAGCGTGCTGAAAAAGCCCGAAGGGCACCCCGGCGTGACCGAGCAGGACTTCCTGCAGCCGGGCAGCCGGCAGGTGGCCGCCGGCTACTGCGTGTACGGGCCGCAGACCACGCTGGTGCTGACCGTGGGCGACGGCGTGGCCGAGTTCACGCTCGATCGCGAGCAGGGTTCGTTCGTCCTGGTGCAGGAGAACCTGCGCATCCCCGAGGACACCCGCGAGTTCGCGATCAACATGAGCAACATGCGGCACTGGGCGCCGCCGGTGCGCCGCTACATCGACGAATGCCTGGCCGGCCGGGAAGGCCCGCGCGGCAAGGACTTCAACATGCGCTGGATCGCCTCGATGGTGGCCGACGTGCACCGCATCCTGACGCGCGGGGGGATCTTCATGTACCCCTGGGACAAGCGCGAGCCGGAAAAGCCCGGCAAGCTGCGCCTGATGTACGAAGCCAACCCGATGGGGTGGCTGATCGAGCAGGCCGGCGGCGCCGCGACCAACGGCATGCAGCGCATCCTGGACATCCAGCCGTCCAAGCTGCACGAGCGGGTGTCGGTGATCCTGGGCAGCAAGAACGAGGTCGAGCGGGTCACGTCGTACCACAAGCAGTGACGCTTGCCTGGCAACCCGACGGCCGGTAACCCAACAGCCGAACGCAGAGGGCGCAAAAGTACGCCAAGAGCGCAGAAAAAGCCGTTGGCAATGGGTTCCGCGCGGCGCCTGGTCGCAGCCGATTGGCTGCACACCCAAGACATTCCTTCGGCTGTTCTTTGGCGTCCTCTGCGGACCGCTGCGCCCTCTGCGTTCGGCTGTCGGGTTTTGTGGCCGTTGGGTTACCCGCGAACCAACTCCCGCGCGATCCAGTCCTCGATCACCCGCTCCAGCACGTCCAGCGGCAGCGCGCCCTGGTCGATCACGGCGTTGTGGAAGCGCCGCAGGTCGAAGCGCGGCCCCAGCCGCTGCTGCGCCCGCTCCCGCAGTTCGGCGATCTTCAGCTTGCCCACCATGTAGCCCAGCGCCTGGCCCGGGATCGAGGTGTAGCGGTCCACTTCCGACGTGACGAAACCGCGGTCCATGCCGGTGCGCTCCACCATGAACTCGATGGTCCGCTCGCGGCTCCAGCCGAGGTGGTGGATGCCGGTGTCGGCCACCAGCCGCGCGGCGCGGAACGCCTGCCATTGCAGATGCCCGAAGAGGCTGTACGGGTCCTCGTAGAGGCCGATCTCGCGGCCCAGCGTCTCGGCGTAGACGGCCCAGCCCTCGACGAACGCGTTGTACCCGCCTTGCCGCCGGAACTCGGGCAGCCCCTCGAGCTCCTGCCCGCGCGCGATCTGCAGGTGGTGGCCCGGCACGGCTTCGTGCGCGGTGAGCGTCGCCATCTTCCACTTCGGCCGGGTGCGCCAGCCCACCGTGTTGGCGTTGAAGTAGCCGGCCCGGCTGCCGTCGCGCGCCGGCCCGTTGTAGTACTCCGCCGCGTCGGGCCCCTGGAACGCCGGCATGGCGCGCACGCCGTACGGCGCGCGCGGCAACTGCGCGAACAGGCGCGGCAGTTCGGCGTCGATGCGTTTGGCGACCGCGCGGTAGCCGTCCAGCAATTCCTCGGGTGAGCGGTGGAAGAACCGCGCGTCGGTGTTCAGGAAGCGCACGAAGTCGGCAAAGCCGCCATCGAAGTTCACCTGCCGCAGCACGCCGTCCATTTCGGCGCGGATGCGGGCGAGTTCGCGCTGGCCCATCTCGTGGATCTCGGCCGCGGAAAGCGCCGTCGTCGTCTGCCGGCGCACCAGGAATTCGTAGACGCGCGCGCCGTCTGGATAGTCGCGCATCGCCCCGCCGGCCGGCGCCTGCTGCGCGTACTCGCCGGCGAGGAAGGCCCGCAGCCGGCCCATCGCCGGCAGCACCTGCGCCTGCACCGCCTGCTCGCCGCGGGCCTGCAGCGCGGCGCGCTGCGCAGCCGGGATGTCCGCGCCCAGGCGCCGGAACGGCTCGGTGTAGGGGCTGGACGCCAGCGGCGCGGCGAGCTGTTCGTCGATCTGCGCCAGGGCGCGCCGGAGCACCGGCCGCGACGACACCCAGCCCAGGGCCGCGCCGCGCCGCATCTTCGCGATTTCCTGCTCGACCAGCGCCGGGTAGCTGGCGATGCGCTGCAGCAGTTGTTCCACCTGCGCCGAGGTGCCCACCGGGACCACCCGCATCAGGTCCGCGAAGTCGCTCTGCACGCCGCCGAGCGCCCCGACCACCAGCGTGCGGTAGCCGGGAAACGCCTGCTGCTGCACCTGCCGCTCGAGCTGGCCGATGAACAGTTCGCGCGACAGCTGGTCGGCCCGGCCGAGCCGCTCGGGGCGGATCGCCTGCGCCTCGCGCAGCCATTCGCGGCTGCGGGCGTCCCAGGCGGCGATCGCCTCGGGCGTCTGGTCGGCGAAGCGGTCGTTGTAGCGCAGGTCGCCGCGCTGGGTGGCGTCCTCCGGGAAGCGGCGAGCCAGCTCTTCCCAATGCCGCTGGAACAGGGCGTGCAGCGCCGCCGCCTCCTGCGCATCGGCAGCGGCCGCCGCCGGCGCCGCGAGCGACAGCGCCAGCGCGGCGGCGGCCAGCAGCCGCCTCACGGCCGCGACCCGATGGCCGCCAGCGCCCGAGCCGGGTGGATCAGCGTGCGCCGGCCATCGTCGGTGCGGTCGGCCGTGCGGCGCATGATCGCGATCGCCTCGGCCGGCGTGAGCGAGGGCCGCACCGCGAACATCTTCGCGGCCAGGTTCGCCACCTGGGGCGCGGCCATCGAGGTGCCGGAAAACGCGACCCGGCCGCCGCCCGGCACCACGCTCGGGACCTGGTAGCCGTTGGCGTGCAGCAGCACCGTCGGCCCGTAACTGGTGAACGCGGCCTCGTCGCCGGCCTGGTCCACCGCGCCCACCGTCACCAGGTTCGGCAGCACCAGGCTGGAGGGAAACGACTCGTTGAACGTCGGATCGTTGGCCGAGTTGCCGGCCGCGGCGACGAACAGCACATCGGGCAACGAGGCGATCGCCGCCGCCAGCGCCTGCCGCTGCAGGTCGAAATAGCGGCGCGCCGTCGCCCGGCGCGCGCCGGCGTCGGCGCCGATGCCGCACTGCTCCAGCTCGCCTTCGATCGAGCGCAGGCTCTCGCTCCAGCTCATGTTGACCACCCGCGCGCCGGTCTGCCGGATGAAGCGCGCATAGCCGGCGAAGTTGTCGGCGATGCGCTGCGCCAGCTCCGCGCTCGGGCAGGGGTCGGGCCGCAAGGTGTGGCCGAACTCGATGCGGGCGTTGGCGACCCGTGCCGCCGGATTGCCGGCCATCGCGATGCCGGCGACGTGGGTGCCGTGCTGGTAGACGCTGGCCAGCCGCATCTCCTCCAGCACCGACCGGTATTGCTGCGGCTGCAGGTTCGACAGCTGCTGGCGCACCGCGGCGGCCTCGGCGCTGTCGATGTTCGCCTGCAGGTCCGACAGGCCCTTGCTGCGCGCGAGCATGGCCGGCAGCCGGTTCGCCATCGACGCCGGGATCGGCTTGAGCGGCTGCGTGGCCGGCCGGCCGTGCAGGTCGAAGGCCACCAGGGCCGGCTGGCCGCCATCCATCACCACGCGGCCCGGAAACAGCGCGGTGTCGACGCCGCTGTCCCACACCACGATCGTCACCGGCGCCAGCGCCGGGGCGGCCGGCAGCACGGCTTCGCGCGCGGCCCAGATGTCGGGCTTGTCGACGCGATGGCGCGCCAGGTAGCGGGCGTAGGCGTCCACCAGCGGCTGCTTCAGGGGCAGCATGTATTCCAGCAGGTAGCGCGCCGACACCAGCGTGGGCGCCAGGTCCGAGCTGAGCGAGCCCTGGGCCTGCGCCACCGGCTGCAGCACCGTGCGCACGCGCCCGAGCGCGAGGGCCTCGCCGAGGGTCTCGATGCCGGCCTTGGCGCTCATCACCTCGTTGCGGACCACCGGGTACGGCAGGCGCTCGAGCTCTTCGTCGACGAAGCGGGCCACCTCGGCGGCGTACGCCGGCGAGCCGCGGCCGCCGGTGCGCTGCACGGCCGCCGCGATCGCCCGCACCGTCAGGCCGGAGAGCAGCTTGTCGGCCGGTTTTTCCTGCAGCTCGCGCACCAGCGCCGAGCGCCGCAGCGCCTCGTCGTAGCGGCCCTCCAGCAGGTCCAGCTGCACCAGCACGCCGAGCCAGCGGCGGCGCGTCGCGCGTTCGGCGATGTCGTACTGCGCCAGCATGCCCTCGACGTCGCGCCGCAGCTGCGCGGCCAGCGGCGCGAACCGGGCCGGGTCGCGCACCACCGGCTCCAGCTCGCCGGGCACCGCGTAGCTGAAACGCGGCAGGTCGTCGGCCCTGTCCACGCGCTTGGGCGCCTGGGTGCAGGCGGTGGCCAGCGCCAGCGCGCCCAGCGCCAGTGTCCAGCGCGCCTTCATGCGGCCCCCGCCACGGCGGCTGCGTGCACGTCGCCGCGCGGGATCGCGGCCAGCAGCTGCTGCGTGTACGGATGGCGCGGATGGCGGTAGATCTCCTCGGACGCCCCCCGCTCCACGATCTCGCCGCGGCTCATGACCAGGATGTCGTCGGCCATGTACTTCACCACCGCCAGGTCGTGGCTGATGAAGACGTAGGTGAGGCCGAACTCCTCCTGCAGGTCCAGCAGCAGGTTCAGCACCGTGGCCTGCACGCTGACGTCGAGCGCGCTGACGCTCTCGTCGCAGACGATGATCTCCGGCTGCATGGTCAGGCAGCGCGCGATGGCGATGCGCTGGCGCTGGCCGCCGGAGAACTCGTGCGGATACTTGCCGAAGGCTGCCGCCGGCAGGCCCACCTTGTCCAGCCAGTTCAGGGCCAGCCGGGCCCGGTCGTCCTCGGTCGCGCCGATGCCGTGGATGCGCATCGGCTCCATCAGGATCTGGCCCACGGTGAAGCGCGGATTCAGGCTGGCGTAGGGGTTCTGGAAGATGATCTGGATGCGGCGGCGGTACGGCTGCAGCTCGCCGCCGTGTAATGTCGCCAGGTCGGCGCCTTCGAACATGATGCGGCCCGCGCTGGCCGGCGTGAGGCGCGTCAGCATCATGCCGATGGTCGTCTTGCCCGAGCCCGATTCGCCCACCACGCCGAGCGTGCGTCCCTTGTGCAGCACGAAGTCCGCCTGCTTGACGGCTTCGATCTCGCGGCGCTTGAACAGGCCCTCCTTCAGGCGGTAGGCCTTGCGCAGGCCGGCCACCTCGATCAGCGGGGCGCCGGTCACCGGCACCGGACTGCGCTGCTCGGTCACGAGCGGGCGGCCGTTGACGATGTCGTCGATCACCGGCAGCCGGCGCGGCCGCGAGTCCAGGCGCGGCCGGCAGGCCAGCAGCGCCCGCGTGTAGGCGTCCCTGGGCGCGCGGAACACCTCGGCGATCGGCCCGGCTTCGCGCACCTCGCCGTGGCGCATCACGATGACGTTGCTGGCCACCTCCCCCACCAGCGCCAGGTCGTGGCTGATGAACAGGATGCTCATTTTCTGGCGCTCCTGCAGCCGCGCCAGCAGGTCGACGATCTGGCGCTGCACCGTGACGTCCAGCGCCGTGGTCGGCTCGTCGGCGATCAGCAGCTTGGGCTCGCACGCGATCGCCATCGCGATCATCACGCGCTGCTGCTGGCCGCCGGAGAGCTCGTGCGGATAGGCGTCCAGCCGGGCCCGCGGCTCGGGGATGCCGACTTCGTTGAGCAGGTCCAGCGTGCGCTCGCGCGCCTGCCGCGCCGACAGGCCGGCGTGGATCCGCAGCACCTCGGCGATCTGCTCGCCGACCGTGAAGACCGGATTGAGCGAGCTCATCGGCTCCTGGAACACCACCGAGATGTCCTTGCCGCGCAGCCCGCGCATGTCCTCCTGGCTGGCCCGCAGCAGGTCGCGGCCCTGGTAGAGGACGCGGCTGGCGGCGTCGACGATGGCGTTCTCGGGCAGCAGCCGCACGATGCTCATGGCGCTGACGCTCTTGCCGCTGCCGGATTCGCCCACCAGCGCCACGCTGGCGCTGGCGGGGATGTCGAAACTCACGCCGCGCACGGCCTCGTGGGTTTCCCGGCCCAGGCGGAAGGACACGCGCAGGTCCCGCACTTCGATCAGGGATGTCATCGTGTCCTCGTCAACGCAGTTTCGGGTCCATCGCGTCGCGCAGCGCATCGGTCAGCAGCGCGAACGCGGTCACGAAGGTGGCCATGAAGAAGGTCGCGGTGGCCAGCTGCCACCACTTGCCCAGCACCAGCTCGGTCTGGGCCTCGGCCAGCATCGTGCCCCAGCTGACCATGTCGATCGGCACGCCCATGCCCAGGAACGACAGGATCACTTCGGCCTTGATGAAGCCCACCACGTGCAGGCTCAGCTGCACCAGGATCACGTGGCTCACGTTGGGCAGGATGTGGCCGAACATGCGCGCGGCATGGCCGGCGCCGATCGCCTCGGCCGCCCGCACGTACTCGCGCGAACGGTGCTTCATGTACTCCGCCCGCACCAGCCGGTAGATGCCGGTCCAGCCGACCACGCCCAGGATGATCACCACCGGGGCGATGCCGCTGGAAAAGTGCTTGGCCAGCGGCCCCGACTTGAACACCGCCGCCAGGGCGAAGATCAGCAGGATGTACGGCACCGAGGTGAAGACGTTGTAGACCCACTCCAGCAGGTCGCCGGCCCTGCCCCCGAAATAGCCGCCGACGGCGCCGAGCACCGTGCCGATCAGGGTGGCCAGCAGGGCCGCAGCGATGCCCACCAGGATCGACACCTGCGCGCCCTTGATCGCCTTGTCCAGCACGTCGCGGCCCAGCCGGTCGGCGCCGAAGGGCAGCGTCTGCGACTTGTGCTCCACCACCGTCTTCACTTCGGCCGCGCGCTTGTTCCATTCCGGATAGCGCGGGGCGAGCGGGTCGATGTCGGAGAGGTCGACGTTGGGCGGCTGCGCTTCCTTCACCGCCGCCTGCTCGCGGGCGTCGGCGCCGACCACGTGCGGCGGCGCGAACGGTTCGCCCGTTTCCTTCTGCCAGCCGGCAGCCAGCAGGCCGACCTGCGCCGCCAGCACCATCACCAGGAAGGCGACGACGACCACCAGCGAGATCATGCCGACGCGGTCGGCGCGCAGCCGGGCCCAGGCCTGCGCCCACACGCCGGGCGAACGCGGCAAGGCGGCCAGCACCGGGCCGGCGGCGCCGGCCGGCAGCAGATCGGGAGTGGCTTTCGCCAGGGGCGGCGCCGCGCTCATTTGAGCACCACCCGCGGGTCGGCGAACTTGTACAGGACGTCGGTGATCAGGTTGATCACCATGGTCAGCGCCGCCAGGTAGACCGTCACCGCCTGGATCACGGGGTAGTCGCTGCGGCCCACCGCCTGGTACACCTCGCGGCCGAGTCCCGGCACCGAGAAGAAGACTTCGATCAGGAACGAGCCGATGAAGACGCCAGGCAGCTGCGTCGCGACGTTGGTCAGGATCGGGATCATCGCGTTGCGCAGCACGTGCTTGAACAGGATGGTGCGCTCGGCCACGCCCTTGGCGCGCGCCGTGCGCACGTAGTCCTGGCCGATCTCGTCGAGGAAGAAGCTGCGGTACAGCCGGGTCTGCGGCGCCAGGCTGACCAGCACCGCCAGCAACACGGGCAGGGGGGCGTACACGGCGAGGTTGGTCCAGACGCTGTGGCTCCAGCCCTGCACCGGGAACCAGCCGAGCCGGAAGGCGAAGACGTACTGGCCGACGATCACGTAGACCAGGAAGCTGATGGACAGCGCCACCGTCGAGATGATCATCACCGCCCGGTCGGTGAGGCTGCCGCGCACGTAGGCCACCGCCATGCCGGCGGCGATGGCGAGCCCCACTTCCAGCACCAGGATCGGGATCATGATCGTCAGCGTCGCCGGCAGCCGCGTGACGAAGATGCTGGAGACCGCCTCGTTGGTCGCCCAGCTGCGGCCCCAGTCGAAGGTGGCGACCTTGACGACGAACAGCCACAGCTGCTCGGTCACCGGCTTGTTCAGCCCCAGCTGGTTGCGGATCGATTCGACCTGCGCGGCCGAGGCCTGCAGGCCGCCGAGGATCTCGGCGGGGTCGCCCCCGAAGTACTTGAACAGGAAGAACACCAGCAGGATCACGCCGGCGAGGGTGGGGATCATCTGCAGGATCCGCCGCAACAGGTAAGAGAACATCCAGGGCTTTCTTGGGTCCCTCGGGCGCGCTGGGTGCGGCGCCTTAGGGGAAACCGCTCGTGGCAGGCTTCAGGGCGGGCATTATGCTTGGGGCTTCAAGTTTCCCGTATTGGTGTTTCCAAGAATGATCAAGAGCCACTGGGCACTGGCCACCAGCCTGTGCCTGGCCTGGGGTGCTATCGCGCCCGCCATGGCCCAGACGCCCGCCAAGCCGCCCGAAAAGGTGCTGCGCTACGCGTTCCCCGTCGCCGAAACCGGGTTCGACCCGGCCCAGCTGTCCGACCTGTATTCGCGCATCATCACCGCGAACATCTTCGACGCGTTGTACGGCTACGACTATCTCGCCCGCCCGGCCAGGATCAAGCCGAACCTGGCGGACGGCATGCCGAAGATCTCCCCCGACTTCCGCACCTTCACCGTGACCCTGCGGCGCGGCATCCTGTTCGCCGACGACGCGGCCTTCGGCGGCAGCAGGCGCGAGGTGACGGCCCAGGACGTGGTCTACACCTTCAAGCGCATCTACGACCCCAAGAACAAGAGCCCCAGCGTCAGCGGCCTCGAGGAAGAGAAGATCCTGGGCGCCGACGAACTGCGCAAGCAGGCCCAGGACACCGGCAAGTTCGACTACGACCGCGAGATCGAGGGGCTGCGGGCGCTGGACCGCTACACGGTGCAGTTCAAGCTGGCGCAGCCGCGGCCGCGCTTCGTCAACACGCTGGCCGACCCCGGGATCCTGGGCATCGTGGCGCGCGAGGTGGTGGAGAAGTACGGCGACCAGATCATGGAGCACCCGGTGGGCACCGGCGCCTTCATGCTGCACGAGTGGCAGCGCTCGTCCAAGATCACGCTGGTGCGCAACCCGAACTACCGGGCCGAGTTCTACGACGAGCAGCCCGACCCGAAGGACCCGCAGTCGCAGGCGATCGCGGCGCGCATGAAGGGCAAGCGCCTGCCGCTGCTGGACAAGGTGGTGGTCTCGATCATCGACGAGCCGCAGCCGCGCTGGCTGTCGTTCCTGAACAACGAGCACGACCTGATGGAGCGGCTGCCGCAGAACTTCGCGACGCACGCCATCCCGAACAACCAGCTGGCGCCCAACCTCGCCAAGCGCGGCATCCAGATGGAGCGGGTGCCGCTGTCGGACATCACCATGTTCTATTTCCGCATGGACCACCCGGTCGTCGGCGGCTACACGCCCGACAAGGTGGCCCTGCGCCGCGCCATCGCGCTCGCCTACAACGGCGAGGAGGAAGTGCGGCTGCCGCGGCGCGGCCAGGCGATGGTGGCCCAGGGCTTCGTGATGCCCAACACCTCCAGCTTCGATCCGAACTTCCGCTCCGAGATGGGCACCTTCGACCGCGCCCGCGCCATCGCCCTGCTCGACATGTTCGGCTACGTCGACAAGGACGGCGACGGCTGGCGCGACCTGCCGGACGGTTCGCCCCTGGTGCTCGAATACGACACGCTGGGCACCTCCGACTACCGCGAACTGGACGAGATCGTCAAGAAGAACCTGGACGCGGTCGGCATCAGGATCAACTTCCGCATCGGCAAGTGGCCCGAGCAGCTCAAGGCCTCGCGCGCCGGCAAGCTGATGATGTGGGGCTACGGCCTTTCGGCCAGCTCCCCGAACAGCGGCGGCGTGCTCGAACTGGGCTACAGCAAGTCTATCGGGCAGCAGAACCACTCGCGCTTCAAGAACGCGAAGTTCGACGAACTGTACGAGAAGCAGAGCGTGATGCCGGACGGGCCGGAGCGCGACGCCGTGATCCGCGACGCGGTCCGCATCATGGTGGCCTACATGCCGCTGAAGGTGCGGGTGCACCGGATCGGCACCGACCTGATGCAGCCCTGGCTGGTCGGCTACAAGCGCCATCCCAACGCCCGCGAGTTCTGGCGCTACGTCGACATCGACACCGCGCGCCTGCCCCGATGACAACCGAGATGCCCATGAAGCACATCACCGCCTCCCGCCTCGCCGCCGCCATCGCGCTGGCGCTCGCCCTGCCCGCCGGCGCGGCGATCGTCCCGCCGGGCGTGCAGCTGCATCCCACCCAGACGCTGATCCGCAACAACGGCTCGGAGCCCGAAACGCTGGACCCGGCCCTGGCCGAGACCGTGGGTTCCAACAACATCACCCGCGACCTGTTCGAAGGCCTGACGGCCAACGACGCCGACGGCAAGATCATTCCCGGCGTCGCCGAGAGCTGGAAGCGCACCAACGCGACCACCTGGGTGTTCAAGCTGCGCCAGAACGCCAAGTGGTCCAACGGCGACCCGGTCACGGCGCAGGACTGCGTCTACGGCATCCGGCGCTTCCTCGATCCGAAGACCGCGTCCAAGTACGCCACCACCTACGGCGTGTTCCTGCTCAATGGCAAGGAAGTGGCGATGGGCAAGAAGCCGCCGGCCGAAGTCGGGGTGAAGGCGCTGGACAAGTACACCGTCGAAGTGAAGACCGCGTTCCCGGCCTCCTTCCTGCCGCAGCTGATGTCGAACAACAACCTCGGCCCGCTGCACCAGGCGTCGGTGGAGAAGTTCGGCCGGGACTGGACCAAGCCCGGCAACATGGTGAGCAACGGCGCCTTCGTGCTCAAGGAATGGGTGGTCAACAGCCGCGTGGTGATCGAGAAGAACCCGCAGTACTGGGACGCCAAGAACGTGCAGCTGACGCGGGTGACCTACCTGGGCGTGGAGGACGGCAACGCCGACGTCAAGTTGTTCGCGGCCGGCCAGAACGAGATGGTCTACCAGCTGCCGCCGGGCACCTACGAGCAGGCGAAGAAGCAGTTCCCCAAGGACGTGCGCAATGCGCCGATGCTCGGGCTGCGCTACTACACGCTGCAGACCAAGAGCCCGGCGATGAAGGACGTGCGCGTGCGCAAGGCCCTGTCGCTGGTGATCGACCGCGACATCCTGGCGCAGAAGGTCACCGCCGACGGCCAGCTGCCGGCCTACGGGCTGGTCGTCAAGGGCATGGAAGGCGCGGACATGACCGAGTACGAGTGGGCGCACTGGCCGATGGCCAGGAAGGTCGAAGAGGCGAAGAAGCTGCTGGCCGAAGCGGGGGTGAAGCCCGGCACCAAGTACACCTTCTCCTACAACACCAGCGAATACCACAAGAAGATGGCGATCTTCGCCCAGTCGGAATGGAAGTCCAAGCTGGGCATCAACATCGAGCTCGAAGCGATGGAGTTCAAGGTGCTGGTCAAGAAGCGCCATGACGGCGCCTTCGAGATCGCGCGCGACGGCTTCATCGCCGACTACAACGATGCCAGCAACTTCCTGGCGCTGGTGCGCTGCGACTCGGACCAGAACCTGAATTTGAACTGCAACCGCAAGGCCGAGGAGCTGATCAACCAGGCCGAACAGAGCGACGACGAGGGCAAGCGCAAGCAGCTCCTGACCCAGGCGACCAAGATGATCATGGACGACTACCCGATGGTTCCCCTGCTGCAGTACTCCTTGCCCCGGCTGGTAAAATCGTACGTCGGCGGGTATTCGCTGCTGAACGCCCAGGACCGGTTCCGCAGCAAGGACCTGTACATCATCAAGCACTGAGCGCCCACCAGGCGCTTTCTCCGGTTCCGCAACCCGCGCGCCCTCCCCGGCGCGCCGCCCGAGTATGTGGTCCTATACCCTGCGCCGCCTGCTGGCGACGATTCCCACGCTGCTGATCGTCATCACCGTGTGCTACATCCTCGTGCACGCGGCGCCGGGCGGACCGTTCGACAGCGACAAGCAGGTCTCCGAGGCGGTGCTGGCCAACCTGCAGGCCAAGTACCACCTCGACCAGCCGGCCTGGAAGCAGTACCTGTTCTACCTTGGCAACCTGCTGCGCGGCGACCTCGGCGCGTCCTTCCGCTATGCGGACTGGTCCGTCAATGACCTCGTCGCCGCCGCGCTGCCGGTGTCGCTCTCCATCGGCGGGCTGTCGCTGCTGATCTCGTTCCTGGTCGGCACCGGCCTGGGCGTCGCCGCGGCGCTGCGGCAGAACAGCGCCGCCGACTACGGCGTGATGCTGATCGGCAACCTGGGCAGCGTGGTGCCCTCGTTCGTGATCGGGCCGGTGCTGATCCTGGTCTTCGCGCTGTGGCTGCAGTGGCTGCCGGCCGGCGGCTGGGACGCCTTCGCGCCGCAGTTCATGATCATGCCGGTGGCCCTGCTCACGTTCATCAACGTGGCCACGATCGCCCGGGTGATGCGCGGCAGCCTGATCGAGGTGCTGCACAGCAACTTCATCCGCACCGCCCGCGCCAAGGGGCTGCCGACCCGCGTCGTCGTGCTGCGCCACGCGCTGAAGCCGGCGCTGCTGCCGGTGGTGTCGGTGCTCGGCCCGCTGGCGATCTCCTCGATCACCGCCGCGCTGGTGACCGAGACCGTGTTCTCTCTGCCGGGCCTGGGCAAGCTGATCGTCAACGGCGCCGGCAACCGCGACTACACGCTGGTGCTGGGACTGGTGGTGCTGATCACCGTGCTGGCGGTGCTGCTCAATCTGCTGGTCGACCTCGCGTATGCCGCGCTCGATCCCAAGATCCGCTACTGAACGCCATGCACCTTGCCAAGAACCGCCGCGAACTCGTGGACCAGCTGCAGCAGGCCGCCGCGCCCGCACCCGGCCGCAGCCCCTGGCGCGACGCCCGCACCCGTTTCATGCGCAACCGGGCGGCGGTGGTCAGCTTGGCCGCCCTGCTGCTCATCGCCCTGGCCTGCATCGTCGGGCCGTTCCTGCTGCCGCACGAATTCGACTCCGCCGACTGGGACGCGATGAAGCTGCCGCCCACCTGGCAGAACATGCACTGGTGGGGCACCGACGAATCCGGGCGCGACTTGCTGGTGCGCTGCCTGATCGGCGGGCGCATCTCGCTGATGGTGGGCCTGCTCGCCACGCTGGCCTCGGTCGCCGTCGGCATCGCCTGGGGCGCGACGGCCGGCTTCCTCGGCGGCAAGGTCGACAGCTTCATGATGCGGATCGTCGACATGATGTACGCGATTCCCTACCTGCTGATCGCGATCCTGCTGGTGACGATCCTCGGCCGCGAGTTCTACCTGGTGGTGCTCGCGATCACCGCGTTCTCCTGGATGGACATGGCCCGCGTGGTGCGCGGCCAGACGCTGTCGCTGCGCAACATGGAGTTCGTGGAGGCGGCGCGCTCGATCGGCGTGCCCACGCGCCGCATCATCTTCTCCCACGTGGTGCCGAACCTGCTGGGCGTGGTCGTGATCTACACCACGGTCACGGTGCCGGCCGTGATCCTGACCGAGTCCGTGCTGTCGTTCCTCGGCCTGGGCATCCAGGAGCCGATGACCAGCTGGGGCGTGCTGATCGAGGACGGCACCAAGGTGATGGAAGTGGCGCCCTGGATGCTGCTGTTCCCCGGCGCGCTGCTGTCGGTCACCCTCTACTGCTTCAACTTCATCGGCGACGGCCTGCGCGACGCATTCGACCCCAAGGAACGCCTCGCATGACGTCCCGCCAGCCAACCGGAGCACTGCTCGAGGTGGACGACCTCTGCGTGCGCTTCAAGACCGAGGACGGGGAAGTCACCGCCGTCAACGGCCTGTCGTTCCAGCTCCAGCGCGGGCAGACCCTGGGCATCGTCGGCGAAAGCGGTTCCGGCAAGAGCCAGAGCATGTTGTCCCTCATGGGACTGCTGGCGGCCAATGGCCGCGCGAGCGGCCGCGCCCTGTTCCAGGGCAACGACCTGCTGGCGATGCCGACGGCCGCCCTCAACCGCATTCGCGGCGACCGGGTGGCCATGATCTTCCAGGACCCGATGACGTCGCTCAATCCGTACCTCACGATCGAGCGGCAGATGACCGAGGTGCTGGAGCTGCACAAGGGCATGTCGCGCGCGGCGGCCCGCGCCCGCGCGATCGAGGCGCTCGACGCCGTGCGCATTCCCGATGCCGCCCGCCGCATCCGCCGCTATCCGCACGAGTTCTCGGGCGGCATGCGCCAGCGGATCATGATCGCGATGGCGCTGATGTGCGAGCCGGACGTGCTGATCGCCGACGAGCCGACCACGGCCCTGGACGTCACGGTGCAGGCCCAGATCATCGCGCTGCTGCGCGACCTGCAGCGCGATTTCGGCACCGCCATCATCCTGATCACCCACGACCTGGGCGTGGTCGCCGGGCTGTGCGACGAGGTGATGGTGCTGTACGGCGGCCGCATCATGGAGCGCGGCAACGCCGAAAGCATCTTCTACCGCCCGACCCACCCGTACACGCTGGGGCTGCTGGGCGCCGTGCCCCGGCTCGACCACGAAGGCGAGCGCCTGGTGGCCATTCCGGGCGTGCCGCCCAACATGGCGCACCTGCCGGCCGGCTGCCCGTTCAGCGAGCGCTGCGGCTTCGTCCTGGCGCGCTGCGCCACCGAACGGCCGCCGCTGGCGGCGGCGGCGCACGACCGCGCCGTGCTGCGGGCCTGCCATGTGGAGGCCGGCCTGGTCGCCGCGCAGGCCATGGGGGTGCGGCCATGACCGCCCCGCTGCTGTCGGTGCGCGACCTGCACGTGCATTTCAAGGTGCGCGGCGAAGGCCTGCTCTTTCCGGCGCACCGCACGCTCAAGGCGGTGAACGGCGTCAGCTTCGATCTGCAGCCGGGCGAAACGCTGGGGATCGTCGGCGAGTCCGGTTGCGGCAAGTCCACCCTCGCGCGCGCCCTCCTCAACCTGATTCCGGCCACTTCGGGCCAGATCGCGTGGCTGGGCCAGGACATGCGCGGCGCGGGTGCCGAGGGCTGGCAGCAGGTGCGCCGCCACGTGCAGATGGTGTTCCAGGATCCGCTCGCCTCGCTCAATCCGCGGATGAACATCGCGCAGATCATCGGCGAGCCGCTGCGCACGCACCAGCCCCAGCTGGCCGGAGCCGAGGTGCTGCGCCGGGTCAAGGAGATGCTGGTCAAGGTCGGCCTGTCGGAGGCCCACCTGTACCGCTATCCGCACGAATTCTCCGGCGGCCAGTGCCAACGCATCGGGATCGCCCGCGCGCTGATCCTGAAGCCGCGCCTGATCGTGTGCGACGAGCCGGTGTCGGCGCTCGACGTCTCGATCCAGGCCCAGGTCATCAACCTGCTGCAGGACCTGCAGCAGGAAATGCAGCTGGCGCTGATCTTCATCGCCCACGACCTGGCCGTGGTCAAGCACGTGAGCCAGCGCATCCTGGTGATGTACCTGGGGCGCACCATGGAGCTCGCGCCCAAGCAGGCGCTGTACGCCGATCCCAAGCATCCCTACACGCGGGCGCTGCTGTCGGCCGTGCCGCTGGCCGACCCGCGCCGCGAGCGGGCCAAGTCGATCGAGCTGCTCTCGGGCGACCTGCCGTCGCCGCTCGACCCGCCGTCGGGCTGCGTGTTCCGCACGCGCTGCCCGCACGCGTTCGCGCGCTGCCCGGTCGAAGTGCCGCCGCTGCTGGCGACCGGCAGCCCCTCCCAGGCCGCCTGCTGGCTCTACGCCGGCACCGAAGGAGCCGCTCTTCGACACGCCGGCTGAACGCGCCGCCCGGAGCCGCGCCGCGCCGCTGCGGCGCGTGCTGGCCCGGCTGGTGCCGGCCGGCGACCTGCTGCGCGAGCGGCTGTACCGCCGGTTGTGGACCTCGATCCTGATCAGCAGCTTCGGCGGACAGATCACGATGCTGGCGCTGCCGCTGACCGCGGCGGTGCTGCTGCACGCCACGCCGACGCAGATGGGGCGCCTCACGGCGATGGAACTGGCGCCCTTCGTGCTGTTTTCGCTGCCCTCCGGCGTCTGGCTGGACCGCGTGCGCAAGCTGCCGGTCTACGTCACGGGCGAACTGCTGATCGCGCTGGTGCTGGCCAGCGTGCCGGCGGCATGGGCGCTCGGCGTGCTCGACATGGGCTACCTGTACGGCGTCGCCTTCGTGATCGGCTGCGTGTTCGTGACCGCCGGCAGCGCCGCCCAGATCGTGCTGACGCAGGTGGTGCCGCGCGCCCGGCTGGTCGAAGCGCACGCCAAGAACGCGCTCGCCAGTTCGGCCGCCGAGGTCGCCGGGCCGGGCGCCGCCGGCGCGCTGATCCGGCTGGCGGGCGCGCCGCTGGCGCTGCTGGCCGACGCGTTGCTGCTGCTGGTGAGCGTCTTCATCCTGCGCGGACTGAAGGTCCACGAGAACCCGTCGGCGACCGCGCCGCGCGCGTTCTGGCGCGCGCTGGCCGACGGCCTGCGTTTCGTGCGCAGCCAGCGGCTGCTGCTGGTCATGGCGCTGCTGGTGGGGATCTGGCAAATGAGCCATCAAGCGGCGCTGGTGGTGCAGATCCTGTATGCCACGCGCGAGCTGGCGCTCACCGAGGGCCAGGTCGGCCTGTGCTATGTCGGCGTGGGCGTGGGCACGGTCACCGCCAGCGCCCTGGGCCACCGGCTCTCCGGCCGCCTCGGCGTGGGTCCGTGCCTGCTGCTCGGCCTGGCCCTGTGCGGGGCCGGCTGGCTGCAGCTCGCGCTGGCGCCGGCCGGGCGCTGGGGCGTCGCGTCGTTCGTGTTGATGCTGGTGGGCTTCGGTGCCGGCGCGGTGCTCATCTTCATCAACTTCCTGGCGTTGCGGCAGGCGGTGACGCCCGAGCCCCTGCTGGGCCGCATGACCAGCACAATGCGCTGGCTGATCCTGCTGCCGGGCCTGCCCGGCGCATTGCTGGGCGGCTGGCTGGGCGAGACCCTCGGCTTGCGCTGGGCCCTGGCGGCGGCCGGGGCCGGGGCCCTGGCCCTGGCCTTCGCCGGCTGGCGGTGGACGCTGTTGCGCCCGCTGCGGCGCCTGCCGGAGTTGCCGGCGGCGGGCCACGGTCCGAGCTAGCGTCCCCCGCCTGCGGCAGCGTTCGCGTCGCGCGGCACGCCGCTGACCGGCCGGCCGACCCGCGTGGGCGACCAGTGCACGCCCGCGGCCGCGCTGTCCGCAGGCGCCACGCGAGGTGGGGCCACGGGCCCTGCCGGCGGTTGGATTCCCGGCTGGCCCAAGGTCAGGCGGAAGACCGCTCCTTCCCCCGGGGCGCCCTCGGCCCAGATCTGGCCGCCGTGGGCGGCGACGACGCGCTGGGCGATGCACAGGCCGATGCCGGTCCCGCTGAACTCGTTCTCGCTGTGCAGGCGTCCGAAGGGAACGAACAGGTTGTGCGCGTATTCCATGTCGAACCCGGCGCCGTCGTCCCGGACGAAGAACACGGCACCGTCCGGGTCATGGGCGCACCCCACCGTGATGCGAGCGCATGGTTGGCGGGACGTGAATTTCCAGGCGTTCGCCAGCAGATTGTCGAAGACGTGGCGCAACAGCTCGCGGTCGGCGACCGCGCGCATTCCCGGCTGGATCTCCACCGTGACCTCGCGCTCCGGCTCGACGTTGCGCAGCGCGGCGACCACGTCGAGGCACATCGCCGTCACGTCGCACACCCGCCGTTGGACGCCACCCTCGGTCACCCGGGCCAGGCGCAGGAGCGAGGCGATGGTGGTGTCCATGCGCCGGCTGGCCGCGTGCGCCCGCCTGAGCAACTGGCGCGAGCGATCCTGGAGCGTCGCCCCCTCGTCCTTGAGGACCTTGCCCACGAAGCCGACCACGGCGGCGGCAGGCGCCCTCAGATCATGCGACACGCTCTGGGCGAAGGTCTGGAGATCGCGATTGGCCGCCTGCAGCTGCCTGGTGCGGCGCTGCAACCGCTCGATCAGCTCGTGCCGCTGGGTGTCGTCGTGCGCGATTGCATAGAATTCCTGGACCGTGTCGGACCACACGAGCGACAGGAGCGCGGGCGTCACCTTGCCGTCCGCGCGCAGCAGCTGGATCTCGTGCCCTTCCAGTGGCGTGCCGGCGCGAACCTCCTCGAGCAGGCTGCGCGCTGTCGGTCTGCGTTCGGGCGGGACCCAGTCCAGAACGCTCTTGCCGACCAGTTCCTCCGGCCGGAACCCGAGCAGCTTCTCGCACGCGCGGCTGACGCGGCGGACGCTGAAATCCGCGTCGAACACGGCGATCAGGTGCAGCGAGTTGTCGGTGATCCGGTCCAGGTCTTCGTGGGTCCGGCGCAGTTCGCGTTCGCTGGCCGCGATGCGCGCCGCCGCCCGCCGCACGGTCAGGACCCAGCCGAGCAGGAGCGCGACGATGAGCAGCGCCCCCGCCGCGCCCCAGGAGACCCACCCCGGCACCCGGGCGTCGCGCGCGTCGCTTCTTTCGAGCTTTTGCAGTGCCTGGTAGTAAAACGAGCTCGGGTCGGTCTTGAGCAGCAGCAGGTGAACGTCGAGTGCGTCGAGCAGGCGTTCGGCGGCCGGATCGCGCTTGCCGGCATAGCGGAAGCCGTAGGGCGCCAGCAGGACCGGGGTGGCCCGCAGCCCCAGGTCGCGCGCGTAAATGGCTCCCGAAAAGCCATTGCACAGGACGGCATCGGCGCGGCCCGCCGCCACCGCCCGGAAACCATCGGCCACGTCGTCGTATTCGATCAGTTGCGCGGCCGAGCCGCCTTCCGACGTTCGCTGCAACAGGGTTCGCTGCAGGATGCTCCCCTTGATCAGCGCAACCTTCTTGCCGGCCAGGCCCTGGACGGTCCCGATGGTGCTGGAGCGCTTCACGTAGATGCGGCCCCACGAGGTCGCCAGCGTCTCGCGGGTGAACGTCAGCGCGTCCTCGCGCGCCCGTGCATAGGGCGTCGCCGGCATGATGTCGACCTCGCCCGCCTCGAGCCGCTGGAGTCCCTGCGCATAGGTGCCGGGCACGTATCGGACATCCCAGCCTTCGTGCGCCGCCGTGTCGTGCAGCACCTCCATGAAGATGCCGCCGGCATGGCCTGCCTTCACGTCATAGGTGATCAGCGGCGGATTGTTGAAGACGGCGACCCGCACCGTCGGTGCCGCGAGCAGGGGACCGGCAGCCGCGAACAGCAGGAGGAGAGCGACGGAGCGCACAAACTTCGACATCCGGTCGATCTCGCGTGGCGAATGGTGAAACGAATGCATTTGTAGCCGGGGTCGCCTGCCGGGGCCTGACAAATCGCAAAGGCGCGCGTCGCGTTGTCGCGTTCGATCGACGGGCGCGCGCAAAAAGACACGGCGCGCCCCCGGAAATGGCCAATCTGCACGATGCGGGCTGTTCCGGCCCGCAGCCGCAGGCGTTGCCCGGGACGGCACCGCAACGGCTCGGAGCGACGAAAAAAAAACCACCGCCGAAGCGGTGGTTTCGTGTCTGGGGACAGCGGCGAACGCCGCTGTGCCGATCAGAACTTGTGGCGGATGCCGATGCGGAAGAAGCGGCCGATCGCGCCGGAGTAGTCCAGCGGGTTGTAGCCGATCGCGCCGTAGGTTTCGAAGTCAGCCGGCGGCTTGTTGTCGAACACGTTCTGGATCGAACCGAAGATCTCGGTGTTCTGGCGGAATTTCCACGCCGCCGACAGGTCCAGGGTCGTGAACGCCTTCACCTTGCAGCCGCCGGGGAAGTCCGTGCCGTCCGCCAGCGTCTGGGCGCAGGAAGTGTCGGCCTTCTCGAACTTGTTGGACATGCTGCCACGGTAGTTGACGTTCGCGCCAAGACGCCAGGCGCCCATTTCCCAGGTGCCGGTCAGCTGGATGCGGTCGCGCGGCGAGCCGATGCAGTTCGTGATGTTGCAGTCACCATGGGTGCCAGCGTAGTCATGAACGGTGCCGCTCGCTTCGGTCACGCGCTGCGTCAGCAGGTGGGTCCAGGTCAGGCCGGTGGTGAAGCGGCCGTAGCCGTTGCCCAGGTCCCAACGATGGCGCGCTTCCAGGTCGATACCGCGGGTCAGGCTTTCGGCGGAGTTCTGGAACACCACGAAGCCGGACAGGATCGCACCCGGGTCACCGGGGGTGACCGCGGTGGCCGGGTCGCGCGTCACGCGGCCGGCGTCGACGGCGGCTTGCGGATCCTCGATCACCGGCAGGCCGCGGCGCTTGATCTGCCAGGCGTCCACGGTCAGGCTCGTCTTGGGCGTGATGTCCCACACCGCGCCCAGGGTCCAGCTCTTGGACTTTTCCGGCTCCAGGCTGGGGTTGCCGCGCTGGACGAACGTGGGGGCCACGCCCTTGCACAGCGCATCCGGCACGCCGGCGGCGCAACGGGCGTTGTCGTCCACCGTGGCGCCACCGAAGGCAGCCATCGACGAAGCGCTGTTCTCGGTCGAGGACGGGGCGCGGAAGCCTTCGGCGAAGGTGCCGCGCAGCGCCAGGTTGGGCAGGGCCTTGAACTTGGCGCCGATCTTCGGGGTCACCGAGTTGCCGGCGTCCGAGTAGCGGTCATAGCGCAGCGCGCCGTTCAGCTCCAGCTTCTTGGTGACCGGCAGCAGCACTTCGCCGTACGTGGCGACGATGTTGCGATCGCCGCTGTAGGTGGTGAGCGACAGGCCGATGAAGTTGCCCAGGCCGGTGTACAGCGGCAGGCTGTTCGCCTCGTGGCGAGCTTCCAGGCCGAACGCGACGCCGATCGGGCCGCCGTCGAGCTTGCCCAGCTCGCGCGACACCTTCAGGTCGGCCCCGTAGGTGCGCGAGAAGCCGCTGCGTTCCTGGTTCTGCAGCAGGGCGCGGTACATCTCGGGCGAGTTCAGCGAGGCGTTCTCGCCGATGCGCCAGAAGGTGCCGGCCGGCAGCGCCGCATAGGCGGGGCTGAAGGCGCGTGCGGCAGCGACGTTGGCGGCGGTCGGGTTCAGCAGGGCGTCGGCGACGCGCCAGTTGATCCGGTTCTCCGACGTGTCGGTCTGCTTGGCTTCCGAGTAGTGGATCGCGGTGTCGTAGTCCCACGCGGCGACCGTGCCCTTCAGGCCGGCGACCAGTCGCGTGGAGTGGCTCTTGGAGCTGACGACGCCGGGGCCCAGGTCGAACACGGGGTTGTACTGCAGGCGCGCGGCGGTGCCGAAGTACGGGTTGTCCGGGTGCGTGGCGCCGAGCTGGGCGACCGCGGTCCGGGAGATCACGTTGCCTTCGGGCGTGAAGAAACCGCCGCTCGGCGCCAGCGGCAGGCCGGTGACGCGCGACTCGGAGGTGTAGTAGCCGACTTCCGCGAACGCTTCCATGTTCGCGTTGATCTGCTTGGTGAAGCGACCGAAGAAGTTGGACGTCTGGTGCTCGGGCTGGATCTGGCCCACCTGGCGCCACACGTCGCTCAGGCAACCGCCGGCCGGGTTGTTCTGCGGCAGGTTGGCGTTGGCGTTGCAGTAGGCCTGCGCGCCCGGGAAGGTGCGGGTGAAGCCCACGCCGGCGGCGTCGCCGCGGCTGTAGTAGTTCAGCGTGCTGGGGTTGCGAACGTTGCCGATGAACGACGGCGCGGCGCTGTTGTTGATCCGGCCGGCGGCATTGTTGGCCGTCGGGATCCAGCCGTTGCCGCCCGCACGCGGGATGTTGTTGGTCGGGCCGGTGTTCGGGTTGAAGCCCCAGCCCTGGCCGATGGCCGACACGCCCACCGGACCGCGGCCGTCGCGGTCACGGTAGTAGATCGGGTCCTTCTTGCCGAACTCGGCGTTCAGCAGCAGGTTCCAGCCGTTCTTGTCCAGGTCGCCCATGCCATGGGTGATGGCGATGCGCGGCTCGTTGCCGTCGCCTTCCTGCGACACGCCGTAGGTGGCCTTGACGACCGTGCCCACGAAGTTCTTCTTCAGGATGATGTTGACCACGCCGGCCACGGCGTCCGAGCCGTAGATCGACGAGGCGCCGTCCTTCAGCACTTCGACGCGCTCGACGGCTTCCAGCGGGATCTGGTTCAGGTCGACGTAGGTGCGCTGCGCATCGTCGGCCAGCACGGCGGACGAGACGCGGCGGCCGTTGATCAGGACCAGGGTGGCGTTGGCGCCCAGGCCGCGCAGGGAGATGCCCGAAGACGTGGCGCCGGAGAAGCCGCGGCCATACGTGAACGGAACGGAACCCTGGGCGTCGGCGGTCAGCGTCTGCAGGTATTCGGCGACGGTGCCCTTGCCCGACTGGTCGATCTCCTGCTTGGTGATCACCTGCACCGGCGAGGCGGTCTCGGCGTCGGTGCGCTTGATGTTCGAGCCGGTGATCTCGACCCGGCCGAGGGACGAAGAGCTCTGCTGGGCCATGGCCTGATGGGCCATCATCATCGAGGCGGTGCCGCAGGTCGCGGCGATCAGGGCACGGAAGATGACCGTGTGCCTGAACTTGTGTCTGTCTTTGTTCAAGGTTCTTCTCCAGGGCGGTTGCTGGTTATTCAGGCCCGGCGTTACTGCTTGACCCGGCAATTGGCAGGGTCGGCGGCCAGCAACGGAAAACCGCCTCCCTCGTGCAGTGTGCATTTCTACACAAGCGGTGACACCGCGTCACCCCGGCGAAACCCGGCCCGAGCCCCTTTGTTGTCCAAATACATCAGACCTGAAGCATCGGCCGGGGCGCGGTCATTCGATCTTGAATACGAATTCCTGCGTCGCCAGCACGTCGCCGGCGCCGCTGACGCAGCGGTACTGCATCATGGCGTCGCGCACCGCCTCGTGATAGACGCGCGGACCGGACAGGATCGTCACCTGCTTGACGGCGCCGTCGCGGATCAGGGCCTGCGCCTTCACGATGCCCTCGGTGCCCTCGCGCAATGCCTTGCGCGGCATCTCGGGCTTGACCTGCGTCGGGCAGGCCACGCCCATGTCCTGGCGGGCCGGGCCCGGCGGCGCCGCCGGCGGCGCGGGCGGCGGGGGCGGCGCGATCACCGGCGCGGTCAGCGGCGGGGTCGGCACCGACTGCACCGCCACCGCGGACGGTGACGGCGGGGGCGCCACCTCGGGCGGCGGCACGTACGGCGGCGGCGGGGCCACCACCTTGGGCGCGACCGGTTTGGGCGGTTCGATCTTCTTGGGCGGCGGCGGGGGCGGCGGCGGGATGATCACTTCCTGGATCACGGCCGCTTCCATCGGCTTCTTGATCAGCTCCAGGCCCTTGCGGGCGGTGCCGCTGATCAGGGCCCAGCCGATGAGGGCATGCACCCCCACGACGACGCCCCAGCCGACAGCCTTGCGCTTCGGGTCGTTGCCGCGATAGCGGCGGCGTTGGATGGCGGTGCTCATTGGACGAACTGCTCGCTGCCGATCACGGCGACCTTGTTCAGGCCCTTGCGCTTGGTGGTGGACAGCACGTTGGCGAACACCGCGTACTGGCACAGCTTGTTGGGCCGCAGGTGGATTTCCGGCGGCACCGGCTGCTGCGCGACCAGGCTCATCTTCTGATCGAGCTCCTCGGCGCTGACCGGCAGGCCCTGCCAGTAGACGACGCTCTTTTCGTCGATGTCGATCTGCACCTTCTCGGGCTTGATCAGGTTGTCGGGCGGCACGCCGACCGGCATTTCCAGGTTGACGGCGTGCAGCTGGATCGGGATGGTGATGATCAGCATGACGAGCAGCACCAGCATCACGTCGATGAGGGGCGTGGTGTTGATGTCCATCATCACTTCGGGATCGCCCTTGCCAAAACGCCGGGATTTGAGGCCCATGTGCGTCTTCCTTGTACTTAGCTTCGCCCCGCGGGGCTTCAGCCGCCCAGTGGCGGCGGTTCGGTGATGAAGGCGACCTTGGTGATGCCGGCCCGCTGGCACGCGTACATGACGCGGCCGATGCCGTCGTAGCGGGCGCTCAGGTCGCCCCGGATCTGCACTTCGGGCTGCGGCTTCATCTGGGAGACGGCCTTGAGCTTCACCACCAGGGCGTCGGCGTTGGCGACCCTGGCGTCGTACCAGAAGATGCCGCCGGTCTTGTCGACCGAAATGATGATGTTCTCGGGCTTGGTCTCGCGCACCTCGACCCGCTCCTTCGGCAGCTGGAGCGGGATCGACGTGGTGACGACCGGAATCGTGATCAGGAAGATGATCAGCAGCACCAGCATCACGTCCACCAGGGGCGTGGTGTTGATGTTGGAGATGACTTCGTCCTCGTCCCCGCTGGACGGGCCGACGGCCATGGCCATGGCGGTCTCCTTGCCGGCCGCTTACGCGGCCTTCCCGGCCGAGCCGAGAATCACCGCATTGAGTTCATCGCTGAACTCGCGCACTTCGTCCATCACCGCCTTGTTGCGGCGGGCCAGCCAGTTGTAGCCGAGCACCGCGGGGATCGCCACCGCCAGGCCGATGGCCGTCATGATCAGCGCCTCGCCCACGGGGCCGGCCACCTTGTCGATGGAAGCCTGGCCGGAGATGCCGATCGCCGTCAGCGCGTGATAGATCCCCCACACGGTGCCGAACAGGCCGACGAACGGCGAGGTGGAACCGACGGTGGCCAGGAATGCCAGGCCGCCCTGGGTCGTGGCGTGCACCCGGTCGACCGCGCTGGTGATGCTCATGGGAATCCACTCGGCCATCGGGATATGGCTCTTGAGGCCGCCGTGGTCGCTGGTCGCCTGCACGCCGCTCTCGGCGATGAAGCGATACGCGCTGTTCTTCTCGAGGCTGTTCGCGCCGGCGCTGACCGAGGGCGCGGCCCAGAACTTCTCGTCCATCGTGCGGGCGTGGCGCTGCATCTTCGCCTGCTCCAGCAGCTTGGTGATCATGATGTACCAGCTGCCCACGCTCATGATCGCGAGCAGGATCAGGACGCCGCGCGCGATGTTGTCGGAGCCCTTCCAGAGCGCCTCAAGGCCGTACGGGTTCTCGACGCTGTCGCCGTTCTTCTTGGCGGCGGGAGCGGCGGGCGCGGGGGCGGCCGGCGCGGGGGTGGCGGATACGGGGGCGGGGGCCGCTGCGGCACTGGCCGCGGGGGCAGCAGGCGTCTGCGCCTGGGCCGACACGGCGCCCAGCACGAAGGCAGCCGGCAGGAGGACGGCGGCGGCGGCGCGGAGGAGGGAGGCCTTGAGAGGGATCTGCAAGATGAATCCTTTGTGTGTCGATGCAGAAGGTGGTTGTATGCGCGCTGCTTGTGGCACCGCGACGCAACAGACGAGTATAAGTTCGGGATTTTTTGTAACCGAGGGGGATTACCACCGAGGCGCAAGGGCGCCGGATCAGGTATACCGTTGAAGTGTCAAATACCGGCGCGCGGCCGCGGTCCCTGCGCCCGCCGGACCGGCTCGCGACTCGACGCTATAATCGCTGCTTCACGAAAATGCCGGTGTAGCTCAGTCGGTAGAGCAGCTCATTCGTAATGAGAAGGTCGGGTGTTCGAATCATCTCTCCGGCACCACTCACAAAGCCCCCTGGCTGTCACGGTCAGGGGGCTTTTCTACGGCGCTGGCGCGTAGCTCCTCGGATTTTCGGCCGACCGGCCGAACCCTCGATCGCACCCGCCTTCGTCGGAACCGAATCGTCTTGAGGCCGCGGGCCACGGGAGCACGTCCACTCGCGCCGGAGCCCGGGTTTGCCCTGGCCGGCGCCGCCGCGGAGCCCCTCCGCCCATAGGAAAACGCCTTATCCCGCCGAGGCGAATGACGGAAGCGTGGGCGCGGCGCACGGGCAAGACTGCGCACAAGCAGTTTCTTCACTTCCATGTCCGTCGCCACGCTCTTTCACTGGGCCCGCCGCACGCCCGCGTTCGCTGCGCGCTCCTGGCTGCCTTCCCGGGCGGAGGTGGAACCGCCGGCGGACGACGGCATGGTGTACCGGCTCAAGCACTGGCCCGACCTGCCGAGCGCCAGCCGCACCGCCGACATCTACCGCGTGCTGTCGATGATGAGCCACCGGCCGGTGACCCGGCGCTGGATGTCGACCCACACCAAGCTGGAACTCGCGCAGATCGACCAGCTGCTGACACTGCTGGTGCGCCGCGGCGACGTCGAGGTGATCGACACCGCCACCTTCAAGGCCGCCTAGGCGCGGGCCTCGCGGCCGTCGGCCGGCTCGGTCGCCGCCAGCTGCCGGGCCAGCACCCGGTCGATGCGCTTGCCTTCCAGCGCCACCACCTCGAACTGCCACTCGCCGCACTCGATGCGCTCCCCCGCCGCCGGCAGGCTGCCCGAGACCGACATCAGCAAGCCCGCGACCGTGTTGTAGCGGCCCCGCTCCTCTTCGGGCAGGTCGCGGATGTCCAGGCGCGACTTCAGCTCCGAGATCGGCATCGTGCCATCGAGTTCCCAGGCGCCATCCTCCAGGCGCCGGGCCCAGGCGTCGGCCTGGGCACTGGGCTGCAGCTCGCCGGTGATCGCCTCCAGCAGGTCGTGCGGCGTCATCACACCCTGCACGACGCCGTACTCGTCGACCACGAACACCATCCGCCCCGACTTCTGCCGGAACTGCTCCAGCAGCTCCATGCCGGAAAGCGTCTCGGGCACGAACACCGCGGGCGACGCCAGCGACTCGACGCGCGACGCGTCCTCGGCGCCCAGCGCCAGCAGCCGCGCGACGCTGACCACCCCGACCACGTCGTCGAGCGAGCCGCGGCACACCGGATACCAGGAGTGGGCGCCGTCGCGGCCCACCTGGCGCAGGCACTCGCCGGTGCTCAGGCCGGCATCGAGCCAGCGGATCTCGGCGCGCGGCACCATCATCGACGTGAGCGGCCGGTCGTCGAGGTGGAACACGTTCTGCACCATCTGGTGTTCGTGCTCCTCGATCACGCCGGCGTCCACACCCTCCTCCAGGCTGTGCGCGATCTCCTCCTCGGTCATGCCGCGGGCGCGGGTGAGGTCGATCGGCAGCACCTTCAGCACGGCCACCGTCGAGGCCGACAGCAGCTTGACGAAAGGCCCGGCGGCGCGCGCCAGCCAGCCCATGGGCCGCGCCAGCCAGCGCGACACCGCTTCCGGATAGATCTGCCCGATCCGCTTGGGCACGAGCTCGCCGAAGATGATCGTGACGTAGGTGATCGCCGTGACGACGATGGCGGTGGCGAGATAGGACGAGGGACGCGCGCCGATGCCGACGCTTTGCAGCCACTTTCCCAGCGACTCGCTGAAGGCGGCCTCGCCCACGATGCCATTGAGCATGCCGATCGAGGTGATGCCGACCTGCACGGTCGACAGGAAGCGGGTCGGCTGCTCCATCAGCTTGAGCGCCGCGCCGGCGCCGTGGTCGCCCGCCTCCGCCAGCGCCGCGAGCCGCGCCTTGCGGCTCGAGGCCAGCGCCATCTCCGACATCGCGAAAATCCCGTTCAGCACCGTCAGCAGCGCGATCAGCAGGATTTCCATGGATCAAGGAGAGAATCGAACACCATGGCACTTTACTTGATCGGGGATGTGCAGGGCTGCGATACGGCGCTGCAGCGGCTGCTGGACAAGCTCGACTTTTCGCCCAGCCGGGACCACCTGTACCTGCTGGGCGACCTGGTCAACCGCGGTCCGGCCTCGTCGGCCGTCCTGCGCCGGGTCATGGGCTACGCAGCGGCGGCCACGTCGCTGCTGGGCAACCACGACCTGAGCCTGCTGGCCATCGCGCATGGCCAGCGGCCGCCGCATCGCAACGACACGCTGGACGAGGTGCTGCTGGCGCCGGACCGCGAGGCGATGCTGGAGTGGCTGCGCTGCCAGCGCCTGGCCGTGCAGGCGCACGGGCTGCTGATGGTGCACGGCGGCGTGCTGCCGCAGTGGGACGTGGCGCAGACGCTGGCGCTCGCCGGCGAGGTGGAAGCCGTGCTGCGCGGCCCGCAGCTGGTGGACTTCCTGTCGCGGATGTACGGCAACCAGCCGGATCGCTGGGACGACGCGCTGGCCGGCGCGCAGCGCCTGCGCGTGATCGTCAATGCGCTCACGCGGCTGCGCTTTTGCACGCCGGACGGCGTGATGGAACTGCGCGCCTCGGGCGGCCTGCGCGAGGCGCCGCCGGGCACGCTGCCGTGGTTCGACGTGCCGGGCCGGCGCACCGCCACGGCCACGATCGCGTTCGGTCACTGGTCGACGCTGGGATTCCTGCGCCGGCCGGACATCATCGCGCTGGACACGGGCTGCGTCTGGGGCGGCTGCCTCAGCGCGCTGCGGCTCGATCGCGCCGAAGGCCGGCACGAGTTGATCCAGGTCCAGTGCGAGCAGGCGCGGGTGCCAGGCGAGTGAGCGCTGGCCGCGCCTCCGCTGCCGTCACCCCGCCTTGAACAGCGCCGCCACCTTGCGCTTCGGCTTGATGTT
This sequence comes from Ramlibacter sp., assembly GCF_035554825.1. GTDB lineage: Bacteria > Pseudomonadota > Gammaproteobacteria > Burkholderiales > Burkholderiaceae_C > Ramlibacter. Next base: position 1,486 of record NZ_DATMHS010000077.1, on the reverse strand, counting down.
CGACGAGACCCGGCTGGCGTTGGCCGGCGGCGCGGCCGCCTCCCAGCTCGGCGCGGCGGCGGTCGCCGGCGGCTGGTACGGCTGGTCGAAGAACGGGTCCTTCGGCGGCGCCGGCGGCCGGTAGTCGCGGCGGCCGGCCTCGCGCCGACCGTCCAGCGCATCACGCGGATCGCCCAGCTCGCCGGCCTCGCGCCAGGTGCGGCGGCCGTCGTTGATGCGGCCGCGCGGCCGGTCGTCCTCGAATTCGATCGGCTCGAGCTCGATCTTGCGTTTGAGCAGCTTCTCGATGTCGGCCACCAGCCGGGTGTCGCTGCCGGAGACGAAGGTCACGGCCAGGCCGGTCGCGCCGGCGCGACCGGTGCGGCCGATGCGGTGCACATAGTCCTCGGCGTTGAACGGCACGTCGAAGTTGAAGACCGCCGGCACGTCCTTGATGTCCAGGCCGCGGGCCGCCACGTCGGTGGCCACCAGCAGGTCCACCTTGGCCTGCTTGAAGGCGTCCAGCGACTTGAGCCGCTCGTCCTGGCTCTTGTCGCCGTGCAGCGCCGTCGTGTTCAGGCCGTCGCGCTCCAGCGAACGCGCCAGCCGCGCGCAGCCGAGCTTGCTGTTGACGAACACGAACGCCTGCGACAGGCCGCGCTGGCGAATGATCTGCTTGAGCGCGCGCCGCTTGTCGTCGTCCTCGACCCGGTAGAAGTGCTGCTCCACCGTCGAGGCCTCCTGGTTCGGCCGCGCCACCTCGATGGTGACCGGGTCGTTGAGGTAGCTGTTGGCGAGCCGCTTGATCTCGGGCGAGAACGTCGCCGAGAACAACAGCGTCGTGCGCTGCTTGGGCAGGAACGACAGGATGCGCTGCAGGTCCGGCAGGAAGCCGATGTCGAGCATCCGGTCGGCCTCGTCCAGCACCACGTACTCCACCTGGTTCAGGACGGCGTTCTTGGCCTCGATGTGATCGAGCAGCCGCCCCGGCGTCGCCACCAGCACCTCGACGCCCTTCTTCAATTCGGCCGTCTGCGGCTTCATGTCGATGCCGCCGAACACCACCGTGCTGCGCAGGCTGGTGTGCTTGGCATAGAGCTTGATCTGCTGCGCGACCTGGTCGGCCAGCTCGCGCGTGGGCAGCAGCACCAGCGCGCGCACCGGGTGCCGCGCCGGCGAGGTCGACGTGTTCTCGTGCTTCATCAGCCGCTGCAGCAGGGGCAGCGCGAACGCGGCGGTCTTGCCGGTGCCCGTCTGGGCGGCCCCCATCACATCCTTGCCCGTGAGAACCACGGGAATGGCCTGCGCCTGGATCGGGGTCATCTGCTCGTAGCCCATCTCGGCCACGGCGCGGGCCAGCGGCTCGGCCAGCTGGAGGGTCTTGAACGAACTAGGCATCAACCGCGTATTGTCCCACGGCGGAAAAACCCCCGACGGGCGCGCCCCTGCAGCGCTGCCGCGGTCATGGCCGGCGGCGGCGCCCCGACCCCCACGCCGTCAGAGGCTA
>NZ_DATMHS010000076.1:0-8294 GCF_035554825.1 Ramlibacter sp. | reverse complement strand
CGCGATTCACGTTGAGCAGCGGGCTGCGCACCCAGTGGTCCGAGATCTTGGTGGCGCCGTCGCGCGCGTAAGGCATGTGACAGTCGGCGCAGGCGACGCCGCTGCGGGCATGCACGCCCTGGCTCCACATCTCGAACTCGGGATGCTGGGCCTTGAGGATCGGCGCGCCCGTCTCGGCATGCTTGTAGTCGAAGAAGCGGCCGCCGTCGGGCATCTTGGTCTCGTTCCAGAAGGTCTCGATCTGGTCGACGTTCAACCCCTTGCCCCAGGGCGCCGTGAGCTTCATCACCGACGAGCAGTAGTACTCGATGTGGCACTGCGCGCAGACGAAGGTGCGCATCTCGTTGCGGCTGGCTTCCTTGTTCGGGTCGTAGGCGGCCTTCTTGCCGGCGGCGCGCCATCGCTCGATCGAGGGCGCGAACGGCGTGCCGGCTTCCGAGTTGGCCAGCCGCTCGATGCCCTGCAGGAAGGCCGGGCGCGTGACGATCAGCTGCATGGTCTGCGGGTCGTGGCAGTCGGGGCAGGTCACCGTGTGGCCGTGGCCCATGTCGTGCAGCTGCTTGTTCAAGTCCTTGTACGGGATCTTGTACGTCATCTCGAAGCCCTTGATCGCGTCGCCGTCGCCCAGCTTGCGGTACAGCGGCATCACCGAGCCGTGGCAGTGCAGGCAGGACCCGGTCTGCGGCTTGGTCTGCCGCTGCGTGTTCTCCTGGTCCTGCAGCATGTAGGCGTGGCCGCGGCGGTCGCGGTAGTCGATCGAGAATGCGTAGCCGAGGAACATCCGCTTGAGCCACGGGTCCTTGTCGATCTTCTCCTGCGGCAGGGCTTCGCTGCCGCCGTGGCCGCCGAAGCGCGTGCGCGTCGTCTGCGCCGTGAGCTTGTAGGCGTCGTACTGCTTGGGCCAGTTCACGCCCCATTTCGCGGGGTCCGTGGTGTCGCGGGTCACCTCGACCAGGCGGGTGGTGGTGACTTTCGCCTCCTGCCTGCGCTCGAAGATGTTGACCAGCAGCGCCGCCAGCGCCACGGCCACCAGGGCCGCGACCACCAGCACCGGCAGCAGCACGCTCGAGGAGACGCCGCGCTGGGTGCGCGCGAACAGACGGGATCTCGGTTTCATGGAAATAACCTCCGGGTTCAGGTCCGCGGTCCGCCCAGGCCGGCGCGTTCGCCGTGGCCAGCGGACTGGTGGCAGTGGACGCAGCTGGCTTCCTCGCCGGGGCCGCGCGCCATCACGGCGTCCTGCACCAGCGGGCGGTGGCAGGCCAGGCAGTTGGCCTGCACGATGTCGGCGTTGAACGGCTTGATGACGATCGGCTCGGCGAAGTTCTGCAGCGTGTACGCCTTCGAATGGTTGAAGCCGTTCAGGGCCTTGGCCACGTACTGGCTGACGAAGCCGCGCGGCAGGTGGCAGTCGTTGCACACGGCCACGTGGTGGTGGCTCGACTTCTGCCACGAGTCGTACTGCGACCGCATGATGTGGCAGTTGGCGCAGACCTTCGGGTCCGAACTCATGTAGGAGAGCGCGTCCGCGTACACCAGCGTGTAGCCGCCGATGCCCAGCGCCACGCCGATGAGCACCGCCAGTGCCACCAGCAGCACCGGGTTGCCGCCCACATCGCGCTGCCGCGCTGCCCTTGCCGTGTTCACATGCGCTCTCCAGGCCCGGCCCACAGTCGGCGACTGCCGGCTCGGGTCACGTCACACGGTTGGTGTTAGGCCATGCTCGAGCGACTTTCCTTGACTCGGATCAAGGGCCGCCGCCCGGGCTGGCGGCACGAGCCATCGGGTGCGCCGTGCCGCCCCGGCCGGTCGCCGCGGCGCGGCCGCGCCCTGTTGCCCGCACCCGCCGACACGCTCGAGTCATCGAATGCGGGCAGAATCCGGCGTGCCTGCCCCGGAGCGGCAGGAACGACAGGAGACCCCAGCGCATGACCGCACCGCCCCCGCCACGCCCGGCCGCCACCGTCGTCGTCGTGCGCGACGCGCCGCACGGCCTGGAGCTGCTGCTGCTCAGGCGGGCGGAAAAAGGCGACCACAACAGCTGCGCCTGGGTCTTCCCCGGGGGACTGCTCGATGCGGGGGACCGGCACTGCCACGACGCCTGCGTCGGCCTGGACGACCGCGCCGCCAGTGCGCTGCTTGGCGTGCCGCATGGCGGGCTGGACCACTTCGTCGCGTCGATCCGCGAATGCTTCGAGGAAGCCGGCATCCTCTTCGCGGTCGACGAACGCGGCCAGCCGATCGACATGCTGGTCGACGCCGGCACCCGCCTGGGCGAGTTGCGCGCTCCGCTGCACCGGGGCGAAGTGGCGTTCGCCGACATCTGCCGAGACTTCGGCCTGCGCCTGGCCGCCGATCAGCTCTTCTACATCGCCCACTGGATCACGCCGCCGGGCCGGGCCAAGCGCTTCGACACGCGCTTCTTCCTGGCCGTGCTGCCGGCCGGCCAGTCGTCGGCGCACGACGCGCTGGAGACCGTCGACCACGTGTGGCTGCGGCCGGCCGACGCGCTCTCCAGCGAGAACTCGCGCCGCCTGATGACGCCGACGCGCGCCGTGATCGGCATGATCGGCCGCTTCGCCGACACCCGGGCCCTGCTGGCCTGGGCCCGTTCGCCGCGCGAGGTGCCGACCGTGGCGCCGCGGCTGGGCGTCGACCGCCACGGCGTGCGCCCGGTGCCGCCGCACGAGCCCGCCTGGGCGGAGCTGGGGCTGCTGGACCCGCAGGGACATGGCACCGCGTGGTGCGAGCTGCGACCGGACGTCCCGGTGCGCCTGACGCCGCGCGTGGCGCGCATCGCGTCCGCCGACGGCGGCAACACCTATGTGGTGGGCAGCGGCGACGACTGGGCGGCGATCGACCCGGCGGCCGCCGACCAGGCGCATCTGGATGCGGTGCTGGCCGCGGCCGGCGGCCGCATCGGCACGATCCTGCTCACCGGAGCGGCCGATGCAGCGACGGCCGCTTGGCGCGACCGCACCGGCGCCGGCGTTCGCGAAGCGGCGCCCGGCGATGCGGTCGTGCTCGGCGGCGACTGCACGCTGCAGGTGCTCGCGCCCTTCGATCGCGCCAGGTCCGGACGCCGGTACCTGCTGGTGCAGGACCAGATGCTGGTCGGCGGAACGGTCGCCGACGCGGCGCTGCCTGCCCTCGCCGAGCGCGGCATCGAGTGGGTCGCGCCGGCGCGCGGCTTCCTCGTCGCCACCAAAGGCCGCACCGGAACGCGCGAACCGGCAGCCTGAGATCATCCGTCCGCGCGGCCCCCGGCCCGCGGCCGACCACCAGACCAACTTCTCGACAAAGGATCACACCATGGCACAGATTGCATTTCTCGGCACCGGCCTGCTCGGCGGCGCTTTCGCGGAGGCCGCGGCCAAGCGCGGCGACCAGGTGAGCGCCTGGAACCGCACCCCCGACAAGGCGCAGGCGCTGGCGCCGTTCGGCGTCAAGCCGGCCGCGACGCCGGCCGACGCGGTGCGCGGCGCCGCACGCGTGCACCTGGTGCTCAAGGACGACGCCGTGGTGGACGAGGTGATCGCGGCGCTGCGGCCGGCCCTGTCCGCCGACGCCGTGATCGTCGATCACACCACGACCCTGCCGGCGCTGACGGCGCAGCGCGCCGAGCGGCTGCGCGCCGAGGGTGTGCGCTACCTGCACTGCCCGGTGTTCATGGGACCGCCGGCGGCGCGCAAGGCCGTCGGCTCGATGCTGGCGTGCGGCCCGAAGGCGCTGTTCGACAGCGTCCAGCCGGAGCTGGCCAAGATGACCGGCAAGATCGAGTACCTGGGGGAGCGTACCGACCTCGCGGCCGTCAACAAGCTGTTCGGCAACGCGATGATCATCGGCCTGTCGGGCCTGATGGCCGACATCCTCACCATCGCGCAGGGCAGCGACGTGCCCGCCGAAGACGCCATCAAGCTGCTGGGGCTGCTGGACCTCAACGCGATGGTGGCGGGCCGCGGCGGCAACATGGCCAAGGGCAACTTCACCGCCACCTTCGAGCTGGCCATGGCGCGCAAGGACGTGCGCCTGATGCTGGAGGCCTGCGGCAACCGCCCGCTGGGCGTGCTGCCCGGCCTGGCCGCCCGCATGGACCAGCTGATCGCCGCCGGCCACGGCGACAAGGACCCCAGCGTGCTGGCGATCGACGCCGCGCGGCGGCCCTGACCGCGCGGGCCGGCCGCCGCCGGCCTCAGTGCGCCAGCGCCGCCTCGATCTCGGCGAAGCTGTCGGCAGCGTCGGGCAGCTCCAGCGGCGTGCCCAGCTGCCGCGCGATCTGCGACAGCGAGAAGATGCCGCGCACCTCCAGCCCGCCGTTGCCGTCGGGCTGCGTCACCAGCGCGTGATGGCGGCGCTTCTGCTGCAGGCTGGCCACCACATGGCCCACCAGCGCGTGCTGCACGCTGCGCAGCTCGAACGCGTCCAGCCGCTGGGTCGGCGTCATCACGTCGGCCACCAGGATCGCGGCGTGCCGCACGCCCCGCTCGCGCGCCAGCGTCACCGGCTTCTCGCCCATGAGATCGGTGGCGGTGACGATGCCGGCGAGCAGTTCCTGGTCGTCCAGCACCAGCAGCATGCGCACGCCGCGCCGCATCATGGAGTGGTTGGCTTCGTCGACGGTGGTCGCCGGCGAGGCCACCGCCGCGGCGACGCGCGTAAGGTCGGTCATGACCTGCAGTGCCGGCGAATCCATCGCGGTGCGGGGCTGGTCGTCGGTCAGGCGGCACAGGCGCACCGGGCCGCGCAGGGCCGTGCGACTCGCCAGGGCGGGATAGCTGCTCATGGTGGTCTCCCTTGGAGCCGCCAAGGTACACCCGGCCGCCTGAACGCGTGCTGAACCGGCGCGCTTCACCACACTCGCAGCGCAGCCGGACCGCTGCGCCGGGGTGTATAGAAAGCGCCGGGCTCGCCGTCCGCGCGCAACCCGTTGACCGGCAAGGAAAAAAGCGCGACGCAGCCTGGCCCACTGCACAAAGAAAATGTACTTCGCCGCCCGCGAACGCCGCCGCGGCGGCCCGCGTGATCGGCGCAAGTGCCTGATTCCAAAAGGCAAATGGCGCTCGAGGTGAACTGGCACGCCTGATGCTTACCGATGTGCACAGGACAACCTTCACACCAGGAGCTTTAGATGAAAGTGATCCCCCTGCTGGCCAGCGCCGCCGCCGCGCTCGCGTTCGCCGTCCCCGCCGCCGCGGCGCCGGACGCCGATGCCGCCCTCAAGATGACGAAGGAAAACGGCTGCACCAAGTGCCACGCGGTCGACAAGGCCAAGAAGGGCCCGGCCTACCAGAAGATCGCCGCCAAGTACAAGGGCAAGGCCGACGGCGAGGCCAAGCTGACCGAGATGGTCACCAAGAGCCCGAAGGTCAAGATGGACGACGGCAGCGAGGAAGAGCACAAGGCCGTCGCCACCAAGGATGCCGGCCAGGTGAAGAACCTGGTCCAGTGGATCCTGGCGCAATAAGCGCCAGGTACGCGCCAGCCGGGGGTGTCCCTCCTTCCGGCCGGCACGTCGGCCCGCCACCCTGACTGCGGCGGGCCTTTTCTTTTGTGCGCGCCCGCAGCCACGCCATGCGATAGTCGCGCCATGTTGTCCCGGATCTCCACCACCCAACGCCGCTGGGCGTTCTGGCTGTGCCTTGGCGCCGTCCTCGTGCTCGCGTTGATGCGGCCCACCCACTTCATGCCGAGCACCGGCTGGGACAAGGCCAACCATGCGCTGGCCTTCGCCGTGCTCGCGATCCTGGGCTGCCTGTCGTATCCGGGCCGCGGCCCGCGGGTGCTGGCCGGGCTGCTCGCGTACGGCGCCCTGATCGAGCTGCTGCAGACCCTCACCGGCTACCGCAGCGGCGAGTGGCTCGATCTCGTTGCCGACACCATCGGCCTCGCGCTGGGCTGGCAGATCGCGCGGCGGCTGCCCGCCGCCAACCCGCTGCGGACCGCGCCGACCGACCTGCGCGGCCGCTGATCCGGCGGCCGAGAAAAAACCCCCTGCCGCTTGCGCCGCAGGGGGTTGGAAACAGCGGGTTCCTTGGATTTCCCCCGCCGAGGAGACAACCGTCGATGGCCGTAGGATGCCTCGATTCGCCAGCTCGGCAGTTGAGAAAACGCAAGCGTCGTTGCAAGAATGCAGCGCCACCTCGGCGCGCCCGGGCCGCGCGTCTTCTCGCGCCGCGCCCGCTGCGGACCCTCAATCGAGTTGGATCTTCAGGTCGCGGATCAGCCCGCCCCAGGTCTTCGCTTCGCTCTCGGCACGCTTCTGGATGTCGGCCGGCGTGCCCGGGATCGGGAACAGGAACTGGTCGATCAGCTTTTGCTTCATCGCCGGATCCGACAGGAAGTGGTTCACCGAGGCGGCGAGCTTCTGCGTGATCCTGGCGTCCATCTTCGCCGGCCCGACCAGCGCGTACCAGCCGGGCAGCGCCGGCACGTTGGGCGCCAGTTCCTTGATCAGCGGCAGGTTGGGCAGCTGCGGCGAACGCGTGTCGCCCGACTGCGCGAGGCCGACCACCTTGCCCGACTTGATCTGCGCCAGGCCGGTGGCGGTCACCACGGTCATGACGTCGGTCTCGCCGCCCACCACCGCCATCAGCGCCGGGCCCGAGCTCTTGTACGGGATGTGGCGCAGCTTCATGCCCGAACGCAGCGCGATCATTTCCGTGTACAGGTGGGTCGAGTTGCCGGTGCCGGCGCTGGCGTAGGTCACCGAGTCCGGATTGGCCTTCGCCTTCTTGACCAGGTCGTCCCAGGACTTGATGCCGCTCGCGGTGCTGGCCACCAGCACGAAGCTCGCGTCGGACACGGGCGCCACGAAGGTGAAGTCCTTGAGCGGATCGTAGGGAACGTTCTTGTACAGGAACTGGTTGAAGCTCACCAGCGACACGCTCGTCAGCAGCAGCGTGTAGCCGTCCGCCGCCTCCTTCTGCACCATCTGCGAGGCGATGATGCCGTTGGCGCCGGGCTTGTTGTCGACGACCACCGACTGCTTCAGGTCGCGGCTCATGAAGTCGGCCAGCATGCGGCCGACGGCATCGGCGCCGGAGCCCGGCGCCTGCGGGATCACCAGCTTGATCGGGCGCGCCGGGTAGTCCTGGGCCATCGATGGGCCGGCACCGAGCGAGAAGGCAAGGCCGAGGGAGGCAAGCAGCAGGCGACGCGTGAAGCGCATGGTTGATTCCGTGGGAGTGGATACGACGAGTGGCACAATGCCGCCGCGCAGTTTAATGGGAGAACGTCTGCTTCCCACTGCGTGGAACACCGGATGTACACATGTCAGACCGAGACGATGCCGGCAGCGCCTGGCGCACTTCCCCCTCCGAGTACCTGCAGCGCCGGCCCGCGACGTACGCGGTGCCCACACCGGATTCCTGCTACGTCACCATGCGCGACGGCATCCGCCTGGCGGTCGACGTGTACCTGCCTGAAGCCGAAGGCACGACCGCGACGGCGCCGCAGCGCTTTCCGACGGTCGTCATCCTGACGCCGTACTACCGCCGCTTCAAGGTGACCGGCCCCGGCGCCGACCCCAGCCCCAACGCGGCGAAGTACCGCGATTTCTTCGTGCCGCGCGGCTACGCGGTGGTGGTGGTCGACGTGCGCGGCTGCGGCGCGAGCTTCGGCACGCGCGACTCGTTCCGCTCGCCGCGCGAGCGCGAGGACCACGGCGAGATCGCCGAATGGATCGTGCGCCAGCCCTGGTCCGACGGCGTGATCGGCGCCACCGGCATCTCCTATCTCGGCGCGGCGGCCTGCTTCCTGGCCAGCACCGGGCATCCGGCGGTGAAGGCGATCGCGCCCCTGTTCGCCGTGCACGACACCTACAGCGACCACGTGTTCCCGGGCGGGATCATGTGCACCACGATCACCGAGAACTACGACGACCTGGTGCAGGCGCTGGACCTCGACCGGCGCGACCGGCTCGCGCCCTACCCTTACTTCAACGCGCCGCAGTACGCCGGCCCGCAGCCGGTCGACGCGGACACGGACGGCTCGCTGCTGCGCGCGGCGATCGAGGAGCACCGCGACAGCTTCCGCCTGCGCGACCTCGCGCCCGAGCTCGCCTACCGCGAAGAAGCGGCCTCGCACGACCCCGGCCTGCACAGCGGCGCCTGCAGCCCCTACTGGTACATGCAGCAGGTGCCGGGCCGGGTGCACGTGTATTCGATCTCGGGCTGGTACGACGGCAGCGCCTTCGTCAACGGCTCCATCGCGCGCTTCCTGAGCAACCCGGGCGCCGACAACCGCCTGCTGCTGGGCCCGTGGGACCACGGCGCCCGCACCAACGGCTCGCCCTG